>JAYRLC010000016.1:0-79561 GCA_041905405.1 Ramlibacter sp. | reverse complement strand
TGATGATCTTGCCCACCGGCAGGGCCCCCGGCGCCAACTCCAGTGCGCAATACAGCAGGTCGTAGACCTTCCCCTCGTTCAGGTTCTGCAGGCTGCGCGTCATTTCACCACCGTGGATGTCGTCGCGCAGCCGGGCAAGCCCGGCTGCGTTGTAGCCGGCCACAAGCCCCGCCGCGGCGATGAAGCCCAGCCCTGCGCACACGACCGTCGCTGTGAGAGCCGGGTTCGAGACTGCTGCGTACACGATCAAGGTTTTGGCGCCGAGCCCCAGAGTGGATCCGACGAGACTGGACCCCATTTGCGACAGTCCCCGGGAGGCCATGACTTTTGAAAGGTCCTTCAGGGATGTCCATGCGGTGCTGCTTGTACTGCGCGTGGACAGCGGTGATTCGCTGCTGGATACCTGCATGGGCTGGGGTGAATTGCAGGGGCTGTTGGGCGGCGTTGCCGTCTCGGTCACGGAGCTGTACTTCTGATCCAGTATCGAGGGAAAGCTGGGATTTCGGGTCAGGTGATTTATCACGGCGAAGCCTCCAGGCGGTGCTTGTCGCGCCAGGCCAGTGCCTCGTCCACCAGCGTGTTGGTCCCGGCCAGCAATCCTTCGCCGCTGGCGTGTGAAAGAGGGTAGGCGTACTGCAGGATGACCTGGTCGTCCAGCGGGTGAAGGCTGAACGATGGCGCGTGGGCGCCGAGCATGAGCAGGTTGGCGCGCAGCAGTTCACGCCATGCCGCCCATTGACGCTCGTGAGGCACCTGGCCAAACATGACCAGAACAAACGCATGATCGGGGTGCTCGGCCGGCAGGTGCGAGACGAAAACCTCCACATCCCTCAGGCGCACGTTGAAAGAAACGACGCCACCCGGATCCGGGGTCAGTTCGGGTGCGGCGCTGCCTGTGGCAGCGCAAAATTCGGCTGCCAGATCGTAAAAACTTGCCAAAGGCACGGATCCTCCATGGATGAAACCGTGCGATGGTTGCGAAAAATTATTTCAAAAGAATTAAATTCAGGACGAGTTGGGCGGACCCAGACGATGGTCTGGGCACCGTGCCGGCCAGAAGCAGAAGCGCACCGTCACGGCGGCGGCGGCAGCAACCCCGCGACCTTGGCCACCTGCACGCAGTCCTTCAGGTGCTCTTCGCCCAGGTAGCGGATGGCGGCGTAGCCCATCAGCGCCGACACAGCCTGTCCGGCCAGCGGCACGTATTTGGCGGCCTGCTTGGCCGTCAGCCGCACGCCGATGGTCTGGGCTGCCTTGATGACCAGGTCCCGCGTGATGAATTTGCCGATCAGCACCGAGCCCACCATGGCCGTGGCCTTCTGGATCTGCTCGCGCTTGTTGGGCGTCAGCCGGTCCAGCTGTTCGGGGGTCAGGCCGAATTCGGTGTTGATCTCAGGCACCAACCGGGACAGCAGCGCGGCGTCCACGGCCCAGTCCAGGCCGGGGATGGGCACGGCACTGGCGGCTGCGGCCACCAGCGCGCGGCGGTTCAGGATCTTGCGGCTTCGGCGCACCGCCGCCAGCAGGGCGGGGTTGCCGGCGGCCATTTGCAGGGCGGTAGGCATCGGGCCACTGTAGCGCCGCCCGCGCCGTCCGTGGGGCGACGTTTTAGAGGCGGCATTCTTCCGCCGGGAACGCTCAGGCCGACGCGGCCTCGATCTGGTCCGACAGCTCCAGCCACCGTTCTTCGAGCGTGGCCAGCTCGTCGGTCACGGCCTTCAGGCGCCGGCCCGCGTCGGCAATGTCGGCTGGCGCCATGGGCTGCGCCATGCGTTCCTCCAGTGCAGCCTTTTCGCTGCCGAGGGTCGCCATGCGCTTGTCGGTCTGCTCCAGCTCGCGCTTGAGCGGTTTGAGCTGGGTCGCCAGCTGCTGGCGCTGCTGCGCGTCCAGCTTGCGCTGGGCCTCGCGCGGAGCTTGTGGCGGCGGCGCGGCCACCACGGGCGCGGCGGCGGGCTGGGAGGCTTCTTTGGCGGCTTCACGCAGGCGCTTGGCCTCGTCCAGCAGGTAGCGCTGATAGTCGTCCAGGTCGCCGTCGAACGGCGCGACGCCGCCGCGGCCCACGAGCCAGAACTCGTCGCACACGGCACGCAGCAGCGCGCGGTCGTGGCTGACCAGCATGACGGTGCCTTCGAACTCGTTGAGCGCGACCGACAGGGCCTCGCGCGTGGCCAGGTCCAGGTGGTTGGTGGGCTCGTCCAGCAGCAGCAGGTTGGGGCGTTGCCAGACCATCATGGCCAGCACCAGCCGGGCCTTTTCGCCGCCGCTCATGGTGCCCACGGCCTGCTTGACCATGTCGCCGGTGAAGTTGAACGTGCCCAGGAAGTTGCGCAGTTCCTGCTCGCGGCCCTGCGGGCCCACGTCGCGCGCCAGCCGGATCATGTGCTCCAGCGGGTTGCTGTCCGGGCTCAGCACGTCCAGCTCCTGCTGGGCGAAGTAGCCAATGTTCAGCCCCTTGCCTTCCGTCACGGTGCCCGAGATCAGCGGGATGTCGCGCGCGATGGTCTTGACCAGCGTGGACTTGCCCTGGCCGTTGGCGCCCAGGATGCCGATGCGCTGGCCCGCCAGCACCGAGCGGTTGACGCCGCGCACGATGACTTTCTGGCCTTCGTCGACCTGGTAGCCGAAGCTGCCCTCGGCAATCGCGAGCATCGGGTTGGGCAGGTTGGCCGGCTCCTTGAACTCGAAGCTGAATTCGGCGTCGGCCAGGATGGGCGCGATCTTTTCCATGCGCTCCAGTGCCTTCACGCGGCTCTGGGCCTGCTTGGCCTTGCTGGCCTTGGCCTTGAAGCGGTCGATGAACTTCTGCAGGTGGGCGATCTTGTCCTGCTGTTTGGCGTAGCTGGCCTGCTGCAGTTCGAGCTGCTGCGCGCGCTGGGTCTCGAACGCGCTGTAGTTACCGCCGTAGCGGTTGAGCTTCTGGTGCTCGATGTGCAGCGTGACGCCGGTCACGGCGTCCAGGAATTCGCGGTCGTGGCTGATCACGATCAGCGTGCCTGCGTAGCGCTTGAGCCAGGCTTCCAGCCAGACCAGGGCATCCAGGTCCAGGTGGTTGGTGGGCTCGTCCAGCAACAGCAGGTCGCTGGGGCACATCAGCGCACGCGCCAGCTGCAGGCGCATGCGCCAGCCGCCCGAGAAGCTGTTGACGGGGCCGTCCAGCTCATGGACCTTGAAACCCAGGCCCAGGATCAGCGCCTGGGCGCGGGGAACGGCGTCGTGCTCGCCCGCATCGGCCAGGTCGGTGTAGGCGTGGGCGATCTCCATGCCGTCGCCGGACGCTTCGGCGCGAGTCAGCGCCTCTTTCAGTTCCATGAGGCGCGTGTCGCCGCCCAGCACGAAATCGGTGGCCGATTCATCAGTCTCGGGCATGTTCTGCGCGACCTGGGCCATGCGCCATTGCCTGGGCACGGCAAAGTCGCCCGAGTCTTCGTGCAGCGTTCCATTGAGCAGGCCGAACAGGGTCGACTTGCCGGCGCCGTTGCGGCCGACCAGGCCGACCTTTTCGCCGGGGTTCAGGGTGACGGAGACGTCGTCCAGCAGCACCTTCGCGCTGCGGCGAAGGGTCACGTTTTTTAAGGTAATCAAAATCTAGCGGAGTTTCAGTTCGTCACCGCCGAAGGTGACGTTGACCGGTTCAATCACGACCTGCTTCGGGCCGTCTTCGACACGGCCAGCGACCATGGCTTCAACACCCACGCTGCGCGCGATCTCGACGGCGCGGTCGGCATCGGACGCTGCCAGGTACAGCGCAAAGCCCGCGCCCATGTTCAGCGTGCCATAGGCCTCGTGGTCATCCAGCTGGCATTCGCGCTGCATGAACGCCAGCACCGGCGTCTTGTCGGGCACGGCCGTGATGCGGTAGGTCAGGGCCTTGGGGTGGCGCATGAGCTTGCGCCAGCCGTGGCCGGTCACATTGGCGCTGTAGTGCGGCACGATGCCGGCGGCGGCCAGCGCCTCGGTCACGGGCGAGTACAGCGCGGTGGGGGCCAGCAGGGCCTCGCCATAGGTCTGGCGAACTCCGTCCTGGCCAATGTCGGTCAGGTAGCCCTGGGGCAGCCGCTCGGCCAGCTTGCGCGCGAGCGACAGGCCGTTGGCATGGATGCCGCTGGCCGCCAGGAACACGATGGCATCGCCTGCACCCAGCTTGTCGCCCAGCGTCAGGCGCGACTTGGGGCTGACGATGCCGGTGCAGGATGCCGCCAGGTCCACGCGGCCGTCGGCCACGATGCCGGCCAGCGCCGGGGTTTCGCCGCCGCCCCATGACACTTTGCAAACGTCGCAGGCTTTCTTCCAGCCGGCCACCAGCGCCTGCGAGCGCGCCGCGTCGTTGAACCAGTCGGAGCCGCCGGCGGCCCAGTAGGCCTGCACGACCAGCGGCGTCGCGCCCACGGTGATCAGGTCGTTGACGGCCATGGCGATGGTGTCCTGCGCGATGCCGTCGTACCAGCTTTTGCCAGTCAGGCGGGCCATGTCGTCGGCCACCAGCGTCTTGGTGCCCAGGCATTCGACGATGGAGGCCAGGTACATGGCGCCCACGTCCAGCACGTAGGCCGATTCGCCCCGCGATGCGGCCACTTCTCTGAAGCCGTGGCCTGCCATGTGGGCGCCCGTGGCGGCCGCGGCGCGCTGGGCGGCGATTTTCAGCGGGTCGATCAGGTCGTAGTTGACGCCGGCCTGGTCATAGGTCAGCGGCGTCGTCGGGGCGTTGGTGCTCATGGGAGATCGGGGAGGTCGTGGCGCCGGCGCGGCGCGGGTAGCCCCCGATTATCCGCGAGCGGCGCTCAGCGCCCGGCCAGTGCGTCGCGGGTCAGCAGCAGCACCTGGTCGTCGCCGGCGCTGGTGTCCAGCCAGACAGGCTCCAGGCGGGGGAAAGCCGCTTCGAAATGGGCGCGTTCGTTGCCGATTTCCAGCACCAGCACGGCGTGGGGTGACATGCGTTCGGGCGCGCCCTGCAGCAGCGTGCGGATGAAGTCCATGCCGTCCGTGCCGCCCGCCAGTGCCAGGCCGGGTTCGGCCCGGTATTCGGCGGGCAGGGCGGCCATGCTGGCCGCGTTGACGTAGGGCGGGTTGCACAGGATCAGGTCGTAGGGGCCGCGCACGCCGGCCAGCCCGTCGGACGCCAGCAGCGTCACGCGGTCCTGCAAGCCGTGCCGGTCCACGTTGATGCGGGCCACGGCCAGCGCGTCCGGCGAAATGTCGGCGCCATCCACCTGCACTTCGGGCCAGGCCATGGCGGCCAGCACGGCCAGGCTGCCGTTGCCGGTGCACAGGTCCAGCACGCGCCGGGTTGCATCGCCCAGCCAGGGGTCGACGGTGCCGTCGGCCAGCAGTTCGGCAATGAAGGAGCGCGGCACGATGGCCCGCTCGTCCACGTAAAAGGGCACGCCCTGCAGCCAGGCCTCGCGGGTGAGGTAGGCGGCGGGCTTGCGGCTGTGGATGCGCTCGGCGATCAGGTCGGCCACGGCCTGCGCCTGCGCCGCGGTCACGGGTTGCTGCGCCACGCCGTCCAGGTCGTCCAGCGGCAGGCCGAGCTTCCACAGCACGAGCCAGGCGGCTTCGTCAAAGGCATTGGTGGTGCCGTGGCCGAAGGCGACGCCCGCATCCTGAAGCTGCTGCGCGGCGGATTCGATCAGTGAAATGACGTTCACTGCGCGGCGGCGTTCAGGTTTTCGAGCGTGCGCCGGTAGATGTTCTTCAGCGGCTCGATGTCGGCGACCGGCAGGTATTCGTCGATCTTGTGGATCATGGCGTTGGTCGGGCCGAACTCGATCACCTGCGGGCAGATCTGCGCGATGAAGCGGCCGTCGCTGGTGCCGCCCGTGGTGGACAGCTCGGTGTCGATGCCCGTTTCTATGCGGATGGCCGAGCGCACCGCGTCCACCAGTCCGCCTGGTGTGGTCAGGAAAGGCAGGCCACCGACCGTCCAGGTCAGGTCGTAGTCCAGCCCGTGGGCGTCCAGCACGGCTTTCACGCGCTGCTGCAGGCCCTCGGGCGTGGACTCGGTGCAGAAGCGGAAGTTGAAGTCAATCACCACCGCGCCGGGGATGATGTTGCTCGCGCCCGTGCCGCCGTGGATGTTGCTGACCTGCCAGTTCGTGGGCGGAAAGAAGTCGTTGCCCCGGTCCCATTCGGTGGCCACCAGTTCAGCCAGCGCCGGGGCCACCTGGTGAATGGGGTTGCGGGCCAGTTGCGGGTAGGCAATGTGGCCCTGGATGCCCTTGACGGTGAGCTTGCCGCTCATGGTGCCGCGGCGGCCGTTCTTGATCATGTCACCGGTGCGCTCCACAGACGTGGGCTCGCCCACGATGCACCAGTCGGGCGCCTGGCCGCGGGCCTTGAGCGCGTCGCAGACGACCACCGTGCCGTCCTTGGCCGGGCCTTCCTCGTCGCTGGTCAGCAGCAGGGCGATGGAGATGGCGGGATCGGGCGTGGCCGCCAGGAATTCCTCGGTCGCCACGACGAAGGCGGCGATGGATGTCTTCATGTCGGCCGCGCCGCGCCCGTACAGCTTGCCGTCCCGGTGGGTGGGCGTGAACGGGTCGGTGCTCCATTGGTCCAGCGGGCCGGTAGGCACCACGTCGGTATGGCCGGCGAAAGCGATGGTTCTGGCGCCGGGCCGGGTGGACGTGCGCTTGGCCCACAGGTTGGTCACGCGGAAGTCGGCTGGGCCGCTCACGATGGTTTCACTGTCGAACCCCAGTGGCGCCAGGCGCGCCGCAATCACCGGCTGGCAGCCGCCGTCGTCGGGCGTGACGGACTGGCAGGAAATCAGCTGTTCGGCCAGACGCAGCGTCGCGGTCATCAGTGCTTCACATCAAGGGTAATTTCGGTGAACGACGGTTCGTCGTCCACGTCCTCTTCGGGCTCGGCGGCCTTGGCGGCCTTGCTGAAGTCGTTTTGCAGGCGCCACTGCAGGTTGGTGGGGGAGTCGGCGTAGGAAATCCCTTCCTTCTTGTCCACGACACCTTCGATGATGAGCCGGGCAATGTCCTGTTCGAAGGTCTGCGAGCCTTCGGCCATGGACTTTTCCATGGCTTCCTTGACGCTGGAGAAGTCGCCCTTTTCGATGAACTCCGACACCAGCTTGGTGTTCAGCATGACCTCCACCGCCGGTGCGCGGCTGCCGTGCACGGTGCGCAACAGACGTTGCGACACCACGGCCTTGAGCGCCGCGGCCAGGTCGCCCAGCATGGTGGAGCGCACCTCGACGGGGTAGAAGCTCAGGATGCGGTTCAGCGCCTGGTAGCTGTTGTTGGCGTGCATGGTGGCCAGGCACAGGTGGCCCGACTGGGCGTAGGCAATCGCGGCCGACATGGTTTCCCGGTCGCGGATTTCGCCCACCAGGATCACGTCGGGCGCCTGGCGCAGCGCGTTCTTCAGCGCGACCTGCATGCTCTGCGTATCCGTACCAACCTCACGCTGGTTGACCACCGACTTCTTGTTCTTGAACAGGAATTCGACCGGGTCCTCGATGGTGAGGATGTGGCCGGTGGCCTTTTCGTTGCGGTAGTCCATCATGGCCGCGAGCGTGGTGCTCTTGCCGGCGCCGGTGGAGCCCACCATCAGCAGCAGGCCGCGCTTTTCCATGATGAGGCTGGACAGCACCTCGGGCACGCCCAGCGAATGCAGCGGCGGAATGTCGGTGGTGATGTAGCGGATCACCGCCGCATAGCTGCCGCGCTGGCGCATGGCGCTGAAGCGGAAGTTGCCCACGCCTTCGATGGCGTGGGCCATGTTCAGCTCGCCGGTTTCCTCGAGCTCCTCGATGCGCTTGGGCGGCAGCACCTCGGCCAGCAGGTTTCTGGTGGCTTCAGGCGGCAGCAACTGGTTGTTGATCGGGATGCACTGGCCGTTGATCTTGATGAGCGCCGGCGCGTGCGCCGACAGGTACACGTCCGAAGCCTTCTTTTCGCCCATGAGGCGAAGGATGCGTTCCATCGTTGACATGGCCAGTACTCCTTTTGTTATGTCACGGTCGCGATCAGTCTCGGGTCAATCACGCAGCAGGTCGTTCAGCGACGTCTTGGCGCGGGTCTGCGCATCGACCCGCTTGACGATCACGGCGCAGTACAGGCTGTATTTGCCGTCGGCGCTGGGCAGGTTGCCCGACACCACCACCGAGCCGGCGGGAATGCGGCCGTACGTCACGGTGCCCGTGGCACGGTCATAGATCTTGGTGCTCTGGCCGATGTACACGCCCATGGAGATCACGGAGTTTTCCTCGACGATCACGCCTTCGACCACTTCGGAGCGCGCGCCGATGAAGCAGTTGTCCTCGATGATGGTCGGGTTGGCCTGCAGCGGCTCCAGCACGCCGCCCAGGCCCACGCCGCCGGACAGGTGCACGTTTTTGCCGACCTGGGCGCACGAACCGACGGTGGCCCAGGTGTCGACCATCGTGCCTTCGTCCACGTAGGCGCCGATGTTCACGTAGCTGGGCATCAGGATCGCGCCTTTGGCAACGTAGCTGCCGCGGCGGGCCACGGCCGGTGGCACCACGCGCACGCCGGTGGCGGCCATTTCATCGGCCGACAGGTGGGCGAACTTGGTGGGCACCTTGTCATAAAAGCCCAGCTCGCCGGCCTTGATGATGGCGTTGTCCTTCAGGCGGAACGACAGCAGCACGGCCTTCTTGATCCACTGGTGCACGGTCCACTGGCCCACGCCTTCGCGGGTGGCCACGCGCAGCTTGCCCACGTTCAGCTCGGCGATCACGTGCTCGACGGCGTCGGCCACTTCTTTCGGGGCCGACTTGGCCGAGATGTTGGCGCGGTCTTCCCACGCGGCGTCGATGATCTGCTGCAGTTGTTGGCTCATTGGGTACTTTAGGTTCTCGATTGGACAAATTGGACGATGCGCTCCGCGGCTTCCAGGCATTCCGCGGTTTCGGCCACCAGGGCCATGCGGATGCGGCCGGCGCCCGGGTTGCTGCCGTTGGCCTCGCGGGCAAGGTAGCTGCCGGGCAGCACCGTGACATTGTATTGAGCCAGCAGGTCGCGGGCGAAGCCGGTGTCGTCGCCCCCCGGCACGGCGGCCCACAGGTAAAAACCTGCGTCCGGCAGCGCGACGTCCAGCACACTGGCCAGCACCGGGGTTACCTGCGCGAACTTGGTCCGGTACTGCGCCCGGTTGTCGATGACGTGCTGCTCATCTCCCCAGGCCGCGATGCTGGCGGCCTGCACGGGTGGTGCCATGGCACTGCCGTGGTATGTGCGGTACAGCAAAAACGCTTTCAGCAGTGACGCGTCGCCGGCCACAAAGCCGCTGCGCAGGCCCGGAACATTGCTGCGCTTGGACAGGCTGGTAAACGACACCAGGCGCCTGAAGTCCGCTCGGCCGAGTCTGGCGGCTGCTTGCAGCCCCCCCAGCGGCGGCTCGTCCCGGAAGTAGATTTCGCTGTAGCACTCGTCGCTGGCGATCACGAAGCCATGCCGGTCTGACAGGGCAAACAGCTTTTCCCATTCGGACAAGGGCATCACGGCGCCGGTGGGGTTGCCCGGCGAGCAGACAAAGACCAGTCGCGTGCGCTGCCAGACAGCGTCTGGCACGCTGTTCCAGTCCACCGCGAAATTGCGCGACGCCACACTGGGCGCGTAGCAAGGCTGTGCGCCAGCCAACAGCGCGGCCCCTTCGTAGATTTGATAGAACGGGTTGGGGCAGACCACCACGGCCTGTCCCTGTGGCGTGGGGGAGGGATCCACCACGGTCTGCGCGAATGCGAAGAGCGCCTCCCGCGAGCCGTTGACCGGCAGCACCTGCGTGGCCGCGTCCAGCGCCAGGCCGTAGCGCCGCTGCATCCAGCCCGTGAAGGCTTCACGCAGTTTGGGCGTGCCGGCCGTCGGAGGGTAGGCCGCCAGGTCGGTGGATGCGTCGTACAGCGCCGCATTCAGCTTCTGCTTGATGAACTCCGGGGTGGGGTGCTTGGGTTCGCCAATACCCAGGCTGATGGCGCGGTGCGCGGTGCTGGGCGTGACATCAGCGAACAACTGTCGCAGCCGCTCGAACGGGTAGGGCTGCAACCGGGACAACAGGGGATTCATGCGGACAATTATCCGGCAAGTGCTTATATGCCTTGACGCCGCATGCACCGTCGAGAAGAATGGACTGTTCATAAAAATAACAACTTCGCAAGGCGTTGGGATTACGGGGAAGGAAACGCTCATGACCGACATTCGGTCGGATCCCGGTTCGCGGGTGGCTGCGGAGACACAGCTTGTCCGCGCGCGCTTCGGTGACCTGTTGGAGTCAACCCCTGACGCCATCGTGCTGGTGAACGCCGGCGGACTGATGGTGCTGGTCAATTCCCAGGCCGAAGCGCTGTTTGGGTATGGGCGCGACGAAATGATCGGCCAGCCCGTCGAAATGCTTTTGCCCGCCCGCCTGCGGTCCCAGCACCTGGCCCATCGGGGCAATTTCTTCTCACAGCCGCGCACCCGCTCGATGGGGGCAGGCGCTGAACTGCATGGCGTGCGCAAGGGCGGGCAGGAGTTCCCCGTTGAAATCAGCCTGAGTCCGCTCAGCACCGAGGCCGGCATGATGGCCATGAGTGCCGTGCGGGACATCTCTGCGCGCAAGCGGGCAGAGAGCATGTTCCGCGACCTGCTCGAATCCGCACCCGACGCGATGGTCATCGTCAACCGCGATGGCCAGATCGTTTTGGTGAACTCCCAGACCGAGCGGCTTTTCGGTTACCGGCGTGAAGAGCTTTTGAACAGGCCGATTGAAATGCTGGTGCCGGAACGCTTCCGCGGCAGGCACACCGGGCACCGCAGTGGGTTTTTCCAGCAGCCGCGCGTCCGTGCGATGGGCGCCGACCTCGAGTTGCACGGTTTGCGGCGTGACGGCGTCGAGTTCCCGGTCGAGATCAGCCTGAGCCCGCTGGAGACTGAAGAGGGTCTGCTGGTGTCCAGTGCCATACGCGACGTGACGCAGCGCCGCCAGACTGAACAGGCGTTGCGTGACAAGAACGTCGAGCTGGAAAACGCCGCGCGGGTCAAGGACCGTTTTCTGGCCAGCATGTCGCATGAGCTGCGCACGCCGCTCAACGCCATCATCGGATTCACCGGAACCCTGCTCATGGAACTGCCCGGGCCGCTCAATGCGGACCAACGGCGCCAGCTGTCCACCATCCAGATGAGCGCCCGGCATCTTCATTCGCTGATCAACGACCTGCTGGATCTGGCCAAGATTGAAGCCGGCAAGGTTGAAATGAGCGTGGAACACGTCAGTTGCCTGGAGATTCTGCACGAGGTTCATGCCGTCATTTCCCCCCTGAGCGCTGCGAAAGGCCTGCAGCTGGACATGCGGCTGCCCGAGACGGATGTCATGTTGCTGACCGACCGCCGTGCCCTGCTGCAGATCCTGTTGAATCTCACCAACAACGCGGTCAAGTTCACCCAGCAAGGACTGGTGCGTGTCGAGTTCGTCCCGGACATCGCCGGCGGCAGGCCGCAGCCTGGCCGCTTTGTGGTGACTGACTCGGGCGTGGGCATTGCACCGCAGGACGAAGCGCGCCTGTTTGACCAGTTCATCCAGTTGGGTGACCGCGCCGCGCGTCCCAACGAAGGTGCCGGATTGGGACTGCACCTGTCCCAGCGTCTGGCCGGCCTGTTGGGTGGGCGCATCCACTATGAACGCGCGGCAGGCGGCGGCAGCCGCTTCAGCCTGGAGCTGGGAGCGCGCCCATGAACGACCCCGCGCAACGCCGCACCCGGGTGCTGGTGATCGAGGACAACCCCGCCAATATGGAATTGGCGCGGTACATCCTGACCCGGTTCGGATACGACGTTGACGCGGCCGTGGATGGAGAGTCCGGTGTGGCCCAGGTCGAGGCATTGGCGCCGGACATCGTGATCTGCGACCTGCAATTGCCGGGCATCGACGGGTTTGAAGTCTTGCGGCGCCTGAAGGCACTGCCCGCCATGCGCGCGGTGCCTGTGCTCGCGGTGACGGCGTTTGCCATGGTGGGTGATCGCGAGCGCGTGCTGGCGGCAGGGTTTGACGGCTACATAGCCAAGCCCATCGACCCCCAGAGCTTCGTGCAGCAAGTCACTGCCATGCTGGGGCGCGCGACGCCAGCAAGTCCAGCGGTAGCGGCAGTGAACGCGTCCGGCGGTTTCCATGCAGACTTTGAAGACTCCAGCGGCATGCAGACGCAGGCACTGGTGCTGGACGATTCGCCCACAAACCTGCACATGATGCGCAGCCTGCTGGAGCCACACGGCATCGGTGTGCTGTCCGCCAGCAATGTCCGTGAAGCACTGGACAAGCTGCGGGTGGTGGTACCCGACTTGATCGTGTCAGATGTGCATCTGGGGCACGAGTTCGGAACCGACTTTTATCAGCAGGTCAAACGGCGCCCGGAGCTTCAGGCGGTGCCGTTCATCTTCATCACCGCGACCGTTCCCCGCGAGATGCTCAACCTGCCCGAAGGCGCCGACCGCGTCATCGTGCGTCCGATCGACAACGAGATGCTGCTGCAGGAAATCCGCGCCGTCATGCGGGACCGCAAGGATCACTGACGTGGCCCGCATCCTCATCGTGGACGACCGGTCCACCAACCGCGAATACCTGGCGACCGTGCTCGGCTACTACGGCCACACGGTGGATTCGGCATCGGACGGTCATGAAGCGCTGGCCCAGGCGGGTTATGCCACGCCGGATCTGGTGATCACTGACCTGCTGATGCCCAATATGGACGGCGAAGAGCTGGCGCGCAGGCTTTCCACCCAGCCGGCCACGGCAGGTGTGCCGGTCATTTTCTACACGGCGGCCTATTTCATGCATGAAGCCCGCCAGATTGCCGAGCGTGTGGGCGTGAAATGGGTGTTGCCCAAGCCGAGCGAGCCCGCGGACATGATGCACGTGGTGGGGCAGGCGCTGGGCGCCGAGCAGGTGGCCGGCACGGCACCCGCTGCCAGGCCGCGCGCAACCGCCATGCCGGACACGACACATGTGTACCGCAGCTTCAGCGAACGGCTGGACCGGCTGATGGGCGGGGCCGCGGCCCTGGCGTCCGGCCAGAGCAAATCGGGCGATGTGCTGGACGCGCTGCAGGATGTGCATGGCTTTGGCCAGCAGTTGACGCGGCTGGTGCGCCTGGGCATGGAAGCGCCGCGCGAGCGCAACCCGGTCCTGCTGGCCGACATGTTTTGCGAAGCGGCGCAGGACATCCTGAACGTGCGCTATGTCGGGGTTGTGATGGTGGACGCGCGGACGGGGCGATTGCGGCATTTCTCGGCAGCAGGGTTGAGCGCGTCGGTCCAGGCCGCCGTGGCCTCGGGGATCGCCAGCTGCGCCGCGGCACAACATGTCATGGGAGATCGCCAGCACATGCGCCTGTGGGTGGCCGCCCGCGCGGGCGACGAAATCGGGCTGCCGGCACCGCATCCGCCGGTGGGCAACCTGCTGGCTTGCGCCATCATCGCGCGTGAAGATGCCAATGGATGGATGTACGTGGCTGAGCGGCTCAGCGGTGACCGCGGTTTTACCCCCGATGACGAACGCCTGATCCGGGCGCTGGCCGGCCAACTTGGCGCGGCCTGGGAAAGCACCCAGCTGCATGCCGAACTGGACCGGCGGGTGTCGGAGCGCACGCTCGAGCTTGAAACGCTCAACAAGGAACTTGAGGCTTTTTCATACACGATTTCGCATGACCTGCGTGCGCCACTGCAGGCGATTCGCGGGTTTGGCGGCGTGCTGGAACAGAAATTTGGGCACCTGCTGCCGCCAGATGGACTGCGGTATCTGGAGTCGGTGCAGCGCAACGCGGGCCGCATGGAACGCCTGATCGAGGAACTGCTGCGGCTGTCGCGCATCAGCCACCAGCCCCTGCAAGGGGCCCGCCAGGTCAGGATGCGTACCTTGGTACAGGACTGCCTGGACGAGCTCCTGCCGCAGACGGAGGGCCGCAGGATTCACATCGAGGTTCGGCAGCTGCCCGACGCGGTTGGCCACCCGGCGCTGCTGGGCCAGGTGTGGGCGAACCTGCTGGGCAACGCGGTCAAGTTCACGCGCGAGCAGCCCCAGGCCCGCATCGAAGTTGGCTGCGACGAGGTCGATGGTGAACAGGTCTACTACGTCAAGGACAATGGCGCGGGCTTTGACATGCGGTATGCGAACTCGTTGTTTGGTGTTTTCCGCCGCCTGCATTCGGGCGGCGAGTTTGAAGGCACGGGCGTTGGACTGGCCACGGTCCAGCGGATCATCCGGCGTCATGGCGGGCGGATCTGGGCGCTGGCGGCGGTCGGAGAGGGTGCTGCTTTTTACTTCACGCTCGGGCATCTTCAGGCGGACGTTGAGGCACCGGTCCGAGCTTGTCCCGGCGGCGGTGGGCTCGGTTAACATCAGCAGCCTGCGCCTGCGCCGTTCCTTGAACGGCCAGAACAAAAAAGCCCATTTGAATCAACAAGTTGGTTCAAATGCGGGCTCAGCAAGACAGGGTACGCCGTGCGCCTCAATTCAATCAAGTTATCCGGCTTCAAGTCGTTTGCCGAGCCGACCAATTTCATGCTCCCCGGCCAGCTGGTGGGCGTGGTGGGTCCCAACGGCTGCGGCAAGTCCAACATCATGGACGCGGTGCGCTGGGTGCTGGGCGAGTCCAAGGCGTCCGAGCTGCGCGGCGAGTCCATGCAGGACGTGATCTTCAACGGCACCACAACCCGCAAGCCGGCCAGCCGCTCCAGCGTGGAGCTGATCTTTGACAACGCCGATCACCGCGCCGGCGGCCAGTGGAGCCAGTTCACGGAAATCGCGGTCAAGCGCGTGCTCACGCGCGACGGCACCAGCAGCTACTACATCAACAACCAGCCCGTGCGCCGGCGCGACGTGCAGGACGTGTTCCTGGGCACGGGCCTGGGGCCACGGGCCTACGCCATCATCGGCCAGGGCACGATCAGCCGGATCATCGAATCCAAGCCCGAGGAGCTGCGCCTGTTCCTTGAAGAGGCTGCGGGCGTGTCCAAATACAAGGAACGCCGCCGCGAGACCGAAAACCGCCTGTCCGACACGCGCGAGAACCTGACCCGGGTCGAGGACATCCTGCGCGAGCTGAACAGCAACCTGGACAAGCTCGAAAAGCAGGCCGAGGTGGCGCAGCGCTACAACACCTTGCAGGCCGACGTGTCGCTCAAGCAGCACCAGATGTGGTTCCTCAAGCGCGGCGAGAGCGAGGCCGACCAGGCTCGCATCAAGGCCGAAGGCGAAAAGTCCGTTAACGACCTGGAGTCGCGCGTGGCCGACCTGCGCCGCGTCGAGGCCGACCTGGAAACCATCCGCCAGGCGCACTACGCCGCAGGCGACCAGGTGAACCAGGCCCAGGGCCTGCTGTACGAAGCCAGCGCCGAAGTCGGCCGGCTCGAGGCCGAAATCCGCTTCGTGGTCGAAGGCCGCCAGCGCGTGGAGCAGCGCCTGATCCAGCTGAAGGAACAGGTCGCCCAGTGGGCCACCCGCAAGGACGACGCGGCAGCCGAGATCGAAACCCTGGCCGCCCAGGGCGAAGAGGCCGAGGAAAAAGCGGTCGTGCTGGCCGCCCAGGTCGAGGAACAGCAGCAGCGCCTGCCCGACCTGGAAGACGCACTGCGCCAGGCGCAGGCCCGGTCCACCGAGCAGCGCGGCAGCGTCGCCCAGGTGCAGCAGCAGATCCAGGTGCTGGCCGCCGACCAGCGCAACATCGAGGAACAGTCCCGCCAGCTCACCCTGCGTCGCGAAAAGCTCGTGGCCGACCGCAACGCGCTGGCCGCCCCGGACGAGGCGCGGCTGGTCAACCTGCAGACCCAGCTGACCGCCGCACAAGAGGCCGCCGAAGTCGCCGATGCCCGCCTGCACGAACTGCAGGACCAGGTGCCCGTGCTGGACGAGGACCGCCGCACGCGGCAGAACGATGTCAACCAGCAGGGCGCGCGCCAGGCCGACCTGTCGGCTCGCATGGAGGCGCTCAAGGCGCTGCAGGAGAAAGTCCGCACCGACGGCAAGCTCAAGCCCTGGCTGGCCAAACATGGGCTGGACGGGTTGCAGGGCCTGTGGAGCCGCATCCACATCGAGCAAGGCTGGGAAAACGCGCTCGAAGCCGCGCTGCGCGAACGCCTGGCCTCGCTGGAAGTCAGCCGGCTGGAGATGGTGCGCTCGTTCGCCCATGACGCGCCGCCGGCGAAGCTGGCGTTCTACAGCCCGCCGCAAGCTGCCGTGCCTGAAGGGGCAGCCGCCTTGCCCCGCCTGGCCGACCTGCTTCGCCTGAACGACGCGGGCCAGAAGGCCCTGCTGACCGACTGGCTGCATGGCTGCTACACGGCAGCCAGCTTTGAAGACGCCCTGGCCGCGCGCGACAAGCTGGGCGCCGGTGAAGTCATCTACGTGCAAAGCGGCCACGCCGTCAGCGCCCACAGCGTCAGCTTCTATGCGCAGGATTCCGAGCAGGCCGGCCTGCTGGCCCGTGCGCAGGAAATCGAAAACCTGGACAAGCAGCTCAAGGCCCAGGCCCTGATCACCGAAGAAGCCCGCTCGGCCCTGGTACGGGCCGAAGCCGCGTATTCCGACGCATCGCAACGCCTGGTCACGGCCCGCCGCGACGCGGCCGAAACGCAAAGCCGCGCCCACGAACTGCAGGTCGAAACCCTGCGCATGACGCAGCTGGCCGAACAGACCCGCGCGCGCAGCGAGCAGATCGCCGCCGACCTGGGCGAGGTTGACGGGCAACTGGACGAGCTGCAGGAACGCCGCGTCACGGCCGAAGCCCGGTTCGAAGAGCTGGACATGCAGCTGGCCGACAGCCAGGAACGCCACGCGCAACTGGACGAGCGCGTGATCGAATCCGAGCGCAAGCTGGCCGAATGCCGCGAGCAGCAACGCAGCCTGGAACGGCAGGCGCAAGAGGCGCAGTTCGCCCAGCGCAGCCTGGAAGCGCGCCGCGGGGAACTCAGCCGCGCGATCGAAACCGCGCAGCAGCAGGCCGCGTCGCTGGCCACCGAAGAGCAGCGCGCGCAGGAAGAACTCGCCCGCCTGACCGACGCCGCGGCGCAGGCTGGCCTGCAGAGCGCGCTGTCGGTCAAGCTGGAACGCGAACAGGCCCTGGGCGCCAAGCGCAGCGAATACGACGACCTGACCGCCAAACTGCGGGCCAGCGACGAACGCCGCCTGCAGCTGGAGCGTGAACTGGACCCGCTGCGCCAGCGCATCACCGACATGCAGCTCAAGGAACAGGCCGCGCGCCTGGGCTTCGAGCAGTACGCGCAACTGCTGGCCGACGCGCAGGCCGACCTGGAGGCGGTGGCGAAGTCGATCGAGGAGGGCAACGTCAAGCTGTCCGGCCTGCAGGGCGAGATCGACCGTCTGCACCGCGACGTGGTGGCGCTGGGCGCCGTCAACCTGGCCGCGCTGGAAGAACTGACCACGGCCCGCGAGCGCAAGCAGTTCCTGGACGCGCAATCGGCAGACCTGAACGAGGCCATGACGACGCTGGAAGACGCCATCAAGAAGATCGACGGCGAAACCCGCGAACTGCTGGGCGGCACCTTCAACACCGTCAACGAACACTTCGGCCGCATGTTCCCCGAGCTGTTCGGCGGCGGCCAGGCCAAGCTGGTCATGACGGGCGAGGAGATTCTGGACTCCGGCGTGCAGGTCATGGCCCAGCCGCCTGGCAAGAAAAACCAGACCATCCACCTGCTGTCCGGCGGCGAAAAGGCGCTGACGGCCATTGCGCTGGTGTTTGCGATCTTCCAGCTCAACCCCGCGCCGTTCTGCCTGCTGGACGAGGTGGACGCGCCGCTGGACGACGCCAACACCGAACGTTATGCCAAGCTGGTGACGGCGATGAGCCGCGAGACGCAGTTCCTGTTCATCAGCCACAACAAGATCGCCATGGAAATGGCCGAGCAGCTGATCGGCGTGACCATGCAGGAGCAGGGCGTGTCGCGCATCGTGGCGGTGGACATGGAGTCGGCCGTTTCCATGGCAGAGGCATAAAGAACCGGGCATGAGCGAGCCGAGATGAGCAATTTGACGTTGGGCCTGGCAATGCTGGGCGGTCTGGTCCTCGCGGCCGTCGTGGCCTACAACACCTGGGCATCGCGTCGCAATGCACCGCGACAGGCGGTTCCCGCGCCGCAGGCGCCAGAGGCCGCTGAAGGCGTTGCGACGGCGTCCCACATGGAGCCGTCGCTGGACGACGCCGTGATGCCGCCCGCCACCCCCGAAAAGCGCCCTGGCCTGGACGCGCTGATCGACGTGATGGCGCCCATCGCGCTTGAAGGCCCGGCGTCCGGCGACGCCGCGCTGGCCGCCATGCCCAGCACGCGCCGCGCCGGCAGCAAGCCGTTCGCGGTGGAAGGCCTGAACGAGGCAACCCAACAGTGGGAAACGCCGCTGCCGGGCCAGCGCTACGGCAGCTTCCAGGCGGGCGTGCAACTGGCCAACCGCATGGGCGCGCTCAACGAGATCGAATACTCGGAATTCGTCATGAAGGCCCAGGCCTTTGCCGACGCCCTGAACGGGTCGGCCGAATTCCCCGACATGCTGCACGAGGTGGCGCGCGCCCGCGAGCTGGACCAGTTCGCCAGCGACCACGATGCCCAGCTCAGCTTCACGCTGCGCGCGCGCAGCGCCGCCTGGAGCCCCGGCTACGTGCAGCAGAACGCGGCGCGGCTGGGCTTCGTGCCCGGCGTGATCCCGGGGCGCATGGTGCTGCCGGCCAGCACGCCGGGCATGCCGCCGGTGCTGGGCCTGGCGTTCGACACCCAGGCGGCAATGGCCGACGACCCGGCGCAGTCGGCCATCCGCGAAGTGACCCTGAGCCTGGACGTGCCGCAGGTGCTGCGCAGCGAGCGGCCGTTCGTGCGCATGCGCGAATCGGCGATCACGCTGGCCGCGTCCATGGACGGCACCATCACCGACGACAACGGCCAGGTCATCCGCGTGGAGGCGCTGGACGTGATCGGCGCCGACCTGGAGCAGTTGTACGACACGCTGGATGCGCGGGACCTGTCGGCGGGCTCGCCCCTGGCCAGACGGCTGTTCTCGTGATGGCTCAGTCCGACCTGTTCGCCACGTCGAAGCCTGACGATGCCGCCCAGCGCGCCGCCGAACTCCACCGCCTGCTGCACCACCATGCCCACCGCTACTACGTGCTGGATGACCCGGAGATCCCGGACGCCGAGTACGACCGCCTGTTCAGGGAACTGCAGGCGCTGGAGGCCGCGCGCCCCGAGCTGCTGACGCCCGACTCACCGACGCAGCGCGTGGGCGGCGGCGTGCTGGACGGTTTTGCCAAGGTGCGCCACCGCGTGCCCATGCTGTCCATCCGCACCGAAACCGACATCGAAGCCAGCGGGGCGCTGAACTTCGACGCGCGCGTGCGGCGCGAGCTGGGCCTGGCCCCGGACCAGCCGCCGGTCGAATACGTGGCCGAACTCAAGTTCGACGGCCTGGCCATCAACCTGCGCTATGAAGCCGGGGTGCTGGTACAGGCCGCCACACGGGGTGACGGCGAGATCGGCGAAGACGTGACGCAGAACATCCGCGGCATTGGGCAGATCCCGCTGCGCCTGCCCGCCGACGCGCCGCCCGTGATCGAGGTGCGGGGCGAGGTCTACATGCGCCGCGACGACTTCGACCGGCTCAACGAGCAGCAGCGCGAAAAGATCGACCGTGGCGAAAAGAACGAAAAGACCTACGTCAACCCGCGCAACGCCGCGGCCGGCGCCGTGCGCCAACTGGACCCGGCCATCTCGCGCCAGCGGCCGCTGAGCTTCTTTGCCTATGGCTGGGGTGAGGTCACGCCGGTGGACGAGGGTGGTCCGGCATTCATGACGCAGTACGAGACGCTGCTCACGCTGCGGGCCTGGGGTTTTCCGGTGTCCGACCGCACGCAACTGGCCAGGGGCGCCGATGAACTTGTCGCGTTCCATCAGGCCGTGGGCGGACTGCGCGACAAGCTGCCGTTTGACATCGACGGCGTGGTCTACAAGGTCAACAGCCTGGCCTTGCAAAAGGAGCTGGGCTTTGTCACGCGCGAGCCGCGCTGGGCGGTTGCCCACAAATACCCGGCGCAGGAGCAGATGACGCGCATGCTGGGCGTGGACGTGCAGGTGGGCCGCACGGGCAAGCTCACGCCGGTGGCGCGGCTGGAGCCGGTGTTCGTGGGCGGCACGACCGTGTCCAACGCCACGTTGCACAACCTCTTCGAGCTGCGCCGCAAGGGCGCGCGCGTGGGCGATACGGTCATCGTGCGCCGCGCGGGCGACGTGATCCCCGAAGTGGTGGGCGTGGTGCCCGGGGAGCGCAAGGCCTACGTGCCCAACTTCCGCATGCCGCGCCAGTGCCCCATCTGCGGCAGCGCGGTGGTGCGCGAGAAGGGCGAGGTCAACCACCGTTGCTCGGGCGGCCTGTTCTGCGGCGCACAGCGCAAGCAGGCCATCCTGCACTACGCGCAGCGCCGAGCCGTGGACATCGAAAACCTGGGTGAAAAGCTCGTGGACCAGCTGGTGGACAGCGGCATCATCAAGACCTTGCCTGACCTGTACCGCATGGGCTTTGCCGCGCTGGTGGCGCTGGACCGCATGGCCGACAAGTCAGCCCAGAACGTGCTGGACTCGCTGGAGAAATCCAAATCCACGACGCTGCCGCGTTTCCTGTTCGGCCTGGGCATCCGCCATGTGGGCGAGGCCACGGCCAAGGACCTGGCGAAACATTTCGGCAAGCTCGACGCGATCATGGACGCCACCGTGGAACGACTGCTGGAGGTCAACGACGTCGGCCCCATCGTGGCCGAGGCGATTCACACCTTTTTTGCGCAGCCGCACAACCGCGAGGTGGTCGAGCAGTTGCGCGCCTGCGGTGTTCATTGGGAAGAGGGTGAGCCCGCCGCCCGCGCACCGCAGCCGCTGGCCGGCAAGACCGTGGTGCTGACCGGCACGCTGCCCACGATGGGCCGCGACGAGGCCAAGGACCTGCTGGAAGCCGCCGGCGCCAAGGTGGCCGGCTCGGTCAGCAAAAAAACCAGCTATGTCGTGGCCGGTGCCGAGGCCGGCAGCAAGCTGGACAAGGCCAACGAGCTGGGCATTCCGGTTCTGGACGAAGAAGGCCTGCGCCGGCTGCTGGCCGGCGAATTGGAATAGTGTGAACAGGCCCTAGTCAGCCGCCGACCCCTGGGTGGTGGGCGAAGCTTCGGGCCGCAGCCACAGCCATACCAGCACCGCCGCCATGCAGGCAATGGCCAGCAGGGCTGCCCAGCGGATTTTCACAAACACCAGCAGCGACACGGCGCTGGCGCTCATGACCACGGTGGCCGTCCATTTGGCGCGGCGCCGGACCACGCCGCCGCGCCGCCAGTCGCGCAGCGACTCGCCAAAGTGCGGATGCTCCTCCAGCCAGGCCAGAAGCCGCGGCGAGCTGCGCGCGGCGGCCCACGCCGCCACCAGCAGAAAGGGCACCGTGGGCAGCACCGGCAGGAACAGGCCGATCACACCCAGGCCCAGACACAGGATGGCCAGGCCCAGCAGCAGCCAGCGCAGGGGCGCGGGCAGGGGGGCGGGCGAGGGAAGCGGGGTCATGCCGGCATTGTGCCGGTATGCTTAATGCTTTGGGTTGCTGGCACTCATGACTGTTCGTGAAATTCTCAAGATGGGCGATCCGCGCCTGCTGCGCGTGGCCCAGCCGGTTGCGGCCTTCGACACACCCGAGCTGCATCTGCTGGTGCGTGACATGTTCGAAACCATGCATGCCGTGAACGGTGCCGGCCTGGCTGCGCCGCAGATCGGCGTGGACCTGCAACTGGTGATCTTCGGCACCGACACGGTCAATCCGCGCTACCCCGATGCGCCGCCCGTGCCGCGCACGGTGCTCCTCAACCCCGTGATCACGCCGCAGGGCGCGGACGAGGAGGAGGGTTGGGAAGGCTGCCTGTCCGTGCCCGGCTTGCGCGGGATCGTGCCGCGCTGGTCGCGCATCCGCTACACGGGGTTCGACCCGTATGGCGACCCCATCAACCGGCTCGCCGAGGGGTTTCATGCCCGGGTCGTGCAGCACGAGTGCGACCATCTGATTGGAAAGCTCTATCCGATGCGGGTGCGTGACTTCAGCCGGTTTGGTTACACGGAAGTCCTCTTTCCCGGAATTGATGCGGTAGAAGACGACTGAATCTGTTAGCGTGCCAACTGCGTATAAGTGATGTGCAATATGTCACGGATACCGGACACCCCACACCAAAGTCTTGGATTGCGTAAGGTTGCTTGCAATTTGTTACCTTACCATCCACAAAACACGCAGTAGCGCGAGTGCCAGCCCGTCACCCGCGACTACGCCAATACATTGACACCGGTCGGTTTGATGCCGGCCGCTGCGAAGAAAAAGGATTCCGCCATGAGCATGGTGCTGGGCCTGCGGGGCCTGCCTGCGCCTGAAGTTGCGCTTGTCAAATCCATCGTGCGATTGAGCTCCATGCTCACGTGTGGATGGACCGTCACGCAAGAGGGCCCATGCGATGTCCAGCTGACGGATGGTGCCGCCTACGACGGCACTCTGGCGGACGGCAGGGCGCAAATCTGCATTCTGCGGGAAGGCATTCCCGAGCCGGAACCCGTGCTGCGGCGACCCATACGCGCCGAGGCTCTGGTTGCGCTGCTGAATGCTGAATCAGCACGTCACAATGCGCCGGTCCCCTCGGCTGCGTCAGCGTCTGTTTGCGCAGCCGAGCCATCATTGGTGCCCGGAAATGCCGGCACTCCTGGTGGCGCGGCCCGCCTGCGGCGCTGGCCATCGTGGGACCTGCTGAAAGAGGATCGCGCCTACCTGCGCATGGCCACCATGCTGTCAAGTGCCAGCCTGACGGCGGACCGGCTGAGCGAACTCAGCGGCGCCAAGCAGGACGCTTGCCTGGCGTTCATGCGTCACATGGACGCCCACCAGTTGCTTGTATGGGCCCCCGTGCCCAATCCCGAACCTGGTGTGACCGCGTCCGTGGTCAGCGACGCACCCACGCCCGCACCGCGCCGACCCAATGCGCCAGCCGGCCTGCTGCACAGCCTGCGCCGCAGACTCGGACTCGCCGGGGCCGCATGAAAGAGTACAAGATCGTCTTTTCAGGCACGGCGGGCGCAGGCAAGACCACGGCCATCGGCGCCATCAGCGAGTCACCGGTGGTGTCCACCGATGTGGCGAACACGGACGGGTCGCTCAACAAGGCGACGACGACGGTGGGGCTGGATTTCGGGCTCATTACGCTGGACGATGGCAGCCGGGTCCGCCTGTTTGGCACGCCCGGGCAAGCGCGTTTTGATTTCATGTGGCGCATTCTGGCAACCGACGCGCTGGGCCTTGTGCTGCTGATTGACAATTCCCGACCTGATCCCCTGGCGGACCTTGATGTGTATGCCAATGGCTTCGCGGACGAGTTGGGCCGTATGCCCTGTGTCGTGGGGGTCGGCCGGCACGAGACACACCCTGAACCCGGTATCGATGCATTCGCCGAACGGCTGGGCGCGCGAGGGATTGTGGTTCCCGTGCTGCCGGTGGACGTCCGGCAGCGCGACGACGTGCTCATGCTTGTCGATACGTTGCTGGCCCAGGCGGAAAGCCAGCACCAGGACAACGCCGCATGAGCGCACCCTTGAACGAATCCTTGCGCCACGCTGCGGCGCAGGCTGTGTCCAGCCTGGCGGAATTGAGCGGCGTCGTCGCCGTCGTGGTGGCCACGGCTGACGGCTTTGACATGGCCAGCTCGGTATCGCGAGGCGTCGATGCCGCGCGTGTTGCCGCGATGGCCAGCTCCATCGCCGCGATTGGCGCGGTAGTCGTCCAGGAGGGACGCCTGACCGGCTGCCGCCATGTGACCGTAGGCGCCAACGACGGATTCGTGCATGTCGCGGCCGTGGATCGCAGTGACGTCCAGCTGGTGATCAATGTCATCGCCGATGGCAACGCCATCCTGGCCCAGGTGGCCTATGGCGCCGCGGAGCAGGCCCGGCGGCTGGCGGCCGCATGAAAGCCGGCGACATCGGGCAGGAGGTCCGGCGCCTGGGCGCCGTGCCCGGCGTGCTCAGCTGCGCGCTAGTGGACGCCGCCACGGGCATGGTGCTGCATTCGGTGGCCAATGACCCCGGCGCCGAACCCCTGGTGGAAGCGGCGCGCGACTACTGGCAACTGCATGCGCGCAACGGGCGGCTGTTTTCGAGCCTGGGCGCGGTGTGCGGCATCGTGGTGGCGCACGAGCACGGCGCGATCAACCTGCTGCCCTGCGGCCGGGGGATGGTGCTGGTCACGCTGGCCGAGCGCGGCCGCATCGACTTTTCAACCTGGCCGATCCGCATCGCGTTGCTGCGCGGGCTGGTCCAGCAGGAATTTGCAAACCCTGACGCGTTCTGACCGTGGCGCATCAAGGCTCTCCCCATTCACGGCACAAGAAGAAAAGGATGCCGCATGGCTACGATCAAACAAACCCTGGATGAGCTGCTCACCATCGACGGCGCGCTGTGCGCCTCGGTCGTCGACTCGGGAAGCGGCATGATGCTGGGCGCGGCCGGCAGCGGCGTGGACCTGGAGGTGGCGGCCGCCGGCAACACCGAAGTCGTGCGTGCCAAGATGAAAACCATGCGTTCGCTCGGCCTGAACGACGTGATCGAGGACATCCTCATCACCTTGGGCAAGCAGTACCACCTGATCCGCCCCCTGGCCCGCAAGGAAGGCGTGTTCATGTACTTCGTGCTGGACAAGGGCAAGTCCAACCTGGCGCTGGCCCGCCGCAAGCTGGCCGACGTGGAACGCGACATCACCTTCTGAGCCGGGCCCAGGCCGGGCTCAGGCGGCCAGTGCTTCCAGGAGTTCGGTCTCGATGGCGATCTGCGCCTTGTTCTGCTGCAGCTCGGGGCCGTCGATCAGGAACGTGTCCTCGACGCGCTCGCCCAGGGTCGTAACCTTGGCCAGTTGCAGGTTCAGCTTGTGCCGGGCCAGCACGCGCGCCACGCTGTACAGCAGGCCGACCCGGTCGCTGGCCGAGATGCTGAGCAGCCAGCGCTGGGCCTTTTCGTCCGGCGCCAGGTGCACGCGCGGCGCGATGGGAAAGCTCTTGACCCGGCGCGATACCCGTCCGCGGCTGGGCGGGGGCAGGGGGCCGGGCTCCTCGATCGTGTGGTCCAGCTCGCTTTCGACCATGCCGATCAGTTCGCGGTAGTGCTCGGGCAGCATGGACGTCACGACCTGGAACGTGTCCAGCGCGTAGCCGTTGGCGGCCGTGTGGACCTTGGCATCCAGGATGCTGAAGCCCGCTTGGTCGAAATACCCGCAGATCCGCGCGAACAGGTCGGGCTGGTCCGGTGTGTAGACCAGCACCTGCAAGCCTTCGCCCACGGCCGAACGCCGGGCCCGCACGATGCATTTGGCCGTGCCCACATGGCGTGACAGCATGCGCGTGTGCCAGGCAATGTCGCCGGCGTCGTGCCGCATGAAATAACCCACGTCCAGCGTGTCCCAGAGCTTCTTGTGCGCCTCGTGCGGCAGCGAATGCAGCGCCAGCATGACCAGCGCGTCCCGCTTGCGGGATTCGATCTCGGCGTCGGGGTCCGGCGCCCGCCCGCCCAGCACGCGCAGCGTGTAGCGGTACAGGTCCTCCAGCAGCTTGCCCTTCCAGGCGTTCCAGACCTTGGGGCTGGTGCCGCGGATGTCGGCCACGGTCAGCAGGTACAGCGCCGTGAGGTAACGCTCGTTGCCCACGCGCTTGGCGAACGCGGCAATCACCGCCGGGTCGCTCAGGTCTTCTTTCTGGGCTATGCGGCTCATGGTCAGGTGCTCATGCACCAGGAATTCGATGAGCTTGCATTCGTCACGGTGCACGCCATGCTGGCGGCAGAAGGTGCGCACGTCCCGCGCGCCCAGCTCCGAATGGTCGCCGCCTCGGCCCTTGGCGATGTCGTGAAACAGCGCCGCGGCATACAGGATCCAGGGCTTGTCCCAGCCGGCCGCCAGCTGCGAGCAGAACGGGTATTCGTGCGCGTGCTCGGCAATGAAGAACCGCCGCACGTTGCGCAGCACCATCAGGATGTGCTGGTCCACCGTGTACACGTGGAACAGGTCGTGCTGCATCTGCCCCACGATCTTGCGGAACACCCACAGGTAGCGGCCCAGCACCGAGGTCTGGTTCATCAGCCGCATGGCGTGCGTGATGCCCTTGGGTTCCTGCAGGATCGCCATGAACAGCTGGTGGTTCACCGGGTCGTTGCGGAACTTTGCGTCCATGATCCCGCGCGCGTTGTACAGCGCGCGCAGGGTCCGTGCCGACAGGCCCTTGATGCCCACGGTGCGCTGGTACAGCAAAAAGGTTTCCAGGATCGCGTGCGGATTCCTCTGGTACAGGTCGTCGCTGGCCACTTCCAGCATGCCCGCCTTGTCCGAGAACCGGCCGTTGATGGGTCGCGGCTCATGGGCGCTGGGGTTCAGCCGCTCCTCGATGTTCAGCAGCAGGATCTGGTTGAGCTGCGTGACCGCCTTGGCCGCCCAGTAGTAGCGCTTCATCAGCGCCTCGCTGGCGCGCGACAGCACCCGGCCGTCGGGCGCCAGCTGGTTGCTGTAGCCGAATGACTCGGCCACCGTCGTCTGCAGGTCGAACACCAGCCGGTCCTCGCGCCGGTGCGACAGCACGTGCAACCGCGCGCGGATCAGGCTGAGCAGCGCCTCGTTGCGCTTGATCTGCTGCGCCTCGAACGGTGTCGCCAGGCCCGTGCGGGCCAGCTCGTCCCAGGTCTTGCCGAAGCCCGCCGCGCGGGCCACCCACAGGATCACCTGCAGGTCGCGCAGGCCGCCGGGGGATTCCTTGCAGTTGGGCTCCAGCGCATAGGGGGTGTTCTCGAACTTGGTGTGGCGCTGGCGCAGCTCCAGGGTCTTGGCCACGTAGAAGGCCCGCGGGTCCATCACGGCGTTGAACCGCTTGGTGAACTGCGTGTACAGCCGCCGGTTGCCCGCCACCAGGCGCGACTCCAGCAGTGAGGTCTGCACGGTCACGTCTTTTTCGGCCTCGGCCACGCAGTCGGCCAGCGTGCGCACGCTGGAGCCGATCTCCAGCCCGCAATCCCAGCAGTTGCCGATGAATTCCTCGACCCGGCGCTTGAGCGCGTCGTCCGCATCGGGGGATACACCGTCGGGCATGAGCAGCAGCACGTCCACGTCGGAATGGGGGAACAGCTCGCCCCGGCCGAACCCGCCTACCGCCACCAGGGCGAAGCCATCGGGAAACGCGGCCTGCGCCCACAGCGCCTGCAGCGTCTGGTCGGCCAGGCCCGACAGGCTTTGCAACAGGCGGCGGATGCCGCGGGTCGAGCCGCCACCGGCCTGCAGCGACTGCAGCAGGGCGGCCTTGCGGGTGCGAAGGTCTTCGCGCAGAACCTGGATATCGGCCATGACGACCTGAATTGACGGCGGTTCTAGACGGCGGCGGCTGCGGGGGCGTTCACGAACGCCGGCGTCGGCGGGCTGCCGGCCGACATCGTGAGCACTTCGTAGCCGGTCTCGGTGACCAGCACGGTGTGCTCCCACTGGGCGGACAGCGAATGGTCCTTGGTCACGATGGTCCAGCCGTCGCCCATTTCCTTGATGTCGCGGCGACCGGCGTTGATCATGGGCTCGATCGTGAAGGTCATGCCGGGTTTGAGTTCTTCCAGCGTGCCGGGCTTTCCGTAGTGCAGCACCTGCGGCTCCTCATGGAAGACCTTGCCGATGCCGTGGCCGCAGAACTCGCGCACCACGCTGTAGCCGTTGCTTTCGGCGAACTTCTGGATGGCCCAGCCGATGTCGCCCAGCCGCGCGCCGGGGCGAACCTTGGTGATGCCGTGCCACATGGCCTCGAACGTGATGGCGCACAGGCGTTTGGCGGCAATGGACACGTCGCCGATCAGGTACATGCGGCTGTTGTCGCCGAACCAGCCGTCTTTGGTGATCACGGTGACATCGATGTTCATGATGTCGCCTTTTTTCAGCGGCTTGTCGTTGGGGATGCCGTGGCACACCACATGGTTGAGCGACGTGCACAGCGACGCGGGGTAGGGCGGGTAGCCGGGCGGCTGGTAGCCCAGCGTGGCCGACCGCGTGCCTTGCACGTTGACCATGTATTCGTTGGCCAGGCGGTCGATCTCGCGCGTGGTGACGCCGGGCTTGACGAAGGGCGTCAGGTAGTCCAGCACCTCGGACGCGAGCCGGCAGGCCTCGCGCATGCCGGCAATGCCCTCGGCGTCTTTGTAGGTAATGCTCATGGTCTCAATTATCCCCGAGCATGAAAGTCCCCGCAGGTAGAATTCAGGGTTTCCACGGAGCCGCCCATTCAGCGCGGCTTCGCACCGGCTCCCAGACCCCATCAAGGCCACCACGTGACCCTGCACATCACCCAGTTCGAGGGCGGCAATGCCCTCAGCAGCTTCCGCGTCCAGCAACTCCTTCCGCGCCTGCAGGCCATCCATGACCGGATCACCGGCATCGCGGCGCGCTACGTGCATCTGGTGGCCAGCGACGCGCCGCCGGCCGCAGCCGACAAGGCGCAGTTGGCCTCGCTGCTGGTGTATGGCGACCCTTATACCGGCCCCACCGACGGCGAACTGATCGTCGTCACCCCGCGTTTCGGCACCGTGTCGCCCTGGGCCAGCAAGGCCACCGACATTGCCCACAACTGCGGCATCGCGCTCAAGCGCGTGGAACGCATCACCGAATACCGCCTGACGGTCAAGTCCGGCCTGTTGGGCGGCGGGACGCTCAGCGACGCGCAGCGCGCCGGGTTGGCGGCCCTGCTGCACGACCGCATGACCGAAAGCGCCATGTTCGACCGCGCGCTGGCGCTGAACCTGTTCACCGAACTGCAGCCCGCGCCCATGGAGCACGTGGACGTGCTGGGCGGCGGCCGTCCGGCGCTGGAGCAGGCCAATACGCAGTTCGGCCTGGCGCTGGCCGACGACGAGATCGACTACCTGGTGAATGCCTTCAAGGGCCTGAAGCGCAACCCGACCGACGTGGAACTCATGATGTTCGCGCAGGCCAACAGCGAGCACTGCCGGCACAAGATCTTCAACGCTGCGTTCACCATCGACGGTGTAGCCCAGGACAAGAGCATGTTCGGCATGATCCGCCACACCCACCAGACCAGCCCGCAGCACACCGTGGTGGCGTACTCGGACAACGCGTCCATCATGGAAGGCTCGGATGTCACGCGTTTCTGGCCCGGCGCAGGCCAGCAGTACGGCAAGACCCCGGCCACGCACCACGTGCTGATGAAGGTCGAAACCCACAACCACCCCACGGCCATCAGCCCGTTCCCGGGCGCCAGCACGGGCGCGGGCGGCGAGATCCGCGACGAGGGCGCCACCGGCCGGGGCTCGCGGCCCAAGGCGGGGTTGACGGGTTTCACGGTGTCCAGGCTTTGGCCCGAGCAGGTGGGCGACGTGTTCGGCAAACCCGAACATATCGCGAGCCCCCTGCAGATCATGACCGAAGGCCCGCTGGGCGGCGCCGCGTTCAACAACGAGTTCGGCCGGCCCAACCTGCTGGGCTACTTCCGTGAGTACGAGCAGACCATCACCAGTGATGCCGACAGCATCCGCCGCGGCTACCACAAGCCCATCATGATCGCGGGCGGGCTGGGCAGCATCGACGCGACGCAGACGAAGAAGATCGAGTTCCCGGCCGGCACGCTGCTGATCCAGCTGGGCGGCCCCGGCATGCGCATCGGCATGGGCGGGGGCGCGGCCAGCTCCATGGCCACGGGCGCGAACGCGGCCGAGCTGGACTTTGACTCGGTGCAGCGCGGCAACCCCGAGATCGAGCGCCGAGCGCAGGAGGTCATCAACCACTGCTGGTCGCAGGGCGACAAAAATCCGATCCTGGCGATCCACGACGTGGGCGCGGGCGGCCTGTCCAATGCCTTCCCCGAACTGACCAACGACGCCGGTCGCGGCGCGCGGTTCGATCTGCGTGCCGTGCCGCTGGAAGAATCCGGCCTGGCGCCCAAGGAAATCTGGTCCAACGAAAGCCAGGAGCGCTACGTCATGGCGATTGCGCCGGAATCGCTGGAGCAGTTCCGCAGCTTCTGTGAGCGCGAGCGTTGCCCCTTCGCCGTGGTGGGCGTGGCGACCGAAGAGCGCCAACTGGTCCTGGCCGACCAGGGCAATGAGAGCCCGGTCGACATGCCCATGGACGTGCTGCTGGGCAAGCCGCCCAAGATGCACCGCGATGTCAAGACGGTGACGCGCAAGTTCAAGCCCCTCGACCTGACCGGCGTGAAGCTGCAGGACGCGGCGATCGCCATCCTGAGCCATGCCACCGTGGCGTCCAAACGCTTTCTGGTCACCATTGGCGACCGCACCGTCGGCGGCCTGTCGCACCGGGACCAGATGGTGGGGCCGTGGCAGGTGCCAGTGGCCGACTGCGCCGTCACGCTGGCCGACTACACCGGCTTCGCCGGAGAAGCCATGAGCATGGGCGAGCGCACGCCGCTGGCGGCCATCAACGCCCCCGCGTCCGGCCGCATGGCCGTGGCCGAGGCGCTGACCAATCTGCTGGCTGCGCCGATCGAACTGCCTCGCGTCAAACTGTCCGCCAACTGGATGGCGGCCTGCGGCGAGCCCGGCGAAGACGCCGCGCTGTATGAGACGGTTCGCGCCGTCGGCATGGAACTGTGCCCGGCCCTGAACATCAGCGTGCCGGTGGGCAAGGACAGCCTTTCCATGCGCACGCAATGGGCGGACGGAGATCAAAAGAAGAAGGTGACGTCCCCCGTCAGCCTGATCGTCAGCGCCTTTGCCACGCTGGCCGACGTGCGCGGCACGCTCACGCCCCAGCTGGACGCCGCCGAGCCCGACACCACGCTGGTGCTGGTGGACCTGGGCCGTGGCAAGAACCGCATGGGCGGCAGCATTCTGGAGCAGGTACTCAACCAGGTGGGCTGCACCGACGCTGCCGGCGTGCCGGACCTGGACCAGCCGCAGGACCTGATCAACCTGGTCAACGCCGTCAATGCCCTGCGTGCCAAGGGGCAGATCCTGGCCTACCACGACCGCAGTGACGGCGGCCTGTTTGCCGCAGCCTGCGAAATGGCCTTTGCGGGTCATGTTGGCGTGGCGCTGAACGTGGACATGCTGGTCGTGGAAGGCGACGGTATCAACGACAGCCGCATGGACACCGGCGACGCCAAGAACTGGGCCGGCCAGGTCGGCGCCCGCCGCGAGGAACTGACCCTGCGCGCCCTGTTCAGCGAAGAGCTGGGCGTGCTGCTGCAGGTGCGCACGGGCGAGCGCAACGAGGTCATGCAGACGCTGCGTGAACACGGCCTGAGCGCGTTCAGCCACTTTGTCGGCAAGACGCGTCCTCAGTCATCGGCAATGGACGTAGGCAAGGGCGAAGTTCAGGTCTGGCGCGACACCAAATCCGTCTTCAGCGCCAAACTGTCCGACCTGCACCAGGTGTGGGACAGCGTGAGCTGGAAGATCTGCCAGCAGCGCGACAACCCCGCTGGCGCCGATGCCGAGCACGCGGCCGCCGGCAACCCAGCCGACCCCGGCCTCCACGTCTTCCTCCCTCTCCCCCTGGGAGAGGGCAGGGGTGAGGGCCAGCGCGCCCCGGCAGTCCTGACAGCCCGCCCCAAAGTCGCCATCCTCCGCGAGCAGGGCGTGAACTCCCACGTCGAAATGGCCTACACCTTCACCGAGGCCGGCTTCGACGCGTTCGACGTGCACATGACCGACCTGCAGACCGGCCGCGCTAGGCTGGCCGACTTCAAGGGCGTGGTGGCCTGCGGCGGCTTCAGCTATGGCGACACGCTGGGCGCGGGCATTGGCTGGGCGCGCAGCATCACCTTCAATCCGGTGCTGGCCGACCAGTTCAAGGCGTTCTTCGGCCGCACCGACACCTTCGGCCTGGGCGTGTGCAACGGCTGCCAGATGTTCGCCGAACTGGCCGACATCATTCCGGGCGCCGAAGCCTGGCCGCGTTTCACCACCAACCGCAGCGAGCGATTCGAGGCGCGCCTGTCCATGGTGGAGGTGCTGGAATCACCCAGCCTGTTCTTCGCCGGCATGGCCGGCGCGCGCCTGCCGATCGCCGTGGCGCACGGCGAGGGCTATGCCAACTTCGCGTACCGCGGCGATGCGTCCAGGGTGATCGCCGCCATGCGCTACGTGGACAACACCGGCGCGCCGACCGAGGCGTATCCGTTCAACCCGAACGGCAGCCCCGGCGGCCTCACGTCCGTCACCACGGCCGACGGCCGCTTCACGGCGCTCATGCCGCATCCCGAGCGGGTGTTCCGCAACATCCAGATGAGCTGGACGTCCGGCGACAAAAGCGCATTCAGCCCCTGGATGCAGCTGTGGCACAACGCCCGCCGCTGGGTGGGTTGACCGCTGTGTCCGTGCGTCGCCTGCAGCCTGGCGATGCCACGGCCTACCGCAGCCTGATGCTTCAGGCCTATGCGCTGCATCCCGACGCGTTCACGTCCAGCGTGGCCGAGCGTGAATCGCTGCCCGCCAGCTGGTGGGCGGCACGCCTGTCACAGGCGCCGGATGCGGCCGAACTCGTGCTGGGCTCGGTGGGACCGGACGGCAGCCTGCTGGGCGTGGCGGGCCTGAACTTCGACGGGCGCGAGAAGGCCCGCCACAAGGCCGTGCTGTTCGGCATGTATGTGCGCGAGGCGCAGCGGGGCGCGGGCCTGGGGCGCCAGCTGGTGCTGGCCGCGCTCGACCAGGCTCGACAACGCGACGGTGTCCGGCAGGTGCTGCTGACCGTCACCCAGGGCAACCTGGCCGCCCAGCGGCTGTACGAGCGCTGCGGCTTCAGGGCCTGGGGCGTGGAGCCGCGCGCCGTGTCGGTGGGGGAGGGCTTTGTGGACAAGGTTCACATGATCTGCGACGTCCGGGGGCCGGCGCCGCCAGCCACGCAGGCAACACCGGATTGACGGAACGCGGTGGGCATGCAAGATGGGGACAGAACCACAACGACAGCCCCGCCATGACAGCCGCCAGCGACCCCACCCCGCCGCAACCCAATACTTCGGCGGATGGGCCGCCTGACGCCGCGGCCAACGCGCAAGCCAGCCGCCAGCCGGTACAACTGCGCGCACTGCGCTGGCGTGACCCTTTCCTGTGGCTGGCCGCTGGCGGCCGCGACCTGCGGGCGGCCTGGCCGGTGTCGCTGGTCTTCGGCGTGTGCTTCTGGTTCATGGCCCTGGTGCTGGGCGCCGTGTTCCGCAATCTGCCCGAATACACCATGTCGTTTGTGTCGGGCTGCTTTCTGGTCGGCCCCTTCCTGGCCATGGGGTTGTACGAAGCCAGCCGGCGGCGGGCCGAAGGGCTGCCGCAGGACCTGGGCGCGTCGCTGACCTGCTGGGACCGGCATCTGGGCAGCATGGGCATGCTGGTCCTGGTCCTGGTAGTGCTGGAACTGTTGTGGGGACGGGCGTCGCTCGTGGTGTTCGCGGTGTTCTTCAACACCGGCATGCCGTCCACCACGGGTGTGGTGCAGGCCGTGTTCAACCCGGAGAACTGGGAGTTCGTGGCGGTCTACGCCGTGGTGGGGGGCGCGTTCGCGGCGCTGGTCTACGCCACCTGCGCCGTATCCATCCCCATGATCCTGGACTGCGACACGGACGCCATCACGGCCGGGCTCACCAGCTTCCAGGCGGTGCTGGGCCATCCCGGCGTGATGCTGCTGTGGGCGGCGCTCATCGTGTCGCTGCTGCTGGCGGCCATGGCGCTGCCCTGGGCGGCGGGCGTGCTGCTTGCGGGACCGCTGCTGGGCCACGCAAGCTGGCATGCCTACCGGGGCAGCGTGCAGTGATACTCGGGGCATGAGCATCGACATTCCCAAGGACGCGCGCGCCGAGGCGATCGCGTCCATCCAGCGCTACTTCGCCGACTCCATGGAGGAGCCCATCGGCAACATTGCCGCCGGCGGGCTGCTGGGCTTCTTTCTGGAGGAAATCGCTCCACTGGTCTACAACCAGGCTGTGGCCGATGTGCAGGAGCGGCTTCAGCAGCGGGTGGCCGAACTGGATATCGAGGTGCACGAGGAACCCTTCCAGTACTGGCGTAAATACGACAAGGCGCGCCGGGGCAAATAGGGTCAGGCCTGGGCGGCATCCTTCTGGTAGGTTTTCTCGATCTGCCTGACCAGCGTGTCGGGATGCGTGGCTTTTTCCAGCGCCTTGATTTCGGGATCGTCGTCACAGTCAACGCCGACCTTGCGCGCGATACGCGCCAGCATCTGCAGCATCTTGGTGTTCTCCTGCTCGGACAGCAGGTTGATCTGCAGGTCCAGCTGGTTGCGCCGCTCGGTGATGCGCATTTCGTAGTTCTGGCTGATCAGGATGAACGAGGACAGGAAGATCGCCTCCAGCGACACCACCAGCGTGAGGAAGGTGAAGGGATACGGGTCGAAATGCGGCAGGCCCGGCCAGGTGTTGAAGGCGATCCAGCTGGCGAACAGCGCCGCATGAACCCACACGAACGTCATGCTGCCCCCGAAACGGGCGACGAAGGCGGCCATGTGGTCGGCCACGCTGCGCTTGGCCAGGGCCGATTCTTCCAGCCGTCGCATTGCTTGCACGTTCTGCTGGGTGAGTTCGTCCACCGTGGGGGCGTCTGTGCGACGGCGCGCGGGGGCGGGTGGCAATGGCGGATCGTTTCTCATGGCGTTTGAAGGATCCAGGGAGTAATCAACATATTCCAGTGGCGTGCGTCGCGTCCGGGTGTAGGACGCGCGCCCAAACTGGTAAATACTTCACAGCTTTTTCCGGGCGAGCACCCTAGCATCAAGACTCCGCGGATAAATGCAGGACCGCCATGCCGTTCACCATCGAGATCAACCGCCGCCCCGGCTTTGTGTGCTTCGAGTTCCGGGGAGCGGCCTATCTTCCGGATTTCGTGGAGGGCATTGGCGTCGCTGAAAACGAAACGCTGTTCTGGTCGGACCGCTGCGCGCTGTTCGACCTGCGCGGTGTGGAGGGTGAGCTGCCTGCGGAGGACCAGGTGTTTCTGGGTGAGCTGGTCGGCCGCAACCTGTCCCATCTGTACCGCATTGCCTCGGTGGTGCCCGTCGAACGGCTGACGCGCCGCAGCGAGGGTGCGGCCCGGCAACTGGGCGTGCGCCTGCGCGTCTTCACCGATGACGAGGAAGCCGCCCAGTGGCTCGTGCAGGGCTACGAGGAATCCGAGCCCGCCATCCTGCACGAGTCCGAAGGCCTGCGCCGGCTGCTGGACGGCCGCGAGCAGGGCTGAAACCCGCGCGCCCCGGCCAAACGGGACCTTGTCCGACACGGTGCGTCGGCGCGCGCTGCATTCCCGCGGCAGGCCGGTGACCGTAGATTGGCCGCATGCAAGCCCAAGCCGTTCATGCGCCGTCCCGTCCCCCCATGCCTCGCCCCGGCAGCCGCGTGGCCGGCGGGCTGGTCTATACCAGCGACGCGCAGCCCGGCATCCAGCGCCTGCGCCGAGGCAGGGGGTTTGCCTACCGCCGTGCCAATGGCAAGCCGCTGCGCGATGACGCCGAGCTGACACGCATCCGCCGCCTGGCCATTCCGCCTGCTTACCGCGATGTGTGGATTTGCCCGCGCCCGGACGGTCACCTGCAGGCCACCGGCATCGATGCGCGCGGCCGCAAGCAGTACCGCTACCACGCCCGCTGGCGCGAGGAACGCGACGCCGAGAAGTTTGGCGGCCTGGCGCAGATGGCCGTGTTGCTGCCCCGCATCCGCCGCCGTGCGGCATGCGACCTGGCGCCGCGGGAACACGGGCGCACGACTTTGCTGGCCACGGTGGTGAAGCTGCTGGACACGACGCTGGGTCGCATCGGCAACGACCAGTACGCGCGCGAGAACGGTTCTTATGGCCTCACCACCCTGTGCAACCGGCATGCGCGGCTGCAGGGCGACCTGCTGGAGCTGAGCTTTCGCGGCAAGAGCGGCGTGCCGCACCGGCTGCAGGTGCGCGACCGCGATATCGCCGCCGTAGTCCGCAAATGCCTGGCACTGCCCGGGCGACAGCTGCTGCGCTATGCCGACGAATCCGGGCGCGTGCGGGCCGTGGCGTCGGGCGAGGTCAACGACTACCTGTGCGGCATCGTCGGCCCGGACCGGCACGTCAGCGCCAAGGATTTCCGCACCTGGCACGCCAGCGTCTACGCGCTGCGGATCGTCGCCCGTGCGGTGGCGCGCGGCGACACCCGGTTTACCCTGCGGCAGATGCTCGCCGAGGTGGCGCAGGCGCTGGGCAATACCCCGGCCGTGTGCCGCCGGTCCTATGTCCACCCGGATGTCGTCGCGCTGGCCTTGATGGCGGCCAGTGACATCGGCCGGGCAGGCGGCGTGCTGGATGCCGTGGCGCGCGAAACCTTGCCCCGCGGCGCCGCCGGTTTGCGCCAGGACGAGCAGCGGCTCGCGCGGCTGCTGCAGGGGTGGAACAATGCGGTGATCGCGGCCTGAGTCCGCCCTTGCAAGGAGCATTCATGACCCGAGTCGTGCTGATCGGCGCGCCAGCGGACGTCGGCGCCAGTGTGCCGGGCTGCCGCATGGGGCCGGATGCGCTGCGCGTCGCCGGGCTGGCGCAGGCGCTGCGCGCGCAGGACGCCGAGGTGGAAGACTGGGGCAATCTGCCCACGCCCGCGCCGGGCTGCGTGCCGGCCGCAGTGGCGCATGCGGCACGGGGCCTGGACGAGGTGGTCGGCTGGAACCGCGTGGTCGACGATGCCGTGTCGCTGGCGCTGGGTGCCGGGGCCGTGCCGGTGCTCATGGGCGGGGACCACAGCCTGGCCATCGGTTCGATCAGCGCCGTGGCACGGCACTGCCACGCCCGGGGCAAGACGCTGCGCGTGATCTGGCTGGACGCCCACAGCGACGTCAACACCACCGACACCAGTGAAACCGGCAACTTGCATGGCATGCCCGTGTCCTGCCTGCTGGGCCATGGCCCCGAGGCGCTGATGGGCTGGAGCGGGCGCCAGGCGGCCCTGGGGGCAGGGGACATCGACTTCGTGGGCATCCGGTCGGTCGATGCGGCCGAGCGCCGGGCCATCCGCGACCTGAACCTGCAGGTCTTTGACATGCGCCACCTGGACGAGCATGGCATGCGCAACACCATGACCGAGGTGCTGCAGGACGTGGACGAGGACACCCACCTGCACGTGAGCTTCGACGTGGACTGCCTGGACCCGGGCGACGCGCCCGGCGTGGGCACCGCGGTGCCGGGCGGGCCGACCTACCGGGAGATGCAGCTGTGCATGGAAATGATCGCCGACACGGGCCGCCTGCGGTCGCTGGACGTGGTGGAGGTCAACCCGGCCATGGACACGCGCAACCGCACGGCGCTGCTGGCGGTGGACCTGGTGGGCAGCCTGTTCGGCAAGTCCACGCTGATCCGCTGAATGCAACACGGCGTGCGTGAAGCAACGCATGATGGCACCTGAAAGGAGCGCCGCCATGTCTACACCGCCCCCGCCGCCCACGCCCGAGCCCAACGTTCCCACGCCGGACGAAAACGAACATCCCAAGGCGCCGCCGGTTCCTGTAGCCGCCGGCTGACAGGCGGCCACGTCCCCGCCGCACAGGCCGGGCGGGGCTGTCTGCCTACAGTGGTTTCCATCGACAACCGCACACAGGACACCACCATGGCCAGAAGCAGCATTGACGGCGTGGAACGCGCCGACCCCATCCCCGCCGGGCGCGACATCGACGCGCTGGGGCCCAGCGACAGTTCGGATTCCGGCAGCGACATGCAGGGCATCGCGGGCCGGGAAGGGTCCGACACGGATGCCGCCGGCACGGGCGAACGGTCATCTGCCACGCCCGAGCGCGTGGTAAGCGACCGCGACATCCTGCCGGACCGCATCACCGGCAACCCCGACGCGCAACCCGACGAGGAAGACCTGCCCGCGCTGGGCGAAGTGGACACCGCGGCGCTGGGCGACGAATCGCCCGGTTGAAGCCCGCCCCGGCGGCCCGCCGTCAACGCGCCTTGGCGGGCGAGGGCGGGCGCGTCCGGTAGAAAGTCATGGGCGCGGCGGTGGCCTCGGCCATGTCGCGCTCGCGCTGGTTCATGACGGACTTTTTCATGCGGCCCACGACGTGCATTTCGCAGGGCTTGCAGTCAAAACGCAGCGTGAGCTTCTCTTTGCCGTTGACGAGCTGCATGGGCTCGGCCTTGATCGTGCCTTTGACGCCGATCACCCCCTTGGCCTGTTTGGGGCACAGGCTCATGGACCAGCGCACGCAGTGCTTGGTGATCATGAGGCTGACTTCGCCTTCTTCCTCGTGGCTTTCGTAGGCCGCGCCGATCACCTTGACGCCGTGCCGGGCGTAGAAGTCGCGGGCCTTGTCGTTGAACACGTTGGCCAGGTAGGTCAGCGTGTCCTCGGGGTAGGGCGCGGGCGGCTCCACCGGCTGGGCGCGCTGCGGGCGCTGGTAGCCGGCGGCGCGGGCAGCCTCCAGCGCCGCCACGGCGTCGCGTCGCAGCGGGTTCAGGACTGAGGCCGGTACGAACCAGGGTTGGGACAGGTTCAGCAGGATATGAAGCGGCTCGAAGATCGTGTTGCCAAAGCGGGCCAGATGCTCGCGCAGGCTGGCGTCGGCTTTGGCGGCATCGTTGGCGGGCTGCTTGGCATGGGCGGCGTCCGCCGAGCCCGTGTAGCCGTCCTCGTCGGTCAGCGACAGGCTGAAGCCGTCTGGCGTTTCCGCCAGGGTGGCCCACACGCCGATGCGGCGGTCGCTGGATTTTTTTTCCAGCGTGCGCACCCAGTCCATGTCGCGGTTGCGGTTGATTTCGGTGCCGCGGCGCAGGTCTTTCAGGCCCGCCAGGTCGTCCTTTGGGAACACGCGCCACAGGTTTGTGGTGTCGCCCTTGGAGGCTGCGGGTTCCGCGCGGTTGATCGCCAGGCCCACCAGTTCCTTCTGCAGGTCGTAGTAGCACAGCCCGTCGCCGTTGTGCAGCACGGTGGCGCCATCGCTGCACTCCAGCTCGACCCAGCCGTCGCCCACTTTGGTCACCCAGCCGATCGCCTGGCCCGGGTTCTTGGGCGTGTCGAAAGCGCCGATGTCGTCCTTGCGGCCGTTGACGAAGTAGTCGGTGAATTCGCGGTTGAAGTTCTGGTTGGGGTCGGGGGTGAAGGTGAAGGTCGTGCGGCCGCTGGAGGCGCGGGCCAGCGGCGGGAACCTGGGGTCGGTGGAGCCCTCTCGCGCCTCGATCACCTCGTCGATCAGCTTGCGGTAGTGGGCCGTGATGTTCTTGACGTAGGCCATGTCCTTGTAGCGGCCTTCAATCTTGAAGCTGCGCACGCCCGCGTCGATCAGCGCGGCCATGTTGGCGCTCTGGTTGTTGTCCTTCATGGACAGCACGTGCTTTTCGTGGGCGACGATGCGGCCCTGGCTGTCGATCACTTCGTACGGCAGGCGGCAGGCCTGCGAGCAGTCGCCGCGGTTGGCGCTGCGGCCGGTGTGGGCATGGCTGATGAAGCACTGGCCGCTGTAGGCCACGCACAGCGCGCCATGGACGAAAAATTCGAGCTTGCAGCGCTCGGCGTCCAGCGCAGCGTGGATCTCGCGGATCTGCTCGATGGTCAGCTCGCGCGCCAGCACGATCTGCGAGAACCCCGCGTCCTGCAGGAAGCGGGCCTTTTCCACCGTGCGGATGTCGGTCTGCGTGCTGGCGTGCAGCTGGATCGGGGGCATGCCGTCCAGCGCCAGCAGGCCCATGTCCTGCACGATCAGCACGTCGGCGCCGGCGTTGTACACGTCCCAGGCCATCCGGCGGGCCGGCTCCAGCTCGTCGTCGCGCAGGATGGTGTTGAGCGTGATGAAGATGCGGCTGCCGAAACGGTGCGCATGACTGCACAGGCGCTCGATGTCCTGCACGCTGTTGCCGGCCGAGGCGCGGGCGCCAAAGCCGGGGCCGCCGATGTAGACGGCGTCGGCGCCATGGTTGATCGCCTCGATGCCGATGTCGGCGTCGCGGGCAGGGGCCAGCAGTTCGAGCTGGTGACTGAGCAGGGACATGCGGCGATTTTAAGGAAACCGGCCCTTGAATACACTGCACGCCATGCCCGTTTCACGCTACGACGCCATCGACGCCCTGAGGGGCACGGCCATCGTCTGGATGACGGTCTATCACTTCTGCTTTGACCTCAACCACTTCGGCTGGATCAAACAGGATTTTTACCGCGACCCGGTCTGGACCTGGCAGCGCACGGCCATCGTGAGCCTGTTCCTGTTTTGCGCCGGGCTCGGACAGGCCGTCGCGGTGGCGCAGGGGCAGGGGTGGCGCCGGTTCTGGCGGCGCTGGGCCCAAGTGTCCGGCTGCGCGCTGCTGGTCACGGTGGGTTCGTACTTCATGTACCCCAAAAGCTTCATTTACTTCGGCGTGCTGCACGGCATTGCCGTGATGCTGGTCATCGCGCGGTTGACGGCGGGGTGGGGCGCGTGGCTGTGGCTGCCGGGCGCGCTGGCCATGGGGGCGCCGCTCGTGGCCTCGCAGGCCCATGCGGCCGGCCTGCTGCCCGGCATGCTGAACACGCCCGCGCTGAACTGGCTGGGCCTGGTCGGCCGCAAGCCCATCACCGAGGACTACGTGCCGCTGCTGCCCTGGCTGGGCGTCATGTGGTGGGGCATGGCCGCGGGGCAGTGGCTGCTGGCCCGGCGGCCGGCCTGGGTGCAGGCCGCGCTGCCGGGTCCAGCCGCGCCGCTGTCCTGGCTGGGCCGCTGGAGCCTGTCGTGGTACATGCTGCACCAGCCGGTGCTGATCGGCGCGCTGGCGGCAGTGAACGCGCTGCGCTGAGCGCATGAAAAAGGCGGCCCGCAGGCCGCCTTGTGTTTTCAGCCAGAAAGGCCGGGGTGCTTATTCCACCTTGGCCTTGGCGCGCAGGTCGTCCTGGAACTTGGCGAGCTTTTGCTGCTGCAGCTGCTGGGCGATCTGCGGGCGCAGCTCTTCCATCTTGGGCAGCTGCGCTTCGCGCACGTCGTCCAGGCGGATTACGTGGAAGCCGAACTGGCTCTTGACCGGCGCGTCGGTGGTCTGGCCCTTGTTCAGCTTGACCATGGCCTGCGAGAACTCGGGCACGTAGCTGCTGGCGTTAGCCCAGTCCAGGTCGCCGCCGTTGGCGCCGGAGCCCGGGTCCTTGGACTGCTTCTTGGCGATGTCGTCGAACTTGCCGCCTTTCTTCAGGCTGGCAATGATGGCCTTGGCCTCTTCTTCCTTTTCGACCAGGATGTGGCGGGCGCGGTATTCCTTGCCGCCGTTGGCCGCCACGAACTTGTCGTATTCGGCCTTGACGTCGGCGTCGGTCACCGGGTTTTTCTTCTGGAAATCGGCGAACAGTTCGCGGATCAGGATGGTCTGGCGGGCCAGCTCGAGCTGGTTCTTGTAGTCGTCCGTGGCGTCCAGGCCGCTCTTCTGCGCTTCCTGCATGAAGATCTCGCGGGCGATGACCTCGTCCTTGAGCTGGCTCTGCATTTCGGGCGGAATGGCGCGGCCGGATTTGGCAATCTGCTGGGCCAGCGCGTCCACGCGGGCCGTGGGCACGGGCTTGCCGTTGACGATGGCCACATTCTGGGCGGCGGCGGGCAGGGCCAGGAATGAGCCAGCAAGGGTGGCCGCCGCAACAGCGGTCAGGTAACGGTTCTTCATAGGGGTGTCCTGAGGTTCAGAGGGTTTCGATCGCCAGCGCATGAACGCCCCGGTCGATGAAAATTTGCAGCGCATCATACACAAGGCGATGCCGCGCCACGCGGGGCTTTCCGGTAAACAAAGGTGAAGCGATCCGCACCCGGAAATGGGTGCCGGACCCCGTGCCGTCAGCGCCGGCATGGCCTGCATGCGCCGCGCTTTCGTCCAGCACTTCGAGTTGGGTGGGGGTCAGGAGTTCCGACAGCCGCGCCTGCATGGCGGCGGCCGTCACGCCAGTGCCGGCCGCGCTCATGGCTTGTTGGCCGGGTTGCCGTCCGCGGCCTCGGCCTGCTCGTCGGATTTGAGGTAGCGGCCCAGGTACAGCGCCTGGCCCACCACAAACACCGCCATCAGCCCCAGGCCGCCAAACAGCTTGAAATTAACCCAGGCGTTGGTGTCAAAGTTGTAGGCAACCCATAGATTGACCACGCCCATGAATGCAAAGAAGCCGACCCAGCTCCAGTTCATGACGCGCCACGCGGCGTCGGGCAGGTCCATCTGGGCGCCCATCAGCGACTTCAGCAGGTTCTTTTTGAAGATCAGCTGGCCCACCAGCAACGCGCCGCCCATGAGCCAGTACAGCACCGTGGGCTTCCATTTGATGAAGGTTTCGTTGTGGGCAATGATGGTCGCGCCGCCAAACAGCACGATCACGCCCAGGCTGACCCACTGCATGGGCTCGATCTTGCCGGTGCTGTAACGCAGGTAGGCAATCTGGGCGATGGTGGCAACGATGGCCACGCCGGTGGCGACGTAGATGTCCGCGAACTTGAACGCGACAAAGAAAAGGATGATGGGGAAGAAGTCGAGCAGCAGTTTCATGCTTTGTCTTGTCCTTGGAAGTCCAGGGATGCGGAATTCATGCAGTAGCGAAGGCCCGTGTCGGTGGGCCCGTCGGGAAATACGTGGCCCAGGTGGGCGCCGCATTGCGAGCAAACCGTTTCAACCCGGACCATGCCGTGGCTGGTGTCGCGGATCTCGGTGATGGCGCCCGGCACGGCCTGGTCGAAGCTGGGCCAGCCGCAGCCGGCATCGAACTTGGTGGACGAGTCGAACAGCTTGGCGCCGCAGCAGATGCAGTGGTAGCTGCCGTCGGCCCAGACCGTTTCATATTTGCCGGTGAACGGCCGTTCGGTGGCGGCATGGCGGGTGATTTCAAAGGCGCCGCGCTCGGCGCCCTTGTCGGCCAGCAGCGCCTTCCACTCGGCGTCGGTCTTCTGGATTTTGAAGCTCATGATGAACAGCTGATTTCGATGGACGATGCCCAGTCGGGCGGGAAGCCGGCGCGCACCTCGAACCCCGGGTGCTCGTCAAATGGGGCCTGCAGCAGCGCCAGCAAGGTGTTGACCTCGGAAAAGTCCCCGAGTTTCGCCTGCCGGATGGCCTGTTCGCCCAGGTGGTTGCGCAGCACGTAGTTGGGGTTGGTGCGCAGCATCAGGGCGGCGGCCTGGCCGGCGGGTTCACCGGCCAGCCGGGCCTGGTAGCCGGCAAGCCAGCCGTCCAGCGATTCGCGGTCGGCAAACAGGTCGCGCACGGGCTCGAAGCCGCCGGCGGCCACGGCCTGCGACAGCCGGCGCCAGAATATCGTGTGGTCCACGGCGCCGGCGGCCATGAGTTTCTGGATGCTTTCGATCAGCTCGCGGTCGCCCGCGCGGGCCTGCGCCAGCCCCAGCTTGGCCCGCATGCGGCCTTCCAGTTCGCGCGGAAACACCGTTTTGTACGGCTCCAGCGCCGCCATGGCCAGGTCCTGGTCCTCGATCAGCGGCATGAGCGCCTGGCCCAGGCAGAACAGGTTCCAGTAGGCGACGTTGGGCTGGCGGTTGTAGGCATAACGCCCGCCCGGATCGCTGTGGTTGCAGATGTGCCCGGGAATGAAGGCGTCCAGGAACTGGAACGGGCCGTAGTCGATGGTCAGGCCCAGGATGCTCATGTTGTCCGTATTCATGACGCCATGGCAGAACCCCACGGCCTGCCATTGCGCCACCATGGCCGCCGTGCGGTCGGACACGGCCGCCAGGAACGCGGCATAGGCGTTGCCATTGAAGCGTTCGCCGGCGCGGCATTCCGGGTAGAACCGGTCGATGACGTAGTCGGCCAGCACGCGCAGCGGGCCGATGCGGTCCTGCGCCGCGAAATGCTCGAAATGCCCGAACCGGATGAAGCTGGGCGCCACGCGGGTGACCACCGCCGCCGTTTCAACCTCTTCGCGGTAGACGGGGGCGGGCGAGCCCGTGACGCACAGCGCCCGCGTGGTGGGAATGCCCAGGCCGTGCATGGCTTCGGAACACAGAAATTCGCGGATGCTGGACCGCAGCACGGCCCGTCCGTCGCCCATGCGCGAATACGGTGTCAGGCCGCCGCCCTTGAGCTGCAGTTCCTGCGGGCCGGCGGGCGTGCTGATTTCGCCCAGCAGGATGGCGCGGCCGTCGCCGAGCTGGCCGGCCCAGACGCCGAACTGGTGGCCGCTGTAGACGCTGGCCAGCGGCTGGGAGCCTGCAAGCGGCATGTTGCCGGTGAGAGCCTGCAGCGCCGACGGGGACGAGAGCCAGGCTTCGTCCAGCCCCATGTCGCGGGCCAGCGCGGCGTTGACGCCCACCCAGTAGGGATCTGGCAGGGGCGTCGGCGCAAGGGGGGTTGAGAAATCCGGCCCCAGCGCCGCAAAGCTGTTGCGCCATTGCAGGCCCAGGTCCAGGCCCAGCGGGCCATCCACCGGTTTGTTCATCGCGCCATTGTCCCCCGATCCTGCAAAGCGGTTTGGATAAGGGCGGGAAACCCGCCGCATATCGACCCTTCATCGCGTGGGGACATTTCTATAGTTTTACGACATGGAAAGCCTGAATCTCCCCGCCCCAAGCCGCCTGCAGCTGCGGCGCTGGAAACTGCCCATCCCGCGTGTGCCGGGGCTGGCATGGCTGCCTTTGCCATGCGTCCTGATCACGGTCGCCGCGGCATTGCCCCTCGTGTTCGATGGCGCAGCCTGGGCCCTTTGGGTGTCTCCGGCCGCAGCCTGCGCAGTGGCAACGTTGGCCGTTTGGACGCAGAGCCGGCAGGGCAAAGCTTTGCAGGCGCGCCCGGACTCATTGGAGCCTGCGGGTCATGGCGCTGCATCGGGCGAGCTGGTGCGCCTGCTCACCGAGGTGCTGCCCGTCTGGGGCAGTCACGTCCAGTCAGTGCAGTCCCAGACCGAGTTGGCGATCAATGAACTGACTCAGCGATTTGCATCGATAGGCGGGCAGTTCGAGGCGGCAGGCTTCCGCCAGACCCCGGAAGGCGCCGGCGACACTGTCTCGCTGCTGGCGAGGTGCGAACAGCAACTGCAGCCTGTCATTCAAACCATGGCAGGGATGCTGGAGGCCCGCAGCAGGATGGCCGCAGCCGTTCGGGACCTGTCGACCGCGACCGAGCGCCTGCACGGCCTGGCCAGCGGTGTCAGCCAGATCGCTGCCCAGACCAATCTGCTGGCCGTCAATGCCGCCATCGAGGCGGCACGCGCTGGCGACGCCGGCCGGGGGTTTGCGGTGATTGCGCGGGAAGTCCGCACGCTGTCCAACCAATCGGCCGACCTGGGCCGGCAAGTAACGCAGGGCATCTCTGAAGTCACCTCCATCATCAAGAACACGGCGGAGGTCGCCACCCGCGCGGCGCAGGACGATGAATCGGCCCTGTCGGTGTCCGGTGGGGTCGTGGCCGAGGTTCTTTCGAATGTGCGCAGCCTCGGTGGCGACGCGCAGCGCATGCGCGAGCAGGGCAACCTGATCCGCGCCGAGGTGGACCGGCTGCTGCTGCACCTGCAGTTCCAGGACCGGGTCAGCCAGATCATTTCCGTCGTCGACACCGACATCAGCCGCCTGCAGGCCACGCTGTCCAGCGGGCAGACCCTGCCCGCGCCCGAAGCCTGGCTGTCCGACCTGTCCGCGCACTACACCACACAGGAGCAGCGCGAGATGAATGGGGGCAAGGCGACTGCCAGCGGCGGCCAGGACGCCGGCGGCAGCAGCGTCGAATTTTTCTGAAACCAAGGAAAGCAAATGGCCAAGACCATTCTCATCGTCGACGACTCTTCCTCGCTGCGCACGGTCGTCAAGCTCGCGCTGACGCAGGCCGGCTACGACGTGATCGAGGCAGCCGACGGCAAGCAGGCGCTCAGCCAGCTGGACGCCGCGAGCCGGGTTCACCTGATCGTCAGCGACGTGAACATGCCCAATATGGACGGCATCAGCTTTGTCAAACAGGTCAAACAGCATGCGCGCCACAAGTTCACGCCGGTGATCATGCTGACCACAGAAGGCCAGGAGGCCAAGAAGCAGGAAGGCCGTGCCGCGGGCGCGCGCGCCTGGATGGTCAAGCCCTTCAATCCTCCACAGCTCCTGGACGCGGTGTCCAAGCTCGTTCTGCCCTGAGGAGCCGCCATGGACGCACACCACACCCTGCCGGCCGAACTGAACATCTATGGCGCAGGCGAGCAGCACGCGCAGTTGCTCGCATGCCTGGCCGGCGCCAGCGGCGACGCCCTGACCCTGGCGGCAGGGAACGTTGTTGAAGTGGACGCCGCCGGGCTGCAACTGCTGGTTGCCCTTGCGCATGAATGCCGCGCACGCGGCATGGCCCTGCGCCTGCAGGACCCTGCGACGACCCTGGCTGGGGCCATTGCCATGCTGGGGCTGGAACCTTTTTTCAACAAGGCCGCCACGCCGGCAGGAGCTGCATCATGAGCCGGCATGCCGAACAGGACATGGGTTTCATCGCACAGGCGCTGCCAGCCTTTGTGAGCGAGGCACACGAGCAGGTCGAGACCCTGGAGCAACTGCTGCTGCAGCTGGAGGCCGAACCCGGCAGCCGCGAACTGCTGGACGCGCTGTTTCGCTGCGTGCACACGGTCAAGGGTTCCGCAGGAATCTTCGGGCTGGACGCCATCGTGGCATTTACCCACCATGTCGAGACCTTGATGGATCTGCTGCGCGAAGGCCGGCTCGCCTTCGACGCCACGCTGGGCACGCTGCTCCTGGAATCTGGCGACCAGATTCGCCTGCTGGTGGCCGCCGCGCAGGGCGACGATGCCAGCGCCGATCGCGCCCGACTGGCAGGCGGGCCGCTGGTGCAGCGCCTGCGTGATGCCTGCGGCCCCGCTGGCACAGGCGTGACGGCCGACGGCAGCAAAGCCGGGTCATCGACGGAAATGGCGTTGGCAAGCCCGGGGCTCCAGCGCTGGCGCGTGACGGCGCGGTTCAAGCCCGATGCCGTTCGCAACGGCATGGACCCGCTGGCCATCGTGACCTACCTGCAGGGGCTGGGTGAACTGTCCGATGCAGCGTTCGACGCAGCGGCCGTGCCCGCGCTCGCGGCGCTCAATCCAGAGGACTGCCATGTGGCGCTGGCCGTCACGCTGTCGTCGGACGCCGGGCGTGAAGCGATCGAGGGCGCCTTCAGTTTTGCGCGCGAGGATTGCACTGTTGGCATCGAACCCATCGACGTGGTCGGGCAAGCTGGCGCATCGGCAGCGGACACCGCCATTGCCGTGGCACCGCCTGTGCACAAACCGGCCGGCGAGGCCAGGTCACGCGCCAGCGGCGACCAGCGCGTGATCCGCGTGCAGGCCGACCGGCTGGACGATGTGATTAACCTGCTGGGGGAACTGGTGGTGGCAGGCGCGGGCGCTGCCACGCTGGCCCGCGGCAGCCGCAACAATGCGCTGGTCGAGTCTGTCCAGCAGGTCACGCGGCTGATCGAGGACATCCGCAACAGCACGCTGCAACTGCGTATGGTGCCCATCGGCGAGACCTTCCAGCGGTTCCGCCGCGTGGTGCGCGACACGGCCGCAGAGCTGGGCAAGGACGTGACCCTGGACATCGTGGGCGGCGACACCGAGCTTGACAAGTCCGTGGTCGAACGCATCTCCGACCCGCTCATGCACCTGGTGCGCAACGCGCTGGACCATGGGCTGGAAACCGCGCAGGAGCGCGCAGCGGCCGGCAAACCCGCGCAGGGCACGCTGACCCTGGCCGCCTGCCATGAGTCGGGCAACATCGTGATCCGCATCACCGATGACGGCCGCGGCATCCAGCGCGACAAGGTGTTGCGCCGCGCGATCGAAAGAGGGCTGGTCGATCCGGCGTCGCCGCCGGACGCCGACGCCATCCTGCGGCTGATATTCGAGCCGGGGTTTTCCACCGCCGAGACCGTCACCAACCTGAGCGGCCGCGGCGTGGGCATGGACGTGGTCCGCAGCAACATCGAGGCGCTGCGGGGCTCGGTGTCCATCATGAGCGAGCCAGGGGCCGGATCGACCATCGAGATCCGCCTGCCGCTGACGCTGGCCATCATCGACGGATTCCTCGTCGGGGTAGGTTCCTCGCGCTTCGTATTCCCCCTGGAATCGGTGGTGGAGGTGATCGCCAACACGGCGGACGCAGCCCTGACCGAAGCGGGGGGACGCTGCTGCATGGAGCTGCGCGGCCAGGTTCTGCCGGTGATCAACCTGCGTGCCGTCTATGGCCTGGAGCCGGCGGCGCTGTCGCGCAGCAGTGTTGTCGTGGTGCGCTCAGGCAGGGACCGCTACGGCGTCATGGTTGACGCGCTGCTGGGCCAGCACCAGACGGTCATCAAGCCTCTGGGCCGCATGCTCGCAAGCCTGCGCGGCATGTCTGGCTCCTCCATTCTCGGCACGGGCGAGGTCGCCCTGATCTTCGACGTGCCATCCCTGGGGCAACTGGCGGCGCAACAGCCACCCGCGCTCCGTGCCCCGCGGACCTCCCGCGATCCCATCCCGCCTGTTCATCGTCATCAAGCAGAAAGTCAGACATCATGAGCGAACAAAACACACCCTGGATCTCGCGGCTGTTTGCCGGCGCACAGATCGATGCGGCCAATGAGGCTGCCCGCCGGCACGAGGCCGGCGCCCGCGAAGCCGACGCCGCGCGCCAGCAGGCGCAGGCCGCACTGGCCGAGGTGCAGGAACGGCTGAACACCGTCGAGGCCGAGCTGAAGGTCCGCACCGACATCATGAATATCACGAGCATCGTGTCGGAGGCGGACAAGAAGGGCGACATCCTGTCCATCAACCAGAAGTTCCTGGACGTCTCCAAATACGGCCGGGACGAGCTGATCGGACATGGCCACAACACCACGCGCCACCCCGACATGCCCAAGGAAGTGTTCAAGCAGATGTGGTCGACCATCGGTCGTGGCGACATCTTCCGGGGCGTGGTGAAAAACCGGGCCAAGGACGGGACCCCGTACTACGTGGACGCGGTGATCGCGCCCATCCTGGGGCCCAACGGCAAGCCCATGAAGTACCTGGGCGTGCGCTACGACATCACCGAAACCGAACTGGAACGCCACAACGCGCGCGGCATCCTGGGCGCGATCGATGCGGCCAACGCTTACATCGAATTCGACCTGGACGGCCGCATCCTGTCGGCCAACAGCAATTTCCTGAAGCTCATGGGCTACCAGCGCGAGGAAATCGTGGGCCAGCACCACCGGATTTTTGTCGAGCCTGTCGAATCGGCAACCGCCGAGTACCGGCAGTTCTGGGTGGATCTGAAGAACGGCGAATCCCGCAAGCAGGTTTTCGGCCGTCTGACCAAGAACGGCCGCAAGGTGTGGCTGCAGGCCGTGTATGCGCCCGTCAAGGACGAGATGGGCCGCGTGTTCAAGGTGGTGAAGATCGCCACCGACGTCACGGATGAGGTCAATGCAAGCAACATGCTGCGCGACGCCGTCGAGCAGGCGCAGCAGGTGACGGCCGCGGCACGCGCCGGTGACCTGTCGCAGCGCATTCCGCTGGAAGGCAAGAGCGGGCCCATCCTGGCCCTGTGCGAAGGCGTCAACGAGCTCATGGGGAACACCGCCATCATTTTTGAGGACGTGGGGCGCGTGTTTGGCGCGCTGGCTGCCGGTGACCTGTCGCAGCGCGTGACGCGCGACTACGAAGGCACGTTCGGCGAGGTCAAGCGCGACGCGAATGCCACGAGCGAGAAACTGTCCACCGTGATCGAGGAGGTGGGCCAGGTGTTCTCGGCCATGGCCGAAGGCGACCTGACCGCGCGCATGCACTGCCAGGCCGAAGGCATTTTTGCCAAGGTCAAGGAAGACGCCAACGCCAGCGCTGCCAAGCTGGCCAGCGTGATCGAGGAGGTCCGCGCCGCCGCGAACGCGCTGACGGGCGCGGCCAACCAGGTCAGCGCCACCGCCCAGTCGCTGTCGCAGTCGGCCAGCGAGCAGGCCTCGTCGGTCGAGGAAACCACGGCGTCCATCGACCTGATGTCCGCATCCATCACACAGAACAGCGACAACGCCAAGGTGACCGACGGCATGGCGACCAAGGCCAGCAAGGAGGCCGGCGACGGTGGCCAGGCCGTGGCGCAGACGGTGGCTGCCATGAAGCAGATCGCCCAGAAGATCAGCATCGTGGACGACATTGCCTACCAGACCAACCTGCTGGCCCTGAACGCGGCCATCGAAGCGGCCCGCGCGGGCGAACACGGCAAGGGATTCGCCGTGGTGGCGGCCGAGGTGCGCAAGCTGGCCGAACGCAGCCAGGAGGCCGCCAAGGAAATCGGCGACCTGGCCGGCAACAGCGTCTCCACCGCCGAGCATGCCGGCAAGCTGCTGGACGAGATCGTGCCGTCGATCCAGCGCACGTCCGAGCTGGTGCAGGAGATCGCCGCCGCGTCGCAGGAGCAGAGCCAGTCCGTCACCCAGATCGGCAGTGCCATGGGTCTGCTGAGCAAGACGACGCAGCAAAACGCGTCGGCATCCGAGGAACTGGCCGCCACTTCCGAGGAGCTTTCCGGACAGGCTGAGCAGTTGCAGCACTCGGTCTCGTTCTTCACCCTGGTTGAGGGTGGCGCGGGACGCCAGGCGCCGTCGCCCGAACAGGGCGGTCGTGCGCGGGGCGCCAATCCTCCGACCGTGGTGCGCATGACCCAGCGTGCCGCGGCCGCCGGTGCCAGAACCCCCGCCGCTGCGCAGGCGGGTGGCAACTTCCGCCCGTACTGAGGAGCACGCCATGGCCAGGGAAATGGACCGCCATGAAGGCGTGAGCGACGCGGTCGATGCCACGCAATACCTGACGTTCTGGCTCGGCGACGAGGTGTTCGCCATGGACATCCGCACCGTGCGCGAAATCATCCAGTACGGCTTGATGACCGCCGTACCGCTGATGCCGGATTTTGTGCGGGGCGTGATCAACCTGCGCGGGGCCGTCGTGCCGGTGATTGACCTGCAGGCCCGTTTTGGCCGGCCGGCGGCGACGGTGAGCAAGAAGACGTGCATTGTGGTTTTCGACGCCGTGCGTGCCGGCGAACGTGTCGAACTGGGGCTGATGGTGGATGCCGTCAGCGAGGTGATCGAGATCGCCGCCGGGCAGATCGAGCCCCCGCCCAACTTCGGCACCAGCCTGCGCCGTGACTTCATTCGCGGTATGGGCAAGGTCGCGGACCGCTTTGTCATCCTGCTGGAGCCCGACCGGGCACTGGACGTGGAAGAAATGGCGGGTCTGTGCGCCGCCGCGCAGGAAACCGGGAGCTGAGCCATGGCTGAACTGGTGGACGACACCTACCACCGTATCGCAGACCTGATGTATTCGGCGATCGGCATCTCGTTTGGGGCCACCAAGAAACCCCTTGTGTCCGCGCGGCTGGCGCCCCGGATGCAGCGCCTGGGCGTGAACAGCTTCGAGGAGTACCTGGCGCTGATCGATGGCGATGACGACGGCGGCGAGTTCCAGATGGCCGTGGACCTGCTGACCACCAATGAAACCTATTTCTTCCGGGAGCCGCAGCACTATGAGCTGCTTGAGCGTGAACTGACCGCGTCGCGGCCATCGTCGCTGCGGGTCTGGAGCGCGGCATCGTCGTTCGGCGATGAGGCCTACAGCCTGGCCATGCTGCTGGCCGATATGCAGGCCACGGGGCGCCTTGGTGCCGACTGGTCCATCCTGGGGACCGATATCAGTGACCGTGTCCTGAACAGCGCCGTTCAGGCCATCTATCCGCAGGACCGCCTGCGCCACGTGTCCGAGCAGCGGCTGAAGCGCTATTGCCTGCGTGGCGAAGGCGAATCCGAAGGCCTGGTGCAGATCCAGTCCCAGCTGCGCGATCACGTGCGATTTGGCCAGCTCAACCTGTGCCGGCCGCTGGGAGACGTGGGGCAGTTCGACGTGGTGTTCCTGCGCAATGTGCTCATCTACTTTGACGCGCCGACCAAGCGCCAGGTGGTGGACAGGGTGCTCACGGCGCTGCGTCCCGGCGGCCTGTTTTTTCTGGGCATCGCCGAAGGGCGCGTGCCCTGTGACACACCTTTGTCTCCCGTGGCCCCGGGCGCGTTCCGGAAGGTGGCCGGATGACCCTGCAGGACGCACCGCATTCCCGGCATTTCTGGGCGCGTACGGGCGGGGGAGTGGTGCACGTACTGCACCCTGGAGATGTCGCCTGCGTTGACCGCGGGGACCGGCTTGAGACGCTTTTGGGATCCTGTGTCGCCATTGTGTTGACCGACCCGCGCCGTACGGTGGGCGCCATGTGCCACATCGTGCACGCTCGGCCGTCTCCGGCAGGGGTGGCAGACACTGCCTTTGGCGATGCAGCGCTGTCCGCGATGTTCAGGCTCCTGAGGCTGCGTGGCATCGTGGGCCAGTTGTGCCATGCCTGGGTGTTTGGTGGCGGCAACATGTTCCCGTCGCTGGTATCCGAAGGCCACGTTGGCGACGGAAATGCGCGATGGGCGATGAACGCGCTGAAGGCCGAAGGGATCCGCATCATCAATTGCAGCATCGGCGGCGCGGCCTACCGGCGGCTTGGCTGGACTGTTGGCGACGCAGAGCCGGAAGTCCTTGCATTCGACGTCTGAAGGATTACTCACTATGACAATCAAGGTTTTCGTGGTCGACGACTCGGCGGTCGTCCGCCAGACAATGCAGTTCGTACTGCAATCCGACCCCACCGTGGAACTGGCCGGCGTGGCGCCCAACCCCCTGGTGGCCGCCCCCGCCATACGCAATGCGCATCCCGATGTGCTGCTGCTGGACATTGAAATGCCCGGGATGGACGGCCTGACGTTCCTGCGCCAGATCATGGAGGAAAACCCGATTCCCACCGTGATCTGTTCGACCCTGACCACGCAAGGCAGCCGCATGGCGGTGGATGCGCTGGCGGCGGGCGCGGTGGCGGTCGTGGCCAAGCCACGGCTGGGGCTGAAGCAACACCTGGAAGACTCTCGCCGGGAGCTCGTCAGCACGCTGAAAATGGCCGCCCGCGCGATTCCGCGCCGCAAGCCCGCGCCCCAGACGGCCGCGGCGCCGGTGGCCGCCGCGGCGGGCCTGCATGCCCTGGCGGTGAACAAACCGGTGCTGATCGGCAGCTCCACCGGCGGCACGCAGGCCATTGAATTCATCCTGACCCAGTTGCCCGCCGATGCGCCCGGCATCGCCATCGTGCAGCACATGCCCGAGCATTTCACCGAGATGTATGCCAAGCGGCTGGACGGCCTGTGCGCCATGAACGTGCGCGAGGCGCGCGACGGCGACCGCGTGCAGCGGGGGGTGGCGCTGATCGCTCCGGGCGGGCGGCACATGCAGATCCACAAGCGCGCAGGTCAGTACTTTGCCGCCATCAGCGACGGCCCACCTGTCAACCGGCACAAGCCATCGGTGGACGTGCTGTTCCGGTCCGCTGTCGAAGCAGCCGGCCGTGATGCGCTGGCCATGATCCTCACGGGCATGGGCGATGACGGCGCGCGCGGCATGCAGGCGCTGCACGAGGCTGGCGCGCGCACCATTGCCCAGGACGAACAGACCTGCGTGGTCTTCGGCATGCCCATGGAAGCCATCAAGCGTGGCGCCATCGACGACGTGCTGCCGCTTTCAGCCATGTCGCAGGCGATCCTGCGGTTCGACGCACGCGGCTGAGCGCACCGAAGCGGCCCGCGGGCTTGGGCAGCGCGGCGCAAAGTGTTGCGGCGATCCCATGTCGCGGCCGCGACTCATGTATGGATAAGAAAAATCCTGAAGGCGATGCAGGCTGATCGCGGTACATTGCTCATGGGGTACTGAAAGCATCCAGTACCCGCGATGACCCGGACAGAAGTCCAGGGAGAGGTACAACATGGAATTGATCAGCACATCGGCGGGTCACCCGCCGGTTTGGGAACATGCCGGGCCCGTTCCCGGGAACACACAGTCCGTCGCGGACCTTCAGTCTGCGGACGTCCGTTTTCACGTCCTGAGCACACCGCACGAAATCGCCGCCATCCAGCACCTGCGCGAGGAGCTCAGCCTGCCTGATGCCGTCCGGCTGTCGCCGGAATTCATTGCCCGCGAAAAAAAAGAGACGAGGTCGGTTTTGTGGGCGCCTTCGAGTGTGACGGCGAGATTGTCGGCACCATGCGGCTGGTTCCGATCGGCCTGGGTCTCGCGCCCTGCGAAGCCGTCCTGCAGAAACTGCCGCACCTGGCCCCGGACGTCTACGCGGATGGCTGGGAAGTAGGCCGGCTTGTGCTTGCGCCCAGCCACCGCAGCCGGCCCGACATGCTCAAAACCTGTTTCTCGCTGATCCTGATGAATTTCATCGAGATCGCGCCGTCAGCCAACTTTCTGGCCACATGCACCCCGATCCTGAGCCGGCTGTACCGGCGATTCGGGTTCTCCGTGCTGGTCAAGGACGCCTGCCAGCACGACGGGGAGTCCTATTCCCTGATTCACGGCAACGTGGGCACGGTCCGCCTGGCCGTGGCGGCGGGCGCGGGCCATAGGGTGACGCAGTGATGCAGTTCTGGTCCAGGCTGTACGCGCACTACCGCGACTATCACGCCTATGGACCGCCCCGACTGAAGTACATGGGCTATCTGGGCATGCTGTCCCTGGTTGCCTTTTATTTCGTCCGGTTCTCCCGGCCCAATCCGCAACTGTTCGACGACATCGTGCTGCGCGGCAGCGCGGTCCTGCTGCTGGCGCTTCTGGCGCTGAAAGACCGCTGGCCCGTCAAGTGGCGGCGCTACTACCTGGGCTATTCCTACGTGGCGGTGCTGTACTGCCTGCCGTGCTTCACGGTGCTGGGCGCGTTGCAGCGCGGCGGTGGTGTGCCGGCCATCTCCAACACGTTCATCACGCTGTGCTTTCTGGTGCTGCTGACCGACTGGCGCAACACCCTGGTCATGCTGGCCGCCGGCATCGCCATGGCGACGGGCATCTATGTCGCGACCACGCCGGACCCGCGCATTCCGATGGACCTGGTGGCCCAACTGCCGGCGTTCGCGCTCATCGTGATCGGCGGCAACCTGTTCAAGTTCTCCACCGAGCAGATCGACACCGAGCGCAAGCTGCGCGCCACCCAGGCCCTGGCCGGCTCCATCGCCCACGAAATGCGCCACCCGCTGTCGCAGCTCAAGCACAGCCTGGACAACATCCAGCAGGCGCTGCCGGCGCCGGGCGCCGCAGTGCGGCCGCAGACGCTCGGCGGACCCGAGATCGAAGCGCTGTACCGCCACCTGGCCGAAAGCGAGATCGCCGTCAGCCGGGGTTTGCAGGTCATTGCCATGACGCTGGACGAGGTGAACGCCAAGCCGCTGGACACGGCCGGTTTTGCCCATCTGTCAGCCGCCGACGCCACCCGCAAGGCCGTACAGGAGTACAGCTACGAAGACGAGGGCGCGCGCCGCGCCGTCAGCGTGCATGTGCTGGAGGACTTCAACTTCCGTGTGGACGAGACGGCCTACCTGTTCGTGCTGTTCAACCTCATCAAAAACGCCCTGTACTACCGCGCGCGCCATCCGCAGGCAACCGTTGCCATCACGGTGCAGCGACATCAGGTCAAAGTCCGCGACACTGGCCCCGGTATCGCGCCCGAGGCGCTGAAAGGACTCTTCGAGCCATTCCGCTCGGTGGGCAAGACCGGCGGCACCGGCCTGGGGCTGTCCTATTGCCAGCGGGTGATGCGCGCGTTCGGCGGCAGCATTGCCTGCGAATCGGTCCAGGGCGAGTTCACCGAATTCACGCTCAATTTTCCCGTCGTGGCGCAGGCCGAATCCGAAGCCAGCCGCGCTGCCTTGCTGGCCCAGGCCCGCGCCCAGTTCCAGGGCCGGCGCATCCTGCTGGTGGACGACGACGCAGCCGTTCGCCTGACCACCCGCCACAAGCTGCTGCCACTGGGCGCCACACTGGAGGAGGCCGCCGACGGGCACCGGGCGTTGCAGATGCTGGCGCGCGAACGCTATGACCTGGTTCTGCTGGACCTGAACATGCCCGTGCTGGACGGCTACACGGTGGCCACGCGCGTTCGCCAAGGGGCGGTGCCGCTAAACCGTGAAGTCGCTCTGGTCGCACACACCAGTGAGCCGTCGCACGTGGCGGCGGTGAAGGTGCGCAAGGCCGGCATGGACGGCTTCATCAGCAAGCCTTGTGATCAGTTGGCGCTGATCCGCACGCTGTGCGAGACGCTGCAGCGGCCTGCTGCTGGGACCGGCACGCAGTTGCTGCAGGGCTGCGCCATCCTGCTGGCCGAGGACAGCGCGTGGAACCGCAAGGCCGTGGCCGCCCACCTGCGCCACGCCGGCGCGCATGTGGTCGAGGCCGCCCATGGCCATGAGGTTCTGGACTGCCTGGGCATGCGCGAGCACTGGGATGCCGTGATCATGGACATCAACATGCCGGGCATGGACGGCCTGGTCACGGCGCGGGCCATCCGCAACGGCGGCTGGGCATGCGCGCACGTGCCCATCATTGCGCTCACCGCCCATTCCGATGCGGCCACGGTGCAGGCCGCGCGCGAAGCCGGCATGGACGACTTCATCACCAAGCCGGTGGACGTGGCCATGCTCTACGCGCTGTTGTGCCGCCTGACCGGCCGCCCGGTGCGACCGGTGGCGCCGCCCGACGCCGCGCCCGAAGGCACGATCGACAACCTGCTGGACTCGCGCCGGCTGGACAACTACCAGCGCCTGGGCATGATCGACGAGCTGCTGGGCGACTACCTGCCCGAGATGGCCCGCCTGGTGGACCGGCTGGACGAGGCCGTGGCGCAGGACGACCTGCCGGCCGGGCTGGACGCCCTGCATTCACTGCTGGGCATGAGCGGCGAGGCCGGCGCCGCGGCACTGCACCAGCGTGTGCGCAGCTACTATGTGCCCATGGTGGAGGGTTGCCGCTGGCCCGACGGCGCCGACTGGCCCGTCGAAATCCGTGCGCTGGCCGTGCGGACCGAGGACGCGCTGCGCCAGTTTGCCCAGGGCGCCTCGCGCCTGGGCGCGGCCTGACCTTTTTCACCCCGACGACAGCCCAGACCATCATGCTGACACCGGATGCACTGCAGGAGCCGCGCGCCATCCTGTTCGTGGACGACGAAGCCACATCGCGCAAATGGTTTGCGCGCGCCTTCGGCGACGAGTTCACCATCGTGACCGCCGACGGGGCCAGCCAGGCCCTGGACGTGCTGAGCCAGCGCGAGCACGAGTTCGCCGTGCTGGTCACCGACTACCGCATGCCCGAGCGCGACGGCATGAAGCTGCTGCGAACCGTGCAGCGCGACCACCGGCACCTGATCCGCCTGCTGGCCACCGCCTATGCCGAGAAAGACGTGGCGATTGCCGCCGTCAATCAGGGCAGGGTGCTGCGCATCCTGGAAAAGCCGCTGGACGACGCCATCACGCGCGAGGCACTGCGCGAGGCGCTTGCAATGCACCGCACCCAGGCATTCGAACGGGCATTGAACGAAGGACGAGTGTCCGCGCTGCGCGAAACGCTGGGCTTTCTGGCCCATGAACTGAACACGCCGCTGGGCACGGTGCGCGGGTTCGTCGGCTCGGTGGCCGACCGCTACCTGCCGCCGGGGCCTGACGCGCCGGCAGGGGTGGCGCAGTTCTCGGAAGACCGGCCGGGCCAATTGGTGGGCGCCTTGCAGCGCGCGGCGCGCAGTGCGCTGTACTGCCAGTCGCTGGTGTCTACGTTCGTGCAGTCCGCGCGCGACGCGTACCCGGGGGCCGCTCCGCAAACCGTGAGCGCCGGCGGGCTGGTGGCCGCGCTGCTGGACGAATTCCCCTTCGAGGACAACGAACGCGCCTGCGTCACCAGCCAGGTTCAGGCCGATTTCCACCTGCCCGGACGGCGTGACCTGTTGTACCTGGTGCTGTGCACGGTGACCAAGAACGCGCTGCTGGCAATGCGCGGCCAGGCCGGCGCGGCGCTGCGCATCGTGGTGGGCAGCGATGCGGCGGCGCAGGGCGAGCGGCGGCCCTGGATACGCTTCGTCGACAACGGGCCGGGCATTGAACCGGACGTGCTGTCGCGCCTGACGCGCGAGCCGGTGACCACGCGCGCGGCCAGTGGCGGCAACGGCATGGGGTTGATGTTCTGTCAGCGGGTGATGCAGTCCGCGGGCGGCGCCATCGAGATCCAGTCCCAGGTGGGGCAGGGGACGACGGTGACGCTTTTCTTCAAGAGTCAGGCGTCCTGAGCGGCCAGGGCGGCCAGGTCCGCCTCGTGGCGGATGCCGATGCGGCCGAATTCCAGCGACACAAGGCCCCGGCGCTCCAGCGACTTCAGAACACCGTTGACGGTCTGGCGGGACAGGCCCACGAGCTGGGCCAGCTCTTCCTGCGAAAAGCTCAGCCGGCGCTGGCCTGGCCAGAACAGCGGGCCCAGGTACAGGGCCACCCGCTGTTCGGGGGAGCGGATGCGCTCGGCCTCGATCATGGCCATGGCCTGGCCCAGCCGCAGGTTCAGCCGTTCCACCAGGAACTGGCTGAAGGGCAGGCTGGCATGGCGCAGTTCGTCGAACATCGCCCGCGGCAGGCACAGCAGCTGCGTGTCGCGCAACGCCACCACGTCATAGCGGCGCGGTTCGGTCTTCAGGGCCGAGCCTTCGCCAAACCAGTCGCCGGCGCGCGCACCGAGAAACACCGACAGGCGACCCTGGGCCGATTCGCTTTGCAGCTTGGCCAGACCGCTCAGCACGGCGTACCAGCCGGCCACCGGCTCGCCCGCGCGCAGCAGCGTATCGCCCTTGCGGCCCGAGCTCACCAGCACGCCGTCGGCCACCTGCGCCTGCAGGCGGGCATCCAGCTGCGCGAACCACGGCTGCGCCGCCAGGAACTGGTTGCTGCAGGACAGGGGACTTGGGGCGAGCATGGCCGCATTGTCCCGCACGGTGGGGCGCTGCTACTTCAGGCCTACGGGTAAACGCGAAGGACCTGTCCGCCGCACGACATCTCTTGCACAAGCGCCGGCGCAGAATGAACAATCACACGTTTCATGACCTGAACAACCCAAGGAGCCGTACCGATGCTGGGCCTGATGCAAAGCCAACCCCTGCTGATCTCGTCGCTGATCGACTTTGCCGAACGCCACCATGGCGACGGTGAAATCGTCTCGCGCCGGGTCGAGGGCGACATCCACCGCTACACCTGGCGTGACGTCGCGGCCCGCGCGCGCCAGGTGGCCAATGCCCTGGATGGCCTGAAGCTGGGCTTCAGCGACCGGGTGGCGACATTGGCCTGGAACGGTTACCGTCACCTGGAGCTGTATTTCGGCGTGAGCGGCTCGGGCCGGGTGTTGCACACGATCAACCCGCGCCTGCACCCCGACCAGATCGTCTGGATCGCCAACCATGCCGAGGACCAGGTGCTGTTCTTCGACATGTCTTTCCTGCCCATCGTGCAGGCCGTCCATGCGCGCTGCACCACCGTGAAGCACTGGGTCGCGCTGTGCGACGCAGACAAGCTGCCCGCGGACTCGGGCATCTCCAACCTGATGAGCTACGAGGCGCTGATCGGCCAGCAGAAGAAGGACTACAGCTGGCCCAGCTTCGACGAGAACTCCGCCTCCAGCATGTGCTACACGAGCGGCACCACCGGCAACCCCAAGGCCGCGCTGTACAGCCACCGATCCACGACGCTGCATGCCTATGCCGCGGCGCTGCCGGATGTGATGTGCCTGTCCGCACGCGATTCCGTGCTGCCCGTGGTGCCCATGTTCCACGTCAACGCCTGGGGCATCCCGTACTCGGCCGCGCTCACGGGCTGCAAGCTGGTGTTCCCCGGCCCTGCGCTGGACGGCAAATCGGTCTACGAACTGATCGAGGCCGAGAAGGTCACCTATGCGGCCGGCGTGCCCACCGTCTGGCAGATGCTGCTGGGCCACATGAAGCCGGCCAACCTGCGCTTCTCGACGCTGAAGCGCACGGTGATCGGTGGTTCGGCCTGCCCGCCGGCCATGATCACCGCGTTCAACGACGACTATGGGGTCGAAGTGCTGCACGCGTGGGGCATGACCGAAATGAGCCCGCTGGGCACGCTGTGCACGCTGAAAAACAAGCACGTGAACCTGCCGGCCGACGAGAAGATGAAGATCCGCCTCAAGCAGGGCCGGGCGATCTACGGCGTGGACATGAAGATCGTCAACGACGAGGGCCACGAACAGCCCTGGGACGGCAAAGCCTTTGGCGATCTGCTGGTCAGGGGGCCGTGGATCGTGCGCGAGTACTTCAAGGGCGAGGGCGGCGACCCGCTGAAGGACGGGTGGTTCCCCACGGGTGACGTGGCCACCATCGACGCCGATGGCTACATGCAGATCACCGACCGCAGCAAGGACGTGATCAAGTCCGGCGGCGAGTGGATCAGCTCCATCGACATCGAGAACATTGCAGTCGCGCATCCGGCCGTGGCCATGGCCGCTTGCGTGGGCATGCCACACCCCAAATGGGACGAGCGGCCCATCGTCGCGGTGGTCAAAAAGCCGGGTGCCGAAGTGACCAAAGAAGAACTGCTGGACTTCTACAAGGGCAAGGCCGTAGCCAAGTGGCAGGTGCCCGACGACGTCGTGTTCGTTGACGCGATCCCGCTGGGCGCTACGGGCAAGATGCTCAAGACCCGGCTTCGCGAGATGCTCAAGGACTACAAGCTGCCGGGCCTTTGATTCACGAAAGGGGTGCATGCGCGCCGTTCGCCTGCATTGCAGAACACACGGCGGATACGCCGCCGGCGTGTGTCACTCAGGCGATAGAAACGACGCCCTTTAGGGGCAATCCCTGAGCGTTGCACCGCACAAAAACATTACGCTGCACGTTATCAGTCAACCATGGAGACACCAATGAAATTTGCCGTCAAAGCCGTTGCCGCATCCGCCATCGTGCTGCTTGCGGGTACCGCCTTCGCCCAGAAAGGCGAGACCGTCAAGATGGTCCGCATCGACCCGCTGACCGGCCTGCTGGGCCCCGTGGGCGTGAGCCAGATGAAGGGCTACCAGTTCTTCGCCGAAAAGTTCAGCGGCGCGGGCAACCCGGCCGGCGTCAAGTTCGACATCACCTTCATCGACAACAAGTTGAGCCCCGCCGAAAGCCTGAACGCGCTGAAGGCCGCCATCGACCAGGGCGCGCGCTACATCGTGCAGGGCAACGGCTCGTCGGTGGCGCTGGCCCTGGTGGACGCAATCAACAAGCACAACGAGCGCAACCCCGGCAAGGAAGTGCTGTACCTGAACGACTCCGCCGTTGACCCGGACCTGACCAACAGCAAGTGCAGCTACTGGCATTTCCGCTTTGACGCCGACACCTCCATGAAGATGGAAGCCATGTCCAGCTTCATGGCCGAGCAGAAGGACATCAAGAACGTCTACATCCTGGGCCAGAACTACTCGCACGGCGTCCAGGTCGCCAAGTACACCAAGGAAACGCTGGCCCGCAAGCGCCCCGACATCAAGGTCGTGGGCGAGGACCTGCACCCGCTGGCCCAGGTGCGCGACTTCGCGCCCTACATCGCCAAGATCAAGGCGTCGGGCGCCGACACCGTGGTGACGGGCAACTGGGGCTCGGACCTGTCGCTGCTGGTCAAGGCCGCGCAGGAAGGCGGCTACAACGGCAAGTTCTTCACCTACTACGCCGGCGTGACCGGCACGCCCACGGCGCTGGGCACCGGCGCCGCCGGCCGCGTGTACCAGGTGGCCTACAACCACTACAACATGGGTGGCCAGATGGACAAGTGGATGACCGAGTTCAAGGCCAAGTACAACGACGACTTCTACACGGGCTCCACCATCCGCATCTTCGAAACGCTGGGCGCTGCCATGGCCAAAGCCAAGTCGACCGACCCGGTCAAGGTCGCCGCCGCGCTGGAAGGCCTCTCGGTCAAGAGCTTCAACGGCGAAGTGGAAATCCGCAAGGCCGACCATCAGCTGCAGCAGCCGCTGTACGTGTCGGTCTGGCAGAAGGCCGACAAGAAGTACCCCTACAGCCCCGAGAACACCGGCATGACGCTGGCACCGGTCAAGGAGTACCCCAACTACGTCTCCAGCACGCCCACCAGCTGCCAGATGAAGCGCCCCTGAACGACACGTTGAACGCCGTTCAGGCAGGCTGACACAGGAGCCCGTGCGGGTGCACCGTAGCGGGCTCTTTTCTTGACGGGTGAGGAAGGTCGGAAGACATGGAGTTTTTCATCATCTCGATGCTCAACGGGTTGAGCTACGGGCTGCTGCTGTTCATGCTCAGCTCGGGGCTGACGCTGATCTTCAGCATGATGGGCGTGCTGAACTTCGCGCATGCCAGCTTTTACATGGTCGGCGCCTACGTGGGCTACAGCATCTCCAAAGTGCTCGGTTTCTGGCCGGCGCTGGTGCTGGCGCCGCTGGTGGTCGGCCTGATGGGTGCGCTGTTCGAACGCTGGTCGCTGCGCAAGGTGCACAAATATGGTCACGTACCCGAACTGCTCGTGACCTTTGGCCTGTCCTACGTGATCGTGGAGCTGGTGCAGCTCATCTGGGGCCGCATCGCGGTGGAGTTCCGTCCGCCCGAGGTGCTGCAGGGACCTGTGTTCACCCTGATCAACCATTCGGCTGAAGGGCTGCGCCTGGTCTGGGGCGCGGCGCCCGCTGGTGCGTGTCAAGCGGCTGACGTGGCGACGCGCGTGGTGTGTTCGCCGTTCCCGGCCACGCGCGGCTTCATGATGCTGGTGGCCGTCATCATGCTGGTGTCGGTGTGGCTGCTGCTGACGCGTACACGCATCGGCCTGGTGATCCAGGCCGCGCTGACCCACCCCGATGCGGTCGAGGCGCTGGGCCACAACGTGCCGCGCGTGTTCATGCTGGTGTTCGGCGCGGGCACGGCGCTGGCAGGCCTGGCCGGCGTGATCGGCGGCAGCACCTTCCTGACGGAGCCGTCCATGGCGGCGACCGTGGGCTCGGTGATCTTCGTGGTGGTGGTGGTGGGCGGCATGGGGTCGCTGTCGGGCGCGTTCATCGCGTCGCTGCTGATCGGCACGATCCAGACCTTTGCCGTCGCGTTTGACTACTCGGTCGGCTCGGTGGCGGCGCAACTGGGCATCCAGCTCAGCGCGGCGGCGCAGGCCAACACGCTCACCAAACTCACGCTGTCGCAGGTGGCGCCCATCCTGCCGTACCTGTTCCTGGTGCTGATCCTGATCTTCCGCCCCCGTGGCCTGCTGGGCACGCGCGAGGGTTGATGCCATGTCCAACAAATACTACGAATTCAAGCCCCTGAACATCGGCCGCTGGCTGATCTGGAGCCTGTTCGCGCTGCTGCTCGCGGTGGCGCCCCTGGTGTTCAACAGCGGCCTGTCCATCACCATGCTGTCGCAGATGGGCATTGCGATCATTGCCTGCCTGTCCTACAACATCCTGCTGGGGCAGGGCGGCATGCTCAGCTTCGGCCATGCGGTGTACACGGGCCTGGGCTCGTTCCTGGCGATCCACGCGCTGAACATGGCCAGCAAGGGATCGCTGCCCCTGCCGGTGTCGCTGGTTCCGGTGGTGGGCGGTGTAGCGGGCATGTTCTTTGCCGCGCTGTTGGGCTGGGTCACGACCCGCAAGTCGGGCACCACCTTTGCCATGATCACGTTGGGCATTGGTGAGCTGGTGTTCGCCATGTCGCTCATGATCCCCGAGTTCTTCGGCGGTGAAGGCGGCATCAACGCCAACCGCGTCATCGGCAAGCCGTTCATGGGCATCAGTTTCGGCCCGCCGATCCAGGTGTACTACCTGATCGCGGTGTACACCTTCGTCGCGGTGGCGCTCATGTACGCGTTCACGCGCACGCCGCTGGGCCGCATCCTGAACGCCGTGCGCGACAACCCCGAGCGCGTGGAGTTCGTGGGCTACAACACGCAGAAGGTGCGCTACCTGGCGTTCATCATTGCGGGCTTCTTCGCCGGCATCTCGGGCGGCCTGGGCGCGCTTAACTTTGAAATCGTCACGGCCGAGGTCGTGGGCGCGGCCCGTTCGGGCGGCTACCTGCTGTTCACCTTCCTGGGCGGGGCGACGTTCTTCTTCGGGCCCATCATCGGCGCCGTGCTGATGGTGCTGGCCTTCATCCTGTTCAGCGAGTTCACCTCGGCCTGGCTGCTGTACCTGGGCCTGATCTTCCTGTTCATGGTGATGTACGCGCCCGGCGGCATCGCCAGCCTGATCATGATGAACCTGCGCGTGGCGGCGTTCGGGCGGCTGCGCGAGCTGTGGGTGAGCTACCTGGCGCTGGCCGTCACGGCGCTGGTCGCGCTGACCGGCGTGGCCGCCGTGATCGAGATGATCTACCACCTGCAGCTGAACTCGGCGCAGGGCAGCACGCTCAAATTCATGGGCGCGGTACTGGACACGAAGAGCGTCAACAGCTGGTTCGGTGCGCTGTTCGTGCTGGCCACCGGCGTCGGCCTGTTCGAGGTTGCGCGGCGCGAGTTCTCGCGCCAATGGGGCGAGATCCAGGAGTTCATCGAGAAAGAAATCAAGCGCCGGGAGGCCATGCAATGAGTACCGCCAGCCCCTATGCACTGGAACTCAAGGACCTGCGCAAGAGCTTCGGCAAGACCGAGATCATCCGCGGTGCCAACCTGGCCGTGACCGCGGGTGAACGCGTGGCCATCATCGGCCCCAACGGCGCCGGCAAGTCCACGCTGTTCAACCTGATCAGCGGGCGCTTCGAGCCCACCAGCGGCGACGTGCTGCTCAACGGCCAGCGCATCAATGGCAAGAAGCCGTTCGAGATCAACCGCCTGGGCCTGTCGCGCAGCTTCCAGATCACCAACATCTTCCCCAAGCTCAGCGTGTTCGAGAACCTGCGCTGCAGCGTGCTATGGAGCCTGGGCTACAAGTACACCTTCCTGAAGTTCCTGGCCGACCTGGACGACGCCAACGACCGGGCCGAGGAGCTCATGGAGATGATCAAGCTCGACAAGAAGCGCGACGTGCTGGCCGTGAACCTGACCTACGCCGAGCAGCGCGCGCTGGAAATCGGCATCACCATCGGTGGCGGCGCGGGCGTGATCCTGCTGGACGAACCCACGGCCGGCATGAGCAAGAGCGAAACCACCCGCTTCATCAACCTCATCAAGGAAGTCACTGTGGGCAAGACCCTGCTCACCGTGGAGCACGACATGGGCGTGGTGTTCGGCCTGGCCGACAAGATCGCCGTGGTGGTCTATGGCGAGGTCATTGCCTACGACGTGCCCGAGGCCGTGCGGGCCAATGCGCGCGTGCAGGAGGCCTACCTCGGCTCCCATGTCGCGGATGCCCAGGCCGGGGCGCAGGCGGGAGCACACTGACATGCTGAAGGTATCCAACCTCCACGCCTTCTATGGCAAAAGCCACGTGCTGCACGGCGTGCAGTTCGAGGTGGGGCAGGGCGAGATCGTCGCGCTGCTGGGACGCAACGGCTCGGGCCGCTCCACCACGGCCAAGGCCGTCATGGGCATGGTCGACGGGCAGGGCAGCGTGCAATGGCAGGGCAAGGAAATCATGGGGAAAAAGCCCTATGAGATCGCCCACCTGGGGATCGGCTACGTGCCCGAGAACCGCGACATCTTTCCCACGCTCACCGTGCACCAGAACCTGCTGCTGGGCCAGAAGGGCAGCGGCAAGGGAAGCCGCTGGTCGTTCGACGACATGTATGCCATGTTCCCGCGGCTGAAAGAGCGCCAGCACACCGAAGCCGGCGTGCTGTCCGGCGGCGAGCAGCAGATGCTGACGCTGTGCCGCACGCTCATGGGCGATCCCCAGCTCATCATCATCGACGAGCCCACCGAGGGCCTGGCCCCCAAGATCGTCGAACTGGTGGGCGAATACCTGAAGAAGCTCAAGGAACGCGGCATTTCCGTGCTGCTGATCGAGCAGAAGCTGACCATCGCCATGACGGTGTCTGACCGGGCCCTGGTCATGGGCCACGGCAGCATCGTGTTCCAGGGCACGCCCGACAGCCTGCGCGCCGACGCCTACATCCGCAAGGAGTGGCTGGAGGTCTGAGTCAGCGCGGCGGGGCCGGAGCCGCGCCTTCGGCCGGCAACACCCCATACTGGCGCGACAGCGCCACCTCGGTGGCCTGCAGCACATCGTGCAGGCTGGCCGCAAGCGCCGGGTCGGCGTCGCGTCCATCCAGTACGGCCGCATAAGCCTGGCGCGCCACGCCGTGCAGGCCCTGGGCGCCGGCCTCGCCGGACAGGCCCACCAAGGCGTGCAAGGCCTGGCGCGTGGCCTCGGCATCGCGGTCGGCCTCGGCCTGCTGCAGCTCGCGCAGGTGACGCCGCATGTCCGACAGCGCACCTGGCAGCAGCTCGTCCATCAGCCCCAGGCGCTTGAAATCATCAATACGGCGGATGTTCAGCAGCTCGCCGTCCACCCCCGCGGGCGGCGTGTCGGCGGGTTCGTCCAGGCCCTGCAGCAGCGCCCCCAGCGCGCGCTCAAGTTCGGTCGCGTCGATCGGTTTGCCCAGCACGCCCTGGATGCCCGCTGCGCGCGCCGCGGCCTGCACGGCCGCTGAATCGTTGGCCGTCAGCGCCAGCACCGGCGCCCAGGCGATCGGGCCGGGCAGCTCGCGCAAAAGCCGCGTGGTGGCAAAGCCGTCCAGCCCCGGCATGTTGATGTCCATGAGGATCGCGTCCGGCGCGGCGCCTGCACGCAGCAGGTCCAGCGCCTGCTGGCCGTGGGTGGCTTCGATCACGTGCAGCCCCAGCTCCTGCGCCCGCACGCGGGCGATGGCACGGTTCAGCGCCTGGTCGTCCACCACCAGCACCGAGCGACCCGCCAGACGCGGGGCAGGCCGTTCAGCGGGCATCGCCGGCGGCGTCTGCGGCGCGGCCTGCGGGAACGACAGGGTGAATTCGGTGAAGCGGCCGGGCTCCGAGCGGCACTCGATCCCCCCACCCAGCAGCTGCATGGCACGCCGGCAGAACGCCAGGCCCAGGCCTGTGCCTTCCGCCTTGCCCACGGTCTGGAACTCCTCGAAGAGCCGGGGCATCAGTTCGGCGGCAATCCCGGGGCCTGTGTCGCGCACCACGATGCGCGGGGCCGGCAGGGCCGACACGGTGATGGTCACCGTCATGGATGGATGCAGCGGCAGGTAGTACAGCGCGTTCTTCAGCAGGTTGAACAGCACCAGCTCCACGGCCATCGGATCGCCCTGGAAGCGGAAATTGCCTTCGTCGCACACCTGCACGCGCGCGCGCTGGCCGGTGTCCTCGTAGGCGAAGGCGTCCACGGCCTGGCGCACGCAGTCCAGGGCATCCACGGACTGCACGCGCGCCGCGTCGGCCGGGTCGGGCTGCAGCTGCTGCAGCGTCAGCTCGATCGCCTGCAAGCCCCGCGCGACCGCCTCGCGCCCCTGCTGCACGATGACCATGACCGAGGCGATCTGCTGGGGGGTCAGCCGCGGCCCGGTGTTGCTGCCCGCGGGCGCCAGGGTCGCTGCGATGCTGTCCAGTGCATGGCGCACCTGGGCCAGCGGGTTGCGCATTTCATGCGCGATGGAGCCGGCCAGGCCCGAATAGAGACGGCGCATGCGGTTGATTTCCACGCGCTTCTGGCCCTGGTGCGACACGGCGCCGCCGGCCACCAGCAGCAAGGAGCCACCGGCCGCGAAAATGAATTCACGAAATAGCTCGGGTTCGGGGTCGGTGAACCGGAAGGCCACGGCCGCGGTGACGTACCCCGCCATCAACATCGTGATGGCGTTGCGCCAATCGGCCAGCAGGATGATGAGCACGGCGCCCACCACCATGTTGATGACCTGCGGCGTGCCGCCATGGTTGCGCAGCATGGTGTAGGACAGCAGGAATGACAGGCAGTAGAAGACAACCGCCCACGAATACGCTATGTAGCCCGGGCGCCACGCCATCGGCCACCAGCGGCGCACCGCAAGCCCCAGACACAGCGCCGCGGCCAGCAGGCGCAGCCACAGGTCGTCATATCCTGGCGGTCCGCCGACGAGTCGGCGTGTGACGTAGAAGAGGGGAAATGCAATGCAGCCCACCACGCCTATCCACTGCAGCAGTGGACGGTCCATCTCGTGGTGGGCGCGGTAGTGCTCGAACAGTTTGCGCAGTGCCGCTTTCATGAAACTCCCTTGGGCCGGTTCTTTAACCCTAGCCTCGTGCGGGTCACTGTAGCACGACCGCCCGGCTTGAAACCTCCTTCGTGGTCGGTTGCGCCTGCGGGACAACGGCCACTTTGAGGCAGCGGGCAACGTCCAGCACGGCCCCGTGAATCAACGCGCAATCGATCTCGCCATGGGTGCGACGGGCATGGATGCCGAAGCCAAAGCGCCGGTACAGCCGCGTCATGGTCATGTGACAGGTGGCGTGCATGTGCTGTACGTCGGCGTTTTCCATCAGCTTGACGAAGGCCAGGCTCATGCAGCGCGGCAGCAGGTCGGCGCGGCGGTGCTCCGGCGCCATGACCAGACGGCCGACCTCCCAGCTCTGGTGTCCCAGCAGTTCGGGGTCGGTCACAAAGCCGCCCCACCAGCGCTCGGTCAGCGTGATGCCGTGACCCGTAGGAATGAAGCGCATGGTCGCGATGGCTTCACCATCGCGGTAGAAGGCCATTACCAGCCCCAGCGCGTCCTTGACCGGATCAACGGCCGCCATGCCAGGGTCTACCTCATATTCGGAGCGGAAGTCCGCGTATTTGCGCAGGTGATTGATCTGCTGACGCTGCTCGGGTGTGTGCAACACGGCGACCGAGAGTTCCGCCCGGTCGACGGCCGGCAGTGTGGTCGGCGCGAGCAGGGGGAGTGAGGTAAGGGGGTGTGACAGATCGGCGTACATGGTTTCTCCTTGAGTTGAGTGATGGGTGTTGCCGCGCGTGCGCAGCCGCGGTGGGGGCCGTCACTAGGATGACACGGCGGCGGCTGATCTCAAGCAAAATTAAGCCGTCCGTTCAGGCCGCTTTCCGCCGGTGGTACCGGCAGAACCTGTCCCAGTGGCGACAAAAACTGTCCCCCGGGCGGTATGGCCCCTCTAGAATGGAAACGAACGACCGTTCTTTTTTCCTCCAGGAGACTCTTGCATGTCGGCAGACTACAAAGTTCACGGCGAAGTGGCCGTGATCACCATGAACAATCCGCCGGTCAACGGCCTGGGTCATGCGACCCGCGTCGGCCTGACCGACGGCCTGTCCAAAGCCAACGCCGACGCTGCCGTGAAGGCCATCGTCATCACGGGTGCCGGCAAGGCTTTCTCGGGCGGCGCCGACATCAAGGAATTCGGCACGCCCAAGGCGCTGGCCGAGCCCAACCTGCTCAGCGTGATCCTGGCTGTCGAGAACTCGTCCAAGCCGGTCGTCGCCGCCGTGCACAGCGTCGCCATGGGCGGCGGGCTGGAACTGGCGCTGGGCTGCCACTACCGCATTGCCGCGCCCGGCACCAGCGTCGCGCTGCCCGAGGTCAAGCTGGGCCTGATCCCCGGCGCCGGCGGTACGCAGCGCCTGCCGCGCGCCCTGGGCGTGGAGCCCGCTCTGAACATGATCGTGTCAGGCGAGCCGGTCAAGAGCGAGCTGCTGGCCCAGATCCCCGGCCAGAAGCTGTTCGACAAGATGGCCGCGTCGCCCGAGTCGTTGGCCGAAGAGGCGCTGGCGTTCGCCAAGTCTGTTGCCGATGCCCGTCCGCTGCCGCTGGTGCGCGACATGAAGGCCAGGCACCCGCTGGGCGACGCGTACTTCCAGTTCGCGCGCAATATGGTCAAGGGTATGGCCAAGAACTTCCCGGCACCCGCCAAGTGCGTCGACGCCGTCGAGGCCGCGACCAAAAAGAAGTTCGACGAAGGCATGGCCTACGAGCGCGAGATCTTCACCGCGCTGATGTTCACGCCCGAGTGCCGCGCGCTGCGTCACCTGTTCGTGGCCGAGCGTGCCGCGTCCAAGATCCCCGACGTGCCCGAGGACACGCCCAAGCGCGAGATCAAGTCGGTCGCCGTGATCGGCGCCGGCACCATGGGCGGCGGCATCTCCATGAACTTTCTGAACGCGGGCATCCCCGTCAAGATCCTGGAAATGAAGCAGGAGGCGCTGGACAAAGGCATCGCCACCATCAAGAAGAACTACGAAGCCCAGGTCAAGAAGGGCAAGCTCAAACAGGACAAGTACGACCAGCGCATGGCGCTCCTGTCCACCACGCTGAGCTACGACGAGCTGAAGGACGCCGACCTGGTGATCGAGGCCGTGTTCGAGGAGATGGGCGTCAAGGAAAAGGTCTTCAAGGAACTGGACCGCGTGATGAAGCCCGGCGCCATCCTGGCGTCCAACACGTCCACGCTGGACGTGAACAAGATCGCATCGTTCACCAAGCGCCCGCAGGACGTGGTCGGCATGCATTTCTTCAGCCCGGCCAACGTCATGAAGCTGCTGGAAGTCGTGCGCGGCGAAAAGACCGCCAAGGACGTGCTGGCCACGGTCATGGCCATTGGCAAGAAGATCAAGAAGACCGCGGTGGTGTCGGGCGTGTGCGACGGCTTCATCGGCAACCGCATGATCGAGCAGTACAGCCGCCAGGCAGGCTTTTTGCTGGACGAGGGCGCCACGCCCCAGCAGGTGGACAAGGCGATCGAGAAGTTCGGCTTTGCCATGGGCCCGTTCCGCATGGGCGACCTGGCCGGCAACGACATCGGCTGGGCGATCCGCAAGCGCCGCGCCACCGAGCGCGCCGACATGAAGTACAGCAAGACGGCCGACAAGCTGTGCGAGCTGGGCCGCTTTGGCCAGAAGACCGGCGCAGGCTGGTACGACTACCAGGCCGGCAAGCGCGACGCGATTCCCTCGGACCTGGTCAACAAGATGATCGAGGACCACCGCAAGGAACTGGGCATCACGCCGCGCAAGATTTCCGACGAAGAGATCGTGCAGCGCCTGGTGTTCGCGCTGGTCAACGAAGGCGCGCACATCGTCGAAGACGGCATTGCGTCCCGCGCCAGCGACATCGACATGGTGTACCTGACGGGCTATGGCTTCCCGATCTACCGCGGCGGCCCCATGCAGTACGCCGACCAGGTGGGCCTGTTCAATGTGATGCAGGCGATGCAGCGCTTCCAGAAGAATCCGAACGACGACGCGAAGTTCTGGGAACCGGCGCCGCTGATCAAGAAGCTGGTGGCCGAAGGCAAGGGCTTTAACGGCTAGAGCGCAGCGCCATGATCAAGCGCGTGCTTTGGGTGCTGGCGGGGCTTGTGGCCCTGCTGGTCGCCGTATTGGCCGTCAACACGCTGCGCCAGGGCTCGCGCCAGCTCAGCGTGCCGCCGGTAACGCCGGTGGCCGTGGACGAAAAGGCTGTGGCCGAGCGGCTGGGCGGCGCGATCCGCTTCCAGACCATCGCCAGCCGCGACGACCCCGACGCCAACGCGGCCGAGTTTCGCAAGCTGCATGACTACCTGCAGCAGCGCTACCCCAAGGCGCATGCCGCGCTCAAGCGTGAGCTGGTCGGCGGCTACAGCCTGCTGTACACCTGGCCCGGCACCGACGCCGCGGCCAAGCCCATCCTGCTGCTCGCGCACCAGGACGTGGTGCCGGTGTCGCCCGGCACCGAAAGCAAATGGACGCATCCGCCGTTTTCCGGCGAGGTCAAGGACGGCTACATCTGGGGCCGCGGCTCCTGGGACGACAAGGGCAACCTGATCGCGCAGATGGAAGCGGTCGAGATGCTGGTGGCGTCGGGCTTCAAGCCGCGCCAGACCATCTACCTGGCGTTCGGCCATGACGAGGAAATCAGCGGCCTGCGCGGCGCGGTGGAAATCGCCAAGCTGCTGCAGTCGCGCAACGTCAAGCTGGATTTTGTGCTGGACGAGGGCCTGCTGATCACCGAAGGCATCATGCCGGGCCTGCAGAAGCCGGCCGCACTGATCGGCATTGCCGAAAAGGGCTTTCTGTCGATGGTGCTCAAGGTGCCGGCGACGCCCGGCCATTCGTCCATGCCGCCGCCCAAGGGCACCAGCGCCATCGGCATGATGAGCGCCGCGCTGCGCCGGCTCGATGATGAACAGTTGCCTGGCGGCATCCGCGGCGTGGCGCACGAGCTGTTCGCCACGCTGGCGCCCGAGATGGGCGGTTTCCAGCGCGTGGCGTTGTCCAACCTGTGGCTGTTCGGCCCGGTCGTCCAGGCCCAGCTCGAAAAGGGCGCCAGCACCAACGCGCTGCTGCGCACGACCACGGCGCTCACTGTCATGAAGGCCGGCAACGCCGAGAACGTGATTCCCGGTCTGGCTGAGGCGACGGTCAACTTCCGCCTGCTGCCGGGCGACACGATTGCCAGCGTGACCGAGCACGTGCGGCAAAAGGCCGGCAGCGACCGCTTCGAGCTGATCGCGCTGCCCGGTGCAGCCGAGGCGTCACCCGTGTCGCCCACGCAGTCGCCGTCGTACCAGCTCATCAACCGCACCATGCGCCAGCTGTTCCCCGACGTGCTGGTGGCGCCGGGCCTGATGGTGGCGGCGACCGACTCGCGCCACTTCACGCACCTGAGCGACCACGTCTACCGCTTCTCGCCCGTGCGCGCCAAGCCCGAGGACCTGTCTCGCTTTCACGGCACCAACGAACGAATCGCGACCGCCAACCTGGCCGAAGTCGTCCGCTTCTATCACCAACTGCTGCAGAACACTGCGGCAGCGCCCAACTGATTCCCTGCAATACCCACTGAAAGGCCTGTCATGACCAACGCCGTTATCGTTTCCACCGCCCGCACGCCGCTTGCCAAGAGCTGGAAGGGTGCGTTCAACATGACCCATGGCGCCACGCTGGGCGGGCATGCCGTGCGTCACGCGATCCAGCGCGCCGGCATCGACGCGGCCGAGGTCGAGGACGTGATCATGGGTTGCGCCAACCCTGAGGGCGCCACCGGCGCCAACATCGCGCGCCAGATCGCGCTGATGGCCGACTGCCCGATCACCGTGTCGGGCGTGACCGTGAACCGCTTCTGCTCGTCGGGCCTGCAGACCATTGCCCTGGCCGCGCAGCGCATCATCGCCGGCGAAGGCGACGTGTACGTGGCCGGTGGCGTCGAAAGCATCTCCTGCGTGCAGCAGGAAATGAACACGCACATGATGCGTGACCCCGCACTGGACAAGAAAAAGCCCGAGATCTACTGGAACATGCTGCAGACGGCCGAGCAGGTCGCCAAGCGCTACAACATCGGCCGCGATGCCATGGACGAATACGGCGCCGCCAGCCAGCAAAAGGCCTGCGCCGCGCAGGCCGCCGGCAAGTTCGACGACGAAATCGCCCCCATCACCGTCAAGGCCGGCATTGCCGACGCCACCATGGGCCTGATCACCAAGGAAGTGACCGTCAGCAAGGACGAGGGCCTGCGCGAAGGCACGACCAAGGAAGGCATCAGCGGCATCAAGCCCGCCATCCCCGGCGGCGTGATCTCGGCCGGCAACGCCAGCCAGTTCTCCGATGGCGCAGGCGCCTGCGTGGTCATGAGCGAAGAGCTGGCGTCCAAACGCGGCCTGAAGCCGCTGGGCCGCTTCCTGGGCTTTGCGGTGGCGGGCTGCGAGCCGGACGAAATGGGCATCGGCCCCGTGTTCGCCGTGCCCAAGGTGCTCAAGCGCCTGGGCCTGACCGTGAACGACATCGACCTGTGGGAACTGAATGAAGCCTTCGCCGTGCAGGTCATGTACTGCCGCGACAAGCTGGGCATTCCCGCCGACCGCCTGAACGTCAACGGCGGCGCGATCGCCGTGGGCCACCCCTATGGCGTGAGCGGCCAGCGCCTGACCGGCCACGCCCTGATCGAAGGCAAGCGCCGCGGCGCCAAGCGCGTGGTGGTGACCATGTGCATCGGCGGCGGCATGGGCGCTGCTGGGGTGTTTGAAGTCCTGTAATTTTTTTTAAAGCGAACCTCCGTACGCAGAGGGCGCAAAGGTTACGCAGAGGACGCTGAAAAATTCAAAGAAAAGAATTCAGAATTTTTTGGCTGTTCTTCTGCGTCCTCTGCGTAATTTCTGCGACCTCTGCGTACGGATGTCCGACCCCAAACAATGCCCCTGCGCCCCACACTCGACTTCCTGCTCTACAACTGGCTGAAAGCAGAGGGCCTGAACCAGCGGGAACGCTTTGCCGACCACAGCCGCGAGACCTACGACGCGGTACTGGACACCTGCGAGCGGATCGCGCGCGAGAAATTCGCGCCGTTCAACCGCACGGTGGACACGCAGGAGCCGCATTTCGACGGTGACAAGGTTATCCTGCCGCAGTGCACGCATGACGCGGCCACGGCCTATGCCGGCTCCGGCATGCTCAGCGCGTCGCAGGATTACGACGAGGGCGGCATGCAACTGCCCTGCACGGTCGAGACTGCGGCCAACAGCTTTTTCTCGATGGCGTCGGTCAGCATCGGCTCGAACCTGCTGACCAAGGGCAATGCCGGCCTGTTGATGGTGCACGGCACCGAGATGCAGAAAGCCGTGTTCGCGCGCAACGAATTCAACGGCCGCTTCAGCGGCACCATGTGCCTGAGCGAGCCGCAGGCGGGGTCGTCGCTCAGCGACATCACGACGCGCGCCGTGCCGGATGGCGAAGGTTCCGGGTCCGATCCGCTGGGCCCGCGCTACCGCTTGAAGGGCAACAAGATGTGGATCTCGTCGGGCGAACATGAGCTCAACGAGAACATCGTGCATCTGGTGCTCGCCAAGATCCCCGGACCGGACGGCAAGCCCATCCCGGGCACCAAAGGCATTTCGCTGTTCATCGTGCCCAAAAAGCTCGTGGACACGAAAGGGCAACTGACCGGCGTGCGCAATGACGTGGCCCTGGCTGGTCTGAACCACAAGCTGGGCTGGCGCGGCACGACCAATACGCTGCTGAATTTCGGCGAGGGCAAGTTCCCCGTCGATGGACAAGCCGGCGCCGTGGGCTACCTGGTGGGCAAGCCGCACGAAGGCCTGCGTTGCATGTTCCACATGATGAACGAGGCACGCATCGGCGTCGGCATGACCGCCGTCATGCTGGGCATGGCGGGCTACTACGCATCGCTGGACTATGCAAAGAACCGGCCGCAGGGCCGTGCGGTGGGCGTGACGGGCAAGGACGCCACCCAGCCGCAGGTGCGGATCATCGAGCACGCCGACGTCAAGCGCATGCTGCTCGCGCAAAAGAGCTATTGCGAAGGCGCGCTGGCATTGGAGCTGTATTGCGCGCGCCTGGTGGACGAGCAGCACACCGGCGATGCCGCCGCGGCCGACCAGGCGCGTCTGCTGCTGGAGGTGCTGACGCCGATCGCCAAGAGCTGGCCCAGTGAATGGTGCCTGGAGGCTAACTCGCTCGCCATCCAGATCCATGGCGGCTACGGCTACACGCGGGACTTCCCGGTGGAGCAGTACTGGCGCGACAATCGCCTGAACATGATCCACGAGGGCACCCACGGCATCCAGGCCACCGACCTGCTGGGCCGCAAGGTGCTGATGGAGGGCGGCAAGGGCTTGCAACTGCTGGCCGCGCGCATCAACGCGACGATCGAAAGGGCCATCCAGCAGCCCGCGCTGGCCGAACACGCCAATGCCCTGGGCCGTGCGCTGCAGCACGTGGGCGCCGCGACCAAGGCGGCGTGGGCGACCGGCGAGCCCACCGAGGCGCTGGCCAATGCCGTCCCGTACATGCAGGCGTTTGGCCACACGGTACTGGCCTGGATCTGGCTGGATGTGGCGCTGGCCGTGCCCGGCGACACGTCGCCCGCGAATCAGGGCAAACTCGCTGCCATGCGCTATTTCTTCCACTACGAACTGCCCAAGACCGGCGCCTGGCTGCGCGTGGTCGAGACCCGCGATCCCACCTGCGCAAGCCTGGCCGAGGACGCGTTCTGATGGCCTCTGCCAAGACCCTGGCCCGCGTCGAGGCGCTGGTCTGGGTGCTGATCTACGGTGGGCTGCTGACCTTCGTGCTGGGCCTGTTCACCGGGCGCAGTGACGTCGCGTTGGGGTGGACGCTGGGCATGCTGGGCCTGTGTGGCGTCTTCGCTGGCGCCGTGCTGCTGTGGGTGCGCTCACGCATGCGGCTGGACCCATAACCGACAACCCGGAAACCCGAGAGAGACACCAACATGACCCGTACCGTCAAACAACTTTTCGACCTCACCGGCAAGACCGCGCTGGTCACCGGCGGCTCGCGCGGCCTGGGCCTGCAGATGGCGCAGGCGCTGGGCGAGGCCGGCGCAAAAATCATGCTGAGCTCGCGCAAGGCCGCCGACCTGGAAGAGGCCGTGGCCGAACTGCAGTCTGCCGGCATCGACGCCCGCTGGATCGCCGCGGACTGCGCCAAGGAAGAAGACATCCGCCGCCTGGCCGACGAAACGCTGCAGCGCATGGGCGACGTGGACATCCTGGTGAACAACGCGGGCGCGGCCTGGGGCGCACCAGCCGAAGACCACCCGGTCGAGGCCTGGGACAAGGTCATGAACCTGAACGTGCGCGGCTATTTCATCCTGAGCCAGCACCTGGCCAAGCGCAGCATGATCGCTCGCAAGCACGGCCGCATCATCAATATCGCCAGCATCGCCGGCCTGGGCGGCAACCCGCCCGGCATGCAGACCATCGCCTACAACACATCCAAGGGTGCCGTGGTGAACTTCACGCGCGCCCTGGCCTGCGAATGGGGGCATTACGGCATCACCGTCAACGCGATCTGCCCGGGCTTTTTCCCCAGCAAAATGACCGCCGGCACGCTCAAAAGCATGGGCGAGGAAAACCTGGCCAACCACGCGCCGCTGCGCCGCCTGGGCGACGACGAGGACCTGAAGGGCACGACGCTGCTGTTCGCGTCCGATGCAGGCAAGCACATCACCGGGCAGTGGCTGGCGGTGGACGGCGGCGTTTCGGTCGTGACCGGGGGCTGACTTTGAAATTCGGCGTCGAAATTCCTTTCGTTAACCACCTGGGCTTTGAACTGGAACTGTTCGAGGGAGGCCAGTCGCAGATCGGCTTCGAGGCCAGGCCCGAGCACCACAACTCGTTCGGCGTGGCGCACGGCGGTGCCGTCATGACGCTGCTGGATGTGAGCATGGCCGTGGCCGCGCGCAGCCTGCAGCAGGACATGGGCTGCATCACCATCGAGATGAAGACCAGCTTCATGCAGCCGTCGCGCGGCAAGCTCACGGGGCGCGGGCGGTTGATGCACCGCACCGCCACCATGGCGTTCATGGAGGGCACCGTGACCGATGCCGATGGCAAGGTCTGCGCGCACGCCACCGGCACTTTCAAGTATGTCAAGAGCCTGCCCACAGGCCCCAGGAGCACCAACGCCCTGAACGTCATTTCAACCGACTGATCTGCAACCCAAGGAGGCTTTCATGGCACAGAACAAACAGATCCTGCTGGACAACCGCCCGACGGGCGAGGCAACCGCCAGCAACTTCAAGCTCACGAGCAGCGACACCCCGCCGCTGGCCGACGGCCAGGTGCTGGTTCGCCACCACTACCTGAGCCTGGACCCCTACATGCGCGGCCGCATGAACGACGCCAAGAGCTATGCCGCGCCGCAGCCGCTGGGCCAGGTGATGCAGGGCGGCACGGTGGGTGAGGTGGTGGAAAGCCGCAACCCCCGCTACGCCGTGGGCGACAAGGTCGTGGGCTTTGGCGGCTGGCAGGAATACAGCGTGGTCAACGCCGACCAGCCCGGCGCGCTGCGCAAGGTGGACACCACCCACGTGCCGCTGAGCCACTACCTGGGCGCCGTGGGCATGCCCGGCGTGACGGCCTGGTATGGCCTGGTGAACATCATTGACGCCAAGGCAGGCCAGACCGTGGTGGTCAGCGCCGCCACGGGCGCGGTGGGCAGCGCGTTCGGCGCGCTGGCCAAGGCACGGGGCCTGCGCGCCGTGGGCATTGCGGGCGGCGCCGACAAGTGCAAGTACGCGGTGGACGAGCTGGGCTTTGACGCCTGCATCGACTACAAGCAACATGCCGACGCCGCGTCGCTGTCCAGGGCGCTGCGTGACGCGTGCCCAGATGGCATCGACGGCTATTTTGAGAATGTGGGCGGCATGGTGCTGGACGCCGTGCTGCCGCGCATGAACGCGTTCGGCCGCATCGCGCTGTGCGGCATGATCGCCGGCTACGACGGCAAGCCGCTGCCGCTGGCGTACCCCGCGCTGATCCTGACCCAGCGCCTGAAGGTGCAGGGCTTCATTGTGAGCGAACACATGGAAGTGTGGCCCGATGCGCTGAAGGAACTGGGCATGCTGGTGGGCACCGGCAAGCTGCGTCCGCGCGAGTCCGTGTCCCAGGGGATCGAGTCGGCGCCTGAGGCGTTTCTCGGCCTGCTGAAGGGCAAGAATTTCGGCAAGCAGTTGGTCAAGCTGATCTGATTTCCGGAGATTGCCGTGAATGTGTTGCGCCTTTTGCGTTGCACCTCGCGGCAAAGCCACGTGGGCGGTGTGCGGGGCTGGGGGCTTCACTGTGACGGTCGCCTGCGGCGACTTCCCTGCGCTGCTCAGGGATCGGTCGCACCGCAGAACTCACTGCGCGCTACGCGCTCCGTTCAAACAGCTGCGGTGAGTCAGAGCACGAAGCGCGCTGCGCGCGCCGACACTCACCCTTGCGCTGCTCGGCGTCACAGAGGCGCCCCCAGCCCCGCACACCGCCCACGTGGCTTTGCAGTGACATTGGGGCGTGCCACCGGTGGCCTGCCGCGAAGCAGCGAGCGATACAAAAAGCCAAGGAGACACAAATGCACACCCATGAAGTCTTCAACCAGCCAGAACCGCTGACCGGCTACAACCTGTTCAGCAGCAACCAGGCGTTGCAGGCCGCGCTGAAGTTCAACGCGCCGCAGCTGGACACGGCGGAACTGGCGCAACTGGGTGAATTGCTGGGCAGCGATGCCATGCAGACGCATGCCCGGCTGGCCAACACGCACACACCGCAGTTGCACAGCCACGACCGCTTCGGGCGGCGGGTGGACCAGGTGGAGTTTCATCCCAGCTACCACGCGCTCGTGCAGGCCGCCACCGGCGCCGGCCTGCACGGCACGCCCTGGGCGGGCGGCACGAATCCGCACGTGCTGCGCGCGGCCGGCTTCATGCTGTTCACCGAGCTGGAGCCGTCCATCCTGTGCCCCATCTCCATGACCTACGCGGTCACGCCGGCGCTGCGCAGCAACGCCGCGATCTACCGCGACTTCGGGCCGGGCCTGACGGCACGGGCCTATGATCCGGCGCTCAAGACCTGGCGCGACAAGCCCGGCCTGACCATGGGCATGGGCATGACCGAAAAGCAGGGCGGCAGCGACGTGCGGGCCAACACGACGCGGGCCGAGCCGGATGGCAGCGACGACTGGGGCCATCGTTATCGCGTGACAGGCCACAAGTGGTTCTTCTCCGCGCCCATGTGCGACGCGTTCCTGGTCCTGGCGCAAACCGCCAGCGGCCTGAGCTGCCTGTTCCTGCCCCGCGTCCTGCCGGACGGAACATTGAACGCGCTGCACATTCAGCGCCTGAAGGACAAGCTGGGCAACAAGGCCAACGCCAGCTCCGAGGTCGAGTTCCATGGCGCCACGGCCTGGCTGGTGGGCGATGAAGGCCGCGGCATTCCGCAGATCCTGGAGATGGGCACCATGACGCGGCTGGACTGCGCCCTGGGCACCAGCGGGCTCATGCGGCAGGCGCTGTCGATTGCGCTGAACCATGCGTCGCAGCGCCAGGCCTTCGGCAAGCCGCTGATAGGCCAGC
>JAYRLC010000015.1:0-79785 GCA_041905405.1 Ramlibacter sp. | reverse complement strand
GGGAAGACTGGATCAATGTCCTGCCAACAGGTGCCGACGACGCCGGCGTTAAACCCCTATCCCCGATCAGTTCAGGTGGGGGAGTTTGAGGTGGCCATAGACGGGGGAATTTGGGTGGCCATCAGGGGGTAGTCAAGCGGACGAAGCACTTCCTTTTGCAAGCACCTTGTCGCCTAATCTTGCGACGTTATTTGTACCGTTGATCGTTTGTCCCACAGGGGCCGCTCACTGCCGAAAGCTTTGTGAGCTGAATGCAGGACTAAGTTTTCAGCCGGTGATTGAATTGCCGCGCGAAGCTTTTTTCACAAAGACGAACAGTCCATTCCAAGAGGAGTTATCAGACCGACTGAGAAGCCTTCTTGAATCGACCTATCCAAAGGTTAGTGGAGGTGTTGCGCCGCCAGGAAAACCTTATGGCCCGTTTGGTTTTCCACCTAATGATCCAGTCGGCGGGCTCGTTGTGATGTTTAGTAACACGCCAGACAACACTCTTCCCATCATCCATTGGCAACCAAAGAATGGGGCTTGGCATCCCTTATTTCCGCGGCACAGCCGCGTGTAGGTGAATCATGGCAACAAATCCTTTTCATGACTTGTATTTGACGGAGGCTATTGGGGCTAGCAAGTTCGTGGAGCTCTTTAGCCCCAAGTTAGTCGGACATTCGTCGGCGGTTTTTGAACCTGGCAATGTGGTCATTCAGGGACTTCAGGGCAGTGGAAAAACCATGCTGCTCAATCTGTTGAAGCCAGAAGTAAGGTTGGCATATGAGCAAGCCGGAGAACCGTTTCCGGCTCCGAGGGGTGCTTGCAAGTTCGTGGGCGCAGGCATAAATCTACGGAAATCAGGAGTCATGGACTTCGGGCAACTCATTGAAGCCACGACAGATACGCGGGCTATCCGAGAGTTAGCCTTGCTATTCGCCGATTTTTTCAATTACTGGATAGCAGCGGATATTCTTCAAACAATCCGAGTTTTTCTTAACGACGGCAGCAAAGTTCTGCTGAAGAAAATCGGCATCGTTGGTCAATTCGAAGATCTCGATGAGTTCGCAAGATGTTTGGCTTCAGACGCATGTTGGTTTGGAGCTCTTAACGAAGTCACGGACTTTTCAGGATTGGAAAGGCAGCTGCAACTCAGAATTCGTACTTACAGGAAGTATATAAACCTGAATATGGTGGAGCTGCCGCAGGAGATTACTGAAAGTAAGACCGTAGTCGGCGATCCCATCCTTAAAGTAGCGGAGCACTTGCGGTCTTGCGGAATATTAGAGGCCGATGTAGAAGTGTTTATACGTGTGGATCAGTATGAGCAACTTCCGACTCTGAATGTTTTTCATAAGAGCTTCGGCAGCGAGTGTCAGCAACTAGTTCATAAGGCGCTTTCCGCGCGAGATGCGCGCGTGTCTTATCGCATTGGAACTCGTAACTATGCGTGGCCGGAGCGTCCCATGATCTATGGGACAGCAGACGTCCTAGAACTCAAACGAGACTTCTCGGTGCTTGATATTGATGAGACATTGCGACGCAAAGAAAATCGCAGTACTTGGCTGTTTCCAGAATTTGCAGAGGACATCTTTTCTCGGCGTCTATCAACGTCTGAATACAGGACGCATGCGCAATTATCAAAAGTTGTAGGTAATGGACTGGACGCGCATGACCTTGCAAGACAGTACGTGCGAACACGGGAGGGCCGCATTTCGATGCTGGGATTGCCGTCGAGCGTCGATCCTGAATGGCGCGATTTGTTGGAGACGCTGGCCGAGCACGATCCTTTGTCTGCAAAGCTTGGGAGCGCATGGTATCGACAGAAAAGCAAAGGAGGCGCGGTATCAATAAAGCTCCCGACAAAGGGTGATCCGCTGCCTTGGGATGAGAAAAAATACTGGAGGAAGGAGCGCATTCAGCAAGCGTTGCTTCAAGTGGCATCTAATAACAAGCAACAATTAATCTGGGCTGGCCAGTCTGATCTAGTGGGGTTAAGTGGCGGCAACATTTTGGTTTTCTTATTTCTTTGTCAGCATGTTTGGGACGCATGGCTCAGAGATACAAGGGGGATGGATTCCGCACTTCGGACGCTTCCCGTAAGACCAGAGGTGCAGAGTCAAGGTATATGGGAGGCTAGTGACGAATGGTTCAGAAAGCAGCCGGAAGGATTAGATGCGACTCGACGGAGATCTTTTATCCGGACCTTGGGGCAGTATTTCTACACCGAACTGACTAACGACAAGTCGATGTCGTATCCGGGAAGAAATGGGTTCTCCGTGAACAATGACGAATTGGAGTCGTCGCAGAGAGCGCTTGAATTCCTAAAGATATGTGTAGGATTTGGTGACCTTTATGACTCGCCACATACGTCAAAACAAAAAGGTGAAAAGCGCACTAAGTACTATTTAGCGCCAATCCTGAGCCCCTACTTCAAGATTCCTTATGTGCATTTAAAAGAACCCAAGTACGTGAAGCCCGAAACTGTACTTTTGTGGCTCAGCGAAGAGAAGCTGTCGCACATAGGTGATCAAAGTTCACGTCAGACCGACATGTGGGGGCACGCCGGTGATTAACGATACGTTTCGACCATGGGGAAACGTGTCGTGGCTGCTGCCTCGAATCGGGCCTCATTCATGGCAAGTTGTTGGCTGCAACGCTACGGAAACGCGGAGCAATGCCATTCTGCATTTTTCGCCAAAGATCTTGACGATTGAACGCGCAGACTTTTTGTCTATCGAGGATCAGCCTTCTGACTATTCAGCGCAATGCCAAATTAAGAGGAATGAGCATCGAAAGGAATTTGATGCAACGATGGGAAACAGAGGATTTATATACGAAGCAACTCTTCTGCAGTCTGCAAAATCTCTGTTGTCGTTGTATCAAGGGATTGTGAAATCGAAGCATATCGTGCTTGACATAAGTGCGCTTCCTAAACGCTTCTTTTTTCCTCTTACTCGATGGATTCTTTCCAACCCTGAGGTTGAAGATTTCGTCGTTACATACATGCTGCCGGAAGCCTACACCACGGAGCAGCTGGCTTACGACCCCGAAAACTGGGCGCATTTGCCAACATTCCAAAGTGACGCTATTGAGCCTGGCGTCAAGGTTGAGTCGGTAATTGTCGGCGCTGGTTTCGTACCCTTTGGACTGCCTGAGCTTTTGCGGCATGACTACGACGGTGCAAGAGTTTCTTTGCTTCTGCCATTTCCACCAGGTCCACCACAGGCGCAGAGAACATGGCAGTTTGTTAGTGATATTGAAGGCGAGTGCCGGCTGGAAGATGACAGGCGAATTGTCCGAGTCAGTGCATATGACGTTGCCGGTTGCTTCGAGCAAATAGATGCAATTACAGAGAGAGGTGCGAGAAGGACAGTTTTTGCCCCCTATGGACCTAAGCCGCACTCTTTGGCTATGTGCTTGTATGCGATTGGTCGCAGTCTTGATGTTTTTTACACGCAACCGACGTTCTATCATCCGAACTATTCGACTGGAATTCGAAAGAGCGACAATGTTCCCATTGGTTATGCGTACGCCCTAAAAATCGGTGGTCGCAACTTATATGAATTGCGGTAAGAACAGCCTGGTGGCCGTTTCTGGACGTGTAGCTAGTGGTCCTTTGTGGTTTTCAGTAGTGCCGAAGCCGCCTCCACCTCCGCCGCCAGCTCCACATTCAATATCCGCATCAAGCTCCCCAGCCGTTTCCTGTCGATCGGCTCAACCGCCGCAGGGCCACGCGTGTCAATCAACTGCTGTACTAACTCATAAGCCCGCTGCACCTCCCGAATGTTGGCAATCTGATCAGGCAAATCCAGCGTCAGCACGCTGAGCAAAACGGTCTGGTTGGGATGTGAGGCGGTTTGTGCCTGCGCGGTGTCTGGGTGCGGCATATGGTTTCCTCCCTGATGTCGTCGTTGGCTGTTGCCGCCGCGCAGATGGCGGCGACCCGGACAGGTTGGCGAACCGGTAGTTCTTGCGAACCCGGCAGGCCCTCGCGGGCCTCCCATCCGGGCCGCCATAAAGGGGCACGAATGCGAAGGCCGCTGAGAGAACTCGCGGTCACCAGCGGCCTTGAAGCCGCAAGAACTAAACAGGTCGCCAAACCCGGCTTACCTTTGTCGTAAGCAGGGGCGACTCTACCCGCTCACCCGTCCGTGGACAATCCCCCCATGCACATCGAAGCCCTGCGCCTTGCCCCCGGCAGCGACCTGCGCCAGTCGCTGGAGCGCGCCTGGACCGACCTGTCCACCGCCTGTGGCGTGCAGGCGGGCTGCGTGGTGTCGGCGGTGGGCAGTCTGTCGGTCGCGCAGCTGCGCTTCGCCGACGCGGCGGGCGCCACGCGCATTGATGGGCCGCTGGAGCTGCTGACGCTGTCGGGCACGTTCAGCGCCGACGGGCCGCACCTGCACGCCAGCGTGTCGCGCGCCGACGGCTCCGTGGCCGGTGGCCACCTGCTGCCCGGCTGCACCGTGCGCACCACGGCCGAGGTGGTGCTGGCCCTGCTGCCGGGCTGGCAGTTCAGCCGCCGGCCGGATGCGGCCACGGGGTTTGCGGAGCTGGTGGCGCAGCGCGTCGTTCCACAGGACAAGCCGTGATGGTCGAGCCGCAGTTGCCGGCGATTTACCAGTAGCTTTTCAGGGCTCGTACAGGTGACTCGGGTCGTAAAGACCAACGTTAGAATCGCAACAGTTAACGTTACTGGTGCGCCATGCAGTCCCTCAGCCAAGCCCAGCTTCAAACCGCGTTGTCTCTTGGTGCGGTCCGTTCCGTGCAGATCCAGCCTGAGGGCGCGCAGTTCGCGGTGCGCCTGCTCACGCGCACGGGCGACGCGGTGTTGGTGCAGGCCCGCAAGCCCGAGCCCCGCTTGTTCGGCTCGCTGGACAGTGCGGTCAGGTTGCTGCGCAAGCTCGGCGTGACGCGCATCGCGCTGGAAGGCCTGGACCAATGGCGGCCTGATGGCGCTGACCCCCAGCGCCGCCGCCGCCCCGATCGGGCGCAGGCGTTGAGCCGGGCGGCCGAGTATGACCGTTGGGTCCGGGCCAAGGTGCAGGCCAGCCGTGACGACCCGCGGCCCGATATCGACGATGCGCAATGGCGCGCCATTCGTGCCAGCCGGACGGTCCGGCCCGCATGAGCTGCGCCAGCTACCAGATCTTTCGCCGCCCTCAGTACCGTGATGACCTGGATGCCATCGAAGCCTGGGTCGCCCGGGACAATCCGCTGGCCGCTGCGGACCTGTGGCTGCTGATCGATGACCAGGTCAGCAAGTTGGCCGACCCGCTGTTCCCGCGCCGAACCAGTTCGCGCATCCCCGGTGCATGGGAATTGGTCGCGCACGAGAACTATGTTGTGTACTTTGATCAGGCGGATGCTGGCTGCACCATCACCGTGTTGACGGTGGTGCATGTAGCCCGTCAGTTTCCGTGAGCAGCGGGCCGCTTTCGCACCTTCCCCTTTTCCCCATGACGCGTCCCGTCGCCATCATCGACTTTGAAACCACTGGCCTGTCTCCCCTGCAGGGCGACCGCGCGACCGAGATCGCCATCGTGCTGATGGAGGGCGACCGGGTGGTGGACCGGTTCCAGTCGCTCATGAATGCCGGGGTGTATATCAATTCGTTCATCGAGTCGTACACCGGCATTACCAACGAGATGATTTCCGCCGCCCCGCCCGCGCACGAGGTGATGGCGCAGGCGGCCCGTTTTGTGGGCGACGCGCCGCTGGTGGCGCACAACGCGTCGTTCGACCGGCGCTTCTGGTCGGCCGAGCTGGGCCGGCTGGGGCTGGACGACGGCGCGCCCGGCGCCACGGCCGGCGGCAATCCGTTTGCCTGCACCCTGCTGCTGTCGCGCCGGCTCTACCCCGAGGCGGGCAGTTTCCGGCTGGGGTCGTTGGCGGCGTTCCACGGGATCGGGTTTTCCAGCCAGGCGCACCGGGCCATGGCCGACGCCGACGTGACGGCGCAGCTGTGGGCGCGCATCTGCAGCGACATGGAACGGCGCTATGAGGTGTACGACGTGCCGCACAGCTTCCTGGTGACGGTGGGGCAGACGGCCCGGGCCAAGGTGGCCGACGCCGTGCAGCGCTTTCGCGAGCAGGCGTAACAGCGCGCGGGCCCGCTCAAGTTTGTTCACATTCCGCCGATAGCCCGTATGCGCGTCGTGCGCAGGCGGCGCCTGGCTGTGTTGACGGCAGGTAAATGAACGGGAAATGCCCTGCTTTTCCCGGCATGCGCAGCCGCATCGTTGTCCATAGTCGGGCTGGTTGGGTTTTTTGGGAATGTGAACATCATGAACTTCAATAATCTGCGGGTGTCCACCCGCCTTGCCGCTGCGTTCGCGGTGCTCATGACCATGCTGCTGGCGGTCACTGCCACGGCGTGGTTTGAGATGAACACCATGCGGCGCAGTTCGCAGGATGTGGCCACCAATTGGCTGCCCAGTGTCGAGCATGTCAGTGCCATCGAGTCGCACGTGCATGCGCTGCATGCCGCCGAGCTGCAGCATGTGCTGAACACCGACGATGCGGCCATGAAGCGCATTGAGGGCAATATCGGCAAGATCCGTACGGATCTGGACGCCGAGCGGGTCGCCTATGTCAAGCTCATCAGCAGCAGCAGGGAGCAGGCGCTGTACGACACGTTCGCCGCCGACCTGAAGACGTACCTGCAGCTGCATGAACGGCTGCTGGAGCTGTCGCGCAAGAACCAGAATGTGCAGGCGCGTGATCTGGCGGACGGAGAGTCCGCACGCGTGTTTGCCCGCATATCCACGGCGCTGGAGGCGCTGGTAAAGCTCAACACCGAAGGCGCCACGGCTGCCGCGGCCGAGAGCGACGCCGCTTTTGTCAGCGGCCGCAACATTCTGCTGGGCGCTGCCCTGATGGCCGCGGTGCTGGCGCTGGCGGCGGCTGTGCTGATCATCCGCTCCATCACCCGGCCGCTCAACCAGGCGGTGGACCTGTCCAACCGCGTGGCGCAGGGCGACCTGACGACGCGGATCGACAACACGCGCAAGGACGAGCTGGGCCAGCTGCTCGCGGCGCTCCAGAGCATGCAGGACAGCCTGGTGCATACCGTGGGCACCGTGCGCGGCAATGCCGAGAGCGTGGCCACCGCCAGCGCGCAGATCGCCCAGGGCAACCTGGACCTGAGCCAGCGCACCGAAAAGCAGGCCAGCGCGCTGCAGGAAACCGCCGCCTCCATGGAGCAGCTGGGCAGTACCGTGAAGCTCAACGCCGACAACGCGCAGCGCGCCAACGCGCTGTCGCAGGACGCGGCCAGCATTGCCACGCGCGGCGGCACGGTGGTGCAGCAGGTGGTCGAGCGCATGAAGGGCATCAACGAGAGCTCGCGCCGCATCGAGAACATCACCAGCGTGATCGACGGGATTGCGTTCCAGACCAATATCCTGGCGCTGAATGCCGCCGTGGAGGCCGCCCGCGCAGGCGAGCAGGGCCGCGGTTTTGCGGTGGTGGCCAGCGAGGTGCGCACGCTCGCGCAGCGCAGCGCCGAAGCCGCCCGCGAGATCAAGGGCCTGATCGCCTCCAGCGTGCAGCAGGTCGAGCAGGGCAGCGGCCTGGTGGCTGAGGCCGGCCAGACCATGGACGAGATCATGCAGGCCATCCACAAGGTCAGCACGCTGGTCAGCGAGATCAGCGCTGCCAGCGCCGAGCAGAGCGCAGGCGTCAATCAGGTGGGCGAGGCCATGTCCCAGATGGACCAGACCACACAGCAGAACGCCGCGCTGGTCGAACAAAGCGCCGCCGCGGCCGACAGCCTGCGTCACCAGGCTGGCGCGCTGGTGGAGGCCGTGGCGGCGTTCCGGCTGCAGGACCAGGCTGCCAGCGGGCATGCCGGCGCCGGGCTGCCGGCCGCCGCCAACGCGGACACCCTCAAGCCTGTATCGGCCGTGGACGCCCTGCCGGTCAGGCCTGTGGCCCGGCCGGGCTCGCCCGCGGCGTCCGTCACGCGGCCTGCGCCCGATAGGGCCCCGGCCCCCAGGGCTACCGGTACGGACGACTGGGAAAGTTTCTGAAAGGAATCGACATGAAGCTCGGTGATGTGAAGATCTCGGTGCGGCTCGCCGCGGCCTTTGGCGCGTTGACCGCCGTGCTGGTGGTGGTCAGTGCCGTGGCATGGGTGCAGCTGGACACCATGCGGCACGACACAGTGGATATCGTCGACAACTGGCTGCCCAGCGTGCAGCGCGTCGGCCGGCTGGAAGCGGAGATTGCGTCCTTTCGCGTGCAGGAGATGAGCCATGTGCTCAACACCGACCGCACCGCGATGAACGCGATCGAAAAGGAAATGGAACAGGCGCTCAAGGAACTCAACGCTGAACGCGCGGCCTATGCGAAGCACATCACGGGCGGTGAAGAACGTGCGCTGTATGACCAGTTCACGGCCGATTGGGACCGCTACTACCGGATGCATGGCGAGCTGATCGTTCTGTCGCGCAAGAACGCGACTGCGCAGGCCCGCGTGCTGCTGCAGGGTGAGTCACGGCAGATGTTTGAGCGCATGACCGGGACGCTGGACAAGCTGGTGGCACTGAACGCCGCGGGGGCCGTGGCCGCGTCGGAGGACAGCGCCGCCGCGCACCTGCGGGCGCGCGAGACGCTGCTGGGCGCGGCACTGGCCGCGCTGGCGCTGGCGCTGGTGGCGTCGGTGTCCATCATCCGTTCCATCACCCGGCCGCTGACCGCGGCCGTGGGCATGGCCCATCGCGTGGCACAGGGGGATCTGACGACGCCCATCGACACCCGGCGCCGGGACGAACTGGGCGTGCTGTTGCAGGCGTTACAGCACATGCAGGCCGGGCTGGCACGTACGGTCAGCGTGGTGCGCGGCAATGCCGACAGTGTGTCCACCGCCAGCGCCCAGATCGCCCAGGGCAATCTGGACCTGAGCCAGCGCACCGAGGAGCAGGCGGGCGCGCTGCAGGAAACCGCGGCGTCGATGGAGCAGTTGAGCAGCACGGTGCGGCGCAACGCCGACAACGCCCAGCGTGCCGACACGCTGTCGCAGGACGCCCGGTCGATCGCGGCGCGTGGCGGGTCCGTCGTGGCCAGTGCCGTGGCGCGCATGAAGGGCATCAACGAAAGCTCGCGCCGCATCGAAAGCATTACCGGCGTGATCGACAGCATTGCGTTCCAGACCAATATCCTGGCGCTGAATGCCGCGGTGGAAGCCGCCCGCGCGGGCGAGCAGGGCCGCGGTTTTGCGGTGGTGGCCAGCGAGGTGCGCACGCTCGCGCAACGCAGCGCCGACGCCGCGCGCGAGATCAAGGCCCTGATCGCGTCCAGCGTGCATGAGGTGGAGCAGGGCGGCGGCCTGGTGGCTGAAGCCGGCCAGACCATGGAGCAGGTGGTCCAGGCCATCGACAAGGTGGGCTCGCTGGTGGCGGAGATCAGCCGGGCCACCAGTGAACAGAGCAATGGCATCGACCAGATCAGCGAAGCCGTGGCGCAGATGGACCAGGTCACTCAGCAGAACGCGGCGCTGGTCGAAGAAAGTGCCGCCGCCGCCGACAGCCTGCGCCGGCAGGCGGCGGGTCTGGTCGATGTGGTGTCCGTGTTCCGGCTGGATGCGCGCGACCCGCCGGGCCAGTCGCCAGCCCCGGCCAAGGCTGAGGTGGTCGTGCAGGACGTGGTGGCCAGGCCGTTGCCCAGCGCGCGCATTCACAGGCTGCCGTTGCCCAGCCGGGCCGTGCCGGCGCCTGCCGCCCCATCGGCTGCGACTTTGGCGCGCACCGGGACTGATGACTGGGAGGCGTTCTGACGGGTTGACGCCGCCCCGGCGTCTATAGTCGGCAGTTGGGGCGCCCTTTGCGCCATGACCCATGAAACTGCTGCTCAAATCCCTGGCGCTGCTGGCTGCGGCGCTGTTGTTTTTCATCGTGGCGGGCATTGCCGCCACCTGGGCGCCGGACCGGCCGGTGGAAGAGCTCAAGGCCCGTTGGGCCCAGCCACCGTCGCAGTTCATTACCGTGCAGGGCCTGCAGGTGCATGTGCGCGACGAAGGGCCGCGTGATGACCCCGTGCCCATCGTGCTGCTGCACGGCACATCCACCAGCCTGCATACCTGGCAGGGCTGGGCCGGTGTGTTGTCGGGCAAGCGGCGTGTGATCCGCTTTGACCTGCCGGGTTTTGGTCTGACGGGCCCGCACCCGCAGGACGACTATTCCATGGCGGCATTCGTGCGCGCCGTGGCCGGCGTGCTGGATGCGCTGGGCGTGCAGCGCGCCGTGGTGGCGGGCAATTCACTGGGCGGGCAGATCGCGTGGGAGTTTGCCCATGCCCACCCGCAGCGCGTGGACCGGCTGGTGCTGGTGGACGCCGCCGGCTACGCCATGGCGCCGCGGGATATTCCGCTGGGGTTTCGTATCGCGCGTGTGGCGGCGCTGCGCCCGCTCATGCACCACACGCTGCCGCGCGGCATGGTGGAAAACAGTGTGCGCAACGTGTACGGTGATCCGTCACGCGTGACGCCCGATCTGGTGGACCTGTATTACGACATGGCGCAGCGCGCCGGCAACCGCCGCGCCCTGGGGCTGCGCATGGACCAGATCGTGGTGGAGCAGGCGCAGGCCGATGCGGCGGCCGCGCGCATCGCGTCGCTGAAGGTGCCCACGCTGATTCTGTGGGGCGGGCAGGACCGGTTGATCCCGCCCGATAACGCGCAACGCTTTGCCAGGGCCATCGCGGGCAGCCAGCTGGTGACGTTCGACGACCTGGGCCACGTGCCGCACGAAGAGGCGCCGGCGCGCACGGTGGCGCCAGTGGTGGCTTTTGTGCGTGGGGGGTGAGCAGGCCGCAGAGCCCTCACCCCTGCCCTCTCCCAGAGGGAGAGGGCGCTGTTCAGCGGGTCTCGGGCAGCTCGATCTTCACTTCCAGCACTTCCAGGTTGTCCTGGCGGTCCATGTGGACCTTGATGTCGCCGGGGTTGATCTTGATGTACTTGCTGATCACGGCCACCAGGTCGCGCTGCAGGTCGGGCAGGTAATCGGGCTCGGCCGCGTTGCGGCCCGCGCGTTCGTGCGCCAGGATGATCTGCAGCCGCTCCTTGGCGACACTGGCGGTCTTTTTCTTTTCGCCCAGCAGGAATGAGAGGAAGGACGCCATGGCTTACTTGCCCCCGAACAGGCGCTTGAGGAAGCCCGTCTTCTGCGCGTCGATGAAGCGCAGGGGCTTGTCCTCGCCCATGAAGCGGTCGATCACGTCCAGGTAGGCCTCGCTCACGTCGGTGCCTTTCAGGTGGACGGCGGGCGAGCCCTGGTTGGACGCGGTGAGCACGCTGTCGCTTTCGGGGATCACGCCGATCAGTTTGATGCGCAGGATGTCCTGGATGTCCTGCAGCGACAGCATCTGCCCGTCCTGCACGCGCGCGGGGTTGTAGCGGGTGATGAGCAGGTGTTCCCTGATCGGGTCCTTGCCCTCGATCGCGCGTTTGGTCTTGCTGGACAGCATGCCCAGGATGCGGTCGCTGTCGCGCACGCTGGACACCTCGGGGTTGGTCACCACCAGCGCCTCGTCGGCAAAGTGCATGGCCAGCAGCGCGCCGGTCTCGATGCCTGCGGGCGAGTCGCACACGATGTAGTCAAAGCCCATGGCGGCCAGGTCGTTCAGCACCTTTTCCACGCCGTCCTTGGTCAGCGCGTCCTTGTCGCGGGTCTGCGACGCGGCCAGGATGAACAGGTTGTCGCACTGCTTGTCCTTGATGAGCGCCTGGTTCAGGTTGGCCTCGCCCTGGATCACGTTGATCAGGTCGTACACCACGCGCCGCTCGCAGCCCATGATGAGGTCCAGGTTGCGCAGGCCCACGTCGAAGTCGATCACGGCGGTTTTGTGGCCGCGCAGGGCCAGGCCGGTGGCAAAGCTGGCGCTGGTGGTGGTTTTGCCCACCCCGCCCTTGCCGGAGGTCACGACGATGATTTTTGCCATGGTGAGAGGTTCCTAGTTCTGGATGGGTGTGAAGACGAGTTTGCCGTCGGCGCCGCCGTCCAGGTGCGCCTGCGTGGGCTTGCCCCAGACGTCGCCGGGCAGCGCCACGTCACTCGTGCGGTACACGCCCGCGATGGAGATCAGTTCGGCCTGCAGGCACAGCGTGAAGATGCGGGCCTGCGCGTCGCCGCGCGCGCCCGCGATCGCCTTGCCGCGCAGCGGCGCGTAGACGTGGATGTGGCCGTCGGCAATGACCTCGGCCCCGGGGTTGACCATGCTCAGCACCACCAGGTCGCGCCCGCGCGCATAGATCTGCTGGCCCGAGCGCAGCGGCTTGTCGATAACCAGGGCGCTGGGTGTGGGGAGCGCGGCCGGGGCCGGTGCAGCGGCCGGTGTAACGGCGGGTTCGGGGTCGCGGGCCACGGCGGTGGGCGCCGGTGGGGCGCTGCGCTGCGGCGGGGCGGCGTCGGGCGCGGCCACCAGGCCCGCGGCCAGTGCGGCGGCCATCTGCGCGTCAGCGCCGCCGCGCACGGCCAGCGGCTGTACGCGGTAGCGGCGCAACAGCGGCAGCAGCGCGGCGAAGTCCACCGCGGCGTCCGGCTGCGTGGCCTGCAGCGGGCTGAGGTCCACCACCAGCGGTTCGTTGTCGAAGAAGTCGGGTATGTCGCCGAAGCGGGCCGTCAGCTCCTGCGACAGCAGGTCCAGGTCGGCGGACTTGAGCAGCAGGGACACCAGGGGGAGGTTGGCGCTTTTGATCTCGAACGTGGCAGGGGCGCGGCCTGCGAGGGCGACGGTCATTGAGGCGGTGCGTGGTTCAGGGGGGCGGGCGGCAGACGGCGGCGAATCTTAACAGTCGCAGGTGTCACGCCTGTGTGGGAGTGAAACAGACAGAATGAGACGGAAATGAGTGTGCCGCGCGCCAGCCTTGAAGGCGCGGGCATTGCCATGCACCTGCCCCCATGCCGATCTACCTCCTGTCCGCGCTGTTGCACCTGTACGTGGGCTGGCGCCTGGCGCCGGCGCTGTCCGCCTGGCCCGTGGCGCAGGGCCTTTTCGTGATGCTGCTGGCGGCGTCGGCCGCGCTGCTGCCGCTGGGCCTGACGGCGCGCCGCCGCGTGCACGGCGCCTGGGCCGACCGGCTGGCCTGGGCGGGGCTGGTGGGCATGGGGCTGTTCTCGTCGCTGTTCGTGCTGACGGTGCTGCGCGACGTGGCGCTGCTGCTGTCCGTGATGGTGTTTGCCTGGCGGCCCGCGGCGCTGCCCGTGGTGACGCTCACGCAGGGGTCAGGCGTGGCTGCCGTGGCGCTGGCGCTGCTGGCCACCGTGCTGGGCTTCTGGAACGCGCGGCGCACGGCGGCCGTGGTGCGGGTGGACGTGCCCATTGCCGGGCTGCCCGCGCCGCTGCACGGCTTTACGGTGGCGCAGATCAGCGACGTGCACGTGGGCCCGACCATCCGGCGGGGTTACCTGCAGGCCATCGTGGACCGGGTGAATGGTCTGAATGCCGACATGGTGGCCATCACAGGCGATCTGGTGGACGGGCGCGTGGCCGATCTGGCGCCGCATGTGGCGCCGCTGGCGCAGTTGCGTTCGCGCCATGGCAGTTTCTTTGTCACCGGCAACCACGAGTACTACTCGGGCGCGCACCACTGGATCGCCGAGCTGCGCCGCCTGGGCGTGCGCGTGCTGATGAACGAACACGTGGTGCTGGCCCATGCCGCCGCCGCGGGGCGCGCACCGCTGGTGGTGGCCGGGGTGGCCGACTATGGCGCCCACCATTTCGATCCCGCGCACAAGAGCGACCCGCGGGCCGCGCTGCGCGGCGCGCCGCAGGACGCCGGCGCACGGCTGCTGCTGGCCCACCAGCCGCGCAGCGCGCTGGCGGCGGCGGGCGCGGGCTATGACCTGCAGCTGTCGGGCCACACGCATGGCGGGCAGTTCTGGCCGTGGAACCATTTCGTGCGGCTGCAGCAGCCGTTCACGGCCGGGCTGCACCGGCTGAAGGGCCTGTGGGTTTACACCAGCCGCGGCACGGGTTACTGGGGCCCGCCCAAGCGCTTTGGCGCGCCGTCGGAGATCACGCTGCTGCGGCTGGTCCCTGCGGCCGGCGGCTGACCGGCGCTGAATCGCCGCCGTCCTACAACGGCATGCGTGCGCCGGCTTGCCGCGGGGCCGCTGGGCGGCGCACACTGGCGTCATGGCCGCGATGGCGGCCGCAAGGAGCTTTGATGAAGATCGCTCACCTGTGCCTGCCCGGTCTGCTGGCCGCCACGCTGTCGATACCCGTTCACGCCCAGAGCCCCGGCGCGGCCGCGGCCGCCGCGCAGCCGCCCATGGCGGGCGTGCAGGGCGGCACGCAGCCCACGCTGCAACAGGGCGGTGTGTCCACCGCGCCCAAGGATGCGTCGCAGGTCAACATCCAGCTGCGCCGCCCCGGCAAGGACCTGGAGAACATGCCTGTCGGCGCGCCCGTGTCCAGCATGCCGCCGGCCAAAACCGCCACGGCCACGGTTGCGCCCATGCCGCTGCCGGCCGCGAGCCGCAAGCGCTGACTGGCACCGCGCGGCAAAGCCACGTGGGCGGCGTGCGGACCTCGCCAGTTCTTGCGACGCAAAGAGAAGCCGACCTGCGGCCGGCAGGGACTTGAAACGGCCGTTGCACGCGGCGGCATCACGGCGGGCGGTGTGCGACGGTCGCTCTCACTGTGGCGGTCGCCTGCGGCGACTTCGTTGCGATGCTCGGGGGTCGGTCGCGCTGCGGAACTCGCTGCATTGCGCTTCGCTCCATTCCGCTCAAACAGCCGCAGCGAGCATGTTCACGGCGCGCGCCTGCGGCGCGCTCGACACTCCCCCCTGTGCTTCTCACCGCCCCAGAGGTCGCGTCCGCCGCACACCGCCCGCCGTGATGCCGCAGGGGCGGCGCTCGCTGCCATGGGTATCGCGTTGGCGCACCACCCATGCCACTGCAAAGCCCCGCGTGCGGGCGCGCCGGCCTGGGGGCGCCTCTGGGACGCCGAGCAGCGCAGCGGTGAGTGTCGGCGCGCGCAGCGCGCTTCGTGCTCTGGCTCGCCGAAGCTGTCTGAACGGAATGGAGCGAAGCGCAATGCAGTGAGTTCTTCGGCGCGACCGAACCGTGAGCAGCGCAGGGCAGTCGCCGCAGGCGACCGTTCCAGTGAAGCCCCCAGGCCGGTGCGCCCGCACGCGGGGCTTTGCCGCGAGGTCTAAGAACGTGGGGGTGAACTGGACTCCCGCCTGCCGCGAAGCAGCGCGTGATACAACACAGTCGCCAGTAAAGAGCAGTACTAACAGGCCCTAAGCGACAGACTGCGGGTCCGGCGCCCGGCGCGGGGGCACCAGCGCTTCCAGCGCGACGTAACCCAGCCCTGCCATCAGCAGCGGCGCCCAGTAGTACAGCGCGCGGTAGGTCAGCATGGCGGCCAGCACGTCGGCCTCGGGCACGGCGGGCGTCAGCAGCGCGACGAAGACCGCCTCCTGCACGCCCAGGCCGGCGGGCACGCGCGTGATGATGCCCACGATCACGCCGACCAGGTACACCACCAGCACCGTGCCGAAGTCCGCGCGCCCCTGCAGCAGCACCCAGATCACGCCCGCGATCAGCAGCCAGTTGGTCGCGCCCACGGCCAGCTGCAGCAGCGCGAGCCGGGACGTGGGCAGCCATACCTCGTGTCCGCGCACATGCCACACCCGCCCCGGCCGGACGGTGACCGTGGCCACCAGGTAGGCCGCCGCAACGGCCAGCAGCACGCCGCCGATGATGTGCAGCGCCGTTTCACTTACGTGCCAGCCCGCGGGCAGGGGCAGCGACAGGGTGACGAACACTGCGCCGGCCAGCGCCAGGTAGCCGAACCAGTTGGTCCACATGCTCAGGCCCATGACGCGCAGGATCACCGGCGTGCGCAGGCCGAGTCGCGCATACAGCCGCAGCCGCATGGCCGCGCTGCCCACGATGGCGCCGAAGTTCAGGTTGAACGCATAGCTGATGAAGGTCACCAGCATGCAGGCCTGCGGCGCCAGGTGATGGCCGCTGTAGTGGCGGCCCAGCAGGTCAAAGGTGCTGTACAGCAGGTGACTGGCCAGTGCCACCACGGCGGCCATGGCCAGCACGCGCGCTGGCGTGGCCACCATGGCCGCGAAGACGGCGGGCCAGTCCACCCGCATGGCCTGCCAGACCAGCAGGCCCAGCACGAACGCGCCGAACAGCAGCAGCGTGCCGCGCGTGAGCCACGGCCACCAGGCGCGGTCGCGCAGCCTTGCAAGCGCAGGGGCAGGTGTGGACGGCACGGTCGGCAGGGAAGCGATGCGTGGCGGGATCATGGCAGACCTTTGGCACGCGCGGTCAGGGACGGCGTGCGCGCGCCTCCATCACGGCGTACATGACAGCAGCCACCAGCAGCGGTCCCAGGTAGTACACGGCGCGATACGCCAACAACGCAGCCAGCAACTGCGGCTCACCGACCTTGGCGGCCAGCAGCATGACGAACACGCCTTCCAGCACGCCCAGACCGGCCGGAATGTACGTGACCACGCCAGCGATCGCGGCCAGCAGGTACACGGCCAGGACGGTGGAATAGGCGACCTTGCCTTGCAGCAGCACCCAGATGACGCTGGCGATCAGCATCCAGTTGGCGCAGGACATGGCCAGCTGCAGCACGGTCATGCGCGGACCGGGCAGCGGAAAGCGCCGGCCCGCAATGGTGAACTCCCGCCGGCGCGACAGCGTCACGAGCGCGCCCCAGGCCAGGGCCGCGGCCAGCAGCGCAAAGCCCGTGATGCGAAGTGCGCCGTTGCCGATCTTCCAGCCTTCGGGCAGGGGCAGCGGGAACAGCGCGAACACGGCGCCGGCCAGCAACAGAAAGCCCAGCCAGTTGGTAAGCAGGCTCATCGTCAGCACGCGGGTGATGGCGCCGCCGCGCAGGCCCAGCCGTGAATACAACCGGTAGCGCAAGCCCACCCCGCCCACGATGGAGCCCAGGTTCAGGTTGAACGCGTAGCTGGTGAAGGTGACGCCCATGACAGTGGGCGTGGACAGCTTGTGGCCGGTGTAGTGCCGGCCCAGCAGGTCGAACGTGCTGTACAGCAGATGGCTGGCGGCGGCCAGCCCCGCGGCCAGGGCCAGCACGGGCCCGGGTAGCGCGCGCACCGCGTCGTCCACGCGCGACCATTCGATGTCGCGCGCGTACTGGTACAGCATGAAGCCCACGAACGTGACGAACAGCGCCGCCAGCGCCCGCATGGCCCAGGGCCACCAGGGGCGCTGCGGCAGCGCCGTCAGCACGGCGGTGTTCATCGCGCATCCTTGCCGGGCAGCGCGCAGGCCGGGGTGAGCTCGCGCGGGTCGACGGCCGGTGCCAGCCGCGGCGAATGCCGGGGCAGCAGCCGCGCCCATGACGGGTACATGCGCAGCACGTGGAACACGAAGTAGCTGCGCACCAGGCGCCAGGTGCTGGATTCGGCCAGCTCGTCCACGCGCACCTGTTTGCAGCAGTTGCACATCAGGTGCTCCAGCCGCTCATGCAGGGTCTGGTTGAAGGCGCGGTCGCGGATGATGACGTTGGCTTCCAGGTTCAGCGACAGGCTCAGCGGGTCCAGGTTGCTGGAGCCCACGGTGGACCATTCACCATCCACCAGCGCCACCTTGCCGTGCAGCGGGCGTTCGCAGTATTCGTAGATGCGCACGCCGGCTTTGGTCAGGTGGTGGTACAGCAGGCTGGCGGCGGTCTTGACGATGGGCATGTCGGGCTCGCCCTGCAGGATGAGCCGCACGTCCACGCCACGCCGCGCCGCGCGCCGCAGCTCGCGGATGAAGCGGTAGCCGGGGAAGAAATACGCATTGGCGATCACCACGCGCTGGCGCGCGCCGCGCACGGCCTGCAGGTAGTGGTGTTCGATGTCGCTTTGGTGGTTGTGGTTGTCGCGCGTGACGAACAGCGCCTGCGCGTCGCCCGCGGCCGGCATGTCGTCGGGCCGGCGACGCAGGGGCGCGCGGTTGCGGAACCATTCGCGGATGCCGCCGATCGAGCCCCTGTCGCTGTGGCCCGCCGCCAGCGCCGCGTGGCAGAAGCGGTGGATTTGCGCCACCACCGGCCCGCGCACGGCGACCGAATAGTCCTGCTTGGCCTCGGGCCCGAAGTCGGCCAGGTGGTCGGCCGAGTAGTTGATGCCGCCCACGAAGGCCCGCTCGGCGTCCACCACCACGATCTTGCGGTGCATGCGGCGCAGCACATTGGGCCGCCAGCCGAAGATGCGCGGCGCCGGGTCGAACACGTGCACCTGCACGCCGGCCGCGCACAGGCTGCCGATGAACTGCTCCGACAGGTCGGGCGAGCCGTAGCCGTCGATGGTCAGGTGCACCTGCACGCCGCGCTTCGCGGCATCCATCAGCGCGTCGTGCAGCGCCAGGCCGACCTTGTCCTCGAACAGGATGAAGGTTTCCACGATCACCTCGCGGCGCGCCCTGTTGATGGCGTCGAACACGGCCGGAAAGAAGCCTTCGCCGTTTTCCAGCAGCTCGAAGTGGTTTCCGCCGGTCCAGCGGCGGCGCTCATGGCTTGGGTGGTGCGTGTTCACAGGTGGATCTCCGCGGCAAGGGGGGCGTGATCGGACAGGTGCGACCAGGGCTTGCGCGGCAGCACCACCGGCAGGTGCGCCGTGGCATTGCGCACGTAGATGCGGTCCAGCGGCAGCAGCGGAAAGCGCGCCGGGAAGGTGCGCGCCGCTTCGCCATACGCCTGCACGAACACCTCGCGCAGGCCGGCGCCCTGCTCCAGGATGTCGTGCGCGCGGCGTCGCCAGTCGTTGAAGTCGCCTGCGACGATCAGCGGTGCATCGGCCGGGATCTCGTCGCGTACCACGTGGCACAGCAGTTCCAGTTGCTGCTGGCGATGGGACTCGGCCAGGCCCAGGTGCACGCAGATGACATGCACGTTCATGGCGCGTGCGGGCAGCTGCAGCACGCAGTGCAGCAGCCCGCGCTTTTCGGGGCCGACGATGGACACGTCATGGTTCTGGTAGCCAAGGATGGGGTACTTGGACATCACGGCGTTGCCGTGGTCACCGTGCGGGTACACCATGTTCTTGCCGTAGGCGTACTGAGGCCAGATGCTGTCGGCCAGAAATTCATAGTGCGGCTCGCGCGGAAACTGCTCGAAGCGCCGCGAATGTTTCTGGTGGCTGCCCAGCACTTCCTGCAGGAACACAACGTCCGCGCCCACCTTGCGCACGGCTTCGCGCAGCTCGGGCAGGATGAACTTCCGGTTGAATGACGTGAACCCTTTGTGGATGTTCACGGTCATGACGGTCAGCGGGGGGTGGATGGCATCTTCGGACATGCATCCGGTTGTACCGGCCGCCCCTCGGGAGGGCTGTAGGACTTTGCGCAGAACCGGTGTGCGGCGGTGATGGCAGTTGCGGTGTTGCGCAAACGCTGTAGGACACCACCCATTTCGGGGGGATGGCACGCTATCTGCAATCAAACGCAAGCATGCGCCGGCCTTTGGACGGCAGACTTGCAACATCATGAAACACAACTCGCTCCCTGCCGCCCTGCTTGCGGCCACGACCCTTGCCACCGCCGGCGCCTGTGCGCAGGCACAGACACCGCCGGACGCCAGGCGCAGCGCCTGGATGCCGTCGGGCCTTTCCGCACAGGCGGGCCGCACCCGCGACGGTACCGCCATAGCGGTGCTGGGACTGCAATGGCATAGCGGCTGGCGCTATGACTGGTGGGGTGGGCAGCTGGGCTACAGCACTGAAGCGCAACTGGGCCACTGGCGCGTGGACGGCGCGGGTGGACGCGAAAGCTACACGCAGCTGGCCGTGCTGCCGCTCTTGCGCAACCATTTCGACGGCGGTCGCTCGTCCTGGTTCGTGGAGGCGGGCATCGGCCTGACGCTGAACGACAACGTGTACCGCTCGCGCGACAAGCAGTTCAGCACGGCCGTGAATTTCCTGGACGTGCTGGGCCTGGGCTACCGTTTTGGCGCGGCGCGCGAACACGAGCTGGGGCTGCGGCTGGCGCACATTTCCAACGCCAACATCAAAAAGCCCAACCCCGGCACCGACACCATCCTGGTGCGCTACGCATACCGGTTCTGACGGTCCGGCGTCCTACAGGACGTGGCGCGCCTGTCCGTCAAGTTTGCTTCAGTCCCCTGCGTAATCTGGGTGTGTGGTTCAACCGAGCCCACCAAACCAACCAAAGGAACTGAAATGAACAAGACCATGACTTCGCTGCTGCTCACGGGCCTGCTGGCTGGCGCCGGTTTCGCCCACGCCCAGAACACAGGCGCTTCCGCCACCAGCAACCTGCCCGCCCGTTCGGGTGAGGCCAGCACGCAGATCCAGGGCGTGCCCAATGCCGCTGCCAAGGTGGGCGAGAACTCGCGCGCCGATGTGAAGGCCGAAGCCCGCGCCGCCAACAAGGCCGGCACGATCTCCAAGGGCACGATTGGCACCAAGGACATGACGGGCCAGCAGGCTGGCCTGGAAGCCAAGCCGACCGATGGCAAGACGCGCGCCGAGATCAAGGCCGAGCGTCAGATGCAAAAGGCGCAGAAGAAGGCCGACAAGAACATGGCCGCGATGAGCACGTCCGGCATGTCCACGGGCGTTCCGGCGGGCAACCCGTCGCCGGCTGCCGGCCAGGGAACGCCCAAGTAAGAACGGTGAGCCGTCGCGCGGGGTTCAGTGTTCCAGCACCCACTGGATGATGAACTTCGCGACGAAGCCCACCATACCGAAGGCCAGCGCCAGGAATAGCACGAAAGTGCCAAACCGGCCGGCCTTGGACTCCCAGGCCAGCTGGCCAATGATGAACAGCATGTAGAGCATGAACGCTCCCACGCCGAACGTCAGGCCGAACTGGGCGATCTGGGCTTCGGTGAAACCGAACATCGTGGGGGGCGCTGTCATGGCGCCCCCCTTTTGTCTTGGGGATCGCGCGGCGGCAACGCGGAGGCATCGACCAGGTCGCGGTAGGCGTGCCAGCTTGCATGCCCCAGCAGCGGCACGACCAGTACGAGGCCCATCAGCATCGAAGCGATCCCCAAAAGCGTGAAGCCCATCACCAGCCCGGCCCACAGGGCCATGGGAAGGGGATTGGCCAGCACCGCGCGCCAACTGGTCAACACGGCGTCCAGCAAGCGGATACGCCGGTCCAGCAGCAGGGGCAAAGTGACCACGCTGGATGCGAACACCGGCGCGGCCAGTACGCCGCCCAGTGCGAGCCATGCCTCAAACAGCAGGCTGCCGCGCGCCAGTACGACATGGCGCATGAAGTCCATGGGCTGCTGCACCGGCTGCGGCGCAAGCCAGGTGATGAGCGATGCCGACGTCAGCACCCAGCCCGTGCCCGCGGCCGCCAGCAGCAGGCCAAAGCGCACGAGCCGCCAGTCATGGCGCGGCTGGCCGCGCCAGCTCAGCCAGGTGCGCAGCACCAGCGTAAAGTCCGCGCGCCCGCCTTGCTCCAGCGCCCGGCTGGCGGCGTACAGGCCCACGGCCAGCACTGGCGCCACCAGCAGAAAGCCCGAAAGCGCGCCGGCCAGCAGCCAGAAGCGGTGGTGTGCCACGGTCAGCAACGCCGCGCCAAACAGCGCCAGCGCCATGCCGTGCGCCAGCGCGACGGCGGGCGCACGTTCGATGTCGCGCCAGGCCAGCGCCAGCCACTGCAGCGGATGCTGCAGCGTCACGGTGCGCACTTCGGGCTGTGGCGTATCGGGGACAGTGGTTTGCAGGGACGACATGGGGGGCTCTGACCGAGTCTAGGTGTCGGGGTTCGCCGGCGGTTGACGCAGATCAACGCGGCCCGGCGTTCACTGGGGCCGCACAATGCCGGATCAATGGACGACCAGCCGCCTGTTCCACCCCTGTTGCCCCGCACCCATGCGCGCCGCCTGCGCGAGCTGTACCGCTCGGCCGGCTGGCCTTGTCTGGACCCGATCGAGGTGGACCTGCTGGCCGGCGGCCTGCTGCTGCGCGTGCAGTTGCCCGATACGCAGGGCATCCTGCGCGATGCGCTGCGCCTGAGCGACGCGGGCATCGCGGCGCTGGCCCGCGCACAGCAGCGCAACCGCGCGGCCTACGACCAGCACGAGGCGCTGGTGGCCACCGTCGTGCGCCACATGCAGCGGGCCGGGCGCACGGCCTTCACGGGGCTGAGCCTGCGCGCGCCGGTGGACGAACCCGGTGATGATCCGGCGGCACCCGTGCGTCGCTGGGTGGTGGCGCGGCCCGACGTGTTTTCGATCCGCAACACCACGGTGGCGGGCTACCTGGCGCCCGCGGTGCACGAGGTGAAGGTGCGCCGCGCGGACCTCTTGGGCGAGCTGCGCGACACGTCGCGCACGCGCGCCAAGCGCGGCGCCTACCTGGCCATGGGCAGTGAATGCTGGTACGTGCTGGGGCGCGATGCCAGGGGTCGCGAGATCGGCGATGCGAGCGAGATCCCCGCGCCGTTCGGGGTGATGCAGGCCGTGCAGGCCGCCACGGGCGCGCTGCGGCTGCAGGTGGTGCGCCCCGCGCCGCGGCGCGCGATGCCGCATGAGGCGGGGCTGCCGTTCGCAGCCTGGCTGGCCCTGGCGCGCGCCACCCCCGAGCCGCCGGCCGGGGACGACGCGCAGGGCCTGCTGTGACCGCGCGGATCAGCCGCGGTGGTGCATGCCCGGGCCGCCGTGGCCACCGCGGTGGCCGCCAAAGCGCAGCGTCTCGGCGTCAAACACCTTCTTCTGCTCGGGCGTGAGCGCGGCGTAGAAGGTGTTGGTGGCGTCGGCGCGCTTGTCCATCTGCGACTGGCGCTGCGCGCGCATGGCGCGCATCTGGTCGATGCGCTGGGGCGTGGTCAGCTTGGCGATCTCTTCGCGGCTGGGGTGCGCGGGGCGCGCCGCGGGCGGCTGCAGCGCGGCGGTCCAGGCCGTCCACGCGCCTTCCTGCGCGGGCGTGATGGCCAGCTTCTGCTTGAGTTCGGCCTGACGCTGCGCCATGCGCTCTTTCATCTTGGCCGGGTCGAACTTGCCCATGCGCTGGTGCATGCCGGGCTTGCCGTCGGCGGGCGGCGCGGGCGGCGTCTGGGCCATGGCGGCGGCGGCAAAGGTGGCGACCAGGCCGGCGGCCAGCAAACGGGTGTGAGCGAGTTTCATGCGAGCTTCCTTTCAGAGGAGCCTGAGGCCGGACATCGGCATCAGGTTGAAGGCAAGTGTGGGCGGCGCATGTATCGGCCCCATTTGCGGGGCGTGATGCTGTGTAAAGTTGGTTGAACGCGGTGTAGTCGGCTCAGAGAAAGCCGATGGGCCGTTTTGCCTTGCGCTTCTGGTCGTCGGCGACGAGCTGCTTGATGGCGTCGAAAACGGCCGAGAACTGCTCGTCATAGCGTGTTTCCATGGCCTCGATGCGGCGCGCCAGGTCGCGGTTGGAGTCCATGAGGCGGCGCAATTGCACGAAGGTGCGCATGATCGCAATGTTGACCTCAACGGCGCGCTGGGAACGCAGCACGCTGGATAGCATGGCGACGCCTTGTTCGGTGAAGGCGTAGGGCGGTGCGCCAATGTTCCGTCGGGATGCGGTCACAGTTTGTGACCGCATGCCTTCCGCTTCGCTTGTGGACAACTGGAACATAAAGTCACCGGGAAAGCGTTCCAGATTGCGCCTGACGGCCTGGTTCAGCACCTTTGTCGGTACGCCATAAAGCTCCGCCAGATCAGTATCCAGCAACACCTTTTCTCCACGGATGACGTGCATCAGGTCGGCAAGCCGCTGCTGGGGCGCGGTGTCGTTCAAGGCGAGTTTGCTGCCGGGCATACAAAGCCTCCGGGATCAAAAACCCGCATTTTATGAGTGCTTTGGTTTTCAATTGCAAATCTCTTGTACCCGTCACACCGCCAGCCGCCCGCTCTGGAAATCCTCCACCGCCTGGATCAGCTCGTCGCGCGTGTTCATCACGAACGGCCCGTACTGCGCGATCGGCTCGCGCAGCGGCCGCCCGGCGATCAGCAGGGCGCGGGCGGGGCCGGTGGCCGTGATGGTCACGCCGTCGCCTTCGTTGGCCAGGATGGCCATGCGGTTGCGGTCCACGGCCGTGCCGGCGACCTGCACGCTGCCGCGGTACACGAAGGCAAACGCGTTGTGCCCCGCGGGCAGCAGCTGGCTGAACGTGCCGCCGCCGTCGGGAAAGATCAGGTCCAGGTACAGCGGCTGGGTCGCGTCGCGCTGTACCGCACCAGTGGTGCCGTTGCTGTCGCCCGCGATCACGCGCACGCGCACGCCGCTGTCCGTGGTGTATTCGGGGATGTCGGGGCTCTGGATGTCGCGGTACCAGGGCGCGCAGAGCTTGTCCTTGCCCGGCAGGTTCAGCCAGAGCTGAAAGCCCTCCATCACGCCGTCCTTCTGCTCGGGCATTTCGCTGTGGATGACGCCACGTCCGGCGGTCATCCACTGCACGCCGCCGTCTGTGATCAGGCCTTCGTGGCCCGCGCTGTCCTTGTGGCGCATGTTGCCGGTGAGCATGTAGCTCACGGTCTCGAAGCCGCGGTGCGGGTGGCTCGGAAAGCCGGCGCCGTAGTCGTCGGGGTTGTCGCTGGCGAAGTTGTCCAGCATCAGGAACGGGTCCAGCCGCTGCTGCAGGTCGTGGGTGAGCACGCGCGTGAGCTTGACGCCTGCGCCGTCGCTGGTGGGCTGGCCGGTGACGAGCCGCTCGGCGCGGCGGGGTTGCTGGACTTGGGACGCCGTGGACATGGGGAACCTCCTGTGAAGGTTTTGTAAATGGGGACGCAGGCCGCGATTGTCAACGCAACGCGCGAGCTGCCACCGTTCCACCGGCAGGACGGTTCAGCCCGCAGGCGTGCCCAATGCCGTGAGTTCGGGCGACAGGTGGTGCCAGGGCACGTCAAACCCTGCCTTTGCGCGTTCGGGTGGTGGTGTGTGGGTGCGCAGTGCCCAGCGCGCGCCGGCCTGCACGCTGTCGATCAACGGCACGTCCAGCCCCGGCTGGATAGCCGCAGCCATGCCGGCCAGGCCGGCGCCGCCGACGATGACCGCCTGCGCGCCGAGCTGGCGCACCGCGTCGCGGCAGGCCTGCTCCAGCAGCGCACGCGCGCCGGCCGGGTCGGCTGCGAGTTGCGCGCCGGTGGGCGCCACGGTATGGATGCCGGCCAGCGCCGCGCCATGCCCCAGGGCCTGCGCCAGGCGCTGCAGCATCGGGCCCCAGCGCGCGCCGCCGGTCACGATGGCAAACCGGCCATGGCGCGCCGCCTCGATGAAGGCGGCCTCCGCCAGGCCGGTGGCGGGCGCGGGGCTGCTTTCGCGCAGGGCCATGAGGCCAGGGTCACCAAAGCAGCCGATCAGCACGGCGTCGGGTGGGTCGCCGCCGGCCAGCGCCGCGGCCCAGGCGTCCAGCGTGGCGTGGCCCGCCACGGCGTAGCTCGCCTCGTCGGCGATGTAGGGCGCGCCGAAGCGGGCCGTGACGGTGCGCACCTGCACATGCGATCCGGCCGCGGCCTGCACATGCGCCTGCAGCAGCGCGCTGACGGACGCGGAGGTGTTGGGGTTGATGACGAGCAGGCGGCGCATGCCGGTTCGTGCTTGTCGTGTTCAGGCGACTTTGCCGAACAGCGTGGACAGGTCCGGCGTGGCGTCCGACGGGCCGGTGAAGCGCAGCTGCGATTCCAGGCGCGACAGGTGGTCGCGCATGCGCTGGGAGGCTTCTTTGGCGTCGTGCAGGCGAATGGCGTCCAGCAGCGCGCGGTGCTCACGGCAGCCGCAGGCCGTGGCCTCTTCGCGTTCGCTGGCGTGGGGCGCGCTGTAGGTCATGAGGATGAGCGAGGTGCGCGAGGTCAGCTCGCGCAGGATGCGGCCCAGTGTCTGGTGGCCTGCGCATTCGGCCAGCACGAGGTGGAAGTCGCCTGACAGGCGGATCGCGCGGCGCATGTCGCCCACCTGGCGGGCCGACTCCTCGTCGTCGATGCATGCCTTGAGCCGCTTCATGTCGGCCGGCGTGGCCCGTTCGATGAACAGTTCCACCAGCCGCGGCTCGATCAGGCGGCGCACCTCGAACACCTCGCGCGCCTCCTGTTCGCTGGGCTGCGCGATGGTGGCGCCGCGGTTGGGCGTGAGCGTGACGACCTGCTCGTTGGCCAGCCGCACCAGCACCGGGCGGATGCGCGTGCGCGACACGCCAAACGCGCTGGCGAGCTTGTCCTCGACGATGCGCGTGCCGGGCGGCAGGCGATGGTCCAGGATGGCCGAGACCACGCGCTCGTAGATGTCGGCATCGGAAAGCGGCGTGGCGGCGTCTTTCACCGCGCGCCCTTTTTCTGGCGCCGGCCCAGCCACAGCGCCAGGCCCACGGCCACGCCCATGACGGCAAATGACACGACGGTGGTGACGGTGCCCAGCGCATAGATGGCCGGCGTGGTGACGGTGGAGGTCAGGCCCTGCAGTTCCAGCGGCAGCGTGTTGACGTCGCCGATGGCCTGCGAGGTGCGCGCGATCTCGTCCCAGCTCAGCGTGAAGCCGAACATGCCGATGCCCACCACCGACGGCCCGATCAGCGGCAGCACCACGTGGCGGAAGGTCTGCCAGGGTGTGGCGCCCAGGTCGCGCGCGGCTTCCTCGTAGGCGGGGTTGAAGCGGTTGAACACGGCAAACATGATGAGCAGGCCGAACGGCAAGGTCCAGGTCAGGTGGGCGCCCAGGGCCGAGGTCAGAAGGCCCAGCGCGGTGCCGTAATTCTCCAGCATGGATTCGCTCAGCTGGCTTTTGATGCCCGTGTCCAGCAGGCGGAACTGCAGGCCGATGCCCAGCGACACGATGATGCTGGGCATGATGAGGCTGGCCACGGTGACGTAGAACAGCGCGTTGCCGCCGGCCAGCTTCTTGCGGAACGCCAGCCCGGCCAGCACCGACAGCACGACGGTGAAGGCCATGACCACGGCGCCCAGCATGAGGGAGCGGCGGAACGCCGCGCCTATGTCCACCGTGCCCAGCCCCTCGGCCAGCTTGTGGAACCAGTGCAGCGACACCCCGCGCATGGGAAAGGTCAGGCCCCCCTCGGGTCCCTGGAAGCTCAGGATGAAGATCACGAACATCGGCCCGTACATGAACAGCACGAACGCGGCGAAGACCGCCGCCAAAGGCCAGAAGCCTGGTGCGCGGGCGTCGGAGGTGCGGGCCTGCATGGTCACAGCTCCTTGCGAATATCGACGAGGCGCGTGAGGCCCCAGATGATCATGAGCACCACGGCCAGCAGGATCACGGCGTTGGCCGCGGCCAGCGGGAACTGCAGGTACGAGGTCTGCACCTGGATGATCTTCCCCACCGACGCGATCTGCTGCCCGCCCATCACGCCGATGGTCACGAAGTCGCCCATGACGATGGTGATGACGAAGATCGAGCCGATGATGATGCCGGTTTTGCAAAGCGGCACGATCACGTTCCACAGGGTCTGCCAGCCGCTGGCGCCGCTGTCGCTGGCGGCCTCCAGCAGGCTGCGGTCGATGCGCATCATGCTGTTGAAGATCGGCACGATCATGAACATGGTGTACAGGTGCACGAACGCCAGCACGACCGAGAAGTCCGAAAACAACAGCCATTCCACCGGCTGGTCCACCAGGCCCAGTCCCATCAGGCCCTGGTTGACCAGGCCGTTGCGGCCCAGCAGCGGTACCCACGAGATCATGCGGATCACGTTGCTGGTCCAGAACGGCACCGTGCACAGCACGAACAGCGCGGTCTGCATGCCCGACGACCGCACATGAAACGCCAGGAAGTACGCGACGCTGAAGCCCAGCACCAGGGTGATCAGCCACACCAACAGGCAGAACTTCAGCGTCGACAGGTAAGTGTTGAGCGTGACGCACAGGTCGCCATGCTCGGTGAGCGCGCCGCATCCCTCGAATATGCCGAGGTAGTTGCGCAGCGTGAAGCCGGGAATCAGCTCGTACTCGTTGAAGTTCCAGAAGCTGACCATCAGCACGAGGGCCAGCGGGATCAGGAAGAACACCACGAACACCGCCGTGAACGGCGCCGCCTGCCACCAGGCGGCGAGGGTTCGGGGGGGGGACGTGGTGCTGTGTGTCATGACATCAGGCGGCGACGAACTCGTTCCACTTCTTCACCATGTATTCGTTCTCGTCCATGATCGCGTTCCAGCAGGCGATGCCGCCCATGCGGGCCTCGTAGCTGCCGCCGTCGCGCACGCTTCCAGCCTTCGCCAATACATCCCCGTTCGGGCTCTTGATGTCCTGGCTGGCGGGCTTGCCTTCCATCCAGTAGGCCCATTCATAGGCTTCCATCTTGGCCTTGGCGGTATCCAGCACGGCGCTGTAGTAGCCCTGGCGGTTCAGGTAGGCGCCGGCCCAGCCGTCCAGGAACCAGTTGATGAACTCATAGGCGCCGTCCAGCTTCTTGCCCGACAGCGTGGCCGGCACGCCAAAGCCGGCGGCCCAGGCGCGGTAGCCTTCCTTCAGCGGCTGGAAGTTGCAGGCGATGCCCTTGGTGCGCACGGCCGTCACGGCGGGGCTCCACATGGACTGGATCACGACTTCGCCCGAGGCCATCAGGTTGACCGATTCGTTGAAGTCCTTCCACAGCGCGCGGAACTGGCCGGTCTTCTTGGCTTCGATCAGCGTGGCGATCGTGAGGTCGATCTCCTTTTTGGTCATGTTGCCCTTGTCGGGGTACTTGTACTTGCCCATGGCCTCCACCACCATGGCCGCGTCCATGATGCCGATGGAAGGGATGTTCAGGATCGCGGCCTTGCCCTTGAATTCGGGGTTGAGCAGCTCGGCCCAGCTGGTGATCGGGCGCTTGATCAGGTCGGGTCGGATGCCCAGCGTGTCGGCGTTGTACACGGTGGGGATCAGCGTCATGAACTGCGTGGGGGCGGCGCTGAACTTCTTGCTCTTTTCGCCTTCCAGGTACATGACTTTTTTGGGCGCGGTGCCCTGGTCCCCGACCTTCTTGCCGGCTACTTCACCCTTGGTGAACAGCGGGGTGATCTTGTCTGCGTTCTTGATCTTCTTCGTGTCGATGCCTTTGAGGTTGCCGGTGGGCACGATCTTTTTCAGCGAGAAGTATTCGGTGTCGATCAGGTCAAAGCTGTTGGGCGCGGTGACGGCACGCTTGGTCACGTCGTCGGTGGTGACGGCCACGTACTGGATCTTGATGCCGGTGTCCTTCTCGAACTTCTCGGCGATGGCCTTGTCCTGGTTCACGGCCGTGCCCAGGTAGCGCAGCGTGATCTTTTCCTGGCCGATGGCCGGCGCCATGCCGGTGGCCAGGATGCCGGCCATGCCGGTCAGCACGGTGCGGCGCTGCAGGCCCTGGGCGGCGTGTTGGGGTTCGAGGGTGTCGGACATGGTGGTGACTCCTGGGTTGGTGAAGCGGTGGATGGAAAAAGGCTCAGGCGCGCAGCACGTGCGCCGCGTGCCATGACAGGTGAACGGACTCGCCGGGGGCGTAGGGCCGGTGGGCAAAGGTGGCCTCGGGCAACATGACCGACACGCCGACGGGCCCGGCGCTGGTCTGTGCGTCCAGCCCCAGCAGCACGTAGGTGCCCTGGTACTCCACATCCGTGACCGTGGCGCCGAGCCCCGCAATCCCTTCGGCCGGCGCCGTCGGGTTGGCCGGTGCGATCAGCATCTGGTCGTTGCGCACGGCAACCTTGCCCGATGGCGTGGCGATGACGTTGTGCCCGCCCATGAAGCGCGCGACGAACTCGGTGGCGGGCGCGTTGTAGATCTCGTGCGGGGAGCCGACCTGTTCGATCAGGCCGTGGTTCATGACCACCATGGTGTCGGCCAGGGCCATGGCTTCTTCCTGGCTGTGCGTCACGTGGATGAAGGTCAGGCCCAGCTCCTTCTGCCAGCGGCGCAGCTCGGCGCGCATCTGGATGCGCAGGAACGGGTCCAGCGCGGACAGCGGCTCGTCCAGCAGCAGCACGCGCGGCTGCGTGATGAGCGCGCGCGCCAGCGCCACGCGCTGCTGCTGGCCGCCCGACAGCTCGCCGGGTTTGCGCTGCGCCAGGTGGCCCATGGCCACGCGCTCCAGCAGGTCCTGGGCTTGCTTGCGGCGCGCGTCCTTGCCGACGCCTTTCATCTTGAGGCTGAAGGCCACGTTGTCCAGCGCGGACAGGTGTGGAAACAGCGCGAAGCTCTGGAACATCATGGCCGTGCCGCGGGCAGCGGCCGGCAGTGCGGTGATGTTGCGCCCTTCCAGCAGGATGTCGCCGCCGGTCACGGACTCGTGCCCTGCGACCATGCGCAGCGTTGTGCTCTTGCCGCAGCCCGACGGGCCCAGCAGGCAGCAGTAGCTGCCGCTTCGGATGCGCAGGTTGATCGCGTCCACGGCGGGCGCGCCGCTGGCATAGCGCTTGGTCAGCGCGATCAGTTCAACCGCGGCGTCTGCCGTGGCCGGGCGCGGGGAGATGGGGGTGGCGGCGGCATCCATGCCGGCGCCGGTTGCATCAACCGTGCCAGCTTTGTACGCAATCTTTCAGCGTGATTGTGTACAAAATGCACCGCGCTGGGGCGCGCGCCGCATCGCACCGGCGCGGCCGTGGTGCATGTGTATCAGCGGGCAGGCGCCTTGCAGGTGTTGAAGCCCAGCAGCGCATAGGGCGGGCACCAGCCGACCAGGCCTGTGGCCAGCGGCACCAGGCCCAGCCAGCCCCACCAGCCGACAGTGCCGGTAGCGGCCAGCCCGACCAGAACCAGGCCGATGACGATGCGCAGGATGCGGTCGATGCCGCCGACGTTTGCTTTCATGGAATGCTCCTTGTGAGTGATGCCTGTATTGCACCGCGCGACGCCCGGCATGTCGGTGACTTTGGTTACACAGGCCGGGCGGCCGGGTCAGCCGCCCGCGCAGCGGCGCAGCGCGGCGCCGTCCAGGACGCGGATGTGTTCGCGCGACAGCGCAACCCAGCCCTCACGCTCGAAGCGGTGCAGCAGCCGCGTGACCATTTCGCGCACCGTGCCCAGCTCGTCGGCCAGGGCCTGGTGGGTCACGGCCAGCTCGTTCCCGTGGCCCAGCAGGGCCGCGGCCAGCCGGGCATCCAGCCGGTGGAAGGCCACGGCATCCACCAGCGCCGTCAGGTCGGCCATGCGCTGCGCGAACAGGGCCAGCACGTCGTCGCGGAACGGCGCGTCGTCCAGTCCCGCGCGGAACATCTGCGGCGTCAGGAGCATCAGTGTCGTGGGCCGCGTAGCCGTGCCGCGCGCGGTCAGTGGCGTGGCGCTGAACAGGCACGCGCTGGACACCAGGCACAGCTCGCCCGGCGTGACGCGGTACAGCTCCAGGCTGCGGCCGTCGGCGGATGCGCGCATGACCCGCACTTCGCCCTGCAGCACCAGCGGGAAACCCTGGCAGGGCTGGTGTTCGTCAAACAGCACGGCGCCGGCCGGAACGTCCAGCGTGGCAGGCACGTCCCAGCCCTTGCGCTGCAGCAGGCCCGCGATGACGGGGTAGTTGTGGGCGAGAGTCTCGTTCATGGCCGGTCCGCCGGGGCGGCATCACCCGCCAGGTCGTCCAGGATGGGGCAGTCGGGCCGCTCGTCGCCGTGGCAGCAGTGGATCAGGTGGCCCAGCGTGCGCTGCATGGCCTGCATGGCCTCGATGCGCGTGGCCAGGTCGGTGGCGTGTTTCTGCGCGATGCGCTTGACGCTGGCGCTCGTGCGGCGCCGGTTCTGCCACAGGCTCGCCAGCTCGGTGATCTGCGCCATGGAAAAGCCCAGGTCGCGGGCGCGCTTGATGAAGCGCAGCGTGTGCACGTCGGCCGGCGAGTACTGGCGGTAGCCGCTGTCGGTGCGGCCCACGCGCGGCAGCAGGCCCAGCGACTCGTAGTGCCGCACCATCTTGGCCGACACGCCCGACAGGCGCGCGGCCTCGCCGATGTTGACCGGGCCGCTCATGATGCGACGGCGTAGCCCTCTTCGGCGATGGCGCGGGCGATGGCTTCGTGCGGCTGGTCGCTTTGCACGTCCACGCGGCCGGACGCGCGGTCGATGGTGATGCGGGCCTGCGGGTCCACCGATTGCACCGCCTGCGTCACGGCGCGTTCGCAGTGGCCGCAGGTCATGCCCTGTACGTTGAAGGTCTGGTTCATGGAAGCTTCCTTTCGTGGTTGAAGGACATCATGCTCAACCTTGCCATCATGGCAAGGTCAAGCGCGCGGGCCAAGACCCTGATCGCGACGCGGTTGACCTGGATCAAGGCTTGACCTTGCCATGATGGCAAGGTTCACAGTACGCAAGATGAACGCTCCCACCACCACTTCTTCCCTGGACCTGGGCATTGGCGGCATGACCTGCGCCTCGTGCGTGGGGCGCGTGGAGCGCGCCCTGAAGAAGGTGCCCGGCGTGCAGGACGCCGCCGTCAACCTGGCCACCGAATCCGCCCGTGTGAGCTTCACGCCCGGCGCGGACATGGACGCGCTGATCCGCCGCGCCGTGCGTAACGCGGGCTACGAGCCGCGCGCCGCCGAAGCCGCCGTGACCGGGGACCTGTCGCCCTGGGCGGGCTTTGCGCCCGTGGCGATCGGCCTGCTGCTGTCCGCGCCGCTGGTGCTGCCCATGCTGGGCGGCCTGCTGGGCTGGCACTGGATGCCGCCGCCCTGGGTGCAGTTCGCGCTGGCCACGCCGGTGCAGTTCATCCTGGGCGCGCGCTTTTACCGCGCGGGCTGGCATGCGCTGCGCGCGGGCAGCGGCAACATGGACCTGCTGGTGGCCGTGGGCACGAGCGCGGGCTGGGGCCTGTCGATGTGGCTGTGGCTGGGCCCCGACGGGCGCGCGCACGCGGCGCACGGCATGGCGCCGCACCTGTATTTCGAGGCGTCGGCCGTCGTGGTGACGCTGGTGCTGCTGGGCAAGTGGCTGGAGGCCCGCGCCAAGCAGCAGACCACCGCCGCCATCCGCGCGCTGCACGCGCTGCGGCCTGAACTGGCCCACGTGGTGCAGCGCTCGGGTGGCGAGATCGATCTGCCGATGGACGAGGTGCTGGCCGGCGACCGGGTAGCCGTGCGGCCCGGCGAGCGCATCCCGGCCGACGGCGAGATCGAGCAGGGCGAAACCCAGGTGGACGAGTCCATGCTGACGGGCGAGCCCCTGCCCGTGGCCAAGGCCGTGGGCGCGCGCGTGACCGGCGGCAGCATCAACGGCGAAGGCCGCATCGTGCTGCGCGTGACGGCCACGGGCAGCGAAAGCGTGCTGTCGCAGATCATCCGGCTGGTCGAGGACGCGCAGGCCGCCAAGGCGCCGATCCAGCGGCTGGTGGACCGCGTATCGGCCGTGTTCGTGCCGGTGGTGTTCGGCGTGGCGTTGCTCACGCTGGGCGGCTGGCTGTGGACCGGTGCGGGGATCGAGGCGGCGCTGATCCACGCCGTGGCCGTGCTGGTGATTGCCTGTCCCTGCGCACTGGGGCTGGCCACGCCCGCGGCCATCATGGCCGGCACGGGTGTGGCGGCCCGTCATGGCATCCTGATCAAGGATGCGCAGGCGCTGGAGCTGGCGCACCGCGTGGACACGGTTGCTTTCGACAAGACTGGCACGCTGACCGTGGGCCAGCCCCGGCTGACCGCGTTCGCGGTGGCGCCCGGGGTGGACGAGGCGGCGGCGCTTTCTGCGGCGGCCAGCCTGCAAACCGGCAGTGAACATCCGCTTGCGCGCGCCGTGGTGGCCGCGGCGCAGGAACGCGGGCTGGTGCTGGCCGCGCCGGACAGCGTGCGCGCGGTGGCCGGGCGCGGCAGCGAAGGCGAAGTGGGCGCTGTGAGCTGGCTGATCGGCAGCCTGCGCTGGATGGACGAGCTGGGCGTGGACCTGGCGGCGCTGCGCAGCGAGGCCGACCGCCTGCTCGCCGAAGGCGCCACGCTGTCGGCGCTGGTGGAGCGCACCACGCAGGGCCTGGCGCTGCGCGCGCTGATGGCCTTTGCCGACGAGCCCAAGCCCGGCGCGCGCGCGGCTCTGGCCGCGCTGCGCGCGCGGGGCATCCGCGTGGTGATGATCTCGGGCGACAACCGCGGCGCGGCGCTGGCCATGGGCCGCCGTCTGGGCCTGGCCGACGACGAGGTCATGGCCGACGTGCTGCCCGGCGACAAGGCCGCGCGCGTGGCCGCGCTGAAGGGCGGTGGCCAGCACGTTGTTGCCATGGTGGGCGACGGCGTGAACGACGCCCCCGCACTCGCGGCAGCTGACGTGGGCATGGCCATGGGCACCGGCACCGACGTGGCCATGCACGCGGCCGGCGTGACGCTGATGCGCGGCGACGTTGCGCTGGTGGCGGCGGCGCTGGACGTGTCAGACCGCACGGTGGCCAAGATCCGTCAGAACCTGTTCTGGGCCTTTGCCTATAACGTGGCCGGCATCCCGCTGGCGGCGCTGGGCTACTTGAGCCCCGTGGTGGCAGGCGGTGCGATGGCCTTGTCCAGCGTGAGCGTGATGGCCAATGCGCTGCTGCTGCGGCGCTGGCGGGCGCAGCGTCCTAGAACGACACTTTCAGTCCCACGCTGACAAGCGTATCGCGGCTGCTGCGGCCCACCGTGCCGTCCAGCTGGATGCCGCGGCCGATGTCGGTGCGCGCGCCGAGCTGGAAGGTGGGTTTGGCCAGCCGCTGGCCGAACAGTTCGGCGTGGGCGGTGATGGCGCCGAATTCACGTTCATGCGCAATGCCCCAGGTGCCCAGCGTGGGACCGCCCGTGCCGCGGTTGGCGCCGAGGTTGAAGTGTGACGCGCCCCACGGGCTGTTGCAGCTGAACAGGCCGTTGACATACGGTGTGTGGCCGCTGGCACCGCGGGTGTGGGCCACGCCGAGTACAGCGCCGGCGTTGCAGCCGGATTGCCGCGTCGGCGTGATGCGCCATTTGAGCTGCACGGCTTCGCTGGTTTGGGGCGTGCTGCGGTCGCGCGAGAAGGACGCGCCCAGTTCCAGGCCATCCACCGGCGCATAGGCGGGCGCGACGGTCCAGGTGTTCACGCGCCCCGGCTGGCGCGCGTACCAGGTCTCCACATGGCCGTGGCCCGTGTCGTTGACGTTGGCGTCGTCCACGGTCAGGGGACGACCCGCCTGCGATGGCGCGGCGGCCAGGAAGATCAGCGTGCAAAGTGCGGCAGGCAGCGTCCGGGGGAGGCAGTGGCGGCGTGACATGGCGCGAGTGTAGGTCCGTCGCCGCGCAGGGCCTTAAGCGATTGACGTATATCAACACGGTCCAGCCTCTGTTGTGGGAATCTTGCCACATGGCGCAAGAGAGCATCCGCATCATCCTGGACGAGCACCGCACGGTTTCCGCCGTGCTGCGGTCGCTGCTGGCCATGGTCGACCGCGGACCTGGTGACGCACCCGAACGGTTTTTCGATGTGCTGCGCGCCATGCTGTTCTACATCGACGAATACCCCGAGCGGCTGCACCACCCCAAGGAGTCGGACCTGCTGTTTCCCAAGGTGGCGCGCCTGGCGCCGCAGCTCATGCCGATGATCGAGCGCCTGGAGCGCGAGCACATGGGCGGGGAGCGCGCGGTGCGCGAACTGCAGCACCTGTTGCTGGCCTGGGAGCTGCTGGGCGAGACGCGCCGTGAGCCGTTTGCCGAGGCGGCGCGGCGCTATGTCCAGTTTTACCTGGAACATATGCGGCTGGAAGAAGAGCAGATCCTGCCCGCTGCCGAGCGGCTGTTGCAACCGCAGGACTGGGTGGAGCTGAACACCGCGTTCCTGACCCATCAGGACCCGCTCAACAGCGCCGGGCCGCGCGATCCCGCCTGGGACCGGCTGTTCACGCGCATCGTGCTGAAGGCGCCCGCGCCGATCGGCGTGGGCTGAACGCCGCAGCCCGGGTTCAGGCGAGCGCCGGGTAGTCGGTGTAGCCCTTTTCGCCGCCGCCGTAGAACGTGGCCTTGTCGGGTGTGTTGAGCGGCGCGTCCTCGCGCAGGCGCCGCACCAGGTCCGGGTTGGCGATGTAGGCCTTGCCGAATGCGACCAGATCGGCCCCATCTGCCACGGCCTTTTCGGCCAGTGCCTTGTCGTAGCCGTTGTTGACCATCCAGGCCGCCTTGCCGCCCGCATGGCGGTATGCGGATTTGAGCGCGGCGTAGTCAAACGGGCGGTCGGGAATGTCGCGCGGGCCGCCGGTGGCTCCTTCGATGATGTGGATGTACGCCAGGTTCAGCGGCGCGAGCTGTTTCACCACGTACTCGAACAGCGCCTGCGCGTCGTCGGTCACCACGTCGTTGGCCGGCGTCACGGGCGACAGGCGCAGGCCCGTGCGGTCGCCGCCGATTTCGTCAACGACGGCGCGCATGACCTCCAGCAGCAGGCGGGCGCGATTTTCGATGCTCCCGCCGTAGTCGTCGGTGCGCTTGTTGCTGCCGGTCTTCAGGAACTGGTCCAGCAGGTAACCGTTGGCGCCGTGCACTTCCACACCGTCAAAACCCGCTGTGTCCACGGCCTGGCGCGCAGCGCGGCGGTAGTCCTGCACGATGCCGGGCAGTTCGGTGGCATCGAGCGCACGGGGCTCGGAGGTTTCGGCGAAGCTGCCCACGCCGTCCTTGATGAGATAGGTCTTGGTCTTTGCGGCAATGGCCGAGGGCGCCACGGGCTTTTGTCCGCCCGGCTGCAGGTCCACGTGTGACACGCGGCCCACGTGCCACAGCTGCGTCACGATGCGCCCGCCAGCCGCGTGCACGGCGTCGGTCACCTGCTTCCACCCCGCGAGCTGGTCGGCGCCGTACAGGCCCGGCACGTCGGCGTAACCCTGGCCCTGGTGGCTGATGGCGGTGGCTTCGGTGATGAGCAGGCCGGCGCTGGCGCGCTGGCGGTAGTACTCGGCCGTGATCGGGCGCGGCACGGCGTTGGGGGAACGGTTGCGCGTGAGCGGCGCCATGACGATGCGGTTGGGCAGGCGCAGCGCGCCCATTTGCAGGGGGTCGAAGAGGGTGGCCATCCGGGGATACTCCGTGGTGTGGATACTGGCCCGCAGGTTAGCCCCGTTTCAAAGGCCCCGTGGCCTGCACGTTCACGCTTTTTAAGGTAGGTCAATGTCGCGCCCCTTGCCTTCGTCGCTCCTGGGTCTGGCCGTCGCCCTGTCGCTGGGGGCGGCCGTGTCGCTGGGCGTCACCCGCTTTGCCTACGGGCTGCTGCTGCCGCCCATGCGCGCCGACCTGGGCTGGAGCTACACGCTGGCCGGTGCCATGAACACGGCCAACGCGCTGGGCTACCTGCTGGGCGCGCTGCTGACGCCGCGTCTCATGGCGCGGCTGGGGCCGTCGCACTTGCTGCTGGGTGGCGCGGTGCTGGCCAGTGTGTTCATGGGCCTGAGCGGGTTCTTCACCGATCCCGCGCCGCTGCTGCTGCAGCGGCTGCTGGCCGGGGTGGCCAGTGCGTTTGTGTTCATCGCGGGCGGTTTGCTGGCGGCGCGGCTGGGCGCGCTGCAGCCACAGCGCATGGGCCTGTTGCTGGGGCTGTACTACGGCGGCACGGGGCTGGGCATCGTGCTGTCGGCGCTGCTGGTGCCGGCATTGCTGCAGGCCGCCTCGCAGGTGCAGCACGGCTGGGCCTGGGCCTGGTGGGCGCTGGCCGTAGCGTGCTTTGTGGCGACGGCGGTGTTGGTGTGGCCCGCGCGCGTGTTGCAGGCCATGCCGGCGCCGCCGGCCGCGGCGAGCGGCGCCTCGGCGTCGGTGCGCTTTACCTGGCGCGCGTTCGCGCCGGGCCTGGCCGGCTACACGATGTTCGGCGTGGGCTACATCGGCTACATGACCTTTGTGATCGCGCTGCTGCGCGAGCAGGGCGTGGCGCCGGGCGCCGTCACACTGTTCTATGGGCTGCTGGGCGTTGCGGTGATGGCGTCGTCGCGCATCTGGGCGGGGCTGCTGGACCGCGCCAGGGGGGGCGGGGCGCTGGCCACGCTGAACGCGCTGCTGGGCTGCGCCACCGTGCTGCCGGCGCTGACGGCCGCCTGGCCGCTGGTGCTGCTGTCGGGCGTGGTGTTTGGCGCTGTGTTTTTGTCGGTGGTGGCGTCCACCACGGCGCTGGTGCGCCACAACCTGCCGCCCGCGCAGTGGGCGACGGGCATCAGCGCGTTCACCATCGTGTTCGCGGCAGGGCAGATCGTGGGGCCCACGGTGGTGGGCTGGGTGGCCGACGGGCCGGGCGGTCTGGCGCGTGGCCTGGTGTATTCGGCCCTGGCCCTGTGGACGGGCGCGCTGCTCGCGTGGCGGCAGCGGCCCGTGGGCTGATCAGGCCAGGCCTTCGGCCTTCATGGCTTCCTGCACGGCGGGGCGGGCGGCCACGCGCGCGCGGTACGCCAGCAGGTTGGCAAAGCCCGACAGGTCCACGCCCGTGGGCTTGGCCCAGTTGGTCGTGGTGAACAGGTAGCCGTCGGCCACGCTGAACTGGTCGCCCATCAGGTACTGCTTGCCGGCCAGTTCGCCGTCCACCCACTTCAGGCGGCCCGCGAGTCTTTCGCGGGCGGCGGCCTTGACCTCGTCGGTCGACGCGGGGTTGAACAGCGGGCCGAAGCTGCGGTGGATTTCCATGCCGATGAAGGTCAGCCATTCCTGCAGGCGGTAGCGCGCCAGCGTGCCGTTGGCCGGCGCCAGGTTTTTGGTGGGGGCCAGGTCGGCGATGTATTGCACGATGGCCGGGCCTTCGCGCAGGCGCGTGCCGTCGTCCAGCTCCAGCATGGGCACGTAGCCCAGCGGGTTGATCGTGTAGTAGTCGGTGCCGTCGTCCAGCTTGTGGGTTTTGGTGGGGGCCTTGACGGGCTCGAAGGCGATGCCGGCCTCGCGCAGGGCAATGTGGGGCGACAGCGAGCAGGCGCCGGGGGAATAGTAGAGCTTCATGGCCAGGGTCCTTTGGTGGATGTTGATATTGCGGGCGTCATGCTAGCCTCAAGCCGGACTTTTTGCAGGCCGTGGTGCATGGGCCGCTTGGGCGAGGGCATCAAGGGCCTGTTCGGGCGCTGAACGGCGCTGCCGTCCTACAGCGCCGCGCGCCCGCGGCTGATCGGGCCGGGCGGCCTGCCTGCCTAGCATGGAGGCGTCCTGTCACAAGGAGACTGCCATGCTGAAGTACGCACTCATCTTTGCCATCATTTCGCTGATCGCCGGGGCCCTGGGCTTCGGCGGCGTGGCCGCCGGCGCGGCGGGTATCGCCAAGATCCTGTTCGGCCTGTTCCTGATCATCGCCGTGGTGTTCGTCGTGCTGGCGGCGCTGGGCGTGGGCGCGGTCAAGAAAGCCATTGATTGACCTTTCCCATGATCCACTCCACGGTCGAAACCGCGCTGGAATACAACGTTCTGGCGCCCACGCATTTCTGCTTTCACATCGAGGCCGCCGAGCGGCCCGGCCAAACCCTGCTGTCCGAACGGCTGGCGGTGTCATCGGGTGTCGCGGTGCACGGTTACAGCGATCCGGCCAGCGGCAACCGGTTTATCCGCTTTGACGCGCCGGTCGGGCCACTGATCGTCAACTACCAGGCGCAGGTGCAGCTGGCGCCACCTCCGGCCGTGTACGAGGACCTGCCCGAGGTGCCCGTGGGCCAGCTGCCCAACGAGGTGCTGCATTACCTGATGCCCACGCGCTACTGCGAGTCCGACGTGATGATGCGCGCGGCCACGCAGCTGTTCGGCAACCTGCCACCCGGCATCGGCCGCGTGCGCGCGATCAGCGACTGGATTCACGAGTCCATCACGTACGAGCCGGGCAGCACGGATTCCACCACCACCGCGCAGCAGGTGTTCGTGCAGCGCGCCGGTGTGTGTCGCGATTTTGCGCACCTGGGCATCACCCTGTGCCGGGCGCTGAACATTCCGGCGCGGCTGGCCGTGGGCTACGTCTGGTTCGACGAGCCGCCGCAGGACTTTCACGCGATTTTTGAAGCGTGGCTGGGCGGGCGCTGGGTGCTGTTCGACCCTACGGGCATGGCGCCGCCCGAGCGGCTGGTGCGCATCGGCACCGGGCGCGACGCCAAGGACGTGGCGTTCAGCACGATCTTTGGCGCGGTGCAGATGACCCGCAAGGAAGTGAAGGTCGACGAGCGCGTGACCGGCGGCGATGCGCTGGCCGCTGCCGCAGCGCCGGCGGCCAACGATCCGGAACTGCGAACGCAGGTGCGCGCCGAGCTGACGGCGGAGGACGCCTGAGGCACCGCCCTAGCGGCTGCGACGCAACACCAGCATCCCGAACAGCGTCGCGGTGATGTACATGCTTACCGAGTAGATCGCCGCCGGCAGCGCGAGCTGGAAGTTGTCCAGCACGCTCAGGGCGATGTAGATGGCCAGGGTGGAGTTGTGGATGCCGATCTCGAAGCTGATCGCCGTGGCCATGGACTTGTCCATGCCCGCGGCGCGGCTCAGGTAGTAGCCGGCCAGCAGGCTCACCAGGTTGAACGCGACCACGGCTGGGCCCACGCTGGCGAACGACGTGACCAGCGCGTTCCACTCCCTGGCAATGGCGATCAGCGCGAACGCAGCCAGCACCAGCGCGCTGAAAATCTTGAACGGCTTTTCCATGCGCTGCGCAAAGCCCGGGCTGCGCGCGGCTACCACCATGCCGATCACGACCGGCACCAGCACCACGGCTATCACCTCGGCCACCTTGCCCAGCTGCAGCGGCACGACCTGGCCCGTTTTGGCAAAGGTCTGGATCGACCAGTTGGCAATGAGCGGCAGCGTCGCGATGGACAGGATGGTGTTGATGGCCGTGAGCGAGATGTTCATGGCCACGTTGCCGCCGAACAGGTGGCTGAACAGGTTGGCCGACACGCCGCCGGGCGACGCGGCCAGCAGCATCAGCCCCACGGCGAACACCGGCGGCAGGCCCAGCACCACGATCAGCGCGTAGCAGGCCGCGGGCAGCAGCACGACCTGCAGCACCAGCGCGACGGCGACGGCCTTGGGGTATTTGAGCAGGCGCTGGAAGTCGGCCACGCTGAGCGACAGGCCCAGGCCGAACATGACCAGGGCCAGCGAGACGAGCAGCAGGGTGGGCAGCAGTTGCAGGAAGTTCATCGCGCCGAGTGCTGCGTCAGGTCTTGTACGACGGGTCGGTGCGGTCCAGTTTGCGCAGCAGAGCGGGCCAGGCGATGTTGGCGCCCTGGCCGGCCGTGACGGTCTTCATCACCTCGGCCAGGCCCTGCAGGATGCGCGGGTCGATCAGCGTGAGCTCCCCGCCACCGGCCTGCGCGTCGATCTGGATGCGGCAGGTGTTCTCGAACGTGTACATCGACAGGAACGCGTCGGGGATGGTTTTGCCCACGGTCAGCAGGCCGTGGTTGCGCAGCATCAGGAAGTTCTTGCGGCCAATGTCGGCCTGCAGCCGCGGCTTCTCGTCGTCGCGCAGGGCCACGCCCTCGTAGTCGTGGTAGGCCAGTGACGCGAGCACGAAGGTGCTCTGCTGGCTGATGGGCAGCACCCCGGCCTTTTGCGCGCTGACGGCCACGCCCGCGCGGCTGTGGGTGTGCAGCACGCAGCCCGCGTCCTCGCGCGCCTGGTGGATGCAGCTGTGGATGGTGAAGCCGGCGGGGTTCACCGGGAACGGCGACTCGATCAGCTTGTTGCAGGCCTGGTCCACCTTGACCAGGCTGGACGCCGTGATCTCGTCGAACATCATCCCGTAGGGGTTGATCAGGAAGTGGTGCTCCGGCCCCGGGATGCGCGCGCTGATGTGGGTGAAGACCAGGTCCGTCCAGCCGTACAGCGCCGTCAGCCGGTAGGCGGCCGCCAGGTCCACGCGCAGCGCCCATTCTTCGGCGCTGACGACTTCTTTCAGGGAGGGGATGTGCATGGTGGTGTCTCCGGGGCTTCTTTTGTGCGGGACGCCATCACACCTGTTTTTCAGTGCGGGGTCTGTCCCATCCGTGACGGGGCGTGCGGCGTGTTGCGGAACTCGCTGGGACTGGCGCCCGTGTGTTCACGGAACACGCGGCTGAAGTGCGACAGGTTGCCGAAGCCCCAGGACATGGCGATGTCGGTGATGGGCCGTCCGTGCGGCCCCGCGGCCTGCAGGTCGCGCACGCAGGCCTGCAGGCGCACGCGCTGGATGTAGCCGGCGATCGATTCACCCTCGCCCGCGAACGCGTTGTACAGGTGGCGGCGGCTGCAGTTGAGCGCGCGGGCGATGCCGTCCACGCTGAGCGCGGGGTCGCGCAGGTGCTGGCCGACGTACGCGCGGATGCGGTCGCGCAACGCCTCGCGCTGCGTCGTCGCGGTCTCTTGCCCCGACAGCTCCAGCAATGACAGGTGCACCAGCTGCTTGATGAGCGCGCCCGCGCCCTGCGCGGCGGCCTCGCTCATGTGGGGCAGCTCCTGGTAGGTGTTGCGCATGGTCTCCAGCGCCACGCGCGAGATGCCGCTGGCACCCAGGTGGCGCGCCATGGTGCCGCTCATGCGCAGGCTGCGCTCGACCAGCTCGTCCTTGGGCACCATCACGATCAGGTGGTCCACGCGCTCGGGGTTCTCGATCTCATACGGCTGCGTGGTGTCGTAGATGATCCATGCGCCCGACCGTGCGCTGGCCTCGCGGCCTTGCTGCTGCACGGTGGCGCCGCCCTGCCAGGGGGCGACGATCTTCAGGTACGCGGTGTCGCTGGTGCGGGCCATGCCGGCCGTGCGCAGCACGCGGTGGCGGTTGGCTTCCAGCCGGGTCAGGATCACGTCGCCCGCGCGTGACGCAGCCAGGTGACCGTCGAACTGCGCGTCGCCATAGAAGTCCGAGTCCAGCCCGCCGAAGTGCTGCGACACCCATTCGCGCCACTGCGGCGCGCGGTCGCGCGGCGCGACGGCGTCGGTGTTCAGGGCGAGGGTGTTGTCGGACATGGCGGTCAGGTCAAGGCGCGGCCCATTATGGGCGCGGGGGTGCCGCCTGCGCATCGGGGTTCAGGGTAAACCCGGTGCCGCTTGCACAGCCGCGCAAATGCTTTGTGCGCGCGCAGCACAGCGGCGCGGGGTGGGCGTTTTTAAGCTTCGTGCTGCGCTGGATATCGGCGCCCCAAGGAGACATACCATGGCCCAGCCAACCCCTCTCAAGCCTGTTCAGAAATCCCGCCGTCAGCTCATCCAGGGCGCCGCCGCCGCGGTCGGCGCCATGTCGTTCGCCCCCGGGCTGATCGCCCAGTCCGCGCCCGTGCGCGTGGGCTACGCCATGGCCCGCACCGGTCCGTGGACCGGCGGCGCGCAGGTCAGCCAGGAGCCCAATTACCTGCTGTGGGCCGACGAGCAGAACGCGGCCGGCGGCCTGGACGTGAAGGGCGTGCGCCGCAAGATCGAGCTCATCAGCTCCGACGACCGCAGCGACACCGAGACCGTGGTGCGCACGTACGAAAAGCTCATGGGCAGCGACAAGGTCGACCTGGTGCTGCCGCCCTGGGGCAGCAACGCCAACTTTGCCGTCGCGCCGCTGGCCAACCGCTTCGGCTACCCGTTCCTGGCGCCCACGGCGCTGTCCAAGCGTCTGGTGGAGATGAAGCTGCCGTATTTCTTTTTGCTGTTGCAGCAGCCCGCGCCCATGACCAACGCGCTGGTGGACATGCTCAAGGCCAATGGCTGCAAGACGCTGGCCTGCATTTATGTGGACGACCTGTTCGGGCTGGAGAACTTTGCCGCGCTGAAGGTGGCGCTGCAGGGCAGCGGCATCACCATGGTCGAGGACAAGAGCTACCCCGGCGGCGTGAAGGACCTGTCGCCCGTGCTGCGCTCGATCAAGGACAAGAACCCCGACGCGTTCGTGGGCTTTACCTACCCGCCCGACACCATCCTGGCCAGCAAGCAGGCCAAGGAAGTGGGCCTGAACCCGAAGTTCTTCTATGCGTCGGTGGGCACGGCGTTCCAGCTGTACAAGAACGTCATGACGCCGGCCGGCGCCGAGGGCGTGCTGGGCATGGGCTCGTGGAACGGCAAGACCAGCCCCGGCGCCAAGGCGTATTTCGACGCGCACACGAAAAAGTTCGGCGGCAAGGAGCCCGACCGCTGGGCCAGCGGCGCCTGCTGGGCGGGCATGGAGATCCTGACCAACGCGGTGAAGGCGCAGGGCCTGGACCGCAAGGCGATCCGCGACTACGTGGCCAACACCACGCACAAGACCATCATCGGCGACATCAGGTTCCAGGGCAGCGAGAACATCGGCACGCCCGGCACTGTGAGCCAGTGGCAGAACGGCGAGTTCGAGGTGGTGTGGCCGCCGAAGCTGGCGACGGCCAAGCTGAACGCAGCCAAAGCTGCCTGGAAATAAGAAAAGGACTACGCCTGTCATTGCGGGCTCGACCCGCAATCCATGCCTGCGCGGCGTGGATGCCGGGTCAAGCCCGGCATGACGGGTCATCTGCTCATGTCTTTTGGTGCCTGGATTGAACTGATCGCCTCCGGCCTCATCACCGGGGGCGTGTATGCGCTCGTCGCGCTGGGGCTGAACCTGCAGTACGGGCTCATGCGCATCCTGAACATCGCGCACGGCGAGTTCCTGATGCTGGGGGCGTACCTGACCTGGATGATGCAGACGCAGTTCGGCGTGAGCCCGCTGCTGATGGTGCCGGTGTCGTTCGCGCTGCTCGGCGTGCTGGGCTGGGCGATCCACTGGCTGTGCTTTCGCCGGCTGACGGCGACGTCGCCCAACCTGGACATTTTTGAAGCGCGGGGGCTGATGGTCGCGTTTGGCCTGATGTTCCTGGTGCAGAACCTGGTGAGCTATGTGTGGGGCGGCGATCTGCGCGGCTACGACTTCCTGACCGAGCCGGTCAAGCTGGGCGGCGCGCAGTTCGCGGGCAACAAGCTGCTGGTGTTCATGCTGGCGCTGGTGTTCGCCGGCGCGCTGATCGTGCTGCTGCGCATGACGCTGCTGGGCAAGGGCGTGCGCGCGCTGATGCAGTCGCCCGTGGGCGCGCAGCTGGTGGGCATCGACACCAAGCGGCTGCACCCGCTGATGTTCGGCATCGGCCTGGGCCTGTCGGGCGTGGCGGGATGTCTGCTGTCGATGGCGTACACCATCAGTCCCTCCATGGGCGAGCCGTATACCGTGACGGCGCTGATCGTGATCACTTTGGGTGGGTTCGGGAGTATGGGTGGCGCACTGGCGGGTGGGTTGCTGCTCGGTGTTGTCGAGGCTATCGGGATGCACTTCACCAACCCCTCTCTCAAGGCACTGCTGTCTTACGTCGTGTTCATCGGCGTGCTGTTGTTGCGGCCCGAGGGGTTGTTTGCGAAGAGGACGCGGAAGGCATGACGTTGATGTCCACTACTTCGCGGCAAAGCTGCGCCTGCGGGCACACCGCCCTGGGGGCTTCACTGTGGCGGTCGCCTGCGGCGACTGCCCTGCGCTGCTCGGGGATCGGTCGCACCGCAGAACTCACTGCGCGCTACGCGCTCCGTTCAAACAGCTGCGGTGAGTCAGAGCACGAAGCGCGCTGGCGCGCGCCGACACTCACCCCTGTGCTGCTCGGCGCCACAGAGGCGCCCCCAGGGCGGTGTGCCCGCAGGCGCAGCTTTGTAGTGACAGTGCTGGCGCGCTACCGGTGGCGTGCCGGGGTTCGGGGCTCGCGGCGCGCAGTGTGCGGCGGGGCGATTTCTGCGGTGGCGAGAAGCGCAGGGGGGAGTGTTGGCGCGCGCAGCGCGCAACGTGCACATGCTCGCCGCGGCTGTCTGAGCGGAATGGAGCGAAGCGCAATGCAGCGAGTTCCGCGGCGCAACCGACCCCCGAGCATCGCAGCGGAGTTTTTGCGAAGCAAAAACCATCGCAGCATGAGCCCCGCCGCACACTGCGCGCCGCGAACCCCGCGAGCGTCACAACAGAACAACAACAAATGACCGAACGACAAATCCTCATCAGAGACCTGCTGGTCCTCTTCGGCCTGACCGGCTGGGCGCTGTCCCTGCCCTACTACGGCAGCGAGTTCATGGTGTCCATGGCGCTGACCTGCCTGATGTATGTGGCGCTGTCGTCCAGCTGGGGCCTGTTCTGCGGGCTGTCGCGCTACCTGTCTCTGGCGACGTCGGCGTTCTTCGGCATCGGGGCGTACACCAGCGCGCTGTCGCTGGAGAAGTTCGGCTGGGTGCAGTCGATAGCCCTGGGCGCGGGCATTGCGACCGTGGTGGCGGTCGTCATGGGCGCGGCGGTTCTGCACCTGCGCGGCACCTACTTTGCCGTGCTGACCTTCGGCATGACCGAGCTGATCCGCCACGCCATCACCTATTTCGAAAAGCAGGTCACGGGCACGGTGGGCCGCGTGTTGACGGTGGTGCCCGAGCGCGACACGATCTACCTGACGGTGCTGGTGCTGGCCGCCGCCACCGTGGCGCTGTCGATCGGCGTGCGGCGCACGCGCTTCGGCATGGCGCTGATGGGCATCGGCGCGGACGAGCAGCGCGCGCAGACGCTGGGCGTGAACACGCGGCTGGTGAAGATCGCCGGCTTTGCAATGACGGCGGCGGTGGCCGGCGCGGTGGGCGCGGCCATGTCGGTGCGCTGGACCTACATCGACCCGCACACGGTGTTCAACCCGTTCATCGGCTTCCAGACGGTGCTGATCGCACTGATCGGCGGCGCGGTGACGCTGTGGGGCCCGCTGATTGCGGCTGTGGTGTTCAGCCTGCTGGCCGAGACGCTGCGGCTGAAGGCGCCACAGGTCTACATGATGTCGCTGGGGCTATTGCTGATCCTGAGCGTGTTGTACCTGCCGGGCGGCTTGGCGTCGCTGCGTGCCGAGACCTTCAAGGGCTGGTGGCGTGACACGCGTGATGGGGCGAAGGATTTGCGTCGCGAGTTGAGTGGCGAGAAAAAGCGTGAAGAAGCGCGCCTGAAGAAACGCGCCAAGGAGCAGTACCTTGTCTGATACCAAACAGGTGTTGCTCGACGCACAGGACATCACCGTCCGCTTCGGCGGCCTGGTGGCTGTGGACGCGGTGAGCGCCACGTTCACGGCCGGCGAACTGGTGGGCATCATCGGCCCCAACGGCGCGGGCAAGACGACGTTCTTCAACGCGATCTCGGGCGTGCAGGTGCCTACGGCCGGGCGGCTGGTGCTGGACGGGCGCAGCCTGGCGGGCCAGCGTCCGCACCGTTTTGCCGCGCGCGGGCTGGCCCGTACGTTCCAGACGCCGCGCACGTTCGCCGACATGACCGTGCAGGCCAACATCGAGTTCGGCCTGAAGTTTGCCGGGCGCCGTCCGCGCAAGTACTGGCTGTGGGGAGACGAGCAGAACGTGCCCTGGGCGCTGCGCGACGCGGCAGGCATCCTGACGCTGATTGGGCTGTCGGAGCAGGCCACGTGGCCCGCATCGGCGTTGACGCCGTCGCAGCAGCGGCTGCTGGAGATCGGCATGGCGCTGGCCACGCGCCCGCGCATGCTGCTGCTGGACGAAGTGGCCGCGGGCCTGACCGAGTCCGAGATCGAAGAGATGGCGCGCCTCATCCGCCGCCTGCGCGACGAGCTCGATTTGACCGTGGTGTGGATCGAGCACGCGGTGACCACGCTGCTGCGCCATGTGGAGCGCGTGATCGTGCTGCACCAGGGCCGCAAGATCGCCGACGGCCCGCCGGCCGAGGTGGTGCGCAATGCCGAGGTGGTCGAGGCTTACCTGGGTGACGAGATGACAGAGACCGAAGAGGTGTCCGCATGATGTGGCACCGCCCCGGATTCGTATTGGGTGGCGGCCGTGAGGCGCACCTGAAAGTGCGCAACCTGAGTGCCGGGTACGGCCCCATGCTGGTGCTGCGCGACATCACGCTCGAGGTCAAGCCCGGCCTCACCGTCATCCTCGGCCCCAACGGTGCCGGCAAGACGACGCTGCTGCGCGCGCTGAATGGCCTGATCCCGCGTGGCGGCGAGGTGCTGCTGGACGGCGACGACCTGCCCGAGAAGACGCACGAGATCGTGAAGGCCGGCGTGGCGCTGGTGGCCGAGGGCCGCCAGCTGTTCCCGCAGATGACCGTGACCGAGAACCTGGAGCTGGGCGCATGGCTCGTGCCCAAGGCCGAGCGGCCGCGCCGCATCGAACAGGCGTTCAATGATTTTCCCAAGCTGCGCGAGCGCGCGCAGCAGCTGGCCGGCACCATGAGCGGCGGCGAGCAGCAGATGGTGGCCGTGGCGCGCGCCATGATGTGTGCGCCGCGCCTGCTGATGCTGGACGAGCCGTCGCTGGGCCTGGCGCCCAAGATGGTCGATGAGCTGCTGGGCATCGCGCGGCGCATCGCCGACGCGGGCACCACGGTGCTCATGGTCGAGCAGAACGTCAAGAAGGCGCTGGCTGTCGCCGACCGGGGCTACGTCCTGGAGCGCGGCACGCTGGTGGCCAGCGGGCCCGCGAAGCTGCTGGCGCGATCCACCGTCGTGCGCGAGGCGTATCTCGGCGCCGCCAGCAGCGAAACCACCACGGCCGCCCGTGCCCTGAACGCCGGGACCGCCGCACCACAAACCGTCAAGGAGTCTGTCAATGTCTGACCTGTCCATGCTCATCAACGGCCTGAAAGTCACGGCCGAAAAGAACGCCACCTTCGAGCGCCGCAACCCGCTGGACGGCACCGTCGCCACGCGCGCGCCCGCGGCGTCACCGGCCGACGCCGTGATGGCCGTGGAGGCCGCCGCCGAGGCCTTTCGCACCTGGAGCGAGACCGGCCCCAACGAGCGCCGCGCGCTGCTGCTCAAGGCCGCCGACAAGCTGGAGTCCAAGCTGCCGCAGTTCATCGAGGCCGTGGCGGCCGAGACCGGCGCGACCGGTATGTGGGCCGGCTTCAACGTGATGCTGGCGGCCGGCATGATCCGCGAGGCTGCGTCCATGACCACGCAGATCGCGGGCGAGGTGATCCCGTCCGACGTGCCGGGGTCGCTGGCCATGGGTGTTCGCCAGCCCGCGGGCGTGGTGCTGGGCATTGCGCCGTGGAACGCGCCGATCATCCTGGGCGTGCGCGCCATCGCCACGCCGCTGGCCTGCGGCAACACGGTGATCTTCAAGGGCAGCGAGAACTGCCCGCGCACGCACCAGCTGATCGTCGAGGCTTTTCAAGAGGCCGGCCTGCCCGCCGGCGTCGTCAACTACATCACCAACGCGCCGGCCGATGCGGGCGCCGTGGTGGAGGCGATCGTCGCGCACCCGGCCGTGCGCCGTGTGAACTTCACGGGCTCCACCAAGGTGGGCAAGATCATCGCGATGACCTGCGCCAAGTACCTCAAGCCCGTGGTGCTGGAGCTGGGCGGCAAGGCGCCGCTTGTGGTGCTGGACGACGCCGACATCGACGATGCCGTGAATGGCGCGGCGTTCGGCTGCTTTGCCAACAGCGGCCAGATCTGCATGAGCACCGAGCGCATCATCGTGGACCAGAAGATCGCCGATGAATTCACCAAACGCTTTGCCGACAAGGCGCGCAACCTGCCCGTGGGCGACCCGCGCAAGCCTGACCCGGTGGTGTTGGGCAGCGTGATCGGCATGAACACCGTTCAGCACTGCAACGCGCTGATCGACGACGCGCTGGCCAAGGGCGCGAAGCTGCTGTGCGGCGGCAAGGCCGACAACACGCTGATGGCCGCGACGCTGCTGGACCACGTGACGCCGGCCATGCGCATCTACCACGAGGAAACCTTTGGCCCCGTCAAAGCCATCGTGCGCGTGCGCAACACCGAAGAGGCGATCGCTTGCGCCAACGACAACGAGTACGGCCTGTCGGCCGCGGTGTTCGGCAAGGATGTGGCGCGCGCCTTCAACGTCGCGCGCAAGATCGACAGCGGCATCTGCCACGTGAACGCGCCCACGGTGCACGACGAGGCTCAGATGCCGTTCGGCGGCGTCAAGGGCTCGGGCCTGGGACGCTTCGGCGGCAAGGCCGGCATCCACGAGTTCACCGAGCTGCGCTGGATCACGATGCAGACGACGCCGCGGCACTACCCGTTTTAAAGAAACCTTTAATGCGGCCGAACAGGGTTAAAGAGTTCTTTAACCTGGCAGCGTTTGAGCTTCCAGCGTGGACAGCCATTGCATGGCGTGCGTCGAGCTATCCCCGCACATGTCTACCGACGGCATTAATCCTGAACATACCGCAGGCCGCCCGGCCTCCCCGAAGATGCGGCAGCGGTTGGCATCGTCAAGCTGCACGCACCGCACCCCCGCCGGCTTGCCCTGCGGCATGCCGGGTATGGGACTCGTAATGGACGGCGCGATGCAGCAGGCACCGCAGCCTGGCCGACAGTGCATGCCGTTGGCTCCTTCTTGAATTAGACGGGACCGGCCCAGTTCATGATGCGGCTCATGAACTGATCGAACATGGGAACGGTGAACGCCGTATCGCCGAAGTTGGGGCTCCAGATCATGCCTTTCACGATCAGTGAACTGCGCGTTGGCGCGAGTGAAGAGACCTTCTCGCCCATGCAGTTGGCGATGTCGCCTGATCGATGCGGGCCCGCCCCCAGTTCAGCCATGGCACGCAGGTACTTTTTCTCCTTTGGCGTGCATCGGTCAAAGCGCACGCGGAAGAAGCCTTCGTCCATGGTGGCGACTGCAGCATCCGAAGCTTTACGAACATCCTCGATGGTGAGTGGTGACTCGGAAGCAGCAAGCCATGTCTGGCTTCCCCAGACCTGCAGGAAATATGCGTATCCTAGAGTGACACGCAGGATCTCTTCGAGGGCTTCCGGCGTGATCTGGACACCTTCATGCTCCAGCGGTTTGACAATGGCCTGTCGCGCAGCGTCCGGCGGGAGCGCACCGATCTCTGGAAAGTCAAACAATCTCTCGGCGTAGGACTTGGCGTTCCCCATCTGACCGCGCAGCTGCGGCAGCCCTGCGCCCACCAGCACAACTGGAAGCTGGCGCTGTTCAGTGCGATGCATGGCGGTAATCAGCGCTGCGAGCTGTGACTCGGGGACGTACTGGAGCTCATCCACGAATATCGCCAGCGCAGTGCCAGCTGCTTGCGCGGCAGCTCCGACTTGTTCAAAAAGAGCCTGAAGATCGTGTTCCAGGTCACCGTTGTCCGCGAGTCCCGGCTCGGCTTCATAGTCGATGCCGACTTCAATGTCGCCGTAGGTGACCTTGAGTTTGCTCGCGAAACCGGCCAAGGCCCTTAGGCCCCGAATAGCGTAAGCCTTTGCCGCCTCAGTCTGGCTCAGGCGGAGGAGCGCTTGGCGCAGTTGCGGCGCAAGCAGCGCCGGCAGAGAGCGGCCTTCTGGCGCCTCGACCCGGATGGTATGTATGCCAGACGCCTCGGCGTCCATGCGAACCCTGTCCAGCAGCACGGTCTTGCCAACTCCGCGTAGCCCGACCAGCATTGCGCTTTTTGCTGGCCGGCCGATTCGCGACCGTTCCAGTGCAACTCGAAGTGTGGAGCGCAACAGGTCACGTCCTGCCAGCTCAGGAGGCGGCGTGCCGGCGCCGGGAGCAAAGGGATTTCGAATGGGGTCCATGCCACATTGTAGTGAGATTTGGTAGATTATCCAACAAAGATAAACTCGCTAATCTCCCTTGCTGGCTCGGCCGCCGCTGTTGACAGCGTTAGTAGCGTGCTTGCGGCATGCCGGGAATCGGCGAGCTGATGGACGGCGCGATGCAACACGCGCCGCAGCCGGGGCGGCAATCCACGTCGGGTGAAGTCAGGGCTGCAGGCGCTGCGCGGCCCACAGTACCTGGTCGACCACGGCCTGCACACTCTTTTGCGCGCGCTCGTCTTTCAGATGGCCCTGTTCGTCGAACGCCTCGCCCGCGCGGCCGAGCGCGAAGTTCTTCGGCGCGAGCCAGCATTCCAGGTTGATGAGCAGCGGGGCCAGGTGGCTCTGCGAGCGCAGGCCGCCCAGGGCGCCGGGCGACGCGCTGAGCATGCCCACGACCTTGCCGCGGCTGGAGCGCATGCCGTCGGTCCAGTCCGGGTTGCCCTTGACGGGGCTGGACACCCAGTCGAGGGTGTTCTTGACCAGGGCCGGGTAGCTGGCGTTGTACTCGGGCGTGCAGAGGATCCAGGCCGGGTGGTCGGCCATGATTTGCTTGAGCCGGATCACGTCGGGCGGCGTGCCGGCGGCTTCCAGGTCGGCGTTGTACATGGGGATGTTGAAGTCGCCCAGTTCGATGTGCGTCACGTCGGCGCCCGCGGCACGGGCCAGCGCGGCGGTGGCAAACGCCAGACGGCGGTTGAAGGAGTTCTGGCGGGTGCTGCCCGCAAAGACGAGGAGTTTCATGGCCGTGATTGCAACACACGTGCCCGCAGGATTCCTGCGGATTCTTTGGGGCCATGGCGCATCGCATAAAATGTACAAAATTCCTGATTTGTACAAAATGCACGAAATTGCGTTGAGTGAATTCCGCGCCAATACGGCCGCCATGCTGGACCTGGTGGAGCAGGGCGAGACCGTGCGCATCCTGCGCCACGGCAAACCGGTCGCGGACCTGGTGCCGGTGCAGGCCGAGGCGCCGGTGCGGCAGCCCAGCTGGAAGCAGCCCTTCGAGCCGGTGCAGTTGCCGGCGGGCGCCCTGCTGTCCGAGGCCGTGCTGTCCGAGCGGGACGAAGCGCCATGGTGAACACCACGGCATCTGCACCTGCTGCGACCGCAAAAGCCGCGGGCAAGGGCCTGCGCTACCCCACTGGCGGCATGGCCACGCGCCTGGTCGCGCGTGACGGCGGCATGCGCATGATGTTTGACGCCTCTGCACTGACCAAGCGTTATGCGACTGAGCCGGGGCGTGAGCGCGTACTTGCACTGTTTGGCGCTGCCAGCGAACTCATGGTGGCCGCGCATTGCCAGACTGAGGTCGCGTCGGCCCTGCTGCGCCGCCGGCGCGAGGGCGTGCTGCCGCCGGCGGAGTTCGAGCGCGTCTGGGACGCGGCCCAGCGCGACGTGGCGGACATGACGCGGGTGCCGCTGGACGAGCACGTCGAGCGCTTTGCGTACGCGGCAATGGAGCACGGCCCGCTGCGCAGCATGGACGCGCTGCACATCGGCAGCGCGCTGGTGGCGCGGGTCGATCTGTTTGTGACGGCGGACCGACGGCAGGCGCAGGCCGCCCGGCACCTGGGCCTGCCGACGGAGTTGGTGAATGGCGACCCGATGCCGGGTGCCGCCATGGTGACGATATGACTGTGGTGAAGAAATGAACTATCCCGAAGAATTCGACGTGATCGTGGTCGGCGGCGGCCACGCCGGGACCGAGGCGGCCCTGGCCGCCGCCCGCATGGGCGCCAGGACCTTGCTGCTGACCCACAACATCGAGACGCTGGGCCAGATGAGCTGCAACCCCAGCATCGGCGGCATCGGCAAGGGCCACCTGGTCAAGGAAGTGGACGCGCTGGGTGGCGCCATGGGCATTGCCACGGACGAGGGCGGCATCCAGTTCCGCATCCTCAACAGTTCCAAAGGGCCGGCTGTGCGCGCGACCCGGGCGCAGGCCGACCGCATCTTGTACAAGGCGGCCGTCCGCCGGCGGATCGAGAACCAGCCCAACCTCACGCTGTTCCAGCAGGCGGTGGACGACCTGATGGTCGAGGGCGATAGGGTGGTGGGCGCGGTCACGCAGGTCGGCATCCGCTTCCGCTCGCGCACGGTGGTGCTGACGGCCGGGACCTTCCTGGATGGCAAGATCCACGTCGGGCTGAACAACTACGCCGCCGGCCGGGCAGGGGACCCGCCCGCCGTGTCGCTGAGCGCGCGGCTCAAGGAGCTCAAGCTGCCGCAGGGGCGGCTGAAGACCGGCACGCCGCCGCGGCTGGACGGGCGGACCATCGACTTTTCGCAGTGCACCGAACAGCCCGGGGATGGTGTGCCGGGCGGCTTGCCGGGCAACGTCCCGGTGTTCAGCTTCATGGGCAGCACGGCCATGCACCCGCAGCAGATGCCGTGTTGGATCACCCACACCAACGAGCGCACGCACGAGATCATCCGCTCGGGCTTCGACCGCAGCCCCATGTTCACCGGCAAGATCGAAGGCGTCGGCCCGCGGTACTGCCCCAGCGTGGAAGACAAGATCAACCGCTTTGCCGACAAGGACAGCCACCAGATCTTTCTGGAGCCCGAGGGGCTGACCACCAACGAGTACTACCCCAACGGCATCAGCACGAGCCTGCCGTTCGACATCCAGTACGCGCTGGTCCGCTCGATGAAGGGGCTGGAGAACTGCCACATCCTGCGGCCGGGCTACGCGATCGAATACGACTACTTCGACCCGCGCTCGCTCAAGAGCAGCTTTGAGACCCGCCAGATCGGCGGCCTGTTCTTTGCCGGGCAGATCAACGGAACGACCGGCTACGAAGAGGCGGCGGCGCAGGGGCTGTTCGCCGGGATCAACGCCGCGCTGCAATGCCGGGGTGACGAACCCTGGCTGCCGCGCCGTGACCAGGCGTACCTGGGTGTGCTGGTCGATGACCTGATTACCAAGGGCGTGACCGAGCCGTACCGCATGTTCACCAGCCGGGCCGAGTTCCGACTGCAGCTGCGCGAGGACAACGCCGACATGCGCCTGACCGAAGCCGGGCGCCGCATGGGGCTGGTGGATGACGCCCGGTGGGACGCCTTCAGCCGCAAGCGGGACGCTGTTTCACGTGAAACAGAAAGGCTCCAGGCAACTTGGGTCAACCCGCGCAACCTGCCGGCGGCCGAAGCCGAGCGGGTGCTGGGCACGACCATTACGCACGAATACAACCTGGCCGACCTGCTGCGCCGGCCCGATGTGGGTTACGAAATGCTCATGAGCCTGGACGGCGGCAAATACGCGTCGCCGGCTGTTTCACGTGAAACATTGGGTGAGCTGCGTGACCCGGTGGTCGAGCAAATCGAGATTGCGGCCAAATACTCGGGCTACATCGACCGTCAGAAGGATGAGGTCGAGCGCGCCGCCTATTACGAGAACCTGAAGCTGCCGGCCGACCTGGACTACGGGCAAGTCACGGCCCTGAGCATCGAAGTCCGCCAAAAGTTGAGCAAGCACCGGCCCGAAACGCTGGGCCTGGCGTCGCGCATTTCGGGCGTGACGCCGGCAGCCATCTCGCTGCTGCTGGTTCATCTGAAGAAGAGCAGGTTCAAGGGCTTCGACACCCAGCCCGCCAACGACATCGTCAAGGTAACGGCCTGATGGCGAGCGACCTGGAAGCTAACCTGCGCGCCGGGGCCGCCGAACTGGGCCTGGACCTGACCGACGCCCAAATCGCTCAATTGCTGGACTACCAGGCTCTGATCCAGAAATGGACCAAGGTTTACAACCTGACGGCCGTGCGCGACCCGCAGGAAATGTTGACGCACCACTTGCTGGACAGCCTGGCGGCGGTCGTGCCGCTGCGGCGACGGACTGGCGGCAAACCGATCCAGTTGCTGGATGTCGGCTCTGGCGCGGGACTGCCCGGCGCCGTTATTGCCATCTGCTGCCCGGAAGTGGATGTGAGCTGCGTGGACACCGTCGCCAAAAAGGCTGCGTTCATCCAGCAGGTCGCGGCCAGCCTGAAGCTGCCCAATCTGCGCGGCGTCCATGCCCGGGTCGAAAACCTGGCCGGTCCGTTCGACGTCATCAGCTCCCGGGCCTTTGCCTCGTTGGCCGATTTCGTGAACTGGTCCGGCGGGGCGCTGGGGCAGGGCGGTGTCTGGCTGGCCATGAAAGGCAAGCATCCTGAAGACGAAATCGCGGCGCTACCGCCCGGCGTGGGTGTGTTTCACGTGGAACAACTCGCGGTCCCGGGGTTGGACGCCGACCGTTGCATCGTCTGGTTGCGTCGGGTTGTGCCGGGGGTAACGTAAACTCGATCCCTCGCGGCGGCCGCCTGCCGTCCAGTCACCAAGAGGGTTCCCATGTTCGGCATTGCAGACTACGGCGCATTCGTCGTCGCGATCATCGTTTTTCTGGCCATACCGGGCCCCGGCAACCTGGCCTTGGTGACCTCTACCAGCAAGGGTGGCATCCGGGGTGGCCTGGCCGCCACCTTCGGCGTGATCGCCGGTGACCAGGTCCTGATGTGGATGGCCGTGGGCGGCGTGGCCGCGCTGCTGACCGCGTACCCGGCGGCGTTTCATGCCGTTCAGTGGCTGGGCGCCGCTTACCTGGCCTGGCTGGGATTCAAGATGCTGACTGCCAAGCCCGGCGACGCGCCAGTGCTCAACATCGAGCCGCGCCGCTACTTCAAGCAGGCACTGTTCATCACGCTGCTCAACCCCAAGGCCATCGTGTTCTACATGGCGTTCTTCCCGCTGTTCGTGGACCCCGCCCGCCATCAGGGGCTGATGACCTTTGGTGTCATGGCGCTAACCATTGCCGTGCTGACCTTCCTCTATGGGCTGGCGGCCACGTTGTTGACCTACTTTCTGGCCACGCGCATGCGCGCCAATCCGGTCATCGGCCGTGTGCTTGAAAAGCTGGCGGGTGTTTTCCTGATCGGCTTCGGCGTCAAGCTCGCTCTGTCCAAGTAAGGCCCGGCAGTCATGGCAAAAATCTTTTGCGTCGCCAACCAGAAGGGCGGCGTCGGCAAGACGACCACCACCGTCAACCTGGCCGCCGGCCTGGCCAAGATCGGCCAGCGCGTGCTCATGGTCGACCTGGACCCGCAGGGCAATGCGACCATGGGCTCGGGCGTGGACAAGCGCAAGCTCGAACTCACGGTCTATGACGTGCTGCTCGAATCCGCTTCGGTCAAAGAGGCGGCGGTTCTCTCGGAAAAATGCGGCTACCACGTGCTGGGCGCCAACCGCGAACTGGCCGGCGCCGAGGTCGAGCTGGTCGAGCTGGACCTCCGCGACAAGCGCCTCAAGCAGGCCCTGGCCGCAGTAGAAGCCGACTACGACTTCGTGCTCATCGACTGCCCGCCATCGTTGAGTATGCTCACGCTCAACGGCCTGTGCTGCGCCCATGGCGTGATCGTGCCCATGCAGTGCGAGTACTTCGCGCTCGAAGGGCTGACGGACCTGGTCAACACCATCAAGCAGGTGCACGCCAACCTCAACCCCGACCTGCAGATCATCGGCCTGCTGCGCGTCATGTTCGACCCGCGCATCACGCTGCAGCAGCAGGTCAGCGACCAGCTCAAGGCGCACTTTGGCGACAAGGTGTTCAACACCGTGATCCCGCGCAACGTGCGCCTGGCCGAAGCGCCCAGCTACGGCCTGCCGGGCGTGGTGTTCGACCCGTCGGCCCGCGGCAGCCAGGCTTTCGTGGAATTCGCCGGCGAGATGGTGCAGCGCATCGGAAAGATGTGACCGGCCCACAAGCCCCGACCATCAACGATTTCAAGCTATCAAAACTGTAGCAATGAAGCCCTCCAACGTGCTCATCCTGCCCGGCTGGCAGAACAGCGGCCCACAACACTGGCAAAGCCTGTGGGAACAGCGCCACGGCTACGTGCGCGTGGAGCAGCACGACTGGGACCACCCGCTGCGCGGCGACTGGATCACCCGGCTGGAAGAGGTGATCCTCTCGCGCGACGAGCCCGTGGTGCTGGTCGCGCACAGCCTGGGCTGCATGCTCACGGCGGCGTGGGCGGCGATCAGCCAGAACACGCACCGCGTCAAAGGCGCGCTGCTTGTCGCCCCTGGCGACCCCGAGCGTGAAGAGCTGCGCGGCGCGCTGCACAGCTGGGTGCCCGTGGAGCTCGTCAAACTGCCATTCACCAGCGTGCTGCTGGGCAGCCGCAACGACCCGTACTGCGCCTTCGAGCGCGCGCGCCTGTTCGCGCACTGCTGGGGCTCGCAGTTCATGGACTACGGCCAGTGCGGCCACATCAACGCCGAATCCGGCCTGGGCAGCTGGCCCGAGGGCCATGTGCTCCTGCAAGATTTGATGAAAGACTAAGACAGAACATGGTCACCAAGAAACCCAAGGGCCTGGGCCGCGGACTCGAAGCCCTGTTGGGCCCCAAGGTGGAAGAGGGCACCTCTGCCGCCGCCGCCGACAAGCAGGCCAACAGCCCCGGCCAGCCCGCGTCGCTGCGCCTGACCGACATGGTTCCCGGCATGTACCAGCCGCGCACGCGCATGGACGAAGGCGCGCTGTACGAGCTGGCCGAGAGCATCAAGGCGCAGGGCATCATGCAGCCCATCCTCGTGCGCCAGCTGCCCAACGGCGATGCGCAGGGCAACAACGCCGGCAAATACGAAATCATCGCGGGCGAGCGCCGCTTCCGCGCCGCCAAACTCGCCGGCCTGGACAGCGTGCCGGTGCTGGTGCGCGATGTGCCGAATGAAGCCGCCGCCGCCATGGCGCTGATCGAAAACATCCAGCGCGAAGACCTGAACCCGCTCGAAGAGGCGCAGGGCCTGCAGCGGCTCATCAAGGAATTCGGCCTCACGCACGAGCTGGCCGCGCAGGCCGTGGGCCGCTCGCGCAGTGCCGCCAGCAACCTGCTGCGCCTGCTGAACCTGGCCGACCCGGTGCAGACCATGCTGATGGCCGGCGACCTGGACATGGGCCATGCCCGCGCGCTGCTGGCGCTGGACCGCGCCGCGCAGATCACGGCGGCCAACCAGATCGCCGCCAGAAAGATGTCGGTGCGCGAGGCCGAAAGCCTGGTGAAGAAGCTGGGCGCCGAATTCAACCTGGTCTCGCCCAAACCCAAGAAAGAAAAGTCACGCGACATGAAGCGCGTGGAAGAGGAGCTGTCCGACCTGCTCACGGCCGAGGTCGAGGTCCGCGTGAAAAAGCGCGTCAAGCGCCACGGCCGGACGGAGGAGATGGGCGAGCTGGCCATCCATTTCGGCTCGCTGGACGAGCTGAACGGCCTGATCGACAAGCTGCGGGGCAATTGATCCGGAAATAATAGATATTTCTTCTTACAATTGGCGCGCCGCAATAAGCGGTTTTGCTTCAATTGAAGGAGGGATATCGAAAATGATGAAAGCCGTACTGGCCGGGGTTACGACCCTGGCAATGCTGGGTGGCTGCGCCACGCCCGAAGTGGTGCAGTCCAAGCAGGCGCGAGACAGCGACATGACCTGCCCGCAGCTCAAATCGGCCTATGCCGAGGCCATGGACTTTGAAAGCAAGGCCCGCAAGGAGCGTGGCGTGACGGGAACCAATGTCGCTGCCGCTATCTTCTTCTGGCCCGCCATGATCGGCACGTACAAGAACACCGAAGAGGCGATCGACGCCGCCAAGGCGCGCCAGATGCATCTCGAAAAGATCGCGGCCGGCAAGAACTGCCAGGTGGTCTGAGCCGGGGCCATGACGAAAAAGGGGCTGCAGGTGCAGCCCCTTTTTCATAAGTGCGGCGGCTTAGTCGTTCGCCTTGAACCCTGTCGCCCGCACCACCTGCGCCCAGCGCGCGGTCTCGGCGGCAATGGCTTTTTCGAACGCCTCGCCGTGCTCGGACGACACGTCAAAGCCATTGGCCTCCAGGTGCTTGCGGTACTCAGGGTCGGCCTGCACCTTCAGCGTGGCCGCGCGGATCGCGTCCAGCGCCGCCCTGGGGGTGGCGGCCGGCGCGAACAGGCCGAACCAGATCGACGTGTTCATGTCCGGGTGGCCCAGCTCGGCCATGGTGGGCACCTGCGGCGCAAAGCGCGAGCGCTGCGCGCTGGTCACGGCCAGCGCATTGAGTTTGCCGGCCTGCACCTGCGGCAACGCGGTCTGCAGTTGCGTGAAGCCCAGCGGCACCTGGCCCGACACCAGGTCCACGACCTGCGGGGCCGATCCCTTGTACGGCACGTGCACCATGTCCAGCTTGAGCTTCTCGTTGAGCTGAAAGCCCAGGAACTGCGACGGCGTGCCGGGGCTGAACGACGCGTACGACGCCTTGCCGGGGTTGGCCTGCACCCACTTGATCAGGTCGGGAAAGGTCCTGGCCGGCACGCCGGCGTTCGTCACCAGCATCAGCGGCGCCTCGACGCCCTTGGCGATGGGCACGAAGTCGGACTGCTTCCAGCGCAGGCTGGCATAGGCCGACGGGTTGATCGTGACCATGGCGTGCGTGCCGATCCACAGCGTGGTGCCGTCGGCGGGCGCCTTCAGCACATACTCGGCGCTGATGTTGCCGTTGGCGCCGGCGCGGTTGTCCACCAGGAAGTTGCCGCCCGTCACCTTGCCCAGATGCAGCGCGAGCGCGCGCGCGTACACGTCGATCGCCCCGCCGGCCGGCGTGCCCACCACCAGGGTCACGGGCCGGGCGGGCCAGGTCTGCGCCGACGCGGGCAGCGCGATCGCCAGCACGGCAACGGCCATCGCGGTCCAGGCGGCGCGGACGGTGCCGCGGGCGCGAAGCGGTGAAAGGGTTCTGGCGGTCATGGGGTTTGTCTCCTGCGATGCGGTGCAAACCCCAATCTAGCGAGCGGGCCGACAGTTCACAAAATGAACTAACCTCGGGGTTTTCCCGCGCCGCGCCATGGCCCACACCCCCACGTCCAGTGACCTGCTGATGTTCCGGCTGAACAAGCTGGCGTCGCTCACGGGGCAGCCGCTGATCCGCATCTGCGAAGGCCGCTATGGCATCACGCGGCGCGAGTGGCGCATGATCATGACGCTGGGCCGCGACGGCCCGCTGCTGTCGGGCGAACTCGCGCAGCGCGCGCGCATCGAGCCCGCCCGCACCTCGCGCGCCGTGACGCTGCTGGTGGACAAGGGCCTGGCCATTCGCACGCCGCGCGCCAACGACCGACGCTACGTGACCATCGGCCTGACCGGCGATGGCCGCGCCATTTTCGACGCGCTGTACCCGGTGGTGCAGCAGCTCAATGCAAGCCTGATGGCCGTGTTCACCGCGCAGGAGCAGGCGCAGTTCGATGCGCTGCTGTCGCGGCTGGAGCAACGCGCGGGCACCTGGATGGCCGATGCCGAACTGCCCAAGGCCGACCGCCGCCGGCACGGTGGGGCGGGTGCGAGGGGCGCGCCGTGAAACGCACGCTGCGATGTCCAGGGCAACTGTTGGCCGCCGGCCTGGCGACGCTCTGCGCAGCAACAGCCGCGCAGGACCCGCGCACCAACGCCTTCAACGACCCGTTCGAACGCGTGACCTCCGCCATCGCCAACTGCCACGTGCCCGCTGGCCCGCTGTACACCGCGCAGGAGGCGCGCGACGCGGCGCACGTGCGCTCGCACCACGGCACCAGTTGCTATCGCTTGGGCCGTTGCCGCCTGCCCAATTCGTATCTTTATGACGCCGACCTGATCCCGCGCGTGGTCCAGTACATCCGGCTGGACGGCCGCTTCAACGACACCAGTGTGTGGGTCGTGGGCGAACGGCGGCTGGTGTGGCTGGTGGGCTGCGTGAATTCACGCGAGCAGGCCGATGCGCTGCAAAAGGCCGTGATGCTGGTCGACGACGTGATGGGCACCATCGACTACCTGTCGCTGCCCGGCGAGGCGCCGCGTTACGAAGTGAAGTGAACCGCATGGACCCCGGGTCAGGCCCGGGGTGACAGGGTCACAGCGAGAAAATCTTCCCCGGGTTCATGATGTTCCTGGGGTCCAGCGCGCGCTTGATCGTGCGCATCATGTCCACCGCGCCGGCACCGGCCTCGGTCACCAGGAAGTCCATCTTGTGCAGGCCCACGCCGTGCTCGCCGGTGCAGGTGCCTTCCAGGCTCAGCGCGCGCGCCACGAGCTGGTTGTTCAGCTTCTCGGCCGTCTCGCGTTCCTTGGGGTCGTTGGGGTCGATCAGGTAGCCGAAGTGGAAGTTGCCGTCACCCACGTGGCCGACCAGGAAGTACGGGATGCCCGATGCATCGGTTTCGGCCACCGAATCCAGCAGGCAGTCGGCCAGGCGGCTGATCGGCACGCAGGTGTCGGTGCTGATCGCACGGCAGCCGGGGCGGCTCTGGATGGCCGCAAAGTACGCGTTGTGCCGCGCGGTCCACAGGCGCGTGCGTTCCTCGGGCGTGACGGCCCACTCGAACGCGTTGCCACCGAATTCGCTGGCGATGTCCTGCACGGTCTCGGCCTGCTCCTTCACGCCCGCGGGCGAGCCGTGGAACTCCATGAGCAGCATGGGTTCTTCGCGCAGGCCCAGCCTGCTGTGCGCATTGACCATGCGCACGGTGTTGTGGTCGATCAGCTCCACGCGCGCGATCGGCACGCCCAGCTGGATCACCTGGATCACGGTGCGCACGGCAGCCTCAATGCTGGGGAACGAGCAGATCGCGGCGCTGATCGCCTCGGGGATGGGGTACAGGCGCAGCGTGATTTCAGTGATGACGCCCAGCGTGCCTTCGCTGCCCACCATCAGGCGCGTGAGGTCGTAGCCGGCCGACGATTTCTTGGCGCGCGTGCCGGTGCGGATCACCTCGCCCGACGCTGTCACCACCTCCAGGCCCAACACGTTCTCGCGCATGGTTCCGTAGCGCACGGCGTTGGTGCCGCTCGCGCGCGTGGCGCTCATGCCGCCGATGGTCGCGTCGGCGCCCGGGTCGATCGGAAAGAACAGGCCGGTGGACTTGATCTCCTCGTTCAGCGCCTTGCGCGTCACGCCCGCCTGCACCGTGACCGTCAGGTCCTCGGCGTTGATGCTCAGCACCTTGTTCATGCGGCCCACGTCGATGCTGATGCCACCCTGCACGGCCAGCAGGTGGCCTTCCAGCGAGGAGCCCACGCCGAACGGGATGACCGGCACGTTGTGTTCGCTCGCGAGCCTGACGGCGTCCGCCACGTCGGCCGTCGTCTCCGCAAAGATGACCGCGGCGGGCGGCGGCGCGTTGAACGACGACTCGTCGCGGCCATGCTGCTCGCGCACAGCCATGGCCGTGGAACAGTTGGCGCCAAAGCGCGCCTTCAGCGCGTCGATCAGCGCTGCGGGAACCTCGCGCTGATGGATTTCGGGCACGAGGTGGGCGACTTGGGTGGGGGCGTTCATGGGACTCTCCAGGGGCAGCCTGCCAGTTTACGGCTGTTGCGGCCCGCGCACCAGCTTGCCGGGCATTGCCCCCGTGGGCTCGCCCTGCTCGAAGATCGCCTCGCCGCTGACCAGCGTGGCGACATACCCCTGAGCCGACTGCGTCAGGCGCCGCCCGCCCGCAGGCAGGTCGAACACGAAGTGCGGCAGGTCCAGCTGCAGCCGGTCGAAGTCGATGATATTCACGTCGGCCTTCAGCCCCGGCGCGAGCAGGCCGCGGTCGTTCAGGCCATAGACCTGCGCCGTGTCGCGCGTCTGCTTCTTGACGATCTGTTCGAGCGGCAGCTTGGGGCCACGCGCGCGGTCGCGCGCCCAGTGCGTGAGCATGAAGGTCGGCATGCTCACGTCGCACACATAGCCCACGTGCGCGCCGCCGTCGGCCAGGCTCATCATCGTGCGCGGGTGCTGCAGCTGGGTGTGCAGCTGCGACAGGTCGCCGTAGCTGTAGTTGAAGACGGGGAAGTACAGCAAGCCCTTGCCGTCGTTTTTGCCGTGGTTGGCCAGCATGGCGTCGTAGGCCACGGCCAGCGGGTTCTCGCCCGTAGCTTTGCTGCGCGCCACCACGCTGTCGGACAGCAGCGGCTCGTAGTCGACGCTGCCGTTCGCGTTGGCATCCAGCACGAACAGCCGCGGCAGCCCGCGCAAAAAGAACGCGGCCTCCTGGTTGACCTGCGCGGCCATCTCTACGACCTTCATGTCGGTCAGCGTTGCGCGCACCTGCGGGTCGCGCAGCCGCGCCAGCTTCTGCTCCCACGGCAGCGGCGCGATCTGCTGCCACAGCGGATGCAGCACGAACGGATGCAGTGATCCTTCAAAGCCCATGACCATGCTGGTCGCGCGGCCGCTGATGCTGCCGTACAGCGGCACGCCGTCGGCGTGCGTGGCGTCCAGGTGGGCGAGCAGGCGCTTCCAGGTGTCGGGCGTCTGGTCGGTCTGCACCAGCGCGAACGCCACCGGCAGCCGGTTGTCGCGCGCGATCTGCGTGAGCCACCACAGCTCGCCTTCCATGCTGACGTGGTTGGCCGTCATCTGGAACACGCCGTGGCCCGCGGCCTTCATCGCGCGGGCAATGCCCAGGATCTCTTCGGGCGACGAGAACGTGCCGGGCGGGTATTTGTGCTGCTGGTACTTGTGGATCAGGGTGCGGCTGGTGGAAAAGCCGAGCGCCCCTGCCTTCAGCCCCTCGCCCACGATTGCGCACATGGCGCGGATGTCGTCGGCCGTGGCCTCGTCGTGCGTCACACCTCGCTCGCCCATGACATAGGTGCGCACGGCGCTGTGCGGCACCTGCGCGCCCACATCCAGCGCGCGCGGCTTGGCGGCCAGTGCGTCCAGGTACTGCGGAAAGGTCTCCCATTCCCAGCGGATGCCTTCGCTCAGCACGCTGCCGGGGATGTCCTCGACGCCCTCCATCACGCTGATGAGCCATTCGCGCCGGTCGGGCTTGACGGGCGCAAAGCCCACGCCGCAGTTGCCCATGACCGCGGTCGTCACGCCGTGCTGGGTGGAGGGTGAGAGGTACGGGTCCCAGGTGACCTGGCCGTCGTAGTGCGTGTGCACGTCGACCCAGCCGGGGGTGACGATGGCGCCGGTCGCGTCGATGTCGCGTCTGGCGGGGCCGAGCTTGCCGCCTACCTGTGCGATGCGGCCGTCACGGATGCCTACATCGCCCGTGAACGGCGCGTTGCCGCTGCCGTCCACGACGGTGCCGCCGCGGATCACTGTGTCGAACATTGCATGTGTCTCCTGCAATGACGATAGCACCCGGCGCGGCGGCCGGACAAGGCAGGCGAAAGGCTTAGGAAGCCTGCTTCATCGCGTTTTCAAACTCGCTGGCGGACAGGGCGCCGTCGCGGTTGGTGTCAGCCTGGTCGAAATGTTTGGCCACGCCGCGCGCCACGGCGGCTTCTTCGCGGCTGATCAGGCCGTCGCCGTTGGCGTCCAGGCGCTTGAACGCCTCGGAAATCTGGGCGGTGGTCCAGTTGTTCTTGCTGGGCGGGATGGGTTGCTGGGCGGCGGTCTGCGCGTGCAGCGCCATCACGGTGCCCAGGCTCAGGGTGGCGAACAGCGCGACGCTGCGCGCCTCAAAGTTGGCAATGAGTCGTCTCTTCTTCACGGTCATCGGATGAATCCTTTCGTTGAGTGAACGCCCATTGCACCGCAGCGCCACGGGCAAAGCCAGACTTATTGCCTGCTGTTGCGGCAGACACATGCGGCTACGGAAGTTTGCCGCGCCGCAGCCTTGCATTACAAAACGCCGGCCTCAAGTTCCGAGCGCGAAAGCTGGCCGTCCTTGTTGGCGTCCATTTCCTCGAAACGCTGGCGGATACCTAGCGACGCAGCCTCGGCGCGCGTGAGTGCGCCATCGCGGTTCGTGTCGGCGCGCATGAAGCCTTCTGCGACCTGCTGGGCTGTCCAGCCTCTGGGAGCCGGGGTTGTGACAGAGGGCGGTGCAATGATCGCGCCCGCCGCGGGCGCAAGCGCCGGCTCCGCTGCCGGACCGGGTGCCTGCTGGGCTGCGACAGGCCCGGCCAGCATCACCATGACCGCTGTCAGGGCAAAAACGTGGTTACGCATGACGGTCTCCTTTGCGGACACAGGCCCGCATCGTCCAGTGTGGGCGCGGGAGGGCTGCGGTGCCACGTCCGCATGCCGCCATGTCGCGTAGGAGAGCGCCGGCTCTACGGCAGACGGGCGATGGATTTGATCTTCATGAGCTTGCCGTCGCGTTCGGTGGTCGCGCTCATGAACGAATCGTCTCCCAGGCGGAACGTGTACCAGCACAGGTCGGTGCGGCGCCCCCAGGCCTTCATTTCCTTGGGCGTGCAGATCTTGCCGTCTTCGGCGACGGCCCAGGTTCCCGCCGCGGGCGAATCGCTGCGGCTGCTGAAGTGGTATTCCGTGCCGGTGATCTTGCCGTCGGCGGTCATGACCAGGTCGCCTTCGCCCTGGTTGTTGGGCCAGCGGTACTGAACGCGCGCCGGCATCAGCGCGTCGTAGTCGGCCTTGAGCAGTCGCGCGCCGCCCTTGTCGAGCAATTCACCGACGGTGGATTGGGACCAGGCGGCGGGCGCGGCTGCCGCAAGCGCCGCGGCGGCCAGGGTGGATGCGATGGAGCGAAGCGTCATGAAATGTTCCTTGTTGTTGTGCTGGAAGACCGGACGCTACCGGCGGGACGTGCCCCGCGCCATCGCCGGAAATGGGGATGTCCGCCCGCTTGGGCACAATGGGCGGCACCATGGGAAACAGACTCACACAAATCGCCACGCGCACCGGCGACAACGGCACCACCGGCCTGGGCGACAACACGCGCGTGTCCAAGGATTCACTGCGCGTGCACGCCATGGGCGACGTGGACGAGCTGAACTCCCACATCGGCCTGCTGCTGTGCGAGCAGTTGCCCGACGGTGTGCGCGACGTGCTGGTGGAGGTGCAACACCAGCTCTTCAACCTGGGCGGCGAACTGTCCATCCCCGGTTTCGAGCTGCTCAAGCCCGACGCGGTGCTGGCGCTGGATGAGGCGCTGGCGACGTACAACGAGCAGTTGCCGAGGTTGCAGGAATTCATATTGCCCGCGGGCAACCGCGCGGCGTCACAGGCGCATGTGTGCCGCACCGTGGCGCGGCGCGCCGAACGCGCCGTCGTGGCGCTGGGCGTGGCCGAGGCGCTGAAGGACACGCCGCGCCAGTACCTCAACCGCCTGAGCGACCTGATGTTCGTACTGGCACGCGTGTGCAACCGCATGAACGGTGGGGACGATGTGTACTGGAAGAGCGAGCGCATGGCGCGAGCTGCATCCGAATAGGCGAGCGCATGGCGCGCGCCGCTTCCGGCGACTAGCTCAGCCAGCTTTGCCCTGCTGCTTCTGCACCTCGGTGCGCAGCCGTTCTTCCTGCGCCTTCAGCTCCGGTGTCAGCGCATCGCCAAAATCTTCTGCGCCGTAGATCTGGCGGATCTCGATCTCTGAATCCGTGCGCATGGGGTTGGGGCAGCGCTTGACCCAGTCGACCGCTTCCTGCAGCGACGCGCACTTCCAGATCCAGAAGCCCGCGACCAGCTCCTGGGTCTGGGCGAACGGGCCGTCCACCACGCGCCGGTCCTTGCCCGAAAACTGCACGCGCGCGCCCTTGCGGCTGGGGTGCAGGCCTTCGCCGGCCTCCATCACGCCGGCCTTGACCAGCTCTTCGTTGAACTGGCCCATGGCGGCGAACTCGGCCTCGGTCGGCATGATGCCGGCCTCGCTGTCGGCGGTGGCTTTGACAAGAATCATGAATCGCATGGCGGTCTCCTGCAAAAAGGGTCAAAACAAAAGCGTTTCAGTTCCACGACGAACAGCTTGCCGCGAAATCGACACGCCGTGGGAAGCAGATGTTTCAGACCAGCTTGCGGATCGGCTTCTTGCGCCACACCCCGAAGTAATACGCCGCCTGCAACGCCGCGCCGCAGCCGTACGTCACCAGATAGGTGATCCACAGCCCGGGCAGTCCCACGGCCCGGTTGATGGCCCAGCCCACCGGGAACTGCAGGAACGCCAGGCAGCCCAGCGAGATCAGCATGGGCGTGCGCACCGTGCCCGCCGCCCGCATGACGCTGCTGAACACGCTGCCCACGCCCAGCAGCATCGCGCCCCAGACGCTGATGTGCAGCAGCTGCGCCCCCAGCGACACCACGGCCTGGTCACTGGTGAAAATGCGCATGGCCAGCGGCGCGAGCACCGCCACCATGATCGCCAGCCCGCCGGTCAGCATCAGGTTCAGCTTGAGCCCCACGCGCGTGACCTCATGCGCCTGCTCGGCACGCCCGGCGCCTATGGCCTGGGCCGCGAAGACCGACGACGCAATCGCGATCGACATGGCAGGGAACTGCACATACGAGGTCACGTGCTGCGCCGCGCCCCAGGCCGCGACCGACGACGCGCCATGCTGGTTGACCAGCGACATCAGCCCCACGTCGGCCAGCGACCCGGTGATAAAGAACAGCCCCGTGGGCACTCCCAGCTTGGCCACCGGGCGCAGCAGGTCGCCACGCCAGCGCAGCCGCCCGCGCAGCGCCTGCGGCGCCAGCAGGTGCTGCCGCCGGGACAGCCGCCAGCCCAGCCACAGCAGCGCCACCGTCGTGGCTACCAGCGTGCCCCAGGCCGCGCTGGCCGTGCCCTGCGGCGGCAGGCCCAGCCGGCCCGAAATGATCAGCGGCGTCAGCACAGCCGACACGGCGCAGGTCACGATCAGCACGCCCAGTGGCGTCACGGTGTCACCCATGCCGCGCAGCAACGCCGCCGCCAACATGGACAGGAACAGCACCGGCATGGCCAGCAGCATCACATGCGCGTAGGCGATGGCGTCGGGCAGCACTTCGGCCGGCGTGCCCAGACCGCGCAGGAGAGGGCCCGCAACCCACCAGCCGGCCACGGCAATGGCCGTGCCCAGCGCCGCGCCGCCCAGCAGCACCGTGCCCGCGATGTCACGCACCTTCTCCGTCTGCCTGGCGCCCCAGGCCTGCCCGACCAGAATGGACGCGCCCGTGCCCAGGCCGATCACAAAGGCGAACAGCGTCATGAACACCGGAAAGAACGCGATCGCCGCGGCCAGCGCGTGCGGCCCAAGCATCTGGCCCAGGAACACGCTGTTGAACGTGCCCGACAGCGCCTGCAGCACGTTGGTCAGCACCAGCGGGCCCAGGAAAGCGATGAAGCGACGCGTGAGCGGGGCGGCGGCGGGGGGTGGCAGATTCATGCGGCCATGGTAGCAGGGTTGCCATGGGAATAAAGCGGGCTCATAATTGCTGCAGCAACCCGTTTGAATCGCGAAGGCCGCCACATGATGCAGACCGCCACCATCCGCCAGACGTCTCCAGCCCCTGCCGCCGTGCTGACCAAGGCCACGCTGCGGGCGGCTGGCTTGCTGGGCCTGACCAACGCCACGCTGGCCCGCGTAGTGGGCCTGAGTGAATCGCAGATCTCGCGAATGGCCAAGGGCGACAAGACGCTGGACATGGGCAGCAAGCCCGCTGAGCTCGCCACGCTGCTGGTGCGCGTGTACCGCTCGCTGGACGCGCTGGTGGGCAACGACGAGCGGCACCGCCGCCTGTGGATGGCCAGCTTCAACCACGCCTTCAACGAGGCGCCGCGCGACGCCATCCAGCGCGTGGACGGCCTGGTACGCGTCGTGGGCTACCTGGACGGCGCCCGGGCGCTGGCCTGATGCTGTGGGCGGCTGATTGGTTGGGCCAGGCGCGGCCGACCCAGCGCACCTTGTGGCGCGGGGTCGAGGCGCAGCACCGCGTCGCCACGATGCGGCTGGTGGACGACCTGCAGGAGCAGCACCTGCTGGAACAACTGCTGGAGGCCAGCAAACCCCCGCTGCCGGCCGGGGCAGCAGGCAACGCGAAAGGTGCTCACTACCTGCTGTTCACCCCATTTCGCTACACGTCCCCCTGGCCGTCGCGTTTTCGCCGCGCGCACGAGCCGGGCGCCTGGTACGGCGCTGACGAACCCGCCACGGTGGCGGCGGAGATCGCGTACTGGCGCTGGCGCTTCTTCAGCGAATCGGACGGGCTGGCGCAGGAGCAGGTCATCACCGAACTCACGTTCTTCCAGGCCCGCTTCTCGGGGCTGGAAATGGACATCACGGCCAAGCCCTGGGCCGCGCAGCGCGCAGCTTGGCGTGCCGACGACTACGCCGAATGCCACGCGCTGGCCGCGGCGCTGCGCGCGTTGCAGCCACCCGTGCAGGCCGTGCGATACGAAAGCGCGCGGCGCGAAGGCGGGCTGTGCGAAGCGGTCTTTGACCCGCAGGCGCTGGCCCTGCCGCACCCGCACCGCCAGCAGACCTGGACTTGCAAGACCACGCGCCAGCGCGTGCTGCTCACGCATGCAAACCAAGGGTTTCAGTTCGACATGGGCTGAAAGGCGCAGCGCAGCACCGACATGGCCGGCTGGTTATCATGTTCTGTTGCCCGTCCAACACCCCTGAACAACACTTGCGAGACGCACCATGACCTACCCCAACACCCAGCTCTTCATTAACGGCCAGTGGCAGGACGCCGCCGACGGCAAGTCCCTGGCGGTCTTCAACCCGGCCACCGGCAAGGAAATCGGCCGTGTCGCGCATGCCAGCAAGGTGGACCTGGACAAGGCCCTGGAAGCCGCGCAAAAAGGCTTTGAAACCTGGCGCGACATGACCGCCGCCGAGCGCAGCAAGATCATGCGCAAGGCCGCCGGCCTGATGCGCGAGCGCGCCGAAGCCATCGGCCGCCTGCTGACCCAGGAACAGGGCAAGCCGCTGCCCGAAGCCAAGGGCGAGGCCATGGCCGCCGCCGACATCATCGAATGGTTCGCCGAAGAGGGCTTTCGCGTGTATGGCCGCATCGTGCCGTCGCGCTTCAACCTGAACGTGCGCCAGATGGTCGTGAAGGACCCGGTCGGCCCGGTGGCCGCGTTCACGCCGTGGAACTTTCCCATCAACCAGGTCGTGCGCAAGGTTGGCGCGGCGCTGGCCGCTGGCTGCTCCATGCTGGTCAAGGCGCCCGAGGAAACCCCGGCCGGCCCCGCCGAACTGATCCGCGCGTTCCAGGACGCAGGCATTCCCAATGGCGTGCTGGGCCTGGTGTACGGCAACCCGGCTGAAATCTCCAGCTACCTGATCCCGCACCCCGTCATCCGCAAGATCACCTTCACCGGCTCCACCCCCGTGGGCAAGCAACTGGCGGCCATGGCCGGCCAGCACATGAAGCGCGTGACCATGGAGCTGGGCGGCCACGCCCCCGTGATCGTCTGCGAGGACGCCGACATCGCGCTGGCCGTCAAATCGGCCGGCGCTGCCAAGTTCCGCAACGCAGGGCAGGTCTGCATCTCGCCCACGCGCTTCCTGGTGCATGAAAGCATCCGCGCCGAATTCGCCCAGGCGCTGGCCGCCCAGGCGCAGAAGCTCAAGGTCGGCGACGGCCTGGCCGAAGGCACGCAAATGGGCCCGCTGGCCAACCCGCGCCGCCTGACGGCCATGGCCGAGTTCCAGGCCGACGCCGTGAACAAGGGCGCCAAGGTGCTGGCCGGTGGCGAGCGCATCGGCGACGCCGGCAACTTCTGGCAGCCCACCGTGCTGGACGAAGTGCCGCTGGACGCCAAGATCTTCAACGACGAACCCTTTGGCCCCGTGGCCGCGATCCGCGCGTTCAACACCCTGGACGAAGCCATCAGCGAAGCCAACCGCCTGTCGTTCGGCCTGGCCGGCTACGCGTTCACCAAATCGCTGAAGAACGCCGACCTGCTGGCCCGCCGCGTCGAAGTGGGCATGCTGTGGATGAACATGCCGGCCCTGCCCAGCGCCGAAATGCCGTTTGGCGGCATCAAGGATTCGGGCTACGGGTCCGAGGGTGGTCCGGAGGCTGTGGAGGCCTACCTGAACGTCCGCGCAGTGGCCATCGCGAACGTGTAATCAACGCGGCGCCAGCACCGCCATCGTGATGCGCGACACGCAGGTGAGTTCACCCGCGTCGTTGCGCAGGTCGATCTGCCAGACCTGGGTCGTGCGGCCCACGTGCACCGGCCGCGTGACGCCCGTGACCCAGCCGCTGGTCGCGCCCTTCAGGTGGTTGGCGTTGATGTCCAGCCCCACGGCGCGGTGGCCTTCGGGGCACGAATAGGCCGCGCCGCACGAGCCCAGCGTCTCGGCCAGCACCACGCTCACACCACCGTGCAGCAGGCCATAGGGTTGTTTGGTTCGCCCATCCACCGGCACGCGCGCGGTGATGGTGTCGTCGCCCACCGCCAGAAACTCGATGCCCAGCCGCTCCACCGCCGTGTCCTTGTGCAGGCCGGCAAGAATCTCGGGCGAAATCGGGTGCGTCCAGATGGCGGCCATGGTGGTGTCTCCTGCGATGAATGGGGTGATGTGGGCTGAATACTTGAAGTCTCAACTATATCGGCCTGCTCACCTACAGCGTGTCACGCACGGCGTGGGTTAACGTGGCGGCCATATGAAGCGCGCGCACCTGCTGGGGTTGGGGGCGGTGGCCGTCGTGGCCGCCGCGCTCGTGGGCGCCTGGGTGGCCGTGCGCACCTGGATCCCCAACGACGAAGCGCTGGTCGCGCGTATCGAGGCCGAGGCGCAGCAGCGCCTGGGCGTCAAGGTGACAGTAGGCGCGGCGCAGTGGCGCCTGCTGCCGCAGCCCGTGATCGAAGCGCGCGACATCCGCACGCAGCAGGACCGTCCCATCGAAATCGGCCGCGTGGCCCTGTACCCGCGCCTGTGGACGCTGGCAACCGACCGCGTGTTCGTGGTGGAGCGGGCCGAGCTGGAGCGCGCTGTGCTGTCGCGCGACGCGATGGGCGCGTTCCGCGGCCGCGCGCAGGTGGCGCAGGCGCCCGGCGCGGACTTTCGCCTGGGCGACGTGCCGCTGGAACGCTTTGTGTTCCGTGACGTCACGTGGATCTCGTACAGCGGCGTGCCCGTGGTGTACGACGGCGACATCGACTTCGACCCCGCATGGCGTCCGCGCACGGCCAGCATCCGCCGCCCCGGCGCGCAAACACCGGCGTCGCTCGCGCTCACGCGTGACGGGCAGGCCGACCGCTGGAAGGCGCAGGTGCAACTGGGCGGCGGCACGGCGCACGGCCAGTTTGCGCTGGCCGAATCGCCCAACGGCCAATACACGCTGACGGGTGAACTGGCGCCGCAGAACATCGAGATCGCGCAGACGCTCACCACCTTCAACCGGCGCGCGCCGCTGTCGGGCCGCGCGTCGGGTCGCACTGTGCTCAAGGCCAGTGGGGATTCGGTCGGCGAACTGGCCCGCTCGCTGCGCACCGACAGCGACCTGACCGTGACGCAGGGCGTGGTGCTGCGCCTGGACCTGGACAAGGCCGTGCGCACCCGCGGCAAGGAGCGCGACGGGCAGACGCCGCTGGACAGCCTGACCGGCCACATGACCACCCAGAACACCGAGAACGGCACGCGCTTCAGTTACACGGAGCTGAAGGCCAAAGCCGGCAAATACACCGCCGCCGGCGAGGCCACGATCTGGCAGCGCCGCATCGAGGCACGCGGCACGCTGGACATCGTGGACGGCCTGGTCGGCGTGCCGTTCACCGTCAGCGGGCCGGTGCAAAAGCCCGACGTGAAAGTGCCGCCGGGCTTCTGGGCCGGCGCCGCCATCGGCACCGCCGTGCTGCCCGGCGTGGGCACGGTGATCGGCGCGCGCATCGGCGGCGTGATCGGCCGTGTGTTCGGCAACGACAAACCGAAGAGGAAGGATTGAACGCAAATGCGCAAATTGATGTCGACGCTGTGCGCGCTGTTGGCAGCCGGCGCTGTCCAGGCGCAGGAAGTGCTGGTCACGCCCAACTATGCAGTGACCGTCATCGGCTGCAAGGAAGGCTCCGTGTCCTGCGACGACGCCCGCTACATCGGCGTCAGCCGCAAAAGCGGCAAGGTGCTGACGCTCAAGGGCCGCACGCTGCACACCCTGGGGGCAGACGGCGTCACGCCGTCACGCTTCCTGGGCTACGAGTTCCGCAACGGCAACACGGTGTACCGCGTGAGCCAGGAGGGCGTGCTGGATGTGCGGCAGGGGGAGAAGGTGGTGGTCAGCGAAAAAGGGAAGTGGGCTGAATAGTCTTTTGAAGACCTTCATGCCTGCACCGTGGCGGGCGCGCCGCCCGTCCACACCCGTTCTCCGCTCCGAGCTCGCGCAGATGTTCTTGTAGCGCGCCGCCGGCTCGTCGCTACCCCCACCTCGTCACGCGCGACGCTTGTACGCAGCGCGAATCCTGCGCTACGCCCGGAGGTGGCCGGGCGGCACGCTGTTGATGCTGATTTATTTACCCCGATTCAACAACGCATACAGCAGAATCGCCCCAAACGTTGCCGTCCCGATCCCGCCCAGCGCGAACTGGCCGAACTTCAGCGTGAAGTCGCCGGTGCCCAGCACCAGGGTGATGGCAGCGACCAGCAGGTTCTTGTTGTCGGAAAAGTCGACCTTGTTGTCGACCCAGATCTTGGCGCCGGCCACGGCGATCAGGCCGAAGACGACGATGCTCACGCCGCCCATGACCGGCAGCGGGATCGCCTGGATCAGGGCGCCGAATTTGGGGCTGAAGCCCAGCACCAGCGCAATGACCGCGGCCACCAGGAAGATCGCCGTCGAATAGATTTTGGTTGCGGCCATGACGCCGATGTTTTCGGCATACGTCGTCACGCCCGTGCCGCCCGCGCTGCCGCTGACCACCGTGGCCACACCGTCACCGATGAAGGCGCGGCCCATGTACACGTCCAGGTTCTTGCCGGTCATGGCCGTCACGGCCTTGATGTGGCCCAGGTTTTCGGCCACCAGGATGATCGCCACGGGCGCGATCAGCAGCATCGCATTCGCGCTGAACACCGGCGCGGCAAACGCCGGTGCGCCGAACCAGGCCGCGTTGGCGATGCCCGACAGGTCCATAGCCTTGCCCAGGCCCATGCCGTTGGTCAGCACGGCGTAGATCACCGACGCCACGATCAGCCCCACCAGGATCAGCAGGCGCTGCACCATGCCGCGCGTGAAAACGGCCACCAGCGCCACGCACACAAAGGTCACGGCCTGCATCCATGAATCGAAGTTGCTGGCCGCCATGTTCTTGACCGGGATGCCCGCCAGGTTCAGGCCGATCACGGCCACCACGGCACCGGTCACCACGGGTGGCATGAAGCGTTCGATCCAGCCCGTGCCAATGGCCTGCACGATCGCGCCGATCGCGATGTACAGCACGCCGCAGGCGATGATGCCGCCCAGTGCCACGCCGATGTTGGCGTTGGGCCCCTTGCCCGCATAGGCCGTGGCCGCGATCACCACGCCGATGAACGCAAAGCTGGACCCCAGGTAGCTGGGCACCTTGCCGCCGGTGATGACAAAGAAGATCAGCGTGCCGATGCCGCTCATCAGGATGGCGATGTTGGGGTCGAACCCCATGAGGATCGGCGCCAGCACCGTGGCGCCGAACATCGCGATCACGTGCTGCACGCCCATCACGGCGGTCTGCGGCCAGGGCAGCCGCTCGTCGGGGCCGATCACGCCCCCTTGCTGCAGTACCGATGCCGGTTTCTCGGTCCAGTCGAATAGGCCCATGCTCCGCTCCTCTTGAATGTTGAAGTGGGGGCGATGTTAGGGCACCGATATGGTGCATGGCAATGCTGCACCGCGGCAGGTGCGATCATGCGGCCTTTGGCCTGGCATGAAGGGGACACCGCAGATGACGGCAAGACACGTGGCCATCACCGGCGCGACCGGTGGCATCGGTATGGCGATCGCGAAGCGCTTTGCAGCGGGGGGCGATGCACTGCACCTCCTGGGGCGCGACCCGGGCAAGCTCGCGTCGCTGGGCGGTGAACTGCGCGCGGGCGGCGCGGTGTGTGAGGCGCATGTGTGCGACGTCGGCGACGCGCCGTCGCTGGCGGCGGCCATGGCGCAGATCCCGCGGCTGGACGTGCTGGTCAACTCGGCCGGCAGCATTCCGCGGCTGTCGCTGGCGCAATCGCAGCCGGCCGACTGGCGCGGCAGCTGGTCGGACAAGGTACTGGGCTGCATCGAGGCCACTCGCCTGGCCTGCGAGCGCATGCAGGCCGCGAACGGCGGTCGGGGCGGCGTCGTGGTCAACATCATCGGCACGGCCGGCGTGCGGCCGAACGCGAAATCCGTGCTGACCACCACGGCCAACGCGGCGCTGATCTCGTTCACGCAGGTGGCCGGCGCGCTCAGCGTGGACGACGGTATCCGCATCGTGGGCATCAACCCCGGCCTGACCGCCACGCCCCGCACGCAGGGCAGCGCGGGTGGCTCCGCCGCCAGCGGCGCGGCCGGTGCACAGGGCGCCTATGCCCAGGCGCTGGCCAATCTGCCGCTGGGCCGCATGGCCCATGCCGGCGAAATCGCGGATGCCGTCTGGTTCCTCGCGTCGCCGCAGGCGGCGTACATCTCGGGCACGGTGATCGACGTGGACGCGGGGGCGCGCTGGCGGATCTGAGCGCGCAGCAGGCGGTCAGCGCGCAAAGATCGCCACGCGTCCCAGCACCTGCGCATCCTTCAGGACCTTGCGGTGCCCCAGCCCCTCGGTCGCCAGCAGCTGCGCACCGCGGATCGCATGGGCATAGGCCTGTCCGTCGGCAAAGCGGTTGATGGAGTCGCCGCGGTCATGCACCACCAGCGTGGGCACCTGCACGCGCGGCCCCACGGCGTCGGGCTCGAACTGCGGCATGAGGATGCCCTCGCGCGCCTCGATGCGCCGCTGCATGGCCGCGCGCGTGCCTTCGGACAGGCCGAACACGTGCGCGAACAGGCGTGTGTAGTCCAGCGGTGACGCGGGCGGCGCGATCAGCACCAGCTTGTCCATGGCCGCGCCGCGCGCGGCGGCATGGGCAGCGGCGTTGGCCGCGAGCGAATGCGCCACCACCACGCCGATGTGGTGTCCCTCCTGCTGCAGCCGCGCCGTCACGTACTCGATCACGCGCGCAAACTGCGGCAGGTTGGTGGTGCTGCCGCTGCTGCGGCCGTGGGCGGGCATTTCCACCAGCACGGGGCGCAGGCCCTGGCCGGCCAGCGCGTCGGCCAGCGGCAGCATCTGGCGCGCGTGGCCGCCCCAGCCGTGCAGCAGCAGCGCCACGGGGCCGTGCGGCGCGGCGCGCCGCTGGTACAGCGTGATGTCCGCGTTTTCGAACGGCCAGGCGTCCACGCGCCAGCCGCCGTCCCAGGGCACCTGGCGGTTCAGCCACCGGGGCGGCAGCGGCGTGCCGAACAGACGGTACGCCCAGCGCACGGACAGGGCGGGCCACAGGCGTTGCGACGTGCCCAGCGCCAGGCGGAACAGGCGCACGCCGGGGCTGGTCTGATAGAAGCTCGACGCGGCTTCGAGCGTGGTGCGGGTGGTGGTCATGGGCGGCTCCTTCGCGGTGCTCAGTACCAGATCCAGTCGTCATTGCTGCGCGGCAGATTGCGCAGCGACGCCTGGGCCGCGCGCACGACGCGCCAGCCGCCCCACACCAGGGCCAGTGCCAGGATGATCAGCATGATGAAATCCTTTCTCCGCACAGTCGTGCGAAATATGGGTATGACAGAAGCAAGGGCGACATGGCCGTAAGTCCTTCGGTGGGGGGGTTAGGGCTGGTAGCTCTTGACCAGGCGGTCCCATGACGCCTGGGTGCGGTCCGCCGCCCGCGGGTCGCGCAGGAAGCGGGCATCGTGCAGCATGCCCATGATCAGGCTGCTGAGTTCACCGACGACTTGCTCGGCGTCGGTGTCGGGTCTGAAGTGCCCGGCGTCAACGGCCTGCAGCACGGTGCGGCGCAGCGCGGCGCGCCAGCGGGTGACTTCGTTGAACAGGTGGTCGCGCAGCTCGCCCGCGCGGTCGTCCAGCTCGAAGGCGCCAGCGGTGTACAGGCAGCCGGTGTGCGCCTCGACGTCGCGGGTGCGGATGATCCAGCGCCGCACGATCTCGTTCAGGCGCGGCAGGCCTTTGGGCTGCTGCATGGACGGCACGAACACCTCGGCCAGAAAGCGGTGGCCGAACTCCTCGATCACGGCCTTCTGCAGCGCCTCGCGCGAGCCCACGCGGGAAAACACGCCGCTCTTGGACAGGCCGATGCGGTCGGCCACGACCTGCAGCGAGATCGCCTCCAGCCCCTCGGCCGCGGCCAGGTCCAGCGCGGCGCCGACGATGGCGGCGCGCGTGAGCTCGGCTTTCTGGGTTTTGGCGTCCATGGGCGGATATTAGCACGTGTGTGCGAAATTGCAAGCGTCAGGGGAAATCCCGATCTGCAACTAAACCGGAAGTGACAGTTCGGACTCGGCAGCCCTCGTATGCTGCCCGCATGACCGCCCCCAACATCCCCCAGATCACGCTCTATCAACAATGGCTGCGCGAGACACGTGGCCTGTCTTTCGACTCGTATGACGCACTGTGGCGCTGGTCGGTCACCGATCTGGCCGCCTTCTGGCAGAGCATCTGGGACTATTTCGACCTGCAGTCGCCCACGCCGCACACGGCCGTGCTGGCCGACAACCGCATGCCGGGCGCGCGCTGGTTTCCCGGCGCGCAGTTCAACTACGCGCAACAGGTGTTCCGCCACGTGGGGCCGGCCGACGCCGCAGGGCTGCCCGCCATCATCAGCCGCAACGAAAAGGGCAACCACCGCGAGCTGTCCTGGCCCGAGCTGCGCCGCCAGGTCGCGTCCATGGCGCTGCATCTGAAGGCGCAGGGCCTCAAGCCCGGCGACCGCGTGGCCGCCTACCTGCCCAACGTGCCCGAGGCCATGGTCGCGTTCCTGGCGGTGGTGAGCCTGGGCGGCGTGTGGAGCATCTGCGCGCCCGACATGGGCACGGCCGCGGTGCTGGACCGCTTCAGGCAGATCGAGCCCACGGTGCTGATCGCCTGCGACGGCGTGAGCTACGGCGGGCGTGACTTCGACCGCACGGCGGTGGTGGCCGAGCTGCGCGCGGCGCTGCCCACGGTGCGGCACCTGGTCGTGCAGCGCAACCTGGGCGTGGACGACGCGGCGCTGGCGCCGCTGCAACCGTACACGCTGATGGCCGACACGACGGCACGCAACGACGCGGCCACCGCAGCCTTCGAGCCGCTGTGGCTGCCGTTCGACCACCCGCTGTGGATCGTCTATTCCAGCGGCACCACGGGCCTGCCCAAGCCCATCGTGCACGGACACGGCGGCACGGTGATCGTGGCCATGGCGCTCAAGACGTTGCACAACGACGTGGGTTGCAGCTACAAGCCCAACAACTTTGGCGAGCGCTACCACTGGTACAGCTCCACGGGCTGGGTCATGTGGAACGCGCAGATGAGTGGCCTGCTCAACGGCACGACCTGCTGCATCTACGACGGCAACCCCGGTGGAAGCAAGGACAAGCCCGACTGGGCGACGCTCTGGCGCTTTGGCGCCGAGCTGTGCGTGACCTTCTTCGGTGCGGGCGCGGCGTTCTTTGCCAACTGCCTGAAAGCCGGTGTGGATCTGTCCACCATGCCCGGGCTGAAGACCGTGCGCGCCCTGGGCACCACGGGTTCGCCGCTGAGCGCGGACGCGCAGAACTGGGGCACGTCCGAATTTGAAAAGCTCGGTGTCCACAACATCTGGTGGTGCAACATCAGCGGCGGCACCGACTTTGCGGGCGCGTTCATCGGCGGCAACCGCGAGCTGCCCCTGGTCGCGGGCGAGATGCAATGCCGCCTGCTCGGCTGCGCGGTCGAGGCCTGGAACGAGCAGGGCGAGCCCGTCATCAACGAAGTGGGCGAGCTGGTGTGCAGCCAGCCCATCCCGTCCATGCCGCTGTACTTCTGGGGCGACGAAGGCAACAAGCGTTACCTGTCGAGCTATTTCGACATGTACCCCGGCGTGTGGAGGCACGGCGACTGGCTGAAGATCGGCCTGAACGGCGGCTGCATCATCTACGGCCGCAGCGACGCCACCATCAACCGCCACGGCCTGCGCATGGGCACGAGCGAGCTGTACAGCGCGGTCGAGGCCCTGCCTGAGGTCATGGACTCCATGGTGGTGGACCTGGAATATCTGGGCCGCGACAGCTACATGCCGCTGTTCGTTGTGCTGCGCGACGGCATCGAGCTGGACGACGCACTGCGCAACCGCATCAATGGCGCAATCAAAACGGCCCTGAGCCCGCGCTTCGTGCCCAACGACATCTTCCAGGTCGCCGAGATCCCGCGCACGCTGTCGGGCAAGAAGCAGGAGTTGCCGATCAAGAAACTGCTGCTGGGTCAGCCGATCCAGAAGGTCGTGAACAAAGACGCCATGGCCAACCCGGGGTGCCTGGACTGGTATGTGGCGTTTGCGCGCAACCGCGCGGCAAAGGCGGCGGCCTGAACTGCGGTCCGCGTAGGGGCTGTTGACGCTATGCTTTACTGACGACGGTGTTGTATCGCTCGCTGCTTCGCGGCAGGCGGTAGCCGGCGGGGGCTCACGCTGCGGCGGTTTTTGCTGCGCAAAAACTCCACTCCGGTGCTCAGGGGTCGGTTGCGCCGCGGAACTCGCTTGTATTGTTCGTCTTGTTCGGGGTGTCCTGAACAGGATGGGCGTATGCCGGGAACTCGCTTTGGCTTCAAGCCTGACGCGTAGATTGCGCAGCGCCCATC
>JAYRLC010000014.1:0-79953 GCA_041905405.1 Ramlibacter sp. | reverse complement strand
ATCTGGCTTACTGGGAAAACGGCTTCCGCAACCTGACCAACAGCAAGCGCCCCGTGACCAAGGCCGAGGACTTTGACGGCGTCAAGGTCCGCGTGATGCAGAACAACATCTTCCTGGACACGTTCAAGACGCTGGGCACCAACGCGGTGCCCATGGCCTTCGGCGAGGTGTTCACCGCGCTGGAGACCAAGACCATCGACGGCCAGGAAAACCCCTTCGTGACCATCGAGACGTCCAAGTTCAGTGAAGTACAAAAGTACCTGTCCGTCACGCGCCATGCCTACACGCCGTTCCTGGTGCTGTACAGCAAGAAGCTGTGGGACCAGCTCAACCCGCAGGAACAGGCCGTGCTGCGCGAGGCCGCCATGGAAGGCCAGAAGGTCCAGCGCGCCGCCAACCGCGCGCTGAACGAAAAGTCGCTGGCCAACCTGAGAAAGACCATGACGGTCAACGAAGTGAGCGCAGCCGAGCAGAAGCGCATGTTCGACAAGGTCAAGCCCGTGTACGACAAGAACGTGCCTACCATTGGTGCCGAGGCTGTGACAACCGTGCTGGACGCGCTGAAAAAGGCGCGCGGCGGGTGATGTAACAGGCAGGGCTGACGCGCGCGCGCGACAGTCAAAACGGACACGGTCGGTACAATTGTCTATACAACAAGACCCGCGTCGGCGGGGGCATCCCGCCCCTGTACACGCGGGCATTTCCGCCGCAGGGCAAGCTGCGCGGAAAAACGTCGTTGGAAAGTTGTACGCGTGTCCGACCCTTCGGTACCTTCCGGTACGCCGTCACTGGCTGACGTGGACGATCCCGGCCGCTGGCTGGGCTCCACGCCGCTGCTGGACCTTGAAGACCCCAAGCTCCGCCTTCGGGCCAGGGCACTGACGCAGCTGTGCAAAAACAACCGCGAAAAGGCGCTGGCCATCTACGGCTTCGTCAAGCGCATCCCGTTTGCCAAACCCTTCAAGCTGCGTCTGCATACGCCGCGCGAGGTGCTGGACGCCGGCCGCGGCGATGCGCCGGACAAGGCGGTCCTGCTCGTGGCGCTGCTGCGGCTGGTGGAGATTCCGGCGCGGCTGCGGTATGTGGAACTGCGCGGCGACATCCTGCGCGGCCTGACCTCCAGCATGGGCAGCGCGTCCCGTCCGGTGGCCGAGATCTGGCTGAACAGCCGGTGGGTGCGCACCGACACCTACATCTTCGACGCGGTCTACATGGCCGCGGCGCGCGAGCGGCTGAAGAACAGCGACTGCGAGTGGGGTTACGGCATCCATCGCGACGGAAACGGCATCTGGAACGGCGCGGACGACGCGTTCCTGGGCGGCGCGCCGACCGAACAGGACCCCATGGCGCTGGAAGACCTGGGTGTGTACCACGACCCGCTGACCTTCGTATCGTCGGACGTCTACAAGGCGCACCATCCGCGCGTGGCGCGGGCCGTGCACTGGAACATGCTGGCGCCGCTGATGGACCGCGTGGTGCGCGACCTGCGCGAAGACATCCAGGGCGTCAACGCGTCCAGCGTCAAAAAAACCTCCTGACCCGGCAGCCCCTGCGGCGAGCCGGCAACCCTGCAGGCTCAACATGAAAATCACGCAAGTCGAAACCGTCCGCCTGGGCGAGTTTCCCAACATCATCTGGGTGCGCCTGCACACCGACGAAGGGCTCACCGGCCTGGGCGAAACCTTCATGGGCGCCGAAGCCGTCGAGGCCTATGTGCATGAATGGGGGGCGCCCCGCATTCTGGGCAAGGACCCGCTGGCCATCGAGGCGCGCAACCGGGACGCCATGGGGTATCTCGGCTGGCGCGGCTCCGGCGTCGAAACGCGCGGCAACTCGGCGCTGGACATCGCGCTGTGGGACATCTTTGGCAAGGCCGCGAACATGCCCGTGTGCACGGCGCTGGGAGGCAGGAGCCGCGACAGCATCCGCATCTACAACACCTGCGCGGGCTACCAGTACATCCGCAGCAACGCGAATCAGACGAGCTCCAACTGGGGCTTGCAGAACAACAACGGTCCGTATGAAGACCTGCAGGGCTTCCTGCACCACGCCGACGAGCTGGCGCAGTCGCTGCTGTCCGAGGGCATCACGGCCATGAAGATCTGGCCGTTCGATCCGGCGGCCGAACGCAGCGACGGGCAGTACATCAGCAACACCGACCTGGACCTGGCGCTGGAGCCGTTCCGCAAGATCCGCGGCGCCGTGGGCGACCGCATGGACATCATGGTCGAGTTCCACAGCCTGTGGCGGCTGCCCATGGCGCAGAAGATCTCGCGCGCGCTGAAGGAGTTCAACACCTTCTGGCACGAGGACGCGATCCGCATGGACTCGCTGGACCTGCTCAAGCAGTACGCAAAGGACTGCGACGCGCTGGTCTGCGCGAGCGAGACGCTGGCCTACAAGTGGGGCTTCAAGGACTACCTGCAAACCGGCGTGGCCGGCGTGGCCATGCTGGACCTGAGCTGGTGCGGCGGCCTGTCCGAGGCGCGCAAGATCGCCGCCATGGCCGACGCCTGGCAACTGCCCGTGGCGCCGCATGACTGCACGGGCCCCGTGGTGTGGGCGGCGTCCACCCACCTGTCGCTGCACGCGCCCAACGCGCTCATCCAGGAAAGCGTGCGCGCGTTCTTCACGGGCTGGTACAAGGAACTGGTGACCGAACTGCCCAAGGTAGAGAACGGCATGATCAGCCTGAACGGCAAGCCCGGCCTGGGGCTGGAACTGCTGCCGGACCTGCACAAGCGCAAGGACGCGCTTGTGCGGGTGTCAAAACAGTGATCAGAGCCGCTGCATCTGCCCGGACAGCATGACCTGCGTGCCGGTCGCGCCCGCGGGTACGCCGCGCAGCAGGGCGGCGGCAACCTTGCGCACGTCGATGGAGCGGTAGTTGGCCGGGATCAGCGGCTTGAGCCATTGTGAAATGGACAGCGCCAAGCCTTCGCCGGAGCGCACGGGCTGGCCCAGCGACGCACGATCACCTGCCAGGAACGAAGGCCGCGCGATCACCAGCGTGGCAAAGCCCATGGCGCGCAAGGCGTCCTCGGTTTCGCCCTTGACGCGGTTGTAGAAGAGGGATGAACCCGCGTCCGCTCCCATGGCGCTGACCAGGCCCGCCCGCGTGGCGCCCGCCGCGCGGGCAGCGCGTGCCACGGCCAGATTGGCGTCATGGTCGACCGAGCGAAAGGCTTGCTCGCTGCCGGCCACCTTGATGGTCGTGCCCAGCGCGAGGTAGACCTCGTGCGCCGCCGGCAGGCCGGGCAGGGCGGTGAAATCCACCACGTGGTGCACATGTTTGCCATGCTGCAGCGGCATGGGCCGGCGGCCCAGCGTGTGCACGGCCCCCACCGTGGCGTCGGCCAGCAGGCCGTGCAGGATCTCGCGGCCGACCAGGCCGGTGGCGCCGGCAAGCAGCACGGTGCGTGGGGTCGCGCTCATGGTTCGATGCGGGTCAACGGCCGCGGCCGCGGCCTCCGCCGCCCCAGTTGCCGCCGCCACCACCACCACCCGAGCGGCCACGGCCGCCGCCACCACCACCGCCGCCACGGCGTTTGTTGCCGCCGGCCATGCTGTCGATGCTGGTGCGCATCGGGTCGGGTTGGCCGCCGGCGTTCACGGGTTGCGTGCCGCGCATTTCATGGCGGCGGTTGTGCAGATTGGTCTGCAGCGGGTTCACGTTGCGCGGCACAAAGTCGCGGTCGGTGTCATCGTCCAGGTCGGGGCGCTCGGCGCGGGGTTGCTGCGCGCGCTGCTGCTGCGGGGCACGCTGTTGCTGGGGTTGACCCTGGTGGCCCTGTCCCTGCCCGTTGCCACCGCGACCGCGGCGGGAGCGGCGGCTGCCGTTGCCGCCATTGCCTCCGTTGCCTCCGTTGCCGCCATTCCCGCCGTTACCTTCTGCGGAGCCTTCGCCACCACCGGCCCTGTTGGCCGAGCCGCCGCGACCGCCGCCGCCCTGCGCGGCCTTGTTGTCGCGAATGCGCTGCATCATTTCCTGGCGCGCGGCCTTGGCGGCTGCGGCCATGACCTCGCGGCTGGGCGGCTTGCCCACGCCGCCCCAGATGGTCTGGCGGCCCATGGCGATGGGCTCGGCCCGCTCGCCCGGTTCGGGACCGAAGCCGTCCACGATCTTGATCTCGATGGTCTGCTTGGTGAAGCGCTCGATGTCGCGCATGAAGCCTTCCTCGTCCATGCAGACCAGGCTCACGGCCTCGCCGCTGGCGCCGGCGCGGCCCGTGCGGCCGATGCGGTGCACGTAGTCTTCGCTGACGTTGGGGATCTCGTAGTTCACCACGTGCGGCAGGTCGTCGATGTCGATGCCGCGCGCGGCGATGTCGGTGGCCACCAGCGCCCGGATCTCGCCGCTCTTGAAGCCGGCCAGTGCCTGCGTGCGCGCGCCCTGGCTCTTGTTGCCGTGCAGCGCCATGGCGGTGATGCCGTTCTTTTCCAGGAACTCGGCCACGTTGTTGGCGCCGAACTTGGTGCGCGTGAACACCAGCACCTGGCTCCAGTTGTGCTCGTTGATGATGTGGGCGAGCAGGGCTTTTTTCTTGCCGCGGCCCACGGGATGGATCGTCTGCGTGATGCGCTGCACGGTGGTGTTGCGCGGCGTGACCTGCACGCTCTGCGGGTTCTTCAGCAGGCCGTTGGCCAGCTCGCGGATTTCGTCGCTGAACGTGGCCGAGAACAGCAGGCTCTGCTTGTCCTTGGGCACCAGGGCCAGCACCTTCTTCACGTCGTGGATGAAGCCCATGTCCAGCATGCGGTCGGCTTCGTCCAGCACCAGGATCTCGACCTGGCCCAGGTCCAGCATGCCCTGGCCGTGCAGGTCCAGCAGGCGGCCGGGCGTGGCGACCAGGACGTCGACGCCCTTCTTGACCTTGGTGATCTGCGGGTTCATGCCCACGCCGCCGAACACGACGGTGGACTTCAGGTCGAGGTACTTGCCGTACTCACGCACGGACTCTTCGACCTGGGCGGCGAGCTCGCGGGTGGGGGTCAGGACCAGCATGCGGATGCCGGTGCCGCCGAACTTGTTCTTCGGGGCGGTGCCAACGCTCAGGCGGTGCAGCGCGGGCAGCACAAAGGCGGCGGTCTTGCCGGTGCCGGTCTGGGCGCCGCCCAGCAGGTCGTGGCCTTCGAGGATGAGGGGAATGGCTTGCGCCTGGATGGGGGTGGGCGTCTCGTAGCCCGTTTCGTGCACAGCCTTCAGGATGGCGGGTGCCAGGTTCAGTTCGTCAAAAGTCATGGTGAGGTGCCCGTTCCGGGGCACTGGGGATCAGCCTGTTCCACGGCTTTGGGCGCCGTGGCCAGTCAGGGGCAGATCGGGTTCAGGGGAAGCCGGCGGTCACACCAGGATAGCGGGGCGCAGGCTGCAGCGGTTTGCTGGCAACGGACGCGACTGGGGGCGCCCGGCGGTGCGTATTGTCGCACGGCCGGCGATCCGGCAGGCAAGCGGCCGGTTTGCACCCGGATACAAAAGTCCCGAACGGCCTTGTTACAAAGTCGCCGGGCCGGTTCCATAATGGGTTTTCCCACTGCACACCCATGGCCAAACTGCTTTCTCTTGGACTCGGTGTTTCCGAAGATCCCACGGCGCTGCAGCCATCGCTGAGCGACTGCATCGAAGCCGCGCTGGGTCACGCCGAACTGCTCATGGGCCATGTCCTCAAGGGCCTGGAAGCCGCCGTGCTGGGCATGCAGCGCAACGCCGCGCTGCAGACACCGCCGGTGCGTGCAGCCGTGGCGCTGCTGCTGTCGCGCAGCGACGATGTGGCGCGGCGCTTCCGCGCCGAACTCACGCGCGAGGTCTACCACAGTGGCGGCAAGGACGACACGGGCGAGCAGACGCTGCGCTTCGAGGACCTCAAGCTTTTCGGCGACGCCGACCTGGATCAGAGCATCGAGATCGCCCGCGCCCAGCAGGAGGTGTCGCTGGCCGTGGACGATGTGCTGCCGGCGTTTGACGCACGCATCAGCACCTTGATGGGCTGGCGCACCATCCAGCCAGGGCTCAATCCGCTGCGTCCCGAGGTGTTCGTACGCTCGCTGCAGGTCTGCCTTGCGGCCTGTCTGGACGAGGTGCAGGCGCGTGAAGCCCTGATCACCCCGGCCGCAGGACTCATGGGGGTGAATCTGCGCACGCTGTACCGCGAGTTGGCCGACTGGCTGACCAAGACCGGGGTGGAGCCGGCCGTGCCGGTGGGCGGGCTGGTGCAGGTCGGCCGGCCCGGCACGGCCAGTGTGACGGAGACCATGTCGCGCACGCTGCTCACGCTGGAGCGGCTGCGCAAGCTTTTGGCCGGCGACCTGCACCCGGCCGCGGCGCCGCGGCGGGACTTCCTGCACACCGTGCCCGCGTCGCTGGTGGCGTTGCAGGACCTCAAGCAGGTGGACGTGCTAGTGCAGCGGCTGGAGCAGCGCGCACCCGAGCAGGCAGCCGCCGAGCCGGCCGCGCCCGGCGATAGCGCGGCAGCCGATACCGTGGCCCGCCTGGGCCACCAGATCGGCGCCGAGGTCGTGCGGCTCATGTTCGACAACCTGGACCATGACGGCCGCCTGCTGCCCGCGCTGAAGCCGCAGCTTCGCGCCATGGAGCCGGCCGTGCGGCGCCTGGCGCGCGAGGACTCCCGGTTCTTCAGCGACCGCACGCATCCCGCGCGCCAGCTGCTGGACGTCGTCACGCAGCGCAGCCTGGCGTTCACCGCCGAGACGGACGAGGGCTGGCAGCGCTTCATCGGCACGGTGCAGGACGCGGCCCAGTGGCTGACCGGCAAGGTCGTGGACGCCGATGTCGTGGGCGAACTGCTGGACCACCTGCATGCCGAATGGGACCGGCAGGACCGTGCGGGCATTGCGCGCGCGGCCGAGGCGGCCCGCGCGCTGGAACACGCCGAGCGCCGGCACCTGATGGCCCAGGAACTGGCCGCCGAATTCGAAAGCCTCATGGACGGTCTGGATGTGCCGGAATTCGTACGCGACTTCCTGCGCAGCGCCTGGCCCCAGGTCGTGGCCGAATCACGCCTGAACGTGCTGGACGGCACGGCCGACCCCCAGGGCTATCGCGCCGTGGTGGACGACCTGATCTGGAGCGTGCAAAAGCGCACGGCCCGCCGCGGCCGCACCGCGCGCCTGGCCAAAATGATCCCGGGCTTGGTGGGGCGCCTGCGCGAGGGGCTGGACCGCTGCGGCTACCCGCAGGCGCAGACCGCGCATTTCTTCCAGGGCCTGGCGGCGCTGCACCAGGCCGCGCTGCAGGCAGGGCGCGATGCGGCGGCGCAGGCTGCCGCCGATGCCGCAGAAGCCGAACCCAGCCGGTTCAGCGACAGCGGGCTGCACAGCGTGGACCCGTGGCTTGCGGGCCGTGAGGCGCAGGAGTCGTGCTACGTCGACGGGGACTCGGTCATGCCGCAGGAGTCGGTTGCACAGCCGCCGCAGCCTGCCGCTGACACCGCTGCAGAGGGAGCGCCTTCGGGCTCGTTCATGCCCGCCCCGGGCGCGTGGGTGGAACTGCAGGTGGGTGGGCGCTGGCTGCGTGTGCAGCTGACCTGGGCCAGCCCGCACGCCACGCTGTTCATGTTCACCTCTCCTTCGGGCACCGCCCATTCCATGTCGCGGCGCACGCTGGAGCGCCTGCACGCCCAGGGACAGATACGCGTGGTGGCCGGCCGCCATGTGGTGGACGAGGCGCTGGACGAGGTGGCGCGCGCGGCCCTGCGCAACAGCCTGTCGGACAAGTCCTGAACACCCGGCGCGCGCAGAACCACCGCCGCCGGTGGCAGGCCTGATAATCAAGGGTTTGCACCACCGCACCCTGAACAGAAAGCCATGGCCCAGTACGTCTACACCATGAACCGCGTCGGCAAGATCGTGCCGCCCAAGCGCCAGATCCTCAAGGACATCTCGCTCAGCTTCTTCCCCGGCGCCAAGATCGGCGTGCTGGGCCTGAACGGCTCGGGCAAGTCCACGCTGCTCAAGATCATGGCCGGCATCGACACCGAGATCGAGGGCGAAGCCGTCCCCATGCCGGGCCTGAAGATCGGATATCTGCCGCAGGAGCCGCAGCTGAACCCCGACGAGACCGTGCGCCAGTCGGTCGAAGGCGGCATGGGCGAAGTGGCCGCCGCCAAGCAGCGCCTGGAAGAGGTCTACGCCGCCTACGCCGAGCCGGACGCCGACTTTGACAAACTGTCCGAAGAGCAGCAAAAGCTGGAAGCGATCATCTCCGCCGCCGGCGCCGAGGGTGATTCCGAGCACATGCTGGAAATCGCGGCCGACGCGCTGCGCCTGCCGCCCTGGGACGCGACCATCGGCAACCTGTCCGGCGGTGAAAAGCGCCGCGTGGCGCTGTGCCGCCTGCTGCTGTCCAAGCCTGACATGCTGCTGCTGGACGAACCCACCAACCACCTGGACGCCGAATCGGTCGAATGGCTTGAGCAGTTCCTGGCGCGGTTCCCGGGCACGGTGGTGGGCATCACCCACGACCGCTACTTCCTGGACAACGCGGCCGAATGGATCCTGGAACTGGACCGGGGCCGCGGCATCCCCTGGAAGGGCAACTACTCCACCTGGCTGGAGCAGAAGGAGGCCCGCCTGGAGGCCGAGCAGAAGGGCGAGGAAGCCCACGCCAAGGCCATGAAGGCCGAACTGGAGTGGGTGCGCAAGAACGCCAAGGGCCGCCAGGCCAAGAGCAAGGCGCGCCTGGCCCGCTTCGAGGAATTGAGCGACGTCGACTACCAGAAGCGCAACGAAACGAATGAAATCTTCATTCCCGTGGCCGAGCGCCTGGGCAACGAAGTGATCGAGTTCGAGGGCGTGTCCAAGAGCTTTGGCGACCGCCTGCTGATCGACAACCTGAGCTTCAAGGTGCCGGCGGGCGCCATCGTGGGCATCATCGGCCCGAACGGCGCCGGCAAATCGACGCTGTTCAAGATGATCGCCGGCCGCGAACAGCCCGACACCGGCACGGTGAAGATCGGCAAGACCGTGAAGCTGTCCTTCGTGGACCAAAGCCGCGACGCGCTGGCCAACGACAAGACCGTGTGGGAAGACGTGTCCGGCGGGCTGGACATCATCACCGTGGGCAAGTTCCAGATGGCCAGCCGCGCGTACTGCGGCCGCTTCAACTTCAACGGTGGAGACCAGCAGAAAAAGGTCGGCATGCTGTCCGGCGGTGAGCGCGGCCGCCTGCACCTGGCCAAGACACTGATGCAGGGCGCCAACGTGCTGCTGCTGGACGAGCCGTCCAACGACCTGGACGTGGAAACCCTGCGCGCGCTGGAAGACGCGCTGCTGGAGTTCGCGGGCAGCGTCATGGTCATCAGCCACGACCGCTGGTTCCTGGACCGCATCGCCACCCACATCCTGGCCGCCGAAGGCGACAGCCAGTGGGTGTTCTTTGACGGCAACTACCAGGAATACGAAGCCGACAAGAAAAAGCGCCTGGGCGAAGATGGCGCCAAGCCCAAGCGTGTACGCTTCAAGGCACTGAAGTAAAGCGGGAGACAAGCCCATGCCGCCATCGCCAGCCAGTCGTCCGGAAACACCGTTTCGCGCCTGCATCGCGGCGGCGGCGGAGCGCGGCAAGATGCTGATGAGCGGCATGGTCGAGCGGTCCCGCCAGTCCATGCCGCAGCGCATTGCGCTGGCCAACGACGTGCAGGAGCGCGAGATCCAGCAGGAATCGCTGCGCCTGCTGATGCAGTTCGAAGACAAGCTGCGCGAAGGCTTTCCGCAGGCCTTGCTGGCCGAATTCGCCGCTGCCATTTCGGGTTTTACCGACAAGGATGCCGGCAACAGCCTGAGCTTTGATGCGCTGGAGCTCATGGGCGACGACCAGATCCAGGAAAGCATGGAGATTGCCCGCGCGCAGCAGGCCACGCTGCTGGCGGTGGACGGTGAGCTGGGCGAGCTGACCGCACTGATCAGCGCGGCGCAGGGGCTGAAGTCCGCGCAGGCAGACCGTAACCCGCTGCGCCCGGACGTGTATGTGCGTGGCCTGCGTAGTGCCATCGCCGCCACCGGCGTCAAAACGGCCGTGCGCATGCGCTGGCTTTCGCATCTGGGGGAGGCGCTGGGCCCGCTGCTGGCACGCGACTACACGTTCCTGTCCAACATGCTGCGCGAGCAGGGCGTGATCGCCGCCAGCTACAACGTGATCACGCAACTGGAATCGCCCGCCGTCGCACGGCTGCTGGACGATGACAAGGACAAGCCGCAGGACGCCGGGCTGCACAAACCCGACACGCTGCTCACGGTGCGCCAGCTTCGGCGCCTGCTGTCGGGCGAGCTGGACGCGGGCGCCAATTCCTTCGACGAACAATTCGCGCGCGAATTCGACGACGGCCGCGAGCCGTCGCCGGAGTTTTCACCGACCGTGCCGGCGGCCTTCGAAGCCCTGCAGGAAATGAAGCAGGTGGACGAAGTGGTGCAGCGCATCCGCCAGCGCCAGAGCGGCCAGCGGTCCGGCGTGGACAGCGGTCCGGGCACGCTGCAGGAAAAGCTGCGCCGCAAGGCCAGCCCCGGCCAGGCGCTGGGCCTGGAGGTCGTGAGCCTCATGATGGACAACATCGCGAGCGACGCGCGCCTGTTGCCCGAGGTGCAGCGGGTCGTGCGCGACCTGGAGCCCGCGCTGCTGCGTCTGGCGCTGGTGGATCCGCGGTTTTTCAGCGACAAGCGTCACCCCGCGCGCCGTTTCCTGGACCTGGTCATCCAGAAAAGCCTGGCCTGGCAGGGTGCCGACATGCCGGGCTTTGCCGCGTTCCTGGACCCGGCCCGCCAGGCCGTGCAGGCACTGGTGTCTACCCAGATCGAGGGCGCCGAGCCCTTTGCCTTTGCGCTGCACACGCTGGAAGACGCCTGGGCTGAGCAGCAAAAGCGTGAGCGCCGCAAGCGCGACAAGGCCGTGCGCACGCTGCTGCAGGCCGAGCAGCGCAACCTGCTGGCCGAAAAAATCGCCAAGGAGCTGCGCGAGCGTGCCCAGACTGCCGGCGCGCCGCGCGGCGTGGTCTATTTTGTGGCGGGCCCCTGGTCCCAGGTGATCGCCCAGGCACGTCTGCTGGACAGCAGCGGGCAGGCCGACCCCGGTGGCTATGAAGATGTGGTGACCGACCTGCTCTGGAGTTCCATCCCCGAGGTGGCGGCGGCCAACCCCGCGCGGCTGGCCCGGCTGGTGCCCACGCTCATTGGCCGGCTGCGCGAGGGCCTGGACAGCATCGGCTTTTCCAAGTCGAAGGCGGGCCGCTTCTTTGAAGAGCTCATGGCCCTGCATGCGCGCGCGTTGCAGCCCACAGGCGGCGCGGATGACTCGCCCCGGGCGCGGCTGGAGGCGCAGTTCGCGGGCGCTGACCTGGCCGGCGGCCTGTGGATCGCGCCGTCCGAGGCGCACCAGTCGGGCTTTCTTGAAACGCAGGCGCCGCAGGCCGACAGGCCGCTGTTCGAGCAGACCCAGGCAGCGGGCGCCGACACGGCCCCGGCGGGCGGGCCCGCGCAGACGGTGCCGGGCGTGCTGTCCACCACCTCCGATCCGGTGCCGCCCGCCACCGCAGCCGCGCCGATCGACCTCAGCCCCGGCACCTGGGTGGAGCTGCGGCTGGAGGGCGGGCACTGGCGGCGCAACCAGCTGACGTGGGCCAGCCCGCACGGCACGCTGTTCATGTTCACCGAAGCCGACGGCGCCAACCATTCGATGACGCGCCAGTCCATCGACCAGCTTTATGCCGCGGGCAACCTGCGCGTGCTGGCGCACCAGGCGGTGGTGGAAGGCGCGCTGGACGCCGTGGCGCAGGCGGCGCTGCGCAACAGCCTGGACCTGCTGTCCTGAGTGTTGCTCCGGCAATGAGCACCACACCGGGTACGCAGTACGCGCTATTTGAATCCCTGGAGGCGTTGCCGGTTGAAAGCGTGCCGGCGCGGCCGGCAACGGCACGGCGCTTCAGCGACTTCGTCGTCTACGTAGACGAAAGTGGCGATCATTCGCTGGCCAGCATTGATCCGGACTATCCGGTGTTTGTGCTGGCCCTTGTGTGTGTTCCACAAGCGGCACTACAGCGAAAAAATCATTCCCGCATTGGAGAAGCTGAAGTTCAACTATTTCGGGCACGACAGCGTGGTGCTGCACGAGACCGACATTCGCAAGCAAAAGGGGGACTTCGCCTTTCTCAGTCACCTGCCCACGCGCATTGCTTTCATGAATCAGCTCACGGACATCATGGTGCAGAGCAACTTCATGCTGATTGCCTGCGTGGTGGACAAGATTCGGCTGGGCCGCGCCGGCAGTACGGCAACCAACCCCTATCACGTCGCCCTGGACCTGTGTCTGCGCCGGTTGCATGAATTGCTGACTGAGAAAGCACAGCAAAATCTGCAGACCCATGTGGTGGTGGAGTGTCGGGGCAAGAAAGAAGATCGTGAACTGGAACTGGAGTTCCGTCGCATCTGCGCGGGCGATGGCTCTGCGCAACCGCTGCCCTTCAATGTGATCTTCGCCGACAAGAAGACCAATCTGGATGGCCTTCAACTGGCCGATCTGGTGGCGCGACCGGTGGGTGTTCGCTACTTGCGGCCCGAACAGGCCAACCAGGCGTTCGACGTGTTGAAGGGCAAGTTCTATTGCGACGGCGGCCGTGCGAACGCAGGACGTGATTTCGATGGCGTGGGGCTGATGGTTCATCCGCCCCATAAAGCGAAAAGCCCCGGTGAACCCACCGAGGCTGTAGCGCCGACCAGGAACCCCCAATCCACTTGAACCAAATTATAGGTGCGCCTGCTATTTGCGCGACTGATCGTTCATCCAGTTTCAAGCCCCCTCAGTGCGCAGCACCCGCTTGCGCACGCCATGGATGTTGTTGCGCAGCGCGTAGAGCTCGTCGGCATAGGACAGCGGCACGTTGATGTGACCAGCCTTGTCGTCCAGCGCATTCAGCTCGGCCAGCAGCGCTGCGCCGTCGGCGGGGTTGGCTTCCAGCCGCGCCTCGATCTCGCGCAGCTGCGCATACCAGCGGAACACCCGCGAGCGGATGCGGAACTCGTACAGCGGCGGCACGATGCGGCTGGCCGGCAGCAGGATGGCGATGATGATGGTCAGCACCAGCCACATGCGCTCCACCAGATTGGCCAGCCAGAACGGCAGCCAGCGCTGCAGCAGCGGCTTGCCGCCCTTGAGCGCGCGCTCGGCCTCGGCCGAGATCGGGAATTCGCTCTGCTCCACGGTGGGGAAGGTGCGCGCGCGGTTGAACCAGCCGGCGGGGCTGTGCATGTCGCGCGCGGCCTGCGCAAAAAGCTGCAGCAACGCGGGGTGCGTGGTGTCGCGTGCCAGCAGCGCGGTGGTGGATGCCACCAGCCGCACATTTGCCGGCGGCTGGTCGCGCGCCAGGTCCACCACGCCGCGCGGCAGCGTGGCCGGGCTCAGGAACGGAAAGCGGCGTGAATAGGCTTCGGCCTGCGCAAAGTCCAGCAGCTTGACGCCCGGCGTCTGCAGCAGCATCTGAACCAGCAGCGATTCGGGCGCGGACGCGAACACGACCGCGTCCAGCGTGCCCTCCAGGAAGGCGACGGTGGCCGGCGTCTGTTCCAGCTGCGACAGCGTCAGCGTGGCCGGGTCGATGCGGTTGGCCTCGAACAGTTTGGCCATCAGGCTGGGCACGCCGCTGCCGGGCGTGCCGACGTTCAGCCGCATGCCGGTCAGCTGTGTCAGCGAGTTCAGCGTGGCGGTTGCCGTGACCTGGCGCGCCGCGCTCTCGCGGTAGAACAGCCACACGGGCTCCAGGAAAAGGCTGCCCAGGGACTCGATGCCGCTTTCGTCCGCCTGCGTGATGTCCACGCTGCCGCCCTGCACAAAGCCCAGGTCGGCCTTGCCCTCGCGCAGCAGTTGGAGGTTGGCCGATGAGCCTTCGCTGGGGATCAATTCAACACGGATGCCACTGGCGGCCAGGGCCTTCTGGTAGCGCTGGCCGAACTGGTCGTACGCGCTTTGCGCGGGGCCGGTGGCCAACCGCACGTGGCGCGGCGGCGTCGGGTCCAGCCACCAATAGGCCAGCACCAGCAGGGCCACGGCCAGCAGCGCGAACGGCCCGACCGACAGCAACAGGTCGCGGATGGACAGCAGGGTGTGCTGGATGACGCGTGGCATGGGCTTCACAGGTCGTTCGCGGACGGCAGGTGCAGCGGGCCCACCGTCAGGCTGCGCGCCGCCAGCACGGCACGCAGCGTGGCACACGCGGTGGCCTCGGCCGCCATGGTGCCCAGCACCATCATGCCGGGTTTGGTTTTGGCGCGGCCCGTGGCCAGCGCAAACAGCGTGTCGCCGTCGCTCATGGTGTGCACGGGGTTGATGCTGCGCGCCAGGCCGTCGTGGGCCATCTGCGCGAGCTTGGTGGCCTGGACCTTGGTCAGCGCGGCATCGGTGGCGATCACGCCGATGGTGGTGTTGGTGCCGGCCAGCAGCGGGCGCGGCGCATCGCCGCGCAGCAGGGCGCGGCGGGTATCCAGCAGCTTCTTGCCGTTGGCCGTGCGCGCGCCGGCCACGGGCAGCGCCGTGTCGGGGTCCACCACGTCGCCCAGCGCGTTGCAGGCGATCAGCGCGCCCACGGTCACGCCGCCCACCGTGACAGAGGCGGTGCCGATGCCGCCCTTCATGGCGCGGTCGATGCCGAAGATCTTGCCTACGGCCGCGCCCGTGCCCGCGCCCACGTTGCCTTCGGCGGGGCGCCTGGCGCTGGCAGCTGCGCAGGCCGCATAGCCGGCGTCGGCATCGGGGCGAATGGATGCGTCGCCCACCAGCAGGTCGAACAGCACGGCCGCCGGCACGATCGGCAGGCGTCCCACGCGCACGTCAAAGCCGATGCCACGCTCTTCCAGCCAGCGCATCGCGCCGCTGGCCGCATCCAGCCCCCAGGCACTGCCGCCGGCCAGCATCACGGCGTGCACGGTGTCCACCAGATTCACGGGCGAGAGCAGGTCGGTTTCGCGCGTGCCGGGCGCGGCGCCGCGCACGTCCACGCCGGCCACGGCGCCGTCCTGCGCCATGACCACGGTGCAGCCGGTGGGGCGGCGCGTGTCGGTGAAATGGCCGACCGAGATGCCGGCAACGTCGGTGATGGAGCCCGCCTTGCGGGCGTTGGTCAATAGGGGCATGAATTCATTATGCGGCGGACAGTGCCGGCTGCACGAAGGCAAACCAGCCGCCTACCCCATAGATGAACACACTCAGCCAGTACATGCGTAACGAAGTGCGGCGCGTGCGCAGGCACGCATGGCGCAGCGCCGGGTCCGTGGGGCAGGGTGCCGTGCGGTTGTGCCACTGCAGCCAGCCGCTGGCGGCCAGCATGAGACCGGCGAAGGCAAACAGGCCTTCCTTGTGCTCACTGAGCCATACGACCTGTGGCACGGCGGCCACCAGTGACGAGAGCACGGCGCCCGCGCCCAGCGCTACCAGCAGGGCCGGCAGTGCGCAACACACCAGCGTGCTGGAGCTGGCGAACAGACTGGCGACGGACGTCCAGAAGCCGCGGCGCGTGCCGGCCAGGCCTTCCGCGCCGCGTGCGTCCACGCCACTCACTTCTGCGTCCTGGCCTCGGCCTTGATCTGCTCGACGGTCTGCGTGACGGTTTCGATCCTGGTCACGTCGTAGCCGGCATCGGTGATCTCGGCGGTGATGACTTTGCTGTCCAGTTTCTGGCCGGGCTTGGCCTGCACGGTGACGATGCGTTTTTTCAGGTCCACGAACACGGCCTGCGTCGCGGGCAGATTGCCCAGGCGTTTTTCGATCCCTTGCGCGCAGAACGCGCAAACCATGCCGTTGACCGTGGCCTTCACCGTGTCGGCGGCCCAGGCGCCGCCAGCGGCCAGCAGGGCGGTGGTGATGACGAGGTGACGGGGAAGGTTGCGGGGATGGAGGTTCATCGTGGAGACCCTTTCAAAAAATGTACATGAAGTTGAAGCGGCCCTGCTTCATCTGGTTGACGCCCAGCTCGACGAAATAGCGGTTGTGGATCAGCCGCAGCATGGGCGTGACCTCGGTTTCACCGGACAGGCCGCGCATGCGCCGCGCCTCCACGATCAGCCAGGGCTGGGTCTGGTCGTAGTCCACCTCGTAGAACGAGAAGCCCGCGCGCACGGCCGCATAGTCGTGGTTCAGGCCCTGGGCCCGGTACAGGCGGGCCGTGCCCGACACGTACAGGCGCGTGGTTTCCCAGTCCACCGACAGGCCGGGCGCGAGCATGGTGCGTGTGCCGGCAAAGTCGTTGCCGCGCACCGGTCCCGCGCCGGCCACGAACCAGACGTTGGCCTGCGAATGCGGTGCGTTCCAGCGCTTGACCAGGCGCGTGTAGTTCAGCTCGGCAAACTCGCGCGTGATGCGTCTGTCGTCCGATCGCATCCAGATGCCGCCCGCGCCGAACGCGTCGCGCGGCGTGGTGGCATGGTTGACCCAGGCCTCGCGCCAGTTCGGGCCGAAATCGCCCATGGCCATGGTGCTGTCCTTGAAGCCCATGGGGCCGGCCTGCGCGCAGGTGGCCAGGCCCAGTGCGGCGGCAGCCAGGGCGCGGCGCAACAGGCCTGCGGGCACCGCCGTCACTGCGCAGCCTTTTCGATGCCGGTGACCACGTAGGCTCCCTGCTGCTGCTCGGCGGTGAAGCGGACCTTGTCACCCGCGCTGACCTTGTCCAGCAGCGCGGCGTCCTTGACCTGGAACACCATGGTCATGGGCGGCATGTCCAGGTTTTTGATGGGGCCGTGTTTGAGGGTGATCTTTTTTGCGTCCCTGTCCACCTTGCGGACTTCGGCATCGGCCATGCTTGCGGCGGCGGACTGGGCCAGGGCCATGGTGGACGACAGGGCGATGAGCACGGCCGTGATGAGCTTGTTCATGGGGATTCCCTTTCAGCGGTTGTAGGACTGGTAGATGCTTGTGGTGCCATTGGCCGCAACCAGCAGCACGTCGTAGCGGTCCTTGCGGCCGCCGTATTCCGGACCGTCCATGCCGGGTGAGCCCACCGGCATGCCCGGCACGGCCAGGCCCAGGGCGCGAGGCCTGTCGCGCAGCAGCCGCTGGATGTCGCGGGCGGGTACATGTCCTTCCACCACATAGCCGCCCACCACTGCCGTGTGGCAGGAGCCCAGCGCATCCGGCAGACCGGCCTGCCTGCGGGCGTTGGTGTTGCCCTGTTCATGCACCCGGGTGCGAAAGCCGTTGGCCTGCAGGTGGGTGATCCAGTCCTTGCAGCAGCCGCACTGCGGGTCCTTCCAGACCTCCACCAGCGGCACGGTCTGCGCCTGCAGCGGCAGTATGCCGGCCGCCACGGCGGCGGCGATGAATTGGCGTCGTTTCATGTTCATCTCCATGCTCAGGCGGGTCTGACGGTGATCGTGCCCACCATGCCGGCCTGGTAGTGGCCCGCGATCAGGCAGGCAAAGTCGAAGGTGCCGGCCCGGTTGAAGTGCCACACGATCTGCCCCGTCTTGCCGGGCGCGACGTGGACCATGTAGGGCTCGTCGTGTTCCATGTTGGGAAACTTGACCATGAGCGCGGCGTGCTCGTCCAGCTCCTGCTTCGTGCCGATCACCAGCTCGTGCAGCATCTTGCCGTTGTTGCGCACAGCGAGCCGCACGGTCTCGCCCTGGCGCACGGCCAGGCGGTCGGGCGCAAAGCGCATGGTGTCGGTCATGCCGACGTTGATGGTGCGGGTGACGGCCTTTGGGTCGCCGGCAATGCCCCACGGCTTCTGCTCCTTCTTTGCCGCGGAAGGCTTGGCGCCGCGGGCCTTTCCATGGGCGTCGCCGTGCGCCAGCGCGCGGCCGCCCAGCAACGGCGGCAGGGCCAGGCCCAGCAGCCCGAGGTTCAGAGTTCTCTTGTTCATGGTGTCGTTCCTCAATGTGAATGCGTGGTGGGCTTGCGCGCGTTCAGCGGTGTAGCGGGCGGGTTGTGCAGGCCGGACACGACGCCGTTGTTGGACGCGACCCTGGACGACAGGCGCGCGGGGTCGGGCAGTGCGCCGGTCCACTCGAAGGCCTGCGTGCCCGGCGGCTGCCGGTACCAGCCGGGGTCGGCGTAGTGGCCGGGCTTCTGGTCGCGGCGCACCTTCAGCGTGGTGAACATGCCGCCCATCTCGATCGGCCCGTGCGGGCCGGTGCCGGTCATCATGGGGAAGGTGTTGTCGGGCAGCGGCATCTCCATCTCGCCCATGTCGGCCATGCCGCGTTCGCCCATGACCATGTAGTCGGGTACGAGCTTCTGGATTTTCTTCACCAGACCGCGGTGGTCCACGCCGATCATGGTGGGCACACCGTGGCCCATGGCGCCCATGGTGTGGTGGCTCTTGTGGCAGTGAAACGCCCAGTCGCCTTCCTCGTCCGCGACGAACTCCAGCTGCCGCATCTGGCCCACGGCCACGTCTGTGGTCACCTCGTGCCAGCGTGTCGATTTCGGCGTGGGACCACCGTCGGTGCCGGTCACGACGAACTCGTGGCCGTGCAGATGGATGGGGTGGTTGGTCATGGTGAGGTTGCCCACGCGGATGCGCACCTTGTCGCCCAACCGCACGTTCAGCGATTCGATGCCGGGAAAGACGCGGCTGTTCCACGACCAGATGTTGAAGTCCGTCATGGTGTTGACCTTGGGTGTCATGCTGCCGGGTTCCACGTCGAACGCGTTGAGCAGGAAGCAGAAGTCGCGCTGCACCTCGTCGATCAGCGGATGCTTCGCGCGCGGGTGCGTGACCCAGAAGCCCATCATGCCCATGGCCATCTGCGTCATTTCGTCGGCGTGCGGGTGGTACATGAAGGTGCCGGGCCGCCGCGCGACGAATTCGTAGACGAAGGTTTTGCCGACTGGGATCTGCCTTTGCGTGAGCCCGCCCACACCGTCCATGCCGTTGGGCAGGCGCTGGCCGTGCCAGTGGATGGTGGTGTGTTCGGGCAGACGGTTGGTGACGAAGATGCGCACGCGATCGCCTTCCACCACTTCGATCGTCGGGCCGGGGCTCTGGCCGTTGTAGCCCCACATGTTGACCTTGAAGCCCGGCGCCATTTCACGCACGACCGGTTCGGCCACAAGATGAAATTCCTTGACGCCGTTGTTCATCCGCCAGGGAAGGGTCCAGCCGTTGAGCGTGACGACAGGGTTGTAGGGGCGGCCGGTGTTGGGGATGAGTGGCGCGGCCGTTGTGTGCGATGTGGCTGTCACGGGTTCCGGCAAGGCAGCCATGGCGACCTTGCTGACGGTGGCGGCGCTGATGGCTGTGGCGGCGCCGGCGAAGAATGTTCTGCGTTGCATAGTCAGTGGACCTTCCGTGTCTTGCTTTTGTTGTTCAGTAGCACTCGCGGGGTTCGCGGCGGGCGCAGTGCGGCGGGGCTCATGCTGCGGTGGTTTTTGCTTCGCAAAAACTCCGCTGCGATGCTCGGGGGTCGGTTGCGCCGCGGAACTCGCTGCATTGCGCTTCGCTCCATTCCGCTCAGACAGCCGCGGCGAGCATGTGCACGATGCGCGCTGCGCGCGCCAACACTCCCCCCTGCGCTTCTCGCCACCGCAGAAATCGCCCCGCCGCACTCCGCCCGCCGCCAACCCCGAACCCAGGCACGCCACCGGTGGCGCGCCCACACTGTCACTGCAAAGCTGCGCCTGCGGGCACACCGCCCTGGGGGCGCCTCTGTGGCGCCGAGCAGCACAGGGGTGAGTGTCGGCGCGCGCCAGCGCGCTTCGTGCTCTGGCTCACCGCAGCTGTTTGAGCGAAGCGCGCAGCGCGTAGCGAGTTCTGCGGTGCGACCGATCCCTGAGCAGCGCAGGGAAGTCGCCGAAGGCGACCGCCACAGTGAAGCCCCCGGGGCGGTGTGCCCGCAGGCGCAGCTTTGCCGCGAGGCAAAACGAATGAAGGCATCCATAGTCAATGCCCTCCGGAAACGTTACTGCTTGCAGCAGCCGAAGACGACGACAACGCAGACAACCCCCCAGGCGATGTACCCGTCAGCACCAGCTGCAGGTCGGTATCTGCCAGCCAGAAGTCGCGCTGTGCCTCGATGCTCGCGTTGACGGCGGCAATGTTCATGCGCACGTCGGCCAGCAGGTCCCACACGCTGGACAGCATGCCGTTGTAGCGCAGCACCACTTCGTCGTTGATGAACTTGCGCAGCGGCACCACCTCGTTCTGGTAGTGCAGTGCCAGGTCATGCGCGGTGCGCCAGCCGTGGTAGGCCTCGCGTGCCTCGCTGCGGGCCTGCACGGCCACCGAGCGCACGCGCGCGGCGGACTGCAGGTACACCGCTTCGGCCCGCGCGTTGCGGGCCTGCCCCCAGTCGAAGACCGGCAGCGGCAGCTCCACCTCCCAACCCCGCTTGGTTTCGCGTCCGCCGGTGGCGTTGTCGAACGTGGTGTTGCGGCCATAGCCGATATCCAGCGCGTTGATGAAGCCCGTGGCGCGCGTGTAGCCCAGTGACTGCGCGACGTAGCGGCTTTCCAGCTGCGCCGCGCGCACGTCCAGCCGCTCGCGCAGTGCGCGGGCCTCGATGTCCTGCGGCGCCTGCAGCGCCCCGGGCAGGTCCGGCAGCCGTGCGGGCAGGGTGTAGCCCGTCTGCGCGCCCCACAGGCCCATCAGCCGCGTGAGCTGCTCGCGGCTGGCGACCGCAGCCTGCTCGGCGCGCGCGAGCTGCGCCATGGCATCGGCCAGCAACGCCTGTTCGCGCGCCTGTTGCAGCTTGCTCCAGTTGCCCACGCGCGCCATGCGGCGCGCCAGCTCGGCGCCGGCTTCGGCGGCGTCTTTCACATCGCGCATGTACTGCGCGGTCTGCTGCGCGGCCACGGCGCGCACCCAGGCGCGGCGGGTGTCGGCGGCGGTGCGAACCACGTCCTGCGCGGCCTGCAGGCGCGCCAGCTCGGCCTGCTGCCCGGCCCATTGCGCGCGCCAGGGCAACGCCAGCAGGCCCAGCACGTCGAAGCGCAGGAAGCGTTCGATCTCGACCTTGTCGCCTTCGGTGAAACGGCCGATGGCGAAGTGCGGGTTGGGCAGGCGGCCCGCCTGCACGCGCTCGGCGTCGCTGATGCCCAGTGCAGCCAGCGACGCATGCAACTGCGGGTTGCTCAGCAGCGCGATGCGCACCGCGGATTCGGCCGTGACCGGCTGCGCGAGCAGGGCGGTGACGGCTTCCTGCGTCTGCGGCGTGGCGCTGCGTGCGACTGAAGCATCCACACCGGCGGTTTTGCCTCGTGTGAGTTCGGCGACCTGGCCGGTGCCGCCATCAGGCGGCAGGCTGGCGCAACCGGCCAGCAGCAGCGCACAGGCCAGGGCCGTGGCGCTGCGAAGCAAGGGTTGGGGGCAGTGGCTCATGGCTTGCCCCTGTGATGCGCGTGCGGGTCAGCCGCAGCGGGGCTGTGCTGCGCCGGGTTCGATGCAGGGGCTTTGCGCTCCTCCCACTTCAGCAGATCAATATGGCCGCGACGGAACTGGCCCACGTCGGCGTTGGCTTGTGGCCAGGGCGTGGTGGCAGTTTCCACGCCGGATGCCGCACCCGCGAAGGCCGAGCGGTAGGTGACGGACGGAACAGCGGCAGCCGGGTCTGCAGGGTCGGGCGCGGCGGGCATGGACACCTGAGCCCACGCCAGGGGCGGTGCCAGCAGCACCGCCAGAAGGCAGTTTTTCAAGATGGATCTCCAGACGGATCGCGATGCGCAGCGGCGTGCTGCGGACGGACTACGGGTGGGGAGATCAGGAAATGGGCGGCTTGAAGCCCGGCGAGCGGTCGGCGCTGGCGAAGTGACGGCCGTAGGCGGGCAATGCGGGGTGTGGTTGCAACGGCGCTGCCGCCGTCAATGCCGGCGCGGCCATGGCGACCGAATGGCAGACCTGACAGGACGTGCAGCTGCCGCAATCCATCGACGACGAGGCTTCTGCCGCGGGGGGAGCATCTGCCGTGACTTGACCATGGCAATCGGTGTGCGCGCCGGTGGCTGCATCGTCTGCCGGGGTCGTGGCCTGCGCCACCGCCGCCAGTTGCTGCGCGATCATCTGGCCCGCCATGGCCTCACCCACCCAGCCGCGCAGGGGCAGCAGGGCGATCATGAGCACGACGAACCAGCGGGACATGCGGACAATGATACGGGCGGGCCGCGCAAAGTTCCATGCGGCGGATCAATCGCAGCGTCAGGCGGCCGCGGTCATGTACCGGTCCCAGTAGCCCTTGGCCGGTTCGGCCTGCTCCACGATGTCCAGCACCAGACCCGACGGCGCGCGCACCTGCAGGCGCACCTGGCCCCAGGGTTCGTGCCTGACGGGGTAGAGGATGTCCACGCCCCCATCGCGCAGGCGCTGCTCTTCGGCGCGGGCGTCGTCCACCTGCAGGGTCAGCAGCAGGCCGTGGTTGTTGAAGGCTTCGGGGCCGGGCGGGCGCGAGGGATGGTCCGGGCTCATGAAGGCCAGGGCCACGGTCCCCGATTCGCTGGTGCGGCGCGACAGCCAGACGAACCAGGACGCTTCAAACCCGACCTCGAACCCGAAGTGCCGGACAAAAAAGTCCCGCGACTCAGCCAGATGTGGTGTCGTGATGAGCGGATAGCAGGAAGTGAGTTGCGATAGCGCCATGATGAGCTCCAAAGAAGTGGGTTGCGGTCGGCAAGAGATAAATACATACTCTTTGTATGTTCATGAAAATATAAATACATACTGCCTGTATGTCAAATGCATCCGAGGTAAAAAGGAGCTCCAACCGCCGTGTGGAGCAGGGCGTGCAATCCCGCACGCGGCTGATCGAATCGGCCCGCGCGCTGTTCCAGCGCGATGGCTATGCCGCCACGTCGACCGAGGGGCTGCTGGCCGCCACAGGGCTCACGCGCGGTGCGCTGTACCACCATTTCCGCGACAAGAAAGACCTGTTCCTGGCCGTGTGCGAAGCCGAGCACCAGGACCTGGCGGCCGCCATCGAGGCCGCCATTGCCGGTATCGCCGACCCGCTGGACCAGTTGCAGGCCGGTGCCATGGCCTGGATCGATGCCGTGTCGCAGCCCGGCCCGCGCCAGGTGCTGTTGCTGGACGCGCCGTCGGTGCTGGGCGCCGCGCAGTGGGCCGCGCTGGACGACCGGCATGGCTACCGGCAATTGCGCGAGGTGGTCGGTGAGCTGCTGTCGCCCCGGGGTGTGGATACGCTGGCGATGGATGCCTGCGCCGCCGTGCTCAACGGCGCCATCAACGAGCTGGCCCACTGGTCCGCGCGGCAGGGCACGCCGCAGGCGCGCGCCGCGGCGCAGGATGCACTGCGTCGCGCCTGTGCCGGTGTGTTGTCTTAAGGGCGTTCAGGCCGCCCAGGCGAGCGCCGAGTCCACCAGCCGTTGCACAGCGGGCGGCGGCTGCATGGGGCGCAGCGCATGCACGGTGACGCGCCCGGTGTTGCCCAGCGGCAGCCGCTGCAGCAGGTGGCCCACCGGCACCAGCGCCAGACGCAGCCATTGCCCGGCGATCTCGCGCCGGTCGCCCAGCTCGCGCGCATAGGCCAGCATACGTCGGTGCGACCGCCAGTGCAGGGGCAACGTGGTCTGCCCCACCACGTGGGCGGCTTCCAGCCAGAGCCAGCGCTGCGGCGCCGCCTGGCCCGCGCTCGCGTCGAAGGCTTCCAGCAGGTTGTCAAACGCGCGTGTCTGCAGTGCGGCGTTCATGCGTGCGCCCCCGTCAGCTCGCGCCGCGCGTCGCGCAGCACCGACACGCCGCCGGTGATGGCCAGGCCCGCCATGACGGCCGCCACGGCCAGGTCGGGCCAGGCCGTTCCCGTGCCGAACACGCCCAGGGCCGCGCCCATCACGGCCAGGTTGCCCAGGGCGTCGTTGCGCGTGCACAGCCACACGCTGCGCATGTTGGCGTCGCCCTCGCGGTACGCATACAGCGCGGCCGCAACACCCAGGTTGGCGGCCAGTGCCAGCACGCCGACGACGCCCATGGTGATGGGCTCCGGTGGCACGCCGTTCAGCGCCCCCCACACCGTGCGGCCCGCCACGAACAGGCCGAACAGCAGCATGCTGGCGCCCTTGAGCGCGGCGGCGCGGGCACGCCAGGCCAGCGCCATGGACAGCACAAACAGCGACACGGCGTAGTTGGCCGCGTCGCCCAGGAAGTCGATCGCGTCGGCCAGCAGCGATACCGAGCCCGACTGCACGCCGGCCCCGATCTCCACGGCGAACATGCCGGCGTTGACGATCAGCGCCCACCACAGGATGCGGCGGTAGCGCGGGCTGGCGGCGGTCTGCGGTTCAGGGTCGTGGTGGTGGTGGCAGTGCGCGGACATGGTGTTTCCTCGTGATCAGTGGCACCATTGGAAACCTTAAAGTCACTTTAAGGTCAAGCCATGCCTTCTGCAATCCCCCTGTCGGCGGCGGGTTTTCGCATCGGCGACGCCGCGCGCGAAAGCGGCGTGAGCGCGGCCAACATCCGCTATTACGAGAAAGAAGGCCTGCTCGCACCCCAGGCCCGCGCGGACAACGACTACCGCGTGTACTCGGCCGCCGACGTGCATCAGCTGCGCTTCATCCGCCTGTGCCGCGCGATGGACATGAGCCTGGACGAAGTGCGCACGCTGCTGGCGCTGGACCTGCGCAACAAAGCCGACTGCGCCGCGGCCGACGCCGCGCTGCACGAGCACATCGGCCATGTGCGCGAACGCCTGGCCGAGCTGCGCGCGCTGGAGAAAAACCTGGTTGCGCTGCAGGCGCGCTGCCACGGCGACGGGGACAGCTGCCACATCATCGAGGCACTGCACGAGCAGGCCGATGCGCCAGTGCCGGCGCACAAGCGGGCGGCGCCGGGCAAGCGCCACGTGTAGCGCGGGGCTTCAGGCCTGGGTCAGCTGCCCGCGCGCCTTGTCGATCCACATCTGCAGGTTGTCCAGCAGGCCGCTCTGGCTGAATGAGCAGCTTTCCTCGCTGAACAGCGCGCTGGATTCGAGCCGGTCCAGCAGGTCGTGCAGCACGGTGGCGTAGCGGTCGGGCAGGGCCTGCAGCAGCGCACCGTGGCCGCGCGCCTGTTCGCTGAAAGCATGCACGGTCAGGCGGCCGGCGCGCAGGCCGTCCAGCGACTGTTGCAGCGACGTGATGGCGTCCTGCATGCCTCAGTTCCTGGGGAACGCGCGCGGCAGCGGCATGCCGCGCTTTTGCATCACCTCGCGCAGGCGGTCGGGGTAGTCGGTGATGATGCCGTCCACGCCGATGCCGATGAGCCGGTCCATGTCGGCCGGGTTGTTGATGGTCCAGGGCACGACTTTCAGGCCCAGCGCCTGCGCCTCCTTGACCAGCACCTCGGTCACCGCGCCTCCGTTGGGCGACCACACGGCGCCACCGGCGGCCTTGACCATTCTGGGCACGCTGCCGTGGTCGGCGATCTTGAAGCCGGCCGTCCACGCGCCATCGAGGATGTTGTCGGTGTTGGCGGTCTGGATGCTCAGGTACACGGTGGGGATGCCGGGCTCAAAGCCCTGCACGATCTGCAGCGTGCGCCAGTCAAAGCTCTGGATGGTCACGCGCCGGGTCATGCCGGCCTCGCGGATCACGTTCAGCAGCGCGCGCACCATCTGCTCGGGATTGACAGTTTCGTCCGGTTGTGTCGGCGTGATCTTGGTTTCGATGTTGAAGCGGATGTCGTTCAGGCCCCGCGCCTTCACCAGCGCGAACAGTGACGCCAGCGTGGGCACGCGTGTGCCGTCGCGCGCCACCTGCGTACTGAAGGTTTTGGCGTAGGGTGTGTCGGGGTTGATGCGGCCCACGTCGTAGGCCTGCAGCTGCGCGAGCGTCAGGGACCGCAGCGTGGGGCCTTTGCCGGCCGGCAGCCACCGGCCCGCCGCGTCGCGGGTGATGGCCGGGTTCAGGTACGGGTCGTGCGCCACCACGACTGCACCGTCGGCCGTGACGCCGATGTCCAGCTCCAGCGTGTTCACGCCGATGTCCAGTGCGCGCTCGAATGCGGGCAAAGTGTTTTCCGGCGCCAGGCCGCGCGCGCCGCGGTGGCCCTGCGCGTCGAACCCGTGCGCGGCAGGCGTCAAGGTGGAGCAGCCCGTCAGGGCCAGCAGGCCAATGGCGCACAGCGAAGCCCATGCGCGGCGTGAGGTTGTGTAGTTCATGGGCGCATTGTGCCGCGCCCGTGATCAGGCGTGGGCTGTCAGTGCAGGGACGACAGAAACTGCCTGAGCTCCGGCGTCTGCGGGTTGCCGAAGAGTTCCTCGGGCGGCCCCATCTCGTGCACGCGGCCCAGGTGCATGAAGATCACGCGGTCGGCCACCTTGCGCGCGAAGTTCATCTCGTGCGTGACCATCAGCAGCGTCATGCCCTCTTCAGCCAGCGACTCCACCACGCGCAGCACCTCGCCCACCAGTTCGGGGTCCAGCGCGCTCGTGATTTCGTCGCACAACAGCACGGCGGGTTCCATGGCCAGCGCGCGGGCTATGGCCACGCGCTGCTGCTGGCCGCCTGAGAGCTGGTCGGGCCGGGCGTCGAATTTCTCGGCCAGGCCGACGCGGGCAAGCAGTTTGCGCGCTTGCGCGTCGGCGGTGGTGGCGTCGGTTTTCTTCACGAGCGACGGCGCCAGCATGATGTTCTTGCCCACCGTCAGGTGCGGAAACAGGTTGAAGCTCTGGAAGATCATGCCCACGCGCTGGCGCAGCTCGCGCATGGCCGTGGGGCTGTCGTACAGCAGCTTCTTGCCGTCCACCGACAGTGCGCCGTCCTGGAACTCCTCCAGCCCGTTGATGCAGCGCAGGAGCGTGCTCTTGCCCGAGCCGCTTTTGCCGATGATGGCGATGACCTCGCCGGCGGCGACCTTCAGGTCGATGCCCTTGAGCACTTCGTTCGTGCCGTACGACTTGCGCAGGGCCGTGATGTCCACGATGGTGTTCATCGCACCTTCCTTTCCAGGGTCTTGGCGTACAGGCTGATGGGGTAGCACAGCGCAAAGTACAGCAGGGCCACGCAGCTGTACACCACAAAGGGCTTGAGCGTGGCATTGGTGATCATGGTGCCGGCCTTGGTCAGCTCGATGAAGCCGATGACCGACGCGAGCGCCGTGCCCTTGATGACCTGCACCAGAAAGCCCACGGTGGGCGGGATGGCGATGCGCACCGCCTGCGGCATCACCACGTAACGCAACTGCTCGGAAAAGCTCAGGGCCAGGCTCTGCGCGGCTTCCCACTGGCCTTTGGGGATGGCGGCCACGCAGCCGCGCCAGATCTCGGCCAGGAACGCGCTGGTGTACAGCGTGAGCGCGAGCGACGCGGCCACCCAGGCCGATGTCTTGATGCCGAACAGCGCAATGCCGAAGTACGCCAGGAACAGCTGCATGAGCAGCGGCGTGCCCTGGAACAGCGCCACGTAGCCGTCCACCGCGCGGTGCAGTGCGGGTGATTTGCCCAGCCGCGCGATCAAGAGCGCCAGCCCCACCAGCCCGCCGCCGATGAAGGCGATGAGCGACAGCGCCACGGTCCAGCGCGCGGCCAGCAGCAGGTTGCGGAAGATATCCCAGAGCGAAAACTCGATCATGTGTCGCTCCTTCAGCGCCCGAACAGGAAGCGCGGGCCCAGCCAGTTCAGCAGGCGGCGCACCGCCACCGACAGCACCAGATAGATCGCCGTGACGATCAGGAAGGCCTCGAACGCGCGGAAGTTGCGGCTCTGGATCAGGTTGGCCGCGAAGCTCAGTTCCTCGGTCGATATCTGGCCGCACACGGCCGAGCCCAGCATGACGATGATGATCTGGCTCACCAGCGACGGCCATACCTTCTTGAGTGCGGGCGGCAGCACCACGCGCAGGAAGGTCTGCGCGCGCGTGAGCGCCAGGCTCATGGCCGCCTCGATCTGGCCGCGCGGCGTGGCCTCGATCCCCGCGCGCACGATCTCGGCGGCATACGCCCCCAGGTTGATCACCATGGCGATGATGGACGCCGCCTCGGGCGACAGGCGAAAGCCCGCCGCCGGCAGCCCGAAGAAGATGAAGAACAGCTGCACGATGAACGGCGTGTTGCGGATGAGTTCCACATACGTGCCCACCACCCACCGAAGCCATGCCGCGCCGTGCACGCGCGCCCAGGCGCAGGCAATGCCCAGCGCCACGCCGATCACGGCCGAGACGGCCGTGAGGCCCAGCGTCCACACCACCCCCTTGAGCAGCATGGGCCACTGCGACAGCACCGCGCCGAAGTCAAATGTGATGTTCATGGCGTGGCGCCTTCCGGGAAGTTACTGGGGCAGATCGCCTGTGGGGCGGCCCAGCCATTTCACCGACATCTTGTCCAGGTCGCCCGAGGTCTTGGCGCCCGCGATGATCTCGTTGACCTTGGCGCGCAGCTTGTCCTCGCCCTTGGCCACGCCGATGAAGTTGGGCGAATCCTTCAGCACGAACTTGTATTCCACGCCCAGTTGCGGGCTGCGCGCCATCAGCGCGCCGGCCACCTGGGCGCTGGTGGCCACCAGTTGGGTCTGGCCGGCGCTGAAGGCCGACACGGTCGCGTTGTTGTCCTCGAAGCGGCGCAGGTCCGTGCTGGGCGGCGCCACCTTGGTCAGCTCGGTGTCGTCCACCGAGCCGCGCGTGACCGAGATCGACTTACCCGCCAGGTCCGCAGGCGTCTTGACGGCAATGGTCTTGGGCCCGAACACGGCGATGAAGAACGGCGAATACGCAGCGGTGAAGTCGATCACCTTCTCGCGGTCGGGGTTCTTGCCCAGCGTGGAGATGACCAGATCGGCCTTTTTCGTCTGCAGGTAGGGGATGCGGTTGGCCGTGGTGACGGGCACCAGCTCGACCTTCACGCCCAGCTTGCCGGCGATGTAGTTGGCCATGTCGATGTCCAGGCCCTGGGGCTTGAGGTCCGTGCCGACGAAGCCGTAGGGCGGAAAGTCCGTGGGGATCGCGATCTTGATTTCCTTGGCCTTGAGCACGTCGTCCAGCGCGGTCTGCGCATGGGCGCCGGTGGCGGCCAGAACGGCGGCGGCCGCGATGCCGAGGGTGAACAGGCGTTTGCCGGATGTCATAGCACTTCTCCTAGATAGGTTGAACGAGGGGACCGCGGCTTGCGGCCAGGGGGTGAATCGGTGGATGGATCGCTTGTATGCAAGTCCTGTGCCGCGCCCGTCACGGGCGCGAGCGCGGCGCGCAGTTGTGCCAGCGGGTCGGCGTCGGCCGGCATGTGCAGCTTGCGCTGCCAGGTGGCCAGGTGCGCGGCCATGAGCGCTTCGGCGCGCGCAAGGTCGCCTTCTTCCAGGGCCTGCACGATCTGCACGTGCTCGCTGCACGACTGGGCGGCGTCGGCGCTGGACTGGTAGCGCATGGCGATCAGCGTCGTGCGCGCGGTGAAGTCGCGCAGCGTCTCGGCCAGCAGCCCGTTGCCCAGGCATTCAGCCAGGCACACATGGAAGTCCCCCAGCAGAAAGCTGCGCAGGCCCACGTCGGTGCCGGCGATGGCTGCTTTCTCGCGCGCCAGGTGGGCGCGCAGGCGCTGCACGGCGGGTTTGTCGATGCGGGCGGTGGCGCGGATCAGGCCGGTTTCGATGACGCGGCGCGCCTCGAAGGCCTCGCGCGCCTCGTCCTGCGACGGCTCCACCACGTACCAGCCGCGCCGCGCACTGACGGTGACGATGCCGCGCGCGGCCAGCCGCGTGAGCGCCTCGCGCACGATGGTGCGGCTGCAGTCGAACAGCATGGCCAGCTGCTGCTCGCCCAGGCGGGAGCCGGGCGCGAGCTTTTGCGCCATGACGGCTTCCATGATGCGTTCGCTGATGTCGGCGGATGTGGCCATGCCCTGCTACAGCAGCTTGTGTGCCAGGACGCAGCAGACTGGTATGCAAGATTGATGCACCAATCTGCGGCAAATCCACAGGGCGCCACGGCCTCGCCCGCCCTGACGGCGTGCGCGCGCACCAGTATGGGAATCAGGCCGAAGGCGGCAGGGGCCAGGCGCCCGCCCAGGGGTGCGCCTGTTCGTAGCGCTGCGCTGCCGCCAGCACGCCAGCGTCGGCACCCGCCGCGCCCACCAGCTGCAAGCCCACCGGCAGCCCGCGCACCGTCCCGCAGGGCAGGGCGATGGCAGGCAGCCCCGCCGCATTGGCAAAGGCGGTGAACACCGCATGGCCGCGCGGCCCGGCGTCGCGGCCGGCGATCTGTGGCGGGTGAGTCTGGTCCGCGGGCCAGGGCAGCGCCGCCGCCGCGGGCGTGAGGATGAAGTCATGCGCGGCGAACACGGCGTCAAGCCGCTGGCGCAGTGTCTGCACGGCAGCCAGCACGTCGAACAGGGCCTCGGCGCCCGCGGCGCGACCCGCGTCCAGCGCGGCGCGGGCCGCGTCGCCACAGGGCGTGGCGTCCGCTGGCGCCCCTGCCAGTTCCGGCCAGCGGTCCGGGTGGGTGAACAGCCAGGCCAGTCCTGCCGACGACAGCGTGGCCCATCGCACGTTGATGTCCTCGGCCAGGTCCCACCCCGGCGCTTCGCTGACCGCGAAGCCCAGCGCGGCGAAGTCCTGGGCGGCTTGCCGAACCCTGGCCGCAATGTCCGGGTCCACCGGGTGTCCTGCAAAGTCCGGCGCATACAGGATGCGGCCAGGCTGCCTCGTGTTGTCGGCCGGCGGCGACTGCCCGGTCAGCACGCGGTCCATCAGCACCACGTCGCGCACGCTGCGCGCCAGCGTGCCCACGACCTCGTAGTCCAGAAAAATCTCGGGCAGGCCGCCCGCGCGCGGCACGCGGCCGGACGAAGGCTTGAAGCCCACCACACCGGTGTGCGACGCGGGCCGCCGGGTGGAGCCGCCGCCGTCGGTGACCAGCGCCAGCGGGCCGCAGCCCGCGGCCACGGCCGCCGCCGCGCCGCCGGACGAGCCGCCGGGCGTGAGCGCCACGTTCCACGGGTTGCGGGTGACACCCGCAACGCGGTTGGCCGTGTAGCCCTGCATCGCAAACTCGGGCAGATTGGTCTTGCCCAGGAGCACCGCGCCCGCCGCGCGCAGCCGCGCCACGGGGGCTTCGTCGAGCGCGGGTGTGTAGCCGCGCAGCAGCGCGCTGCCCCAGGTGGTGGGCAGGCCGGCGGCGTGCAGGTTGTCCTTCAGGCTCAGCGGCACGCCGTCCAGCAGGCCCTGCGGGGCACCGGCCGCCCAGCGGCGCGCGCTGGCCTGCGCGGCGGCCAGCGCGCCGCGCTCGTCGATGTGCACGAAGGCGTTGGCATGCGGTTGCCAGCGTGCGATGCGCGCCAGCACGCTTTGCAGCGCGTCCACGGGCGTGAAGGCGCCGCTGCGGTAGCCGGCCAGCAGCGCGGTGGCGTCGAGCTGCCACAGGGCCTGGGCATCGGCGCGCGGCGGCGGGTCGGCGGGGGCTGCAGCGTGGGGCATGAAAGGCAAGGTCGGGCGAACGGCGCCCATGATACGGGCGGGGCCATGCGCCTACTTGGGCCGCGGCGGCTTGCGCGCGGCGCCGGGGTGGTTCAGCGCCCCGTTGCGCAGCAGCTTCACGGCGTCCACCAGCGCGTGGGCGGCGTTGCGCACTTCGGCCTGCAGGGCCTTGTCGCGGTCCAGCGCATCGTGGCTGTTGTAGTAAGGCTCGTAATAGCCCAGGTAGCGGTCCAGCCGCGCCTTGGGGCCCGCGTCGATCAGGCCCATCCAGTCCAGCCAGTCGCACAGCAGGCGGCGGTGGTCTTCGACACCGGCCACGTCGCCGTGCACCACCACGCCGTACACGCGGCCGGCCAGATGCTTGGGGTAGTGCCAGCCCTTTTGCTCGATGCGTTTGGCCTCGGCGGCCCGCTTGCCCTGCGTGGACGTGGGGTCGGGGTTGCCGCCGTCTGCGCAGACCAGGCGGTCCATCATGGCCTTCAGCGGGGTGGGCGACTGGTACCAGTGCGTGGGCGCGACGATCAGCACGCCGTGCGCGGCCACCCAGCGCGGGTACAGCTCGTTCATCCAGTCGTTGACCTGGCCCGTCGCATGGTTGGGGTAGCAGCTGCACGGCCAGTGGCACAGCGGCATGGCGGTGGACGCGCAGCCCTTGCACGGGTGGATGTGGCGGTCGTAGTCGGACGCCAGCAGGCTCAGGTCCAGCACGTCGGCGTGGATGCCCGCGCCGCGTACCGTGCGTTGCGCGATGGCGGCGAGCCGGCAGGTCTTGGAGTTTTCGCCGGGGCAGGTGCCGTCGTTGCGCGGGCTGGCGTTGACGATCAGCACGCGCGGCGGCGTCTGGCGCCGGCCCCACTGCGCCTGCGCGTCCTGGATGGCGCGGTGCGTGTCGTACCACTCCTGCGACAGTTCATAGGCAGGGTCGGCGAAGCCAGGGCCGGCGCGGCGCGTGACGGGAGCCTTGCGGCCTTCGGTGTAGGCCTCCCAGGCGATGGCCTCAAGCCGGGCAATCGAATCTGATTCAGGGGTAAAGGCGGGGTCGGCGAACCGTTCGCGAAACCGGCGCCCGAACGCGGCGCGGTTCAATGGCTTGGGCGCCTGGCCCTTGAGGACGCGGACATTCATGCGCCCACTATGGGCACCGGTGTACTGCAGTGCAGTCGGACGCCACCTCGACGCTACTGTATTGCCGTCCTACGCGTCGCAAAGGTGACGCCCACGATGGTGCTTGGGGGCTTTTCCTGATGCGATGCGGCAGGCGCGCACCTACCCTGCGCGCATGACACGTCCCCATCACAAGTTCTGGCCCAAGCGCCTGCCGCATACCATCCACCCGCCCGCGACGCCCCTGTGGGACAACCTGGCCATCAGCGCGCGGCGCTACCCCGAAAAGGCGGCCATCGTCTTCTTTGGCCGCGAGTTCCGCTATGCAGAAGTGGTGCGACTGGCGGAGCGGCTGGCGGCGCGCCTGCATGCCTTGGGCGTGCGCAAGGGCGACCGCGTGGTGCTGAACATGCAGAACTGCCCGCAGCTTGTGATCGCGCACTTCGCGATCCTGCGCGCCAACGCCGTGGTGGTGCCGGTCAACCCCATGAACCGTGCCGAGGAGCTGAAGCACTACATCACCGACCCCGATGCCAGGGTCGCCATCACCACGGCCGACCTGGCCGCCGAGCTGGCCCGGGCCAGCGACGCGCTGCCCGCCGGGCAGGGGCTGGAGCAACTGGTGGTGAGCCAGTTCACCGACTGCATGCCGGACGACCTGGCGGAAGCCGAAATTCCCCCAGCCTGGAACGACTGGCTGCTCACCCGCCATGCGCTGCCCGCGCTGGCCGGCGGCCAGGTCCACGCGTGGACCGATGCGCTGGCCACCGATGCCCCGGCGCCGGAGCCTGATGTGGGCCCCGCGGACCTGGCCATCCTTCCGTACACCAGCGGCACCACGGGCCTGCCCAAAGGCTGCATGCACACGCACGGCAGCATCATGCACAACGCGGTGGCCAGCTGTCTGTGGGGCAACGCGAGCCCCGACAACGTGACGCTGATCGTCGTGCCCATGTTCCACATCACGGGCATGGTCAGCGTCATGCACGCCAGCATCTACGGCAGCTGCACGCTGGTGATGATGCCGCGCTGGGACCGCGACCTGGCCGGGCGACTGATCTCGCGTTACAGGGTCACCAACTGGACCAACATCCCCACCATGGTGATCGACCTGCTGGGAAGCCCGCACTTTGACCAGTACGACCTGTCCAGCATCCGCTACATCGGCGGCGGCGGCGCGGCCATGCCGCAGGCCGTGGCGCAGCGCCTGCTGGACAGCTACGGCCTGCGCTATGTCGAAGGCTACGGCCTGACCGAAACCGCCGCGCCCAGCCACACCAACCCGCCCGACCACCCCAAGCAGCAGTGCCTGGGGGTGCCGTTCATCAGCTGCGACTCGCGCGTGGTGGACCCCGAGACGCTGGCGGAGATGCCGCCCGGCGAGCAGGGCGAAATCATCATGAGTGGGCCGATGATCTTCCAGGGCTACTGGAAGCGGCCCGAGGCGACAGCGGCGGCGTTCGTGGAACTGGACGGCAAGCGATTCTTCCGCTCGGGCGACCTGGGGCGGGTGGACGAGGACGGCTACTTCTTCATCACCGACCGGCTCAAGCGCATGATCAACGCCAGTGGCTTCAAGGTCTGGCCGGCCGAGGTCGAGGCGCTGATGTTCCGCCACCCCGCCATACAAGAGGCCTGCATCATCGCGGCCCGCGACGCCTACCGCGGCGAAACGGTCAAGGCCGTGGTGGTGTTGCGCCAGAGCCACCGCGGGCAGGTGAGCGAGGAAGACATCGCCGCCTGGTGCCGCGAGAATATGGCCGTCTACAAAGTCCCCCGCATCGTGCAGTTCGTGGACGCGCTGCCCAAAAGCGGCAGCGGCAAAGTCATGTGGCGCACGCTGCAGGAGGCAGAACCGAAAGGCTGAACACCATGGCAAAAACCGCATTGGCGGCCGGCACCGGCTGGCGCGAGGCCGTCGCCGCAGACGAGGCGCAGCGCTACGCCAATGCCGCCCGGCGGTTTGCCGCCATCCAGCAGCGCAAGTCCAAAAAATACGGCGCGGGCCGCACGCTGCACCGCAAGCAGCTCACCGCCGCGGCCGGCACGCTGGAGGTTCTGGACAGCCTGCCGCAATGGGCGGCGCAGGGTCTGTTCAGCCAGCCGCATGACTACGAGGTCTGGGTGCGCCTGTCCAACGGCGGCTTTGACAAGGCCAGGGACAGCATGCCCGACGTGCGCGGCTTTGCGTTCCGCGTGCTGGGCGTTGACGGTGAATCAGCCCTGGGCAACGGCCCCGCCAAAAGCCAGGACTTCACGCTGATCAACCAGGAAGCCTTTGCCTTCAAGGGCAGCGCGGAGTTCATCGACTTTGCCGAGGCGGCGTCCTATGGCAACGGCGCGCTGCTCAAATACCTGTTCAAACGCTACGGCCTGTTCGGTGCGCCGGCACAGCTGGCCAAAATGCTCAAGGTGGCGGGCAAGCCGTTTGGCGGCTTTGCGACCGAGCCCATGTTCAGCTGCGTGCCCATGGCCAACGGGCCGTACGCGGCGCGCGTGCGCCTGCTGCCGGCCGACGCCAACGGCAAGGCGCAGCCCGGCGCCAACCAGGACTGGAACGCCGACTTCAGCGCGCGCCTGGCCCGCGGCGCGCTGCACTGGGACCTGCAGCTGCAGCCCTGGGTCGACGAAGCCACGACGCCGATCGAAGACGCGTCGGTCAACTGGCCTACGCCCTACGTCACCGTCGCGCGGCTCATGCTGCCGCGCCAGGATACGGCGGGCGCAGAAGGCCAGGAACTGGCAAGGCAGGTCGAAGCCACCGTGATCGACCCCTGGCAGGCGCTGGCCGAACACCGGCCCCTGGGCGACGTTCAGCGCGCGCGCAAGGTGGTGTACTTTGCCAGCCAGAAGGGGCGTGGGGCGGCGTAGCAGCTACTTCAGGTACTGCCCCGACGTCACCCCCATCGACACGTAGATGCTGGTGACGGCTTCCATACCGATGTCGGCTGGCTCCACCCAGTCGGGCGGCACATACAACAGGCCGCCGCCCACAGGCACCGGCGCGGTGGGCACCAGCACCCCCATGTACGACAGGCCGCCCAGCGTCACAGCCTGCGGCGTGGACAACAGGCCCAGCACCACCGTGCCCTGGTCTCCACCCTTGCCGCCGAAATAAATCCAGACCGGGGCCATGGACTTCAGGCCATCGTCGTCCTTCTTCGCAAAAAGCTGCACGAGCTTCTGGATCACGTCATAGATCGTGCGCACGACGGGAATGCGCTTGAGGATCGCATTCATCAGCCGCGCCGCGCCGCGCTGGAAGCCCGCCTCCACCACCACGCCGAACACGTAGACGCACGCCATGAGCAGGAACGCGCCCAGCAGATACCCCACCGCCTCGGAATGCGTGACGCTCAGGCCGATGAAGGTCAGAAACCGCCCGAAGGCGCTGTCCGGCCCCAGCCAGCCGGCCAGGAACCTCAGCGTCCAGCCCAGGATGAACAGCGTGGCCGCCAGCGGCAGCAGGGCAAGAACGCCCGTCAGAAAAGTGCGGAGAACGTGTTGGATGCTGCGTTTCATGGCGGCGAGCTTATCGCCAGTCAGTGCACAATGGGTTTGCCAAACATCATACGAATAGAGGAGACCGCATCTTGAAGATCACGTCCGTCGAACCGTTCATCCTGCACGTGCCGGTCACCGGCAGCCAGATCGCCGACAGCACGCACACCATCAGCCACTGGGGCGTGGTGGGCGCCAGGATCACCACCGACAACGGGCTGGAGGGCTACGGCTTTACCGGCACACACGCCCACCTGCCCAGCGACCAGCTCATCACACGATGCATAGAAACCTGCCACGCCCCGCTGCTGGTGGGCGAGGACGCGCACGACATCAACCGCCTGTGGCTCAAGCTTGCGCGCAACCCGGCGCTGCAGTGGGTGGGCCGCGCGGGCATCACCACGCTGTCGCACGCGGCCATCGACGTCGCGCTGTGGGACCTGAAAGCCAAGGCCGCGAACATGCCGCTGTGGAAGCTGCTGGGCGGCCAGGTTTGTGACAAGGTCCGCGCGTACAACACCGACATCGGCTGGCTCAGCATTGCCGACGACAAGCTGGTGGAAGGCGCAAAACGCGCCGTGGCCGACGGCTTCACGGGCATCAAGATCAAGGTGGGCAGTACGGTGGAACGCGACCTGCGCCGCCTGGCCGCCGTGCGAAAGGCTATTGGCCCCGACGTGACGCTGGCGATCGACGGCAACGGCAAATGGGACCTGGCGACCTGCCTGCGGTTTTGCCGCGGAGCGGAGGAGCACGACGTGTACTGGTTCGAGGAACCGCTGTGGTACGACAACGTGAAGGGCCATGCCGAACTGGCCCGCGCCACGCGCATCCCCACCGCGCTGGGCGAGCAGCTGTACACGCAGGACGCGTTCAGTGAGTTCTTTCACCAGAACGCCATCCACTGGGTGCAGCCCGACGTGACCCGCATGGCCGGCCTGACCGAAGTGCTGCGCGTGTGCGAAACCGCGCACAGCTACAGATTGCCCGTAGCCCCGCACGCGGGCGACATGAGCCAGGTGCACGTGCACCTGAGCTATGCGCACCCGGCCGTGCAGGTGCTGGAATACATCCCGTGGATCAAGGATTGTTTTACCGACCCGGCGGAGGTGGTGGGCGGGTACTTCAAGCTGCCGCAGGAAGCGGGGGCGGGGACGACGCCGACCAAGGCGGCGTGGGACAAGTTCCAGAAGCCCGCGCGGTGAGCGTTGCCATGCCTGATCCACAGTCAGCCGTCGATCACCGGCTCATGGAGCTGGAAATCAAGGCCAGCTTCACCGAAGACATGGTTGAGCAGCTGAACCAGACCATCATCCGCCAGCAGCAACAGATCGACCTGCTGCTGCGCGAGCTGGCCGAGCTCAAACGCCAGCAACAGGACAGCGGCGGCGCGGAGTTCCGCAGCCTGCGTGACGAGCGTCCGCCGCACTATTGATCGGACGTTTTCACCCCCGTCACCACCCGCGCATACCGCGCAAACGTCCAGTACGCCCACGCCCAGTCCAGCAGCACCACGAGCCGGTTGCGAAAGCCGATCAGGAAGTAGACGTGGGCGAACAGCCAGAACAGCCACGCAAAGTAGCCTGAAAACCGCACGGGCCCCGCAGGCGATGTCAGGTCCACCACGGCCGAGTTGCGGCCGATGGTGGCCAGGTTGCCGTAGTCGCGGTAGCGGAACGGCTTGGCCGGCTGGCCTGCCAGCCGGCGCAGGATGTTGGCTGCCGCGGCGCGCCCCATCTGCTTGGCGCCCGGCGACACGCCGGGCACGGCGGCGGGGGGCTTGCCGGGGACATGGCTCTGCGCAGCGGCCAGGTCGCCGATGACGCTGATCTCGGGGTGGCCCGGCAGCGTCAGGTCGGGCTGCACCGTGACGCGGCCTGCGCGGTCGGTTTGCGCGCCGGTGGCCTGCGCCAGCTGCCGGCCCAGCGGCGACGCCGCCACGCCCGCGGCCCACACGATGCAGCGGCTGTCAATGGCATAGGTGCTGCCGGCGGCGTCCACCGTCAGGCCGCCGGCGTCGATGGCCGTCACGCGCGCATTCAGCCGCACGTCCACGCCCAGCCGCGCCAGCTGTTCACGCGCCCGCTCGCTCAGGCTGTCGGGCATGGCCTGCAGCACGCGCGGCCCGCCTTCCAGCAGGATGACTTTGGCGGCCGCCGGGTCGATGCGGCGGAATTCACCGGGCAGCGTGTGGCGCGCGATCTCGGCCAGCGTGCCCGCCATTTCCACGCCGGTCGGCCCGCCGCCCACCACCACGAAGTTCAGCCAGGCCGCGCGGCGGGCCGGGTCGTCTTCTTTCTCGGCGGCTTCGAAGGCCAGCAGGATGCGGCGGCGGATGTCGAAGGCATCGTCCAGCGTCTTCAGGCCCGGCGCGTGCGTGGCCCATTCGTCGCGGCCGAAGTAACTGTGCGTCGCGCCCGCGGCGACGATCAGGTGGTCATAGGGCAACGCCGCCCCGTCGCGCAGGTGCACCTGCCGCGCGGCCGCGTCGATGTGCGTGGCGTCGCCCAGCAGCGTGGTCACGTTGCCCTGGCGGCGGAACAGGTGGCGGATGGGCGCGGCAATCGCCGGGGCCGACAGGCCGGCCGTGGCCACCTGGTAGAGCAGGGGCTGGAAGAGGTGGTGGTTGGTTTTGTCCACCAGGGTGACGTCCACCGCGGCGCCGGCCAGGGCCCGGGCGGCTTCCAGGCCGCCAAAGCCGCAGCCGATGATGACGATGCGGGGGCGGCTCCCCGTGCTTGCAGGGTTGGCTGGGGTCATGCCCCGATTATGCGGCGCGTGCTGCGGTGCAGCAGCCGTTTGCTGGAGCTAGCTGAGCGCTTTGGCGATCACGCGCAGCAGTTCGGCGAGTGACGCCGATTTGGACACCGCCCAATGGCCCCCGAAGCTGTCGCCCAACTGGTCGGTGTCGTCCGCATCGAGCAGCGCCGTCAGGTACACCAGCGGGATGTCGCGGGTGTCCGGGTCCACTGACAGCTCGTAGGCGACTTCATCGCCGCTTTTGCGCGGCATGTTGATGTCGCACAGGATCACGTGTGGCATGGCCTGGCGGGCCAGCGCCAGAGCCTGGGTCGGGTCCGCCGTGCTGACCACGTCAAAGTGCTGCGACAGCAGCGCCGTGAGCACAGCGGTGGCGGTGCTGTCGTCGTCCACGATCATGATCAGCGCCGCGTGCAGGCGCTCGGTGGTGGCCCGCTGGGGGCTGGCTACGGATTCCATGGGCCCATGGTAGGGTAGCGGCCACCATTGCAATTCAAGGAAAAACGCATGTTTGAGACCGCTATTGCCGGAAGCCTGCCCAAACCCGCCTGGCTGGCCGAGACGCAGAAGCTCTGGCCCCAGTGGAAGCTGCAAGGCGACGAACTGCGCCAGGCCAAGGCCGACGCCACGCTGCTGTGGATCAAGGCGCAGGAGGATGCGGGCCTGGACGTGGTGGGCGATGGTGAGCAGGCGCGCCAGCATTTCGTGCACGGCTTTCTGGAGCAGGTCGACGGCATCGACTTTGCGAACAAGGTGAAGATGGGCATCCGCAACAACCGCTATGACGCGATGGTGCCGCAAGTGGTGGCGCCGCTCACGCTCAAGGGGCGCGTGCACGCGTTCGAGGCGCAGCTGGCCCGTGCCCACACTAAAAAGAAGCTCAAGTTCACGCTGCCCGGTCCCATGACCATTGTGGACACGGTGGCCGACCGCTTCTATGGCGACAAGGTAAAGATGGCGTTCGCCTTCGCCGAGCTGCTGAACCAGGAAGCGCTGGCGCTGCAGGCCGACGGCGTGGACATCATCCAGTTCGACGAGCCGGCCTTCAACGTGTACATGGCCGAGGCCGCCGACTGGGGTGTCAAGGCGCTGGAGCGTGCGGCGCAGGGCCTCACGTGTACCACGGCCGTGCACATCTGCTACGGCTACGGCATCCAGGCCAACGTGGACTGGAAGGCCACGCTGGGCGAGCAGTGGCGCCAGTACGAGCAGGTGTTCCCCGCGCTGGCCAGAAGCAGCATCGACCAGGTCAGCCTGGAGTGTTACCACTCGCACGTGCCGCCCGAACTCATGAAGCTGCTGGATGGCAAGGACGTGATGGTGGGCGTGATCGACGTGGCCAGCGACGTGGTGGAAACGCCCGAGCAGGTGGCCGACACCATCGGCACCGCGCTGCAGTTCGTGCGGGCGGACAAACTGATCCCCTGCACCAACTGCGGCCTGGCGCCCATGAGCCGCGAGGTGGCCATGGCCAAGCTCAAGGCGCTGGCCGACGGCGCGGCACTGGCACGTCAGCGCCATGGCGCCTGACGTGATGCCCATGCCCCCGCGCCGCACCCTGGCCCTATTGGTTGTACTGGCCGGGCTGCTCGGCGGCCCGCACCTGCAGGCCCACGCCCAGACCCAGGCGCCGCTGCCGGCCCCGCTGGAAGAGGTGCCTTTCATCACCTCCCCGGACAACGTCACGCTGGAAATGCTCAGCGCCGCCGGCGTGCGCCAGGGCGACCATGTGATCGACCTGGGTTCGGGCGACGGGCGCATCGTGATCCTGGCCGCCAGACGCTTTGGCGCCACCGGCCTGGGGGTGGAAATCGACCCGCAGCTGGTGGAGCGCAGCCGCCGCAACGCGCGCGATGCCGGCGTGGCCGACCGCGCCGAATTCCGCGAGCAGGACCTGTTCAAGACCGACCTGTCGCGCGCCAGCGTCATCACCATGTACCTGCTGCAGGAAGTGAACATGGCGCTGCGCCCGTCGCTGCTGGCGCTGCGGCCCGGTACGCGCGTGGTGTCGCACGACTGGGACATGGGCGACTGGCAGCCCGACGCCACCACCACCGTGCCCGTGCCGGACAAGGCCGTGGGCCGCGAGAAGCTCAGCCGCATCCACCTGTGGGTGGTGCCGGCGCGCGTGGAGGGGCTGTGGTGCGGCAGCGGCGGCTGGCGCGGCAGCAGTCTGCGCCTGTCGCAACGTCACCAGCTCGTGGAGGGCACCCTGACGCGCCGCGAGGGCGAGGTGGTGCGCACGCGCGCCATGCGGGGCCGCATCGACGGCGCGGCGGTCGCCCTGATGGGCGCCGGTGGCGCGGGTAGCGCCTTGGCGCTGCGCGCGGCCGGCGATGCGCTGCAGGCCGAGCCCGGCGCCGGGCCGCTGGCGGGTGCTTTGCTGCGCCGCGCCGCGGGCGCGTCCTGCGAAGGCTGAAGCCGTCAGCCGGCCTTCTGCGCCGCCACGCCCTTCAGGTACAGGTGCAGCGCGCGCAGGTCGGTGTCGTTCATTTCCCTGAGCGATTCAAACGGCATGACCTTGATCGCGGAGCCGTCGGGCCGCTTGCCCGACCTGAACATGCGCATCAGGGATTCCGCGTCGGGGTAGCGGCCCATCACGCTGCCTTCGCCCGGCGTGAGGTTGGACGCGGCCGGCCAGTCAGGCGGGCCGCCCGGGATCTTGCCGCCCGCCAGCGTGGCGCCGTGGCAGCCGATGCACATGTTGGCCACATAGGCGCCGTGTGCCGTGGTCACGCCTTCGGCCACGGGCTGTTGCGGCGGCCGTGCGTGGTCGATCTTGGCGGCGGCGTCCTTGATCAGGCCAAAGCCGTACAGCACCCGCGCCGGTAGCGGCAGCTCGACGATGGCGCCTTGCCCGGGCGCGGGCGGCAACGACTGGACGTGTGCCAGCAGGGCGGCCAGGTCGTCGTTGGTGAAGCGGTTGTAGTCCTCGCTGGGCATGACCATCAGGGCCCGGCCCTGCGGGTTGACGCCATGGCGGATGGCGCGCACCCAGTCCACCGGCTGGTAGCCGGCCACCACCCCGCCAGGCCCGGTCGTGATGTTGGGTCCGGCAATGCGCACCGCGCCGCTGTCCACAAACAGCCGGCCCGCGCCGTTGGCGCCGTGGCAGTCCACGCAGCCGCGCGACGCGTACAGGTAGCGGCCGCGTTCCAGCGCCTGCGCGTCGGTACGCGGCGGCACCGGCTGCACGGAGACTTCCACACGGCGTTGCATCTTGCTGTCGCCCAGCTGCAGGCCGACAAAGATGGCTGCAGCCACCAGGGCCGCCAGGACGGCCAGTACCCATGCTGCGACGCGCAGCCATTTGCGTTGTTTGTTCATCGGGAGCCCCTCTCGTGTCAGCTATGGAGCGCGTCTCGCAGGACGCGTGGCGCCCAGTTTATTTCAGCCGATGGCGTGGGCTACATGCAATGCAAAGGTGACGAGTTTGCGGCGCCACGTGGCCCGGCGTGCCTGCGGGAGCCAGACCGCCGCTTGCATGCCCAGAATCTTTGCATGGTCCAGGATGGCGTCGAATGCGTGGTTCTCCAGAAACCGGGTGGTCTGCATGGGCCTGCCGGGTTCGGACAGTTGAATCTGTGTCTGTTCCAGGTAAGTGCGCGTATCCGTGACCGACGGTCCGTCATGGAACGTGGTTTTGGCCGGGTGAAAAACGGCCTTGGTGAATTCATGCGACACATGACGCGAGCGTTCGGTATAGCCGTCGAAGGGGTACCACGCGCGCAGCGCGGTAAAGCCGAGGTGGGGGTCTTTCTGGCCTGAGACCACCGTGACCCGGTTGGTGCCTGCTGTCCGTGTAATCATGCCCGAGCACATGGAGCAGGGCTCAAGCGTGGTGAACAGCCGCGCACCGGCCGGCAATGCCGCGCCGCCGCTGGCGGCCTGGTAGCTGCGTATGAGGTTGACCTCGCCGTGCAGCGTGGTATTGGCGGTATTGGTGTTCAGGCCCCAACCCAGAATGCGGTAGGTGTTGTCCACCAGCACGCTGGCGATGTTCTGCCCCTGCAGACCTGCATGCCGCGTGGTGTTGTGCTGGTTGGCGCCGTGCGTCATGCCGACGATGACGAACGCCAGCCGCAAGGCGATGGCGTCCAGCACTTGCTCGTCCGCTGGAATGTCCAGGATCAGGTCGTCCGTGCCCGCGGGCGGACGGAACGCGGCCAGCGGCGCCGGCGCCATTCCCCCGTAGTTGAACCCGTCCGCGTTGGCGTGTGTGTCGCTGTAGTTTGTCTTGTCGGCCTGGAAGACCCGGGCGGGCCCGTCGATGACATCGTTGATGGCGTTGCGATCCAGCGCGACCGAACGGTCGCGGCCCCATTGCTGCCAGACGATGCGCTTGTAGCCCAGCAGCAGGGCCATGCCGATGCAGGCTGCCGTGGGCGGGTAGCTCAGCGCGAGCCAGCCTTTCAGGGTGGGGTGGGCCTGCATCAGGTTGACGGCTGCGGTGCCCGAACCGTGGCCTGCCGGCAATGCGTCACTGGCCGCGGCGCATGGACCGATTTTGTTGCCGCTGAACTGGATGGCGACAGGCCTGTTCAGCCGTACCGCTTCTTCTGCTGCCCATCGCGTGGCGACCTGCACGAAAGTTGCCATGACCTGTCCTCCCCTGTCCTTTCAGGATGGCGCGCAGTGTACTGCTTCCATGACGCTTGACGCACGCCTCACGTACTGTGTAGTGTGAGACCCATGAGCGATCCCGATCATCTCCACGACCACGACCATGACCACGAGCATGATCACGACCGCTGGAGGCACGACGGCGTGCGCGTGGTGCCCGGCAACCAGCTGGACGGCAACGTGCCGTCCACGCCCGGCATGGACCGCAAGGCGGCGATCAATTTCGCGCGGGTTGGCGCGCAGAAGCTGTGGGCCGGCACGGTCACCATCCACCCCGACGCGAAGACGGGCGCCCACCACCACGGCCACCTCGAAAGCGTGATCTACGTCGTGCGCGGCCGCGCGCGCATGCGCTGGGGTGAACAGTTGCAGTTCACGGCCGAGGCCGGGCCCGGCGATTTCATCTACGTGCCGCCCTATGTGCCGCACCAGGAAATCAACGCCAGCCCGACCGAGGTGCTGGAATGCGTGCTGTGCCGCAGCGACGGGCAGGCCGTGGCCGTCAACCTGGACATCGAGCCGGTCGAAAAGCCGCAGACGGTGCTGTGGGTGGACCCCACCCACCCGCACGGCGGCATGTAAACGTGCCGCAAAGCCGCCGGCCCTCGTGAACTGCGTCACGAACCGGCGGCGGTCGCCGATACGCCTACACACGCTTCTCACATCGGCCTACAACGTGTTTCCGGCCTGCGTCCAGACAATTCGTGTACCTGAAAAGGAGAACTTTTATGGACACGAACCAGAACGCCATTCATCCCAACACCATGCAGCAGCCCGGCATGCAGCCCAGCACCGGCGACAAGCTGCGCAACAGCAAGGCGCTGTTGCCGGTGGCCGCCGTGCTGGCCGTCACCACGGTGGCGCTCGCAGCGGCACTGATCGCCAACCGCGGCGACAAGCAGGACGGTGAATCGCTCGTGGCGTCGCAGACGCAAAGCACACCTGCCAAGACCACTCAGAAGACCACTCAGCCGCGCCAGAACCTGGTCGCACAGAACAACCCCACGCCGGTCACGCGTACCCCCGTGGCGCAGACGTGCAACAACTGCGGCGTCGTGGAATCCGCGGTGGCCGTGCAGCGCCAGGGCCAGGTCAACGGCATCGGCAATTCCGGCATCGGCCTGGGCGCCGTGGCCGGGGGCGTGGTGGGCGGCCTGCTGGGCAACCAGGTGGGCGGCGGCAGCGGCAAGACCGCGGCCACCGTTCTGGGCGCGGCGGGCGGCGCGTACGCCGGCCACGCGATCGAAAAGAACACCAGGAAGGTCACCGTTTACCAGATGCGCATCCGCATGAATGACGGCTCGATCCGCACGGTGGAGCAGGGCAGCGCCATTGCCGCGGGCTCGCGTGTGGTGGTGGACGGCAACTCCGCCCGTCTGGCGTCCTAATCGGCCGCCGGACCTGACGCAAGCGCGTCGCGCTGCGCGGCGACAAGGTCGCGCAGCGCCTGACGTGACTCGCTCTGCAAGCTTTTCGGCGGCAGGGCCGGTAGCCGGATGACGTGGAAAGACACCCATGGGTAGTCGCCAGCCAGCTGCACCACTGCCTCGATCACAAGGGTCTGCCGCGCTGCCGCGGTCGCGCACAGAGCCACCCACACCACTTCGTGGCCGGCTGCATCGGGTAACGAGCACACCGCCAGCTCATCGGCGGGGATGCCTGGCACGCACAGGCGGGCTTCCAAGCATTCGGGCGACACCTTCAGCCCGCCCAGGTTCATCACCTCGCTCTCGCGGCCGATGTTGCGAAGCGTGTCGCCATCCAGCGTGGCCCGGTCACCGGGGTAAAACCAGCCGTCCCGAAAGTGCGCGGCGCTGGCCGCGGGCGCGTCCTGGTAGCTGTGCGCCATGCACGCGGTGTGCACGCGCAGGCGGCCCGCCTGGGCGGCCGGGACGGGTCGGTCGGTGTCGTCCACCACCTGGGCGCGCACGCCGGGCAGCAGTGTGGCGGCCCCGCCGCCGTACAGCGCTTCACCCGTGGCCAGAATGCCGGCCTCGTTGCTGGCGTACAGGTCCTGCAGCGACGTTGCCAGCCGCTGCAGTGCCAGCGCGCGCAGCGGCGGCGATACCGGCGCGCCGGTGCACAACATCCGCAGCGATGCGGGCCGCGCAAAGCCCGGCGGCAGCTCGGCCAGCCACTGGCCCACCATGCCCGGCAGGGCGACGGTGTGCGTCACGCCGTGCGCGGCGATGGCCTGCCAGGCCCGCGCGGGGGGCGCGAACACCAGCACGGCGCCTGCCTGCATGCAGGCGGCGGCCTGGCAGCCGGCGCTGGACGCCGACGGCTGGAACGTCAGCAGAAAGCGCGAGCCCGCATCGAGCCTGAGCAGCCGGCCCCAGTCGCCCGCTCGGTGCGCAAAGTCGGACCGCGTGAGCAACAGCCGCAGCGGCGCGCCGGTGATGGCCGCCGTATGGGCCACGCGCACGGGCCGGGCCGGGTCATGCGGCAGCGGCGGCACGCGCGGCAGGTCCAGCCGGCTGAACAGGTGGTCCAGCCAGGCCTGGTCGATCAGGTGGTGGTGGCACCGCATGGCCGGGGGACGGAACGTGGCCAGGAACAGGTCGGCGCGCGCATGCAGTCTGGTCCAGTCCTCAACGCGCGGGTCCAGCACTGCATCGCTCACGGCGCCCAGCCGCTCGCAGGCCAGCAACACCAGCCAGTGCACATAGGCATGCTCACACGCCACGGCCACCCGTGTTCCGGCGGACACGCCCAGGTCCTGCAGCGCGGCGGTCATGCAGGCCAGCTCCCGGCGCAGCCGCGCGCGGCTGATGTGCCGGCCGCCGTCGATCACGGCCAGGGCATGCGCGTCCTGCGCGGTGATGCGGTCGATGGCGTCGGGAGTCATGGGGCGGCTGGCGCCCATTGTGCATGGACGCGTCGGCGCATCGCGGGGCCGCGCCCGCCCCGTTCAGGCGCTCGCGACCTGGAGCACCAGCTTGCCGAAATTCGCGCCCGAAAAGAGCTTGAGCAGCGCCTCGGGGAAATTGGCCAGGCCTTCCACGATGTCTTCCTTGCTCTTCATGCGGCCGTCCTTCAGGTAGCCGGCCAGCTCGGCCACGGCCTGCGGGTAGCGGTCGGCGTAGTCGAATACCACCATGCCTTCCATGCGGGCGCGGTTGACCAGCAGGCTCAGGTAGTTCTTGGGGCCCTGCACGGGCGTGGTGTTGTTGTACTGGCTGATCGCGCCGCAGATGATGATGCGCGCGCCGCGGCCGATGCGGGCCAGCACGTCGTCCAGGATCTCGCCGCCCACGTTGTCGAAGTAGATGTCCACGCCCTTGGGGCAGTGTTCCTTCAGCCCGGCTTTGACGTTGCCCGCCTTGTAGTCGATGCAGGCGTCAAAGCCCAGCTCGTTCACCACCCAGTCGCACTTGGCGCGCCCGCCTGCGATGCCCACCACGCGGCAGCCCTTGATGCGTGCCAGCTGCCCCACGGTCTGCCCCACGGCTCCGGCGGCGCCGGACACCACGACGGTCTCGCCGGGCTTGGGGCTGCCCACGTCCATCAGACCGAAATAGCCTGTCATGCCGGGCATGCCCAGCACGTTGAGCCACTGCGTCATGCTGCCCGCGCGCAGGTCCACCTTGAACAGGCCGTTGCGGCGCATCTGGTCCTCGGGGATCAGGCAGTACGCCTGCACACCCAGCGTGGCCGACACCATGTCGCCCACCGCGTATTTCGCATTCCTGGAGGCCACGACCTGGCCAATGCCGCCTGCGCGCATCACCTCGCCGATGCCCACGGGGGCGATGTAGCTCTTGCCTTCGTTCATCCAGCCGCGCATGGCCGGGTCCAGCGACAGCGCCAGCGTTTTGACCAGCACCCCGCCTTCGCCCGGTTCGGCCACGGGTTCTTCGGTAAAGCTCCAGCATTCGCGGCCCGGCGTGCCCACGGGGCGCTGGGCCAGGCGGACCTGGTGGTTGATGAGGCTGGCGGTCGTCGTCATGGGCTGTCTCCTGGGGGTTTGCGATGGTAGCCAGCGCCGCGGGCGCGTTGCGTAGCCAAAGTGACAGACAAAAGTGGCAGGAGGGTGGCGCGCGAAGCTGTCAGTAGGGGCGCTGTCTGACATGCGCGCGGCAAACCTGCGTGCTGTAATGATTTTCACGGTCCGAACGACAACAGGTACGGACCCCAAGGAGGAGCACTCATGTCTGTCACCACCCTGCCGGCCGCCGCCGGCCGCACGGCGCTTGCCGCCCGGTTTGACGCCGTTCGCGCGCGCACCCTGGCGCTGGCGGCGCCGCTGTCCGCCGAAGACCAGTGCGTGCAGTCGATGCCCGACGCCAGCCCCGTCAAATGGCATCTGGCTCACACCACCTGGTTTTTCGAAGCCGTCGTGCTGGTGCCCCATATGGCGGGCTACCGGCCTTTCAACGACCGCTATTTCTACCTGTTCAACTCCTACTACGAGGTGCTGGGGCCACGCCACGCGCGGCCCCAGCGGGGCCTGCTCACCCGGCCGTCGCTGGACGAGGTGCATGCCTACCGCGCCCATGTGGACGACGCCATGCGCCGCTTCATGGACTGCGCCGCTGGCAGCGCCTGGGTGGCCGCGGGGCCGCTGGTGGAACTTGGGTTGCACCATGAGCAGCAGCACCAGGAACTGATCCTGACCGACGTGCTGCATGCCTTCTGGTGCAACCCGCTGTTGCCGGCCTATGAGCCGGCGGGGGCGCCGCCGCTGCGGCTGGCCGAAGCCTCGCGTCCGGCGGACTGGGTGCCGGTGCCCGGCGGCATGGTGACGGTGGGCCATGGGGGGGACGGCTTTGCGTTCGACAACGAAACGCCGCGCCACGACGTGTTGCTGCGGCCCTTTCAGATCGCCGACCGGCTTGTGACCTGTGGTGAATACGCCCAGTTCGTGGCCGATGGGGGGTATACGCGGCCCGCGTTGTGGCTGTCCGACGGCTGGGCCGCCGTCCAGGCCCAGGGCTGGGCGGCACCGGCCTACTGGATCGCGCCGGGCGACCGGCGTGCGCCGGCGGCGCACTGGCAGGTGTTCGGCCTGAACGGCGTGCGCCCGCTGGTGGACGACGAGCCCGTGAGCCAGCTGAGCTTCTACGAAGCCGCCGCCTATGCGGAATGGGCCGGCGCGCGGCTGCCGACCGAATTCGAATGGGAATGCGCCAGCGGGCTGGCCGGCATGACGCAGCTCACCGGCCATGCGTGGCAGTGGACGCGTTCGGCCTACGACCCGTACCCGGGCTTCCGACCGATGAGCGGGGCGGTGGCTGAATACAACGGCAAGTTCATGGTCGGGCAGATCGTGCTGCGCGGTGCAAGCCGCGCCACACCGCCGGGCCACGAGCGGCCCACCTACCGCAACTTCTTTCCGCCGGCTGCACGCTGGCAGTTTTCAGGCCTGCGCCTGGCAAGGGACGCTTCATGATGCACAACGCCGCACTTTCCCCCGTGACCCCGATCGATCTGTCCCTGCCGGTGTCGCAGCCCGTACCGCTGCAGCCGCTGCCCGCGGGCGCCGACAGCGAATTTGCACGCGACCTGGCCGGTGCGCTGGCCGCGCGGCCGCGCAGCATATCGCCCAAGTATTTCTACGACGCGCAAGGCTCGGCGCTGTTCGACCGCATCTGCGAGCTGCCCGAGTACTACCCCACGCGCACCGAACTGGCCATCCTGCAGCGCCATGCGGGCGACATTGCCGCGCTGGCGGGCCCGCGCGCCGAGATCGTGGAGTTCGGCGCCGGCTCGTGCACCAAGGTGCGCCTGCTGCTGGACGCCCTGCAGGCGCCGGCGCGCTACCTGCCCATCGACATTTCGGGCGAACACCTGCAGGCGGCGGCCGCCGGCCTGCGCCGCGACTATCCGGGGCTGGACGTGCAGCCCGTGGCGGCCGACTACACGCAGCGCCTGTTGCTGCCCGCGCGCGACCCCGGCGCGGGGCAGCGCGTGGGCTTCTTTCCGGGTTCCACGCTGGGCAACTTCCTGCCGGCCGAGGCGTCCTACTTCCTGCAGGTGGCCGCGCAGGTGCTGCGCGGCGGCGCGCTGCTGCTGGGCGTGGACCTGGTCAAGGACCCGGCCGTGCTGCATGCCGCGTACAACGACGCGCAGGGCGTGACGGCGGCGTTCAACCTGAACCTGCTGGCGCGGGCCAACCGCGAGCTGGACACGCGCTTCAACCTGGCGCAGTTCACCCACCACGCGTTCTACAACGCGCCGCGCCAGCGCATTGAAATGCACCTGATCAGCCGCAGCCGCCAGTGGGTGGACGTCGGGGGGCAGACCTTTGAATTTGCTGAAGGTGAGACACTGCACACCGAGAATTCGCACAAGTTCACGGTCGACGGCCTGCGCCGGCTGGCGCGGCAGGTGGGCTTTACGCCCGGACCTGTATGGACCGATGTGGACCGCCTCTTCAGCGTGCACTGGCTGCACGCGCCGGCCTGAAGGACACGACAAGGACATGACGACATGAAAGCAACCTGGAACGGCGCGGTGATCGCCGAAAGCGACGACACCGTACTGGTGGAAGGCAACCACTATTTCCCCGAAAGCACGTTGAACCGGCAGTACGTGACGTTCAGCAACCACAAGACCACCTGCCCCTGGAAAGGGCAGGCCAGCTACTACTCGCTGCTGGTCAATGGCGAGCTGAATACCGACGCCGCCTGGTACTACGCCGATCCCAAGCCTGAAGCCGACATGGTGCGCGGACGTGTCGCGTTCTGGAAGGGCGTGCAGGTCGGCTGACAGGTCTCAGCAGGCTTCGCAGGCCGCCGAAGGCGCGTGGGGCTCGGCCACGCTGCCCGTGTCGGGGTCGTAGCCCACACGGCGCACGTGCAGTGCCAGCGCCGCGTCCATGCTCTGCGCGTGCTGGGGGAACCAGAGGGCCAGCTCCGACGCCATGCGCCGCACCAGCGCCAGGTCGCCTTCGAGCCCGCGGCGCGCGCCTTCGCGCATGACCTGCAGCACCACCTTGTGCTGCGTCGTATGGCAGTGCGTGGCCGAAAAGGAGGTGTCGGTCATCCAGCGGTCTTCGCGGTCGAAGTGATCCTGCGTGTGGGCGATCAGCTGGTCCCAGGCGGGCAGCAGCGCGTCATCGCCCGCCTGCGCCACGCAGGCCAGCAGGTCCACGAATTCGCGGTGGGTGTCGTCCATCAGCGGCAGGTCCAGCGACAGCGCATCGCTCCACTGCAGGGTGTGCATTTCGGTGGCATCCATGCGGGCAGTGTGGGGCGGTTGCGGCCCCGGGGCTTTGATCTGGCGCAGCTTTGCGCGTGATGACGCTCGGGTATGCTCGAAAAATGACTTCGCCCCTGTTTCCCCCGCCAGCCTGCGCGCCTGGCGAACTGGCCGGTCGGCTGTCGTCGCAGGGTTATGCGGTGCTCACGCCACAAGACGTGTGCACGCTGGCGGGCTGTGACCCGGCCGCCTTGGCGGCGCTGTCGGCCGGCTGGGATGACCTGCCGCCCGACAACTACCTGAAGGACGGTGGCCGATACCGGCACCGGCGCCATTCGTGCTTTGTCGTGGACGGCGACAGCTTGCGGTCCGTGCCGCACCGCGCCCATTGGCAGCCGGTGGAATACAACGCGCTGCACGGCGGCATGGAGCGCTGGTTCGAGCCCATGAAGGACGCGGATGCCGCCCGGCCGGACTGGGCGCGGCTGCTGTGCTGGCTGGGCCGTGTCACATCGGCATTGAAGGGGGCGCAGCCGTGGTACGTCGAGGCGCACCAGTTCCGCATCGACACGACCGACGGCATCGGCCGGCCCACCCCCGAAGGCGCGCACCGCGACGGCGTGGACCTGGTGGCCGTGTTCCTGGTGGGACGCACCGGCATCAAGGGCGGCGAGACGCGCGTGTTCGAGGCCGACGGCCCCAACGGCCAGCGCTTCACGCTGACACAGCCCTGGTCGCTGCTGCTGCTGGACGATGCCCGCGTGATCCACGAAAGCACGCCCATCCAGCCCACGGCGCAGGGTGGGCACCGCGACACGCTGGTCGTGACCTGCCGCGCGGGCGGCTTTCAGGGGGCAGTCCTACAGACGGACGGGGCCGCGCGGGTGTAGATTGGTTCACCGGGCGCAGCGGGCGCGCGGTGCAATCCACCACGAAAGCGAGGCACCAGATGTTCACTCACATTCTCGTCCCGGTCGATGGTTCAGGGACCGCATTGCTGGCGATGGACAAGGCGCTGGGGCTGGCCAAGGCGTTCGGCAGCCGCATCACCGCCATCAACGTGATCGACTACTACCCCTTTGTCGGCGTGGGCGCCGACTACGCTTTCGGGCAGACCGAATACATGGCGGCCGCCACCGCCACGGCGAACCAGGCGCTCGCTGCCGCCGCTGCCGCGGCGTCCGCCGCCGGCATCGCCTGTGAGCAGAAGGTGGTCGAGGGGCATGTGGTGCACGAAGGCATCCTGGAAACGGCCCGGGCGGTGGGCGCCGACCTCATCATCATGGGCTCGCATGGGCGCCACGGCATTGAAAAGCTGCTGCTGGGCAGCGTGACCCAGCGCGTGCTGTCGCACACCACGCTGCCCGTGCTGGTCGTACGCGGCTGACGCCGGCGCGGCTTCTGCTTCTTTCTGTCACGCGGCAGACATACGGGGCCGCTAAGGTGCGCAGCTTTGACTGCAAGCAAAGGCCCCGCGTGAACGAGCATGACGACGAACTGCTGGCGCGCATCCACCGCGACCTGCTGGACAGCTATGACGAAGAGCTGGAAATGGAGCGCGAGGACAGCACGGCAGCCGAGGTGGACGCGGCCCGGGTGACGCCTGAGCACCGCGAACAGCGCCGCCACTACTTCCGCGAGCTGTTCCGGCTGCAGGGCGAGCTGGTCAAGCTGCAGGACTGGGTCGTGCAGTCGGGGCACAGGATGGTCATCGTGTTCGAAGGGCGCGACGCGGCGGGCAAGGGCGGCGTGATCAAGCGCATCACGCAGCGGCTGAACCCGCGCGTGGCCCGCGTGGCGGCGTTGCCCGCGCCCAACGACCGCGAGCGTACGCAGTGGTACTTCCAGCGGTATGTGTCACACCTGCCGGCCGCCGGAGAAATGGTGCTGTTCGACCGCAGCTGGTACAACCGCGCGGGCGTGGAGCGCGTCATGGGCTTTTGCACGGACGAGCAGTACGAGGAGTTCTTCCACACCGTGCCCGAGTTCGAGAAGATGCTCGTGCGGTCGGGCATCCAGCTCGTCAAGTACTGGTTCTCGATTTCGGACGAAGAGCAGGAATCGCGCTTTCTGGGCCGCATCCAGGACCCGCTCAAGCAATGGAAGCTCAGCCCCATGGACCTGGAGTCGCGCCGCCGCTGGGAGGAATACACCCGCGCCAAGGAAGTGATGCTGGAGCGCACCCACATCCCCGACGCGCCCTGGTGGGTGGTGCAGGCCGACGACAAGAAAAAGGCCCGGCTGAACTGCATTCACCATCTGCTGGGCCAGGTGCCCTACCGCGAAACCGGGCGGCCCGCCGTCGTGCTGCCCGAACGCGTGCGGCATGACGACTACGCACGCCGCCCAGTGGCCCCCGACCTCATCGTCCCAGAGGTGTACTGACGCTCAGGCGTCGCGTACGTCCGCGACCGGGTTAGCCCCAAAATCTGCCCGGGCCAGATACGCCAACACCCGCGCCGCCGCATCCTGCGGCGAGCTCAGCTGCCCCTTGTCCTTCATGCCGATGAAGTTGCCGATGTCGGGGAAAGCGGCCCGGTCGGCGCTGCGCAGCTGAACCTGCATATCGGTATCGATCACGCCGGGCGCCAGTGAGCAGACCTTGGCGCCCGTGGGCGAGAGCGCCTCTTCCAGTGCAACGCAGCGCGTGAAATGGTCCATGCCGGCCTTGGCCGCGCAGTAGCCCGACTGCGACGCCATGGCGCGCCGGCCCAGGCCCGACGAGATGTTGAGCACCTTGCGCGGGCCGGTCCAGCCAGCCGTGGCGCGCAGGAATGCACCGGTCAGCAGCATGGGCGCTTCCAGGCCCACGCGCATGGCACGGGCCAGGTCGGCGGGCGGCACGTCGCCCACCGGGGCGATGGCCGGGATGACCCCGGCATTGTTGATGAGCGTGGCCGACGCGGCCTGCTCCTGTGCTGCAAGCCAGCCGGCCAGCCGGCCGGCAACGGCTGCGGGGTCGGCCAGATCGACGGTCCATTGTTCGCAGGACGGCGATGTGAGCGCGGGGTTGGCGTTGCGCGACAGGCACAGCAGGTGGTGGCCGGCGGCGAGCAGTTGCTGCGCCATGGCCAGCCCCATGCCGCGCGAGGCGCCGGTGAGAATGGTCAGGTGTCTGGGTTGGGTCATGCCGCAATGATGACCGCAAACGTGGCCCGCAGCCCGTCAGGGCCTTTGTTGAACGGCACGGTGACGGCGGCGCGGTCCTGCGCGTCCATGCGGCGCCAGAGGAAATCGCGCTCATTGCCCGGATCGCCGGCCACATAGACCTGCGTGGTCAGCAGCTCGCGCGGGCCCTGCCGGACCTTCATGTGGATGTGCGGGGTGCGGCTGCTGTACGCCACGGGCTTGATCGTGCGGAATCGGTAGCGTCCGTCGGCGCCCACCACGACCTTGCCAAAGCCCTGAAAGGCCGGGTCGGCCCGGCCGCCGTCGCCGGGGTGGTGGTAGTGGCCGGCTTCGTCGCACTGCCAGATCTCCACCTGGGCACCCGCCACGGGCCGGCCCTGCAGGTCGGTCACCATGCCGTCCAGCCAGGCGGGCTGGCCGCGCGTGTAGCCCATCGCGCCGTTGCGCAGCAGGTCAGCGTCGCTGTCCTTGGGGAACTCCACGGGGTAGAACGGCCCCTCGGTTTGCGAAGGCGTGATGCGCCGTGCGGCAGGCGCCTGCGCGCGGGCGCCGGTCCAGACGGCCGGCAGCGTGACCAGAGCAGCGGCGACGCGGCGGCGGGAAAGTCCGGGCGGACAGGAGGGCTGGGTCATGACAGGCCTTTCGGAAGCTGCAGGTCAGACTCTGGCCGGGCGTCCAGGTTCCTCAGAACGGCACGGCGCTGTGCAGCGACAGGGGCTCGCCCGTGGCGGGGTGGGGCAGGGTGATGTCCGACGCGTGCAGCAGCAGGCGGGGCGCGAGCACCTGCACCACGGGCGGTGCGTACAGCGCATCGCCCAGGATGGGATGCCCGATGGCCTGCAGATGCAGCCGCAGCTGGTGCGACCGGCCCGTCACGGGTTCCAGCGCCAGGCGGGTGGTGCCACCGGCTTCGTCGTGGGCCAGCACGCGCCAGCGCGTGAGGCTCGGCTTGCCGTGCTCGTGGTCGACTTTGCTCAGCGGCCGGTTCGGCCAGTCGGGCATCAGCGGCAGGTCGATGACCGACCAGGCACCGTCCGGTGCGCCGCGAAGCAGGCCCTGCACGACGGCGACGTAGCGTTTGTGCACCTCGCGCGCGGCGAAGGCCATGCTCAGGCGGCGCTGTGCATCGGCGCCGCGGGCCAGCACGCACAGGCCGGACGTGGCCATGTCCAGGCGGTGCACGATCAGCGCATCGGGGTACTGTTGCTGCACGCGCGCCGACAGGCAGTCGCGCCCCGCGTCGCCGCGTCCTGGCACGCACAGCAGGCCGGACGGCTTGTCGGCCGCGACGAGATGGTCGTCGGCATAAATGAAAGTAGCCCCCGATAATTCCGCCATGACTGCGCTTCAATCCCTTCCGGTGTCGTTGCAGACCATCCTGCTGCTGGTGGCCTCCAATGTGTTCATGACCTTTGCCTGGTACGGGCACCTGAAGAACCACGCGGCGTCGCCCTGGTACATCGCGGCGCTCGTGAGCTGGGGCATTGCCTTGTTCGAATACCTGCTGCAGGTGCCGGCCAACCGCATCGGCTTCCAGCAGGCGGGCTTCTCGGTCGGCCAGCTCAAGATCATGCAGGAAGTCATCACGCTGGCCGTCTTCGTGCCGTTTGCGATGTTCTACCTGAAGGAGCCGTTCAAGCTGGACTACCTCTGGGCGGCGCTGTGCATGGTGGGGGCGGTGTATTTCATCTTCCGAAGCGGCTGAACCCCGTGCGCAGGCCGGCGGTTAAACTCCCGGGCTGTCACAAGAACGTCATATTTCTGACACACCTCCCCCAGGAGCACCGCCATGCTGTTTGGCAAGCTGATGCCGCGTGAAGGCAATTTCTTCGAACTTTTCAACCAGCACGGCGACCGTATCGTCGAGGCCGCCCGGGCCTTTTCGCAACTGGTCACCAACTACAACGACCCGCACCTGCGCGAGCAGTACAACCGGGACGTGGACAACGCCGAGCGGGCGGCCGACCGGGTGACGCATGACGTCAACCGCATGCTGCACAAGACCTTCATCACCCCGATCGACCGCGACCAGATCCACAAGCTGATCAACACCATGGACGACGTGGCCGACCTGATCCAGGATTCGGCCGAGACCATGGCGCTGTACGACGTGCGCCACATGACGGACGAAATCAGCCGCCTGACGGACCTGAGCGTGAAATGCTGCGAGCGCGTGAAGGACGCCGTCAGGCTGCTGGACAAGATCGCGGACCCCGCCACGGCCGAGGCGGCGCTGAAGACCTGCGAGGAAATCGACCGCCTGGAATCCGACGCCGACCGCGTCATGCGCAGCGCCATGAGCAAGCTGTTCCGCGAAGAGCCCGACGTGCGCGAAGTGCTCAAGCTCAAGGCCATCTATGAGCTGCTGGAAACCATCACCGACAAGTGCGAGGACGTCGCCAACGTGATCGAGGGCATCGTCCTCGAGAACTCCTGACGCGCACGGAGAGCCTCAAGGCATGGAAACCGCACAAGTGGCCCTGTGGGTCATCGCGCTCCTCGTAGCGCTGGCATTGGCGTTCGACTTCATGAACGGCTTTCACGACGCGGCGAACTCCATCGCCACCGTCGTGTCCACGGGGGTGCTCAAGCCCGCGCATGCCGTGCTGTTCGCGGCGTTTTTCAACTTCATCGCGATCTTCATCTTTCACCTGAGCGTGGCGGCCACCGTGGGCAAGGGCATCGTGCAGCCCGGCGTGGTGGACACCCACGTGGTGTTCGGCGCGCTGGTGGGGGCCATCACGTGGAACGTGCTGACCTGGTACTACGGCATCCCCAGCAGCTCGTCGCATGCGCTGATCGGCGGCATCGTGGGCGCTGTGATTGCCAAGGCCGGCTCGGGCGCGCTGTTGTCGGCCGGAATTTTCAAAACCGTGGCGTTCATCTTTGTGTCGCCCGCGTTGGGCTTCCTGCTGGGCTCGCTCATGATGCTGCTCGTGGCCTGGGCATTCCGCCGCACCACGCCGTCGCGTGTGGACGCCTGGTTCCGCCGCCTGCAACTGCTGTCCGCGGGCGCCTACAGCCTGGGCCATGGCGGCAACGACGCGCAGAAGACCATCGGCATCATCTGGATGCTTCTGATCGCCACCGGCTACACGTCGGCCGCTGCCTCGGCACCGCCGACCTGGGTCATCATCAGCTGCTACGTGGCCATCGCGGCTGGCACCATGTTTGGTGGCTGGCGCATCGTCAAGACCATGGGCCAGAAAATCACCAAGCTCAAGCCCGTGGGCGGCTTCTGCGCCGAAACGGGCGGTGCGATCACGCTGTTCCTGGCGACGGCGCTGGGTATTCCGGTGTCCACCACCCACACCATTACCGGCGCCATCGTGGGCGTGGGCTCGGCCCGTCGCGCGTCGGCCGTGCGCTGGGGCGTGGCCGGCAACATCGTGTGGGCGTGGATCTTCACCATTCCCGCCTCGGCCTTCGTGGCGGCCGTGGCCTACTGGGTCAGTCTGCAGATCTTCTGACGCTGACCTTCGGACGTTGACGGCCGGGTGGCCGTGCTGCCTTATTGGCTGATCTTGCGGCCTTCCTCGACCTGGTACTCAAAGTACCGCTGAAAGCTGTAGACGATGCTGGCCATCAGCACCGTGGTGCCTACCAGCAGCGACAGCACCACGGCGCCGATCGTCAGCCAGCGCGTGCGACCCGGTGCGGCGTCGGGCGCCGCGCCGCGGTTGTGGCGGGCATTCCACTTCTCGGGCGGCGTCAGGCCGTAGATGATGGCCGTGAGCGCGCAGCCGGCCATGGTGAAGCCCAGCATGGGAATCAGCACCCAGCTCCACGGGTCGTCTACTCCGTACTGCTGCACGCGCTGGATGCCGTACAGGCCCAGCGCCGTCGGGATGGGCAGCGCCCAGCCCAGCACATCGCCCAGTCCGTGCAGATAAAAGCGGTGCAGGCCGAGCGGGCCGCCCACAAAGGCCAGCCAGGCCGCCAGCGTCTTGCTCTTCATGCTGCTTCCGCGGGCGTGCTGTCGCCCGCGCCAATGAATTTGTCCATCAGCACCACGTCCAGCCATTTGCCGAACTTCCAGCCGCAGGACTTGAGCACGCCCACATGGTTGAAACCCAGGCTGCGGTGCACGCCCACGGAGCCGGCGTTGGCGGAATCCCCGATCACTGCGATGAGCTTGCGCACGCCAGCTTCCTGTGCGGCCTGGGTCAGCGCCGTGAGCAATTGCCGGCCCAGGCCCATGCCGGCCGCGCTGGCCGCCATGTAGATCGAATCCTCGGCCGAAAACCGGTAGGCGGGGCGGGGCTTGAACCACTGGCAGTAGGCATAGCCCAGCACCCGTCCGCCGTCCTCGACCACCAGCCACGGAAGCCCTTTGGACAGCACGTCGGCACGCCGCCCGGCCATCTCGGCTTCGGTGGGAGGCGTGGTCTCGAAAGTGCCTGTGCCGTGCAGCACGTGGTGTGCATAAATGGCGGTGATGGCCGGGATGTCTTCGTCCCGGCTCGGACGTATGGTGGGCATAAAACGGCAGGTTGATATAATCGTGGGCTTTTCAGCGTGTCGCTGGCCGGGTGGCCATGTCGCGTGTCTCAAACGCTGAAAGATACCGGAAGCAATTCCGTACCACCCAAAGGATAAATCATGGTCGTGATTCGACTCTCCCGCGGCGGCGCCAAAGGCCGTCCGTTCTTCAACATCGTCGTGGCCGACAAGCGTGTCCGTCGTGACGGCCGCTTCATCGAGCGCATCGGCTTCTATAACCCGACCGCCAAGGAAGGCGAAGAAGGCCTGCGCGTTGCCCAGGACCGCCTGACCTACTGGCAGGGTGTTGGCGCCCAGGCTTCCCCCACCGTGGAACGCCTGATCAAGCAGGCAGCCGCCAAGGCAGCCTAAGGCTTCATGCTGTCCCGGCTCGACCCTGTCGACCTACCGGCAGACGCGATCGAAGTCGGGCGCATCGCTGATGCCTGGGGCATCAAGGGCTGGTTCAAGGTCCTGCCCCACAGCGCCTCCCCCGAGGCGCTTTTTTCTTCCAAACGCTGGTATCTCCAGCCGTCCGAGCGCGGCGCCAGGACCTTCGCGGGCACATTGCTGCTGCGTGTGCGCGAGGCCAGGGACCATTCGGATTCAGTGGTCGCAAGCTCCGAAGATATCCCTGACCGCACAGCCGCCGAGGCGCTTAAGGGCGCGCGCGTGTTCGTGCCACGCTCCAGCTTCCCCACCGCCGGCACGGACGAGTACTACTGGGTCGACCTGATGGGCCTGGACGTCGTCAACCGCGAAGGCGTGGCACTCGGGCGGGTCAGCGAGCTGATGGCAACCGGACCGCAGACCGTGCTGGTGCTGACCTATGAAGCGGACGGCAAGACGCATGAGCGCATGATTCCGTTCGTGTCGGCCTATGTGGACGGCGTGGACCAGACCGCGCGGCGCATCACGGTCGACTGGCAGCCTGACTACTGAGCGGAGCGCTGGGGCCATGCGCTTTGACGTCATCACGCTCTTTCCCGAGCTGTTCGCCCCTTTTCTGGTGGCGGGGGTAACGCGCCGCGCCTACGAGTCAAAGCAGGTGGATGTGCGCCTGTGGCCGCTGCGCGACTTTGCCGAAGGCAACTACCGCCGCGTGGACGACCGGCCCTTCGGCGGCGGCCCCGGCATGGTCATGCTGGCCGAACCACTCGCCCGCTGCCTGCAGGCGATCCGCGCCGACCGCGCGGATGGCGCGCCGGTGGTGCTGTTTTCGCCAGTCGGCGCGCGGCTGGACCATGCGGCCGTTGAACGCTGGTCGGCCGGCGAGGGCGCCGTGCTGCTGTGCGGGCGTTACGAGGGTATCGACCAGCGCTTCATCGACGCGCATGTGGATGTGCAGGTCAGCTTGGGCGACTTCGTGCTGTCCGGCGGTGAGGTGGCGGCCATGGCCCTGCTGGACGCCGTGGCGCGGTTGCAGCCCGGTGTGCTCAACGACGAAGGCAGCCACCAGCTGGACAGCTTCAACCCGGCGCTGGATGGACTGCTGGACTGCCCGCACTACACCCGTCCAGAGGCCTGGAACGGCCATACGGTGCCAGCGGCGCTGCTGTCGGGTCACCATGCGCACATCGAGCGCTGGCGGCGCGACCGGCGGCTGGAAACCACGGCGCAGCACCGCCCGGACCTGATCGATGCGGCACGCCTGCAGGGCCGCCTCAGCCCCGCCGACGAGGCCGTGCTGGCGAAAGCAGGCAAAAACTGTTTATAATCAAAGGCTTTTCGATCCTCTGCCCAGCCGCCCGCCGCGACAACAACGTTGCACAGGGCCCCCAGCGTAGCGTGGGCACGATCACAGAGGTAAACCATGAATCTGATCCAGACCCTCGAACAAGAGGAAATCGCCCGCCTGGGCAAGAAAATCCCCGAATTTGCCCCCGGCGACACCGTGATCGTCAGCGTCAACGTGGTTGAAGGCAACCGCAAGCGGGTGCAGGCCTATGAAGGCGTCGTGATTGCCAAGCGCAACCGTGGCCTGAACAGCGGCTTCACCGTGCGCAAGATCTCCAGCGGCGAAGGCGTGGAGCGTACGTTCCAGACCTACAGCCCGCTGATTGCCGGCATCGAAGTCAAGCGCCGCGGCGACGTGCGCCGTGCCAAGCTGTACTACCTGCGTGACCGCAGCGGCAAGTCGGCCCGCATCAAGGAAAAACTGCCGAGCAAAGCGGCCGCCGCCGAATAAGCCGCCCGCCTTGCTTGAAGCCGCCGCCAGCTCCGTGCTCGTGGCGGCTTTTTCATTGCCGTCCCGCATTCATGCCGATTGATCCAACCCCCGTCAGCACGCCGCTGTCCAAGCTGCCCAACTTCGACCCCCGGCGTGCCGAAGTGCTGCGCAGCGACACGCACTTGCCGGCGGTCACTGGGCCGGCGCTGCAGCCGGACGCGATCCGCCGGCGGTTCCTGCAGCCGCCGCACTGGGAACCCGAATTCTGGCTGGAGCGCAAGTTCATGGACCGCCCGCTCACGCAGGCAGCGGTGCTGGTGCCCATCGTCATGCGTGACCGGCCCATGATGCTGCTGACAGAGCGCACCACGCACCTGTCCACGCACTCGGGCCAGGTGGCCTTTCCCGGGGGCAAGTCCGACGAAACCGATGTGGACGCCGCGCACACGGCGCTGCGCGAAGCGCAGGAGGAAATTGGTCTGCAGTCCCAACACATCGAGGTGGTCGGTACGCTGCCCACCTACACGACCGGCACGCAGTTCGTCGTCACGCCCGTCGTGGCGCTGGTGGCGCCGCAACACCGGCTGGCGCTGAACCCTTACGAGGTGGCCGCCGCATTCGAGGTCCCGCTGGAATTCCTGATGAACCCGGCGCACCACCGGCACCACGCGATGGATGCAGGCGGCGTGCGCCGTGAATGGCTGTCCATGCCCTACATGGATGGCACGACCGAGCGGTTCATCTGGGGCGCCACCGCGGGCATGCTGCGCAATTTCTACCGCTTTCTTTCGGCGTAGCAGCGCCATTCGCGCGATAGCCCGGCGCTATCATTGCGCGATGAGCTTCTTTGCCATCCTGTTTGCGCTGTTGCTGGAGCAGGTGCGTCCGCTGGCGCGGCACAACCTGATCCATGCCACGCTGCGGGGATGGGCGCGGCAGGTCAGCCGCAATTTCGACGCAGGCAAGCCCCATCACGGCTGGGTCGCATGGACGCTGGCCGTGATCCTGCCCTCGGCCGTGACGCTGGCGGTCTACTGGTTGCTGATGTGGGCCGCGGGCTGGCCGCTGGCGATGTTGTGGAGCATTGCCATCCTGTATGTAACGCTGGGCTTTCGCCAGTTCAGCCACCATTTCACGGGCATCCGCGATGCGCTGGACGCCGGTGACGAGGCGCGTGCCCGTGAGCTGCTGGCCCAGTGGCAGCAGGTGGATGCCAGCGAACTGCCGCGCAGCGAGATCGTGCGCCACGTGATCGAATATTCCGTGCTCGCGGCGCACCGCCATGTGTTTGGCGTGCTGGGGTGGTTCTCGGTGCTGGCTGCCCTGGGGCTCGGCCCATCGGGCGCGGTGCTGTACCGCATGAGCGAGTTCGTCGGCCGCTACTGGAAATACAGGGCCAAGGCGCAAAACCAGCCGGCCAGCGCCGCCCTGCAGGGCGCCGCGGCGCGCGCGTGGCGCGCGATCGACTGGTTGCCCGCCCGGGCCACGGCCACGGCTTTCGCGGTGGTTGGCAGCTTTGAGGAAGCGATTGACAGCTGGCGCCACCATTCGCAGCGGTTTCCCGACGACAACGATGGCGTGATCCTGGCCGCGACCTCGGGCGCGATCAACGTGCGCCTGGGCGGCGAGGCGCTGAAAACCGCGTTCACCCCCAACAGCTCGGGCGCATTTCAGGCACCCGGTGCGGCAGATGCGCCGGCGGGTGCCGATGTCACGCCAGGCCGCGAACCCGAAATGGCCCATCTGCGCAGCGTGGTGGGTCTGGTGTGGCGTTCGGTCGTGCTCTGGATGGTGCTGCTGGCGCTGCTGACGCTGGCGCGGCTGCTGGGCTGATGAGCGACACCTTCTGCAGCCCTGTTGTGAGGGGGCTCACGCCCTATGTGCCCGGCGAGCAGCCCCGCATCGCCAACCTCGTCAAGCTCAACACCAACGAAAACCCGTATCCCCCGTCGCTCCGTGTGGCCGACGCGATTGCCGCGGCGGTGCAGGACCTGCGGCTATATCCGGACCCCGAGTCCGTGGCACTGCGCGAGGTGATTGCGCGTCACCACGGGCTGCAGCCAGGCCAGGTCTTCGTGGGAAATGGCTCCGACGAAGTGCTGGCCCACGCGTTCTTTGCGTTCTTCCAGCAACGCGAGCCACTGCTGATGCCTGACATCAGCTACAGCTTCTATGCGGTGTATTGCCGGCTTTACGGCATCCGGGCGGAGGGGGTGCCGCTGGACGCGGACATGCGGGTGCGCGTGTCCGACTATGCCGGGCGACCCGCTGGCGGCGTGGTGGTGGCCAACCCGAATGCGCCCACGGGCTGCGTGCTGGCGCTGTCCGACATCGAAGCACTGCTGCAAAGCCAGCCGCAATGCGTCGTGCTGGTGGACGAGGCCTATGTGGATTTCGGCGCCGACAGTGCCGTGAGCCTGATCGGACGCTACCCGAACCTGCTGGTGGTCCACACGCTGTCCAAGAGCCGGTCGCTGGCCGGGTTGCGGGTGGGCGTGGCCTTTGGGCAGCGGCACCTGGTCGACGCACTGGAACGCGTCAAGAACAGCTTCAACTCCTATCCGCTGGACCGGCTCGCGCAGGCAGGTGCGGCGGCAGCCTATGAGGACGACGTTTACTTCCGCCAGACCTGCCGTGCGGTGATCGACGCCCGCGAATCCCTGTCCTCGCAGTTGCAGGGGCTGGGGTTTGCGGTGCTGCCTTCGGCCGCCAATTTCGTGTTCGCCACCCATTCGCTACATGACGCAGCGGCGCTGGCGGCGGCGCTGCGCGAACGTGGCGTCCTGGTACGGCATTTCAGGCTGCCGCGCATCGACCAGTACCTGCGCATCAGCATCGGAACGCCGGCCCAGTGTGATGCCCTGGTGCAGGCCCTGGCAGCAATCACGCAAACCGCTCAGTAACGCGGCTGCGACAGCTCCGCGAACAGGTCGCCATAGATTTTGTAGCGTCGGGCGCTGATCTGCGTCGCCAGCGGTTCGGCGCTGACCTGGGCCATGACGCCGCAGCCGGGCTCATGCAGGTGCGTGCAGTTGTAGAAGCGGCATTCGCCCACGTGCGCCCGGATGTCAGGCATGCACGCCGGCAGATTCGCAGGTTCGATATGGTGCAGCCCGAACTCCTGGAATCCCGGTGAATCGATCAGCGCGGTCGTTCGCGCATCGTCGACCCAGTACCAGGTCGTACTGGTTGTGGTGTGCTTGCCGGAATTGAGCGCCTGCGAAATCTCGTTGGTTTCGGCCAGCGCGCCGGGGACCAGCAGGTTGATCAGCGTGCTTTTGCCGGCGCCGGAAGGGCCGAGCACCAGGGTGGTTTTGCCCTGCAGCTGTTTGCGCAGATGATCGCGGTCCACGTCGCCCGACAGGCGCAGACACAGCGGCATCACCCCATAGTGCATGTGCTGATACGGAAGCAGGCGCGCCCAGGCCCGTTCAAAGGGCTCCACCAGATCGCTTTTGTTCAATGCGATGACGGGCCGGATGCCGGCCGCTTCAGCAGCGATCAGTGCGCGCGCAAGCTGGCTCTCGGAAAACTCGGGCTCTGCCGCGATGAGGATCAGCACCTGGTCCAGGTTGGCGGCGAACGATTTGGTGCGGATTTCATCCTGCCGGTAGAACAGGTTGCGCCGCTCCTCGATTTTTTCGATCGTGCCCTCGTCGCGGGAGGCCTGCCACAGCACGCGGTCCCCCACCACCACCTGGCTTTTCTTGCCCCGGGGATGGCAGATGATGCGTCGGCCTTCGGGCGTTTCCACCAGGCAGTGCCGGCCAAAGCTGCCGACCACCAGGCCTGTGTCCAGCGCGGCTGCGGCAGCCAAACCTGCCCTCAGTCCAGCAGCGCGTCGAGACGGGACGCGCAGTCGAAATCGGTTTCAGAAATGCCGTTGACGTCATGCGTGTTGAACCGCACGACGCAACGGTTGTAGTGCACCGAAAGGTCGGGATGGTGGTCCTGCGCATTGGCAATGAAGGCCAGCGCGTTCACGAACGAGATGGTCTCGTAGTAGTTCGCGAAGGTGTAAGTCTTCTGGATGGCGACATCGGCGCCGTCGCCGGTCAGCGCCCAGCCGGGTGCCGAGGCAAGCCGGGTGACGATCTCCGTCGGGTTCAGGGCGCGGCGGGGGTGGGTGGACCAGTCCACCTTCTTGAGCATGCTCGTCATGCACTCATCCTTGCAAGCCGCTCGGAGGCGGGCGGGTGGGAATAGTAGAACTTCACGAACACCGGGTCCGGCGTCAGCGTGGAGGCGTTGTCCTCGTACAGTTTGAGCAGCGCGGTGCTCAGGTCGCGGCCGCTGGTCTGGGCCATGGCATAGGCATCGGCTTCGAACTCATGCCGGCGCGACAGCTGGGCGAACAGCGGCGAAATGAAGAACGTGAACACCGGCACCGCCAGCAGGAACAGCAGCAGGGCGAGCGCGTCGTTGGGCGCATCCATGTTGGGCCGCACGCCCAGGCCGGTGTAGAACCATGCCTGTGTGGACAGCCACCCCAGCAGTGCGAACCCCGCCAGGCTCAGTGCGAACAGGCTCACGATGCGCTTGATGATGTGCTTGTGCTTGAAGTGGCCCAGCTCGTGGGCCAGCACCGCGTCCACCTCGCCGGGCGACAGCTTGGCCAGCAGCGTGTCATAGAACACCACGCGCTTGGCCGCGCCAAAGCCGGTGAAGTACGCATTGGCATGGGCACTGCGCTTGCTTCCGTCCATCACGAACAGGCCCTTGGCCGCGAACCCGCAGCGCTGCATTAGGGCTGTGACGCGGGCCTTGAGCGTTTCATCTTCCAGCGGCTGGAACTTGTTGAACAGCGGCGCGATGAAAGTGGGGTAGACCAGCAACAGCAACAGATTGAAGCCCATCCACACGCCCCACGCCCACAGCCACCACATGCCGCCCGCCGCGCCCATGAGCCACAGGATGAGCCAGGCAATGGGCAGGCCGATGGCAATTCCCACGGCGGTGGACTTCACGAGGTCACCCAGCCACAGGCTGAACGTCATCTTGTTGAAGCCGAAGCGATCCTCGATCACGAAGGTCTGGTAAAGCGTGAACGGCAGGTCGATCAGGCCGCCGATCACCATGAATGCACCCAGCAAAGCCAGTTGCTGCGCCATGCCGCCGCCCAGCCAGGCCAGCAAGGCCTGGTTCAGCGCATCCAGCCCGCCCAGCAGCGTCCAGCCCAGCAGCACGGCTGCGCCAACGGCCAGCTCCAGCAGGCCGAAGCGGGCCTTGGTGATGGTGTAGTCGGCGGCTTTCTGGTGCGCGGCCAGGCTGACGGCCTCGGTGAAAGCGGCGGGAACCTCGCCGCGATGAAGGGCCACGTGGCGGATCTGGCGCGACGCCAGCCAGAACTTCACGAGCAGGCCAGCTACCAGCGCACCGGCGAAACAAAATGTCAGCAGCGGGGAAAAATCCATAGCTTTCCAGTTTAGGCCATCGGCGACAATCACAAGCATGTTCGACGCCTCTTCCTCCCCTGTCCCTACCCTTGCCAAATCCGACCAGAACCTGATCTGGCTGGACTGCGAAATGACCGGGCTCGACCCCGAAACCGATCGCCTGATCGAAATTGCCGTCATCGTGACCAACCCGTCGCTGGAGGTACGCATTGAAGGCCCGGTCTTTGCCATCCACCAGAGCGATGCCCAGCTTGACCGCATGGATGCATGGAACAAGGGTACGCACGGCCGCAGCGGCCTGATCGACAAGGTGAAGGCATCCACCGTGACCGAGGCCGACGCCGAGCAGGCCCTGCTGGATTTCCTGTCGAAGTACGCGCCCAAGGGAACCGTGCCCATGTGTGGCAACACCATCGGCCAGGACCGCCGCTTCCTGGTCAAGTACATGCCGAAACTGGAGGCGTTCTTCCACTACCGCAACCTGGACGTGAGCACGCTCAAGGAACTGGCCAAGCGCTGGCGCCCCGAGGTCTACAACGCCTTCAAAAAGCAGCAGAAACACACGGCGCTGGCCGACGTGCACGAGTCCATCGATGAGCTGGTGCACTACCGTGAGCACTTCCTCAAGCTGATCTAGGTAAAAACCCGGATTCATGCCATAATCGCGGGCTGCGCTGCAAACAGCAACGCATTTTGCGCATCTCCCTTCACACCATGGTCCACGAATGGACCGCCCATGCTCCGCATGGCAGTCGTTTGATGGTTGATGTTTTTTAACCATTGAACGACGGCGCGCCCGACAGGGGCGGGCTGTTGTTGTGTGAGCCAACATGACTGACTCTTTTGAAGTGAAGGGCGACTTTTCGCCTGCCGAATCCTTTGTTGAAACCGTGGACGCTGGCGGTGCCTGCGAAGCGATTGCGGTGAAGGAGCCCAACGGATTTGAATTGCTGGGCCTCGCGCCCGAACTGCTGCGCGCCGTCGAAGACCTGGGCTACACGCAGCCCACCGCCGTGCAGGACAAGGCCATTCCGCTGGCCATGGGTTCGCGCACCGAGGGCGACAACGCCCAGGCGGCCAAATTTCTGGACCTGATGGTGTCCAGCCAGACCGGTAGCGGCAAGACGGCGGCATTTCTGCTGCCCGTGCTGCACACGCTGCTGACGCAGCAGGCCGAAGCCGAAGCCCAGGCCCGGGCCGACTTTGAGCGCGCCGTGGCCGAAGCCGCCGAGCGCGGCGAAGCGCCCCCCAAGCGCCCCAAGCGCAAGAACCCCACCGACACCCGAAACTTCAAGGCCGCCACGCCCGGCGCGCTCGTGCTGTGCCCCACGCGCGAGTTGGCCCAGCAGGTCGCCCATGATGCGATCGAGCTCGTCAAGCACTGCCGCGGCCTGCGCATTGCCAACGTGGTGGGTGGCATTCCCTACCAGCTGCAGATCGCCCGCCTGCAGAACGCCAACCTCGTCGTGGCCACGCCGGGCCGCCTGCTGGACCTGCAGCGGTCCATGCAGATCAAGCTGGATCAGGTGCAGTTCCTGGTGGTCGACGAGGCCGACCGCATGCTGGACCTGGGCTTTGCCGACGACCTGGCCGAAATCAACCAGCTCACCATCGAGCGTCGCCAGACCATGATGTTCAGCGCCACGTTCGCGCCGCGCATCCAGCAACTGGCCGCCCGCGTGATGCGCGAGCCGCGCAAGGTCCAGATCGACAGCCCGCAGGAAAAGCACGCCAACATCAAGCAGGTGCTGTTCTGGGCCGACAACGCCCAGCACAAGCGCGCGCTGCTGGACCATTGGCTGCGCGACAGTACCATCAACCAGGCGATTGTTTTCGCCAGCACGCAGATCGAGTGCGATGGCCTTGCCAATGACCTGCAGCAGGCCGGTTTCTCCGCCGTGGCGCTGCACGGCGCCCTGAGCCAGGGGCTGCGCAACCGCCGCCTGATGGCGCTGCGCAACGGCCAGGTGCAGGTGCTGGTGGCCACCGACGTGGCCGCGCGCGGCATCGACGTGCCCACGATCACCCACGTGTTCAACTTCGGCCTGCCCATGAAGTCCGAGGACTACACGCACCGCATCGGCCGCACGGGCCGGGCAGGGCGTGACGGCCTGGCTGTGACCTTCGCCGAGTTCCGCGACCGTCGCAAGATCTTCGACATCGAAGCCTTCACGAAGCAACCGTTCAAGACCGAGGTGATTCCCGGCATGGAGCCGCAACAGCGGGCACCGCAGAGCCGTCCGCAAGGTGATTTCAAGGGCCGTGGCCGTGGCGGCCCGTCGCGTGATCGCCGTCCGGGCGGCGGTGGCCGCACGGGCGGTTTCGGCGGCGGATTCGCGCCGCGCGAGGACCGTGGCTTCGCCCCGCGCCGTGAGGACAACGGCGCAGGCTACGGCCGCAAGGCCGGCTTTGGCGACTTCGGTGGCGCCCGCCACGAAGGCAATCGCCACGAAGGCCGCGGTGCACCGCGCGATGGCTTTGCCGCCGCGCCGCGCGGCGATCGCACGGACTTCGCGCCGCGCAAGCCTGCCTTTGCCAAACCCGCTGCCGGCCCGCGCCCCTACGTGCCGCACGATGCACGCAAGCGCCCGGCCAAGCCGGCCCGCTGAGTTCGCGCGCCAAGGCGACATGACGCGCCATCGCCGCGCCCCACAATGGGCCGATGGCGACGGCGAAATCCCCGGCGGCCCCGGCCGCCAAATCACTTCCCCGTAAAGTCCGTGCCGCGGAAGACCGGCACTTCGTGACCGCGCTCGCGCGCGGGCTCGAGGTGCTGGCGTGCTTTCGCTCGGGCACACGTCTGGGCAACCAGGACATCGCCCAGCGCTGCAATCTGCCCAAGTCCACCGTCTCGCGGCTCACGGCCACTCTCACGCGGCTGGGCTACCTTATCCAGGTCGGTGACAGCGGCAAGTTCCGGCTGGGCACGGCCACGCTGTCGCTGGGCAGTGCGATGCTGTCCAAGCTGGACGTGCGCGAGGTCGCGCGGCCGTGGATGGAGGAACTGGCGGCCTTCGGCAAGGTCGAGGTCGCGCTGGGCACGCGCGACCGCCTGTCCATGATTTACGTGGAGACCTGCCGCAGCGTCAAACCGCCCGCGCCGCTGCTCACGGTCGGCGCACGCATCCCCGTGGCCACGACATCCATCGGGCGCGCATGGCTTGCCGCCATCGGCGCGCAGGAGCGGCAGGAGTTTCTGGAGCGCATCCGCAAGCGCGATACCGCCGGCTGGCCGCAGACGCTGCGCGGCATTGAGCGGTCCATCCACGAGCACAACACGCTGGGCGTGACGTGTTCGTTCGGTGAATGGCAGCCGCACATCAACGGCATTGCCTGTGCCGTGCAGGCCGGTGATGATCTGCCGCCGATGGCCATCAGCTGCGGCGGCCTGGCGACGCGTCTGTCGCCGCAGTTCCTGCTGAGCGAAGTGCGCCCGCGCCTGATCGCCATGGTGGCGCGCATCGAGGACGCGCTCAGCCCGCCCCGCGGCGCCTCGCGGTGGCGGGCACGTTGACTACTTGAAGTCGCGCAGTGCCCGCTCGCGCACCTTGCCGCCTTCGATGACGGCCACGCGGGTGTTGGCCAGCGAACCACCACGGTCGTCCACACCGTCCAGGCCGTGCGGGTTGTTGGCGGGCGACAGGGCTTTCATCGCCTTGTCGAGCTGGGCGCGGATGGCGGTGGCATCGGTCGTGGTGCCGGCCAGCTTCATGGCCATCGCCGTCGCGTGGACCGCCGTGTAGTTCAGCGACACCTCGGAGCTGGGCGTGCGGCCGGGGTGCAGCTTGCGGAAACGCTCGACGAAGGCTTTGGAGTCCGGCTGCGGATCGTCCACCAGAGGCAGCACGCCGATGGAGCCTTCCAGCGGCGCATAGCCGCCGGTGACCTGGCTCATCTCGTCCATCTTGGCCTGGTCGATGATGACGAAGCCGCCCTTGAAGCCGAGCTCGCGCGCCTGCTTGACGACGAGGCCCGTGGGCTCGGACGCACCGCCGATGAACATCACGTCGGGCTTCGCGGCCAGCACGCGGCTCACGCCACTGTAGAAGTCGGTCGCGCGGTTGTACGACATGGGATTGTCGGCCACGACCTTGCCGCCCGCGCCCTCCCAGGCGGGCTTGAACACCGCGGTCCAGGCCTTGGCGTAGTCGTGATCGGCATTGGCGATGGCCAGGTTTTTGCCGTACTTGGCCATCGCATGCTTGACGAACGGCTGCACGTACGACGTGAATTCAGGCGGGATGCGCAGCGTGAGCTTGTTGCCGCGTGCCAGCACCTGGGGCACGCTGGTATAGGACAGCAGCAGGTATTTCTGCGCCTCGTTGTTGGTCTGCAGTGCCAGGCTGCCACCCGAGTGCGGCACCAGGATGGCGGCGGTCTTGTGCTCCTGCACCAGGCGCTGCGCGTTGATGGCCGTCTCGCTGGGGTTGTATTTGTCGTCCAGCGCGACGATCTCGAGCTTCACCTTTTTTCCGCCGACCTCCAGCCCGGCCGCGTTGATTTCCGCCGCGGCCATCTGCATGCCGTCCAGCACGTTCTTGCCGTACAGCGCGGCGCCGCCCGACAGCGGGCCCGAATAGCCGATCTTGACGACGTCCTGGGCGAAGGCCGAGGTGGTCGTCAGTACGGCAGCAAGCGCGAGATATTTCAGCTTCATGATGTCTCCTTGGTGTTGACGGGTTTCTTTTCCAGTGACACCGCGGAACCGGCTCCGCCGGGCCGCTGGTGTCGCCCCCTTGAGGGGGAGGCGCCGAAGACGCATCGGGGGTGGGCCATATCACCCGCCTATGTAAGCGCGGCGGATCGCGTCGTTGCCCAGCAGGCTGTCGCGGTCGCCTTCCATGACGATGCGGCCGCCCTCGATCACGTAGGCGCGGTGCGCGATCTTCAGCGCCGCAAAGGCGTTCTGCTCGGCCAGCAGCACCGTCGTGCCCGCGCGGTTGATGCGCTGGATCACGTCGAACACCTGCTTGACCACCAGCGGCGCCAGCCCCAGCGACGGCTCGTCCAGCAGCAGTGCCTGGGGCCGGCCCATCAGCGCACGGCCGATGGCCACCATCTGCTGCTGGCCGCCGCTCAGCGAGCCGGCGGTTTGGTCCTTTTTCTCGGCCAGCATGGGGAACAGGTCGAAGACCTCTTCAAGCCGCTTCTGATTGCCCGCCTTGTCGCCGCCGTGCACATAGGCACCCAGCATCAGGTTCAGCAGCACCGACATCTGCGGGAACAGCTTGCGGCCCTCGGGGCAGTGCACGACACCCAGCTGCACGATCTGCGACGGCTTCATGCCGGCGAGCTCGGTGTTGCGAAAGCGGATGCTGCCGCCCGAGGCCTTCTGCAACCCGCTGACGGTCAGGAAGATGCTGCTCTTGCCCGCACCGTTGGCGCCCAGCAGCACGACGAGTTCGCCTTCTTTCGCATGCAGATTGATGCCGTTCAGCGCGCGGAACGTGCCGTAGCTCTGGGTGACGTTCTCAAGCGACAGCATGCTCGCTCCCCAGATAGGCGTCGATCACGGCCGGGTTGGCGCGGATCTCGGCGGGCGTGCCCTCGGCGATCTTCTCGCCATAGTTCAGCACCATGATCCTGTCGGCCAGGCTCATGATCATGTCCATCTTGTGCTCGATCAGGCAGACAGTGATGCCGTGGCGCACCATCTTGCGGATCAGCGCGGCCAGGCCCACGGTCTCTTCGGGATTGACACCGCCGGCCGGCTCGTCCAGCAGCACCAGGCTGGGGTCGGTGGCCAGAGCCAGCGCGAACGCCACGCGCTTGCGCTCCTCCTGCGTGATGTCACCGGCCAGGCGGTTGGCAATGTGTGACAGCCCCACGAAATCCAGCGCGTCGCGTGCCTTGTCGCGGCAGGTCTTTTCTTCGCGCACGAGGCGCGGCGAATTCACCAGCACATCCAGCAGCCCCGAGCGTGTGCGCAGGCGGTGGCCCACGATCAGGTTGTCCAGCACCGTGGCCATGTCGAACAGCGTGGTGGTCTGGAAGGTGCGGGAAATGCCCAGGCGTGCGACCTGATCGGCCCTTAGTTGGGTGACATCCTGCCCATCGAAGTGGATGCTGCCCGAGGTAGGCCGGTGCACACCGCTGATCAGGTTGAAAAACGTGGTCTTGTCCGCGCCGTTGGGACCGATGATTGCGTTGATGCGCCCGCGTTCGATCGTGGTGGACACGGCATTCACGGCGGCCAGGCCGCCGAAACGCTTGGACAGGTCGATGATTTCAAGCACGGCCGGCCTCCGTCTGGACGGGGGTGGACACCTGTGGCGCGGCGGCGGCAACTGGTGGCGCAGATGGCGTAGCGCGCCTCACCCGCCAGCCCATGTAGGTGCCCACGATGCCGTGCGGCACGAAGATCACCAGCAGCACGAGAATTGGCCCGAACACGATGAAACGGTATTCCTGCAGGAACTGCAGGTACTGTGTGAGCCAGGGCACACCCAGGGCGCCCAGCAGCGGTCCGAGCAGCGTGCCCAGCCCGCCCACCAGCATGTACATCGTCATGTCGAAGGTGTGCTCAACCCCCGCGATGCCCGGGCCCAGGAAACGCACGAAGCCCGCGTACAAGCCGCCCGCCAGCCCCGCGTAGAACACCGACAGCATGAACGCCAGCAGCTTGTTGCGCATGAGGTTGATGCCCAGCGCCTCGGCCAGCGCATCGCCGTTGCGGATCGCCACGAAGGCGCGGCCCAGCAGCGAGTTGACGATGCGGTGCATGACCCACACGCCGAGCACCAGAAAAAAGAACACCAGGTAGTACAGTGCGCGTGGCGACTCGAACGCGAGCGGCCCGATGGGCGAGGGCGCGGGAATGCCCATGATGCCCACGGTGCCGTGCGTGAGGCTTTCCCATTTCTCGATTACCAGGAACATGATGTAGCCCACACACAGCGTGAAGATCGAGAAGTAGTGGCCCTTGAGCCGCAGCGATACCAGCCCGACGAAGAACCCCAGCACGGTCGCGGTGATGCCCGACAGCGCAAAGGCGATCCAGAACGGAACCTGATGGTCCACGGTCAGGATGCCTACGGTATAGGCGCCCACGGCCATGAAACCGCTATGGGCCAGATTGAATTGCCCGGTGTAGCCCGTGACCAGGTTCAGGCCCACGGTGGCCAGCGCAAAGATATAGGCCGTGGACATCACCGTCAGGTGGTAGTCGTTGCGAGCGATGAAGGGGAACGCTAGGCCGACGGCCAGCAGCAGCGCCCAGCCCGGTTTGCCGATCAGGTGCTTCATGCGGCCCCCCGGGTGAACAGGCCCTGCGGCCGCACCGACAGGATCAACACCAGCAGCCCGAACGCAATGATGTCCTTGTAGTCGGTCGAGATGTAGAACGCGCCGAAGCTTTCCGCAAAGCCGATGATCAGCCCGCCCACGATCGCACCGGGCACGCTGCCCATGCCGCCCAGGATGATGATCACGAACGCCTTGGTGATCACCAGGTGCCCCATCGCCGGGTACACGAGGTTGATCGGCGCATACAACGTGGCGGCTACCGCGGCCAGCACGCCCGAGATGGCGAAGGTCAGCATGGACACGCGGTTGGCGTCGATGCCCACGAGCGATGCGCCCTCTCGGTTCTGCGCCATGGCGATGATGGAGGAGCCCGTCACCGTCCGCTTGAGGAACAGCTGCAACACCACCATCAGGCTGAAAGCGCCCGCGATGATCAGCAACCGCTGCACGGGCGCCGTGACGCCGTACAGGTCGATGATGCCGTTGTACGGCGTCTGCATGCGGTGGAAGTCGGCGCCCCAGATCGCCTGCGCGCCGGCTTCCAGGAACAGCAGCACGCCGATGGCCGCGATCATCGGGTGCAGGCCCGAGGCGTTGCGCAGCGGGTTGAACACCAGCCGTTCGGCCAGCGTCGCGATTACCGCCACGCACAGCGCCGAGCCCAGCATGGCAACCCAGTAGTTCAGGCCGGCGACCTTCATGAGGTGGAACGACACGAACGCCCCGGCCATGTAGAACGCACCGTGCGCGAAATTGGGCACGTGCAGGATGCCGTACACCAGCGTCAGTCCCAGTGCCACCAGGCTGTAGATGCCGCCCAGCGTGAGTCCGTTGAGGACTTGTTGAAGGAAAAGATCCATTGCGAACTGCGACCCTGAAGTGCGAAGTGGCGCAATGTAGGCCGCGCCCGCGAGCAGCGTCAACGCAGTGGCGGCCCGTTGTGCTGCATGGCAGAACTCTCAAGGGAAAACACCAGTGAACGCTTCCGCAGTGCAGGCGCCTCGGCGACGCCGCAGGCGTGCAAACGCACTGGCGAACAGATGCCGGGAATCAGATCCCGGCCGAGCGCCCGATCTCGGGCCAGCGCCGGTGCATCACCACCCAGGCCACCAGGCCCACGCCCATCATCAGCAGCGACGCCACGGCCAGCGCGCGCGTGGAGTGCATGACCAGCGGCGCGACCACGCCGGCCACGACGCCGTTGGCCGTGGAGCCGATCACGGCCTGCAGCGATGACGCGAGCCCGCGTCGCTGCGGGTACAGATCCAGCACCAGCAGCGTGACCACTGGCACCATCAGCGCCCAGCCGAAGCCGAACACCGCGATCGGCAGCAGTGCCCACGACACATGCACGGGAAACATGAAGTTGGCCGCCACGTTGGCCAGCGACACCACAACCATGATCACGAAGCCGTGGCGTATCTGGCGCTTTGGCGCGATGCGCCCGGCCAGCCGGCCGCTGGTCCACGAGCCGCCCATGATGCCGGCGATGGTCAGCAGAAAGAACCAGAAGAACTGTGTGGGCGACAGTGCCAGGTGCGTTCCCAGGAACTCGGGCGCGCACAGGACGTACAGGAACATGCCGTTGAACGGAATGCCGCTGGCCAGCGCCAGCAGCAGGAAGCGCGGGTTGGAGCACAGCGCCCAGTAGCCCTGCATGAGGTTGCGCACATTGAAGGGCTGTCGTTCGGCGACGTGCAGCGTTTCGGGCAGCAGCCGGAAATTGGCCGTCCACAGCAGCACGCCCACCCCCGTCAGGAACCAGAAAATCGCGTGCCAGTCCAGGTGCACGAACAGCCAGCCGCCGATGATGGGCGCCACGGCCGGTGCCACGCCGAAATAAATGGTCACCTGGCTCATCACCTTCTGAGCCTGGGCTGGCGGGAACATGTCGCGGATGACGGCGCGCGACACCACGATGCCGGCGCCCGTGGACAGGCCCTGCAGCCCGCGGAAGAACACGAGCTGCCCGATGGTCTGGGACAGCGCGCAGCCGGCCGATGCCAGCGTGAATGCCGCGATGCCCCACAGCACCACGGGCCGCCGCCCGAAGCTGTCGGCCAGCGCACCGTGAAAGAGGTTCATGAATGCAAAGCCGAAGAGGTACGCCGACAGCGTCTGCTGCATCTGCACCGGCGTGGCGCCCAGCGACCGCGCGATACCCGAGAATGCGGGAATGTAGGTGTCGATGGAGAACGGCCCCAGCATGCCCAGCAGTGCGAGCAGCAGGGCCAGCGCCCAGCGCGGGGCGCGCCAGAGCGTGTCGGCTTCGGGATTCATGCCCCGATTGTCGGGGCTGCCGCCACTACTCGGGCTTGATCTTGCGTTCCACCACCACCTTGCCCCACTTGGTGGATTCCTTCTGCATGAAGTCGGCCAGCTCGGCGCGCGTGGTGGGGTGCGGGCTCAGGCCGTGCTTGGTAAGTGCGTCGCGGATGCCCGGATCGTTCAGCACCTTCACGAGTTCGGTGTTGTAGCGGTCCAGGATAGGCGCCGGCGTTTTGGCCGATGCGACGAAGGCATACCAGTTCAGCGCCTCGAAGCCGGGCAGGCCCGACTCGGCCACCGTGGGGATATTGGGCATATACGACGGCCGCGTGAGGCCCGTGGTCGCCAGTGGAATGAGCTTGCCAGCTTCCACGTGCGGCAGCGATGTGGGCGGGGCCGAGAAATAGCCGGTGAAACGCCCGCCAAGCAGGTCGTTCATGGCAGGAGCGCCGCCCTTGTAGGGCACGTGCAGCATTTCGCTGCCGACACGGGCTGCGAACAGCTCGCCCGTCAGGTGCGATGCCGAGCCGTTGCCGGTCGATGCATAGGACACATTGTTGGGCTTGGCCTTGGCCGCGGCGATGAATTCGGCCATGTTCCTGATACCCGTGCCCGGGTGCACGACCAGCAGGTTGGGAAAGTTGACCCCGCCCGAGATAGGCGCCAGATCCTTGAACGGGTCGTAGCCAACCTTCATCATGTGCGGCGCGATCGTGAGCGGTCCGATCGAGCCCAGCAGCAGTGCGGTGCCGTCGGCCGGTCCCTGGGCCACTTGCTGGTGAACGATGTTGCCGCCTGCACCAGCCTTGTTTTCCACCACGACGGACTGGCCGATGTTCTCGGACAGCTTCTTGGCGATCAGCCGCGCGGCGGCGTCCGCCGCGCCGCCAGGGGCAAAGCCTACGTAAAGGGTGATGGGCTTGGCTGGCGGAAAGGCGGTCTGCGCCGCGAGCGGCCCGCACAGGCCGGCCACTGCAGCTGCCACCAGGATGGTGCGTCGTTTCATGGTGTCTCCTTCTGGGTTTTGCGCGAGGGGTTGTAAAGAGGTTAGCGGGGTTCTCAGTCGTCGCCCAGCCGGATCGCGGCGGGCTGGCGCCTTTCGATCGCGAACTTCAGCAGTGCGGCACTGCGGTAAATGCCGTGCGCGAACTTGCCGTAGGGCAACGTGAGGAACAGCGCCATGACGAAGCCCAGGTGTACCGCCAGCAGCAGCGCCATGGCGCCCGTGTCGCGCCAGGCCAGCAGGGCCAGCCCCGTCAGGCTGGTGAAGAACAGCAGGGCGATGAAGCCCAGGTCCATGGGCTTTTGCCGCGCGTCACCGTGCAGCGGGTGGCGGCGCAGGTTGAGCCAGAACAACCCGGCCGGTCCCAGCAGCAGCCCCAAGCCGCCCGCCGTGCCCAGCAGGACGGGCAGGCTGGTGGCTGGATAGGGCGCCGGCATGCCCAGTACGTAGTGGTACAGCGTGGCGACACTGGTTGAAGCAAAGCACAGCATGAAGCCGTAGAACGTGCAATGGTGAAAGCGCCTTCGCATCGGCGTGAACGCATCGTCAGCTTCGTTGCAGCCTTGCCTGTGGCCGCCGTCCAGGTATTTGAGCCGCAGCGCACTGGACGCAGCCTCTGCTGCCGCCGCAGCCTGCTGCCTGCCGGGGGCCGAGCCCGGCGATACCGTGCGCCAGAAGCGCGCCACGCCCACCGCGAGCGCCAGCACGGCCAGACTGAACACGCTGCCGAACATGGCCACCAGCAGGTTGTGCGGGAACACGGCGTAAAAATTTCCTGCCAGCGGCGCATGCCACAGGCCGCCGCGCTGTGCCAGGGCCAGCACCAGGAACAGCGCCAGCGCAGCGGCCAGCCCCAGCGACAGCACCAGCCCGTTGCGCCGGTACAGTGCGCCGGCCGCGCGGGGCCAGGCGTAGTCGTGATAGGTCTGGCCGCGTACCACGGCCATGGCCTGCGGAATATTCACCGCGAACTCATGCGGCGGCGCGTACTGGCAGGCGTGCAGGCACGCGCCGCAGTTGTGGCACAGGTTGGCGAGGTAATGCACGTCGGCGGCGGCAAACTCCAGCCGGCGTGTCATGGCGGGAAACACCGCGCAGAAGCCTTCGCAGTAGCGGCAGGCATTGCAGATCTGCAGCACGCGGGCAACCTCCTTTTCGGCAGGCGAGGAGGGCACGGGCCGGCCGTCGGCCAGGGCGCCGGCCTGCGCCACCAGGTCAACGAGCTGCTGCATGGGCCGCCTCCCTTTCAAACCCGTGATGCGCCAGGCCCAGGTGCCGCGCGGCCTGCACACCCGCGATGCGGCCAAATGCCGTGCCGATGCTCATGCCCACGCCCGCCGTGTAGCCCTGGCCCAGTACATTGCCGGCCATCATCTCGCCGGCCACGAACAGGTTGGGGCTGGGCTCGTCGCCGAAGCGCACCGCGGCGGTCTCGTCCACCTTCAGCCCCAGGTAGGTGAAGGTGATGCCCGGGCGCAGCGGGTAGGCATGGAACGGCGGCGTGTCGATGGGCAGGGCCCAGTGCGTCTTGGCCGGCACGATGCCTTCGGTGCGGCAGTCGTCTAGCCGCGTGTGATCGAACGTGCCGGGACGGCAGGCGGCGTTGTAGGCGTGCAGGGTCCGCAGGAAAGCCTGTTCGTCAAGACCGATAAGCCGCGCGAGCTCGTTCAGGCTTTGCGCCTGCGTGCCTTCGAACACCGGCGGCATGAAGCGCCCCACGGCCTTGCGGTCGATGATGGACCACGCCGTCTGGCCCGGCTGCTGCGCCACCAGGCGGCCCCAGATCGCATAGCGCTTGGGCCAGAAATCCTCGCCTTCGTCATAAAAGCGTTGCGCCTCGCGGTTAACCACCACGCCCAGCGACACGCAGTCGATGCGGGTGCAGATGCCGCCGTCGTACAGCGGCGCGCGCGCGTCAATCGCCACGCAATGCGCCTGCGTCGGATCGCCGATGGCGTCGGCGCCTGCGTCCAGCATGAACTTCAGCAGCACGCCCTGGTTGTAGCGCGTGCCGCGGATGAGGAAGTTATCCGCCGGCCATTCGCCGCGCTCGTTGCGGCCCCAGGCTTCGCGCTGCCATGCCAGGTTGGACTCGAAGCCACCGCAGGCCAGCACGCAAGTGCGCGCCGCGATGCGCTCGCCCGCTTCGGTCACGGCCGCGACGAAGCGTGGTCCCTGCAGCTCCAGGCGCGCGACCGGGCATTCATAGCGCACCTGCACTCCGAGCGCCTGCGCGCTGCGGTAGTAGGCGTTGACCAGGGCCTTGCCGCCACCCATGAAGAATGCGTTGGTACGGGCGACGTGCAGCGCGCCGGACAGCGGCGGCTGGAAATGTACACCGTGCCGCCGCATCCAGTCGCGGCACATGGACGAGGCCCGGATCACGCGGCGCGCAAGCTTCTCATCCGTTTTGCCTGCGGTGACCTTGAGCAGGTCCTGCCAGTACTCTTCTTCAGGGTAGGCGTCCACCAGCACATCCTGCGGGGCATCGTGCATGCAGCGCAGGTTGCGCACATGCATCGAATTGCCGCCGCGCCAGGCCGCGGGCGCCGCCTCCAGCAGCAGGACGGAGGCGCCCGCCTCGCGCGCCATCAGCGCCGCGCACAACGCTGCGTTACCGCCGCCAATCACAAGCACATCGATCATGCGAGGATGGTAGGCGGGCGTGCCAGCGGCGGGAAGCCTGCGGGCGGCACGGCTACTTCACGATTCGTGATGGGGTGCGGACAGCGTGGCGCCGGCCCAGCGGCCCTGCGCCACCAGATCGCGTACGCAGGCCGCCAGAATCACCCGGGCGGCCAATGCCGCCGGCGACAGCTCGTCGTCCGACAGGCTGCACAGCGAATTGCGCCGCAAGGCCAGCGCATCAGTCACTTCGCTGAGTACGAAACGGCTATCGGCGTCGGGGTAGCGGCCCACGGCCGCGCCCGGCTGCACGGTACAGCCCAGGCCAGCCTCCACCGCCTCCATCAGCATCGCCAGCGAATCGATTTCCCCGGCCGGGACCAGCGTGATCCGCGCGCGTTCGAAGGCCGCGTTCAACGTGCTGCGCAGCCCGTGCGGGCCGGTGGGCAGGATCAGCGGCAGGTCCTTGAGCTGTGTGATGCGCACGCGCGCAGGCACAGGCGTCGGGTCGCTGGCAGAGCGGATGAGGAAGAGTTTTTCCTCCAGCAGCGGCGTGACGCTCCACCGGCGCGCCGGGTGGGTGTCGAACAGAACCGCCAGGTCAAGCTGCCGCGCATTGAGCATCTGCGACAGGTGGCCCGACAGGCTTTCGACCATGTGCACGCGCACGTCGGGGTAGCGTTCTCGCATGGCCCGCATGAAAGGCAGGCCCAGCACGGACGCGGTGGTGGGCGCCAGGCCCACGCTCACGCTGCCCGACAGACGGGCGTGGCGCGCGGCGCGCCCGGCCTGCTCGGCGTGGCGCAGGGCAAGCTGTGCTTCATGGAAAAACGCCATGCCGGCATCGGTGGGGACGACGCCCTGGCGCGTGCGCTGCAAAAGGCGCGTGGCCAGTTCGCTTTCCAGCCGGCTTACCTGCTGGCTCAGGGCAGACTGGACCAATTGCAGGTCCAGAGCGGCGCGGCTGAAGCTGCCCAGCTCCACCACGCGCACGAAGTACCGGAGTTGGCGCAGTTCCATCCGGGAATCGTACACAAGCCGACGCGCGTCGCCGCACGGTGGGGCTACACGGGCAAACGATGAAGGGGAAAGTGGTGGGTCCTGTAGGATTCGAACCTACGACCTACGGATTAAGAGTCCGCTGCTCTACCAACTGAGCTAAGAACCCACTTTTGAAAATGTTGCTGTGGTGG
>JAYRLC010000102.1:0-1613 GCA_041905405.1 Ramlibacter sp. | reverse complement strand
CAAAAGGTACGCAGTCACCCTTGCGGGCTCCTACTTTTTGTAAGCATGCGGTTTCAGGATCTATTTCACTCCCCTCCCGGGGTTCTTTTCGCCTTTCCCTCACGGTACTGGTTCACTATCGGTCGATGATGAGTATTTAGCCTTGGAGGATGGTCCCCCCATGTTCAGACAGGGTTTCTCGTGCCCCGCCCTACTTGTCTGCAGCCTAGTACCACTCGTTGGCTTTCGCATACAGGGCTATCACCTGCTATGGCCGGGCTTTCCATCCCGTTTTGCTAACCAGCGCGCTATCACTGCAAGGCTTTTCCAATTTCGCTCGCCACTACTTTCGGAATCTCGGTTGATGTCTTTTCCTCGAGCTACTGAGATGTTTCAGTTCACCCGGTTCGCTTCGTTGACCTATGTATTCAGTCAACGATACCTATCGCTAGGTGGGTTTCCCCATTCAGATACCTCCGGATCAATGCTTATTTGCCAGCTCCCCGAAGCTTTTCGCAGGCTATCACGTCTTTCTTCGCCTATCATCGCCAAGGCATCCACCACATGCTCTTAGTCACTTGACCCTATAACTTTGACGTCTCTTTCGAAACATCTCCGCCATCTGTCTTGACTTGCGAGGTCTTTCACCTCGCGCGTTATGCCGTAATGTGAATCTTTCTTCGGTATTTCTACCTGGAGAACTATTCGTCATTACTTGAACAAACAAAGTTCGTTCGTTTTGACGCAATCAAATTTTTGTCGTCAGAGGCACGGCCCGCACTAAACCTTTACGAATGTGCAGTTTCCTCTGACAACGCTGATTCGACTCTATGAATTTTTAAAGAACAGCCGTTTGATCGCTCTATACCGATCAACAACAAAGCAGCCTTTCGCAAAGCCGCTTTGGTGTTGAAGTCTTCTTTGGGTTGGTGGAGGATGACGGGATCGAACCGACGACCCCCTGCTTGCAAAGCAGGTGCTCTCCCAGCTGAGCTAATCCCCCAGGAATCGCATTGTCGTGTCGCTTCGCATGCACCGCACTTGGTGGGTCTGGTTGGTCTCGAACCAACGACCCCCGCCTTATCAAGACGGTGCTCTAACCAACTGAGCTACAGACCCAAGCCGGCCACCGCCTTTGGCAGTTTCCCGCCTTCGCAGCGACTTCTTCCAACAACCGATAAGTGTGGGCGTTCAATTTGTGTGACAGTTTTCCAGAAAGGAGGTGATCCAGCCGCACCTTCCGATACGGCTACCTTGTTACGACTTCACCCCAGTCACGAACCCTGCCGTGGTAAGCGCCCTCCTTGCGGTTAGGCTACCTACTTCTGGCAGAACCCGCTCCCATGGTGTGACGGGCGGTGTGTACAAGACCCGGGAACGTATTCACCGTGACATTCTGATCCACGATTACTAGCGATTCCGACTTCACGCAGTCGAGTTGCAGACTGCGATCCGGACTACGACTGGCTTTGTGGGATTGGCTCCCCCTCGCGGGTTGGCAACCCTTTGTACCAGCCATTGTATGACGTGTGTAGCCCCACCTATAAGGGCCATGAGGACTTGACGTCATCCCCACCTTCCTCCGGTTTGTCACCGGCAGTCCCATTAGAGTGCCCTTTCGTAGCAACTAATGG
>JAYRLC010000101.1:0-1643 GCA_041905405.1 Ramlibacter sp. | reverse complement strand
GTGGTACTAAGTTAGCGAAAAGTAGGGCGGGGCACGTGAAACCTTGTCTGAACATGGGGGGACCATCCTCCAAGGCTAAATACTCGTGATCGACCGATAGTGAACCAGTACCGTGAGGGAAAGGCGAAAAGAACCCCGGGAGGGGAGTGAAATAGAACCTGAAACCGCATGCATACAAACAGTGGGAGCCTCCTTGTGGGGTGACTGCGTACCTTTTGTATAATGGGTCAGCGACTTACGTTATGTTGCGAGCTTAACCGAATAGGGGAGGCGTAGCGAAAGCGAGTCTGATAAGGGCGTTTAGTAGCACGGCGTAGACCCGAAACCGGATGATCTATCCATGGCCAGGATGAAGGTGCCGTAACAGGTACTGGAGGTCCGAACCCACTAACGTTGAAAAATTAGGGGATGAGCTGTGGATAGGGGTGAAAGGCTAAACAAATCCGGAAATAGCTGGTTCTCCCCGAAAACTATTTAGGTAGTGCGTCTTGTATCACTGACGGGGGTAAAGCACTGTTATGGCTAGGGGGTCATCGCGACTTACCAAACCATGGCAAACTCTGAATACCGTCAAGTGCGAGTAAGGCAGACAGACAGTGGGTGCTAACGTCCATTGTCAAGAGGGAAACAACCCAGACCGCCAGCTAAGGTCCCCAAGACACAGTTAAGTGGGAAACGAAGTGGGAAGGCATAGACAGCTAGGAGGTTGGCTTAGAAGCAGCCACCCTTTAAAGAAAGCGTAATAGCTCACTAGTCGAGTCGTCCTGCGCGGAAGATGTAACGGGGCTCAAACTGTGCACCGAAGCTGCGGATATCGAAAGATATGGTAGGGGAGCGTTCTGTAGGTCTGTGAAGGTGTCTTGTAAAGGATGCTGGAGATATCAGAAGTGCGAATGCTGACATGAGTAGCGATAAAGGGAGTGAAAAGCTCCCTCGCCGAAAGCCCAAGGTTTCCTACGCAACGTTCATCGGCGTAGGGTGAGTCGGCCCCTAAGGCGAGGCAGAAATGCGTAGTCGATGGGAAACAGGTCAATATTCCTGTACCGATTCTAGATGCGATGTGGGGACGGAGAAGGTTAGGTCAGCCATCTGTTGGAATAGGTGGTTTAAGCGTGTAGGCGTGCCCCTTAGGCAAATCCGGGGGGCTTAGCTGAGGCGTGATGACGAGGCACTACGGTGCTGAAGTGATTGATACCAAGCTTCCAGGAAAAGCCACTAAGCTTCAGTCTAGAGTCGACCGTACCGCAAACCGACACAGGTGGGCAGGATGAAAATTCTAAGGCGCTTGAGAGAACTCAGGAGAAGGAACTCGGCAAATTGACACCGTAACTTCGGGAGAAGGTGTGCCCCGGTAGGTTGTAGAGCCTCGCGCTCGAAGGCCGATGGGGTTGCAGTGAAATGGTGGCTGCGACTGTTTAATAAAAACACAGCACTCTGCAAACACGAAAGTGGACGTATAGGGTGTGACGCCTGCCCGGTGCTGGAAGATTAAGTGATGGGGTGCAAGCTCTTGATCGAAGTCCCAGTAAACGGCGGCCGTAACTATAACGGTCCTAAGGTAGCGAAATTCCTTGTCGGGTAAGTTCCGACCTGCACGAATGGCGTAACGATGGCCACACTGTCTCCTCCTGAGACTCAGCGAA
>JAYRLC010000013.1:0-83122 GCA_041905405.1 Ramlibacter sp. | reverse complement strand
ACTCATAATCCCTTGGTCGCAGGTTCAAGTCCTGCACGCCCTACCAGACCCGCCTCTTTGGGATTCAACTCTTCATCCCATGACACCCCAGCAATTGCTCGAATGTTATGACGGTGCGCGGCTGTGGCCCGTCGCGCTCAGTGACGCCGCCGGTTTCGACGTGGACCGGGCCTACCAGCAGGCGCTGGCGGTGCGGGCTTTGCGCATCGCGCGGGGTGAACAACCACGCGGCTACAAGATTGGCTTTACCAACAGGACCATCTGGCCGGCCTACGGCGTGTATGCCCCCATCTGGGGGCCGGTGTGGGACACGACGCTGAGCTTCTGCGACGGCGAGGCGCAGCTCTCACTTGCGGGAACCTGCCAGCCGCGGCTGGAGCCGGAGGCCGTGTTCGGGCTGAAGGCCGCGCCACTGGACAGTTCGCTCGACGCGCTGTTTGCCGCCATCGACTGGGTGGCGCCCGGGTTCGAGATCGTGCAGTCGCACTTGCCCAACTGGAAATTCAAGGCCGCCGATACGGTGGCGGACGGCGCCCTGCACGCGCGGCTTCTGGTGGGCCAGCGCACACCCGTGCGCGCGCTGGCCGCGGATGCCGCATCGCTTGAGCAGGCGCTGGCCGCAGCGACCGTGACGCTGCACCGCGGTGGCCAGCAGGTGGATCAGGGCGCGGGCGCCAATGTGCTCGACGGACCGCTGCATGCGCTGTCGCATTTCGTCCGCGAACTGCAGGCCTGTCCGGGTGCGGCCGGGTTGAAGGCTGGTGATGTGGTCACCACCGGCACCTGGACAGATGCATGGCCCGTCGCACCGAACGATCAATGGACGGCTCGTTTCAGCGCACCGCTGATGGGGTTGGCGGTTACCTTCAATTAGCGTGCTATACTTGTGGGCTGCGCGGCTGTAGCTCAGCTGGATAGAGTACTTGGCTACGAACCAAGGGGTCGTGGGTTCGATTCCTGCCAGCCGCGCCACTCTCCAGGCCTTGCATCAACCGATGCAAGGCCTTTCTTTTTGGGCGTCTTTTGGACGTCAGCGGTGTCCTACCGTGGCATGCGAATTTGGCCGGCGCGTTGCGGGGTGCACTGTGTCTTGGCTGCCGCTATTGCTAACGGCACTATCGCCCCATGCGCTACAGCCGCCAGGAATATGCCAATCTGCTCGCAGCCCACGAACGTGTCGCGGTGGCGCAGCAGGACTATGACCGCCTGCGCACCGCGTATCTGCACATTGCCCGGACCGAGCCTGAGCACGAATTGGCGCTGGCACTGATTGGGGCCGATGTGGACCGCGCCTATGCCGTGTTGCAGTCCCTGGTGGGGCTGGAACCGTTTCCCCTCGCGCTTGAGCCCAGCCATGTGCTGCGGCGGCAGGCGGCGGATGAAGCCCTGAGCCAAACTAAAAGACCCGTCGGTGACTGAAATGCTCGTGCGCGCGCTTTTCTGGCGCGGCTAGCCTTGTTGAAGCAAACGTGCGGCGAACACGCCGGCCGCACTGGAGGCCGAGCCCGCGAACGTGCCCCAGGCGACATCCAGCACTGACAGGCCCACCGGCCAGTCCTTGAGGATGGCCAGATTGGTGAGGTCGTATGTGGCATAGGCAAAAAAACCAAACAGCGCGCCCATAAGCGCGGCCTTGGCCACGCCCTCCTGGTAGCCGGGCAGCACGGCGAAGATCAGCAATCCTACCGGGAACAGGAGATAAAACAACGCCGCGGGCAGCAGGCTTGGCCGGGCGGCCATCAGGTGACTGAGGCCCTGCTGGTACCAGTCGCGCGCAATCCACATGAGCCACACCATGTCCAGAACGAACAGTGTGACGGCGATCGCCAGGTAAATACCAATCCGGTTCATGCGCGGATGTTAGGCAGTTTGCCGCCTGGTGTCTGGCGTTGCGTGTCCCACGGCGTGCCTCCAGGCTGCGCGCGCTGCCTCGCGGGCTTCCGGCCAGCTCAGGCGCGAGCGGCCTTTCACACGCTCCCAATCGTCATGCAGGGCGGATTCCATGGATGAAAAGCTGCCCTGGCGCCGCACGGGCGCCGTGTAGCCCACGCGGTAGGCGGGGCCGTAGTCATCGAAGCCGAGATCCGGCTTGTAGTACGGTTCATGACGGAAGCTGCTGCGCCAGTGGGCATCTTCGGCGGTGGGATTGATGATGGGTGGGTCGGCGTGTTGCATAAGGAACTTTCTGGCGGCGCGGTAACGGAAAGTCAGAGCCATTGTTCGCGTTCAGATGTCGTCGCAGGGCGCGCCGCAGGCGCGCCCTGCTGTAGGAAAAAGCCGATGCTTTGCCTTGCAGCCTGCCGCTATGCTTGACCGCATGAGCAAGGCCTTTACCCGTGAAGCAGACGCCGCAGACGAGGACGACGACGGCGCGGCGCTGCCGCCGCTACCGGCGGGCACGCGCAACTACATGACGCCGCAGGGTTACAGCCGTCTGCGTGCCGAACTGCTGGACCTGATGGACAACGAACGGCCTAAAGTGGTGGAGGCCGTGCACTGGGCCGCGCGCAACGGTGACCGCTCGGAAAACGGCGACTACCTGTACGGCAAGAAGCGCCTGCGCGAGATCGACCGGCGCATACGGTTCCTGACCAAGCGCCTGGAAATCGCCGAGGTCACCGATCCGGCCGCGCACCACGGCAGCGACCAGGTGTTTTTTGGGGCGACTGTTACCTACGCGGACGAGGCGGGGGACGAGCGAACCATCACCATTCTGGGTATCGATGAGGCCGACAGCGCGCAAGCGCAGGTGAGCTGGATTTCGCCGGTCGCGCGCGCGCTGCTCAAAACCCGTGAAGGCGATGTCGCGAAGCTGATCACGCCTGCGGGCGTCCAGGAGATAGAGGTGATCCGCGTCAGCTACCCCGCGCCGCAGGCCGGGTGAGCCGGCCGGGCTACCTGCCTGGGCCCTGGCTTGTCGACAGGACGCGGCGCGTGCGCAGCACCGACGCGGTGCGACGCACGTTGCGCAGCGCGGCTTCCAGATGCTGGCGGTCCCGCACGGCAATGACAAAACGCAGGTCGGTCGCGTCTTGTGCGGCTTCGTGGCCCATGTCCACGTGGGTGATGTCGGCCTCGGCGGAGGCCAGCGCGGCGGCCACGCGTGCCAGCACGCCCTTGTCGTTGGTCACGGTGACCACCACGGCCGTCTGGAACGGACGCACCGGCTCGTCCGACCACTCCACGGCGATGAAACGCTCGCTGTCCTTGTGCTGCAAACGCTTGGCCACGGCGCAGTCGGCCACGTGCACCACCAGGCCTTCACCGCGGCCCAGATAGCCCACGATGTCGTCGCCGGGTATGGGGTGGCAGCAGGGCGCGTACTGAACGGATGCGTTCTCGCTGCCGTCCAGCATGACCGAGCCCTGCGAGACGGATTCATGCGCGGTATAGCGTTCGCGCGTGAGCAGCAGGGCGTCGGGTTTCTCGCCGCTTTCGGCCATCAGCGTGGTCAGCCGTTTGGCCACGATGCCGGCGATGCGTTTGCCCAGGCCCAGGTCCGTCAGCAGCTCGGCGCGGCTGCGGTTGCCCGTGAACCGCAGCAGCTTTTCCCAGATGGGGTGATGCTTGGCATCGTCATCCGGCAGTTTTTCGATGCCTTCCGCGCGCAACGCCTGCGTCAGCAGCTTCAGCCCCAGGTCCTGCGACTCCGCGTGGGCCAATGTCTTCAGGTGATGGCGAATCTTGGAGCGCGCGCGGCCTGTGCGCACGAAGCCCAGCCAGGCCGGATTGGGCGTGGACACGGGCGCCGTCACGACCTCCACGATGTCGCCGTTCTTCAGCTCGGTGCGCAGCGGCACCTGTTCGTTGTTGATGCGCGCGGCCACCGTGCGGTGGCCCACGTCGGAGTGGATGGCGTAGGCAAAGTCCACCACGGTGGCGCCGCGGGGCATCGCCATGATCTGGCTCTTGGGCGTGAAGACGTACACCGCGTCCGGAAACAGGTCAATCTTGACGTGGTCCCAGAACTCGGCGGCATCGCGCGTTTCGTGCTGGATGTCCAGCAGCGACTGCAGCCACTTGGTGCCCAGCCGCTCGGCGTTGGCGCTGTCGGGTTCATTCGCCTTGTACAGCCAGTGGGCTGCAACACCCGATTCGGCCACCACATGCATGGCCTCGGTGCGAAGCTGGAACTCCACGTTCACGCCGGACGGCCCCACCAGCGTCGTGTGCAGCGACTGGTAGCCGTTGAGCTTGGGGATGGCGATGTGGTCCTTGAACCGGCCCGGCACGGGCTTGTACATCTGGTGCAGGATGCCCAGGGCCGTGTAGCAGTCCACCACCGTGGGCACGATCACCCGGAAGCCGTAGATGTCGGTGACCTGCGCAAAGCTCAGGTGCTTTTCATCCATCTTGCGGTAGACGGAATGCAGGGTCTTCTCGCGCCCGGCAATGCGCACCTTCATGCCCATGGCCTCGAAGGCCGTCTCCACCTCGCGCTGGACCTTCTGGATCAGGTCGCGGCGGCGGTTGCGCGCCTTGGTCACGGCCTTGGACAGCACGCCATAGCGCCAGGGGCGCAGGTGGCGGAAAGACAGGTCCTGCAGTTCGCGGTAGGTCTGGTTCAGGCCCAGCCGGTGGGCGATCGGTGCATAGATTTCCAGCGTCTCGGACGAGATGCGCGCCCACTTGGAACGCGGCACATCGTCCAGCGTTCGCATGTTGTGCGTGCGGTCGGCCAGCTTGATCAGGATCACCCGCACGTCACGGGCCATGGCCAGCAGCATCTTGCGGAAGGACTCAGCCTGGCTTTCCTCGCGCGTATTGAACTGCAGCTTGTCCAGCTTGGTCAGGCCGTCCACCAGCTCGGCCACCGGCGCACCGAAACGTTCGATCAGCTCGGGCTTGGTGACGCCGCAGTCCTCGATCGCGTCGTGCAGCAGCGCCGCCATGAGCGCCTGCGCGTCCAGTTTCCATTCGGCGCACTGGGCGGCCACTGCAATGGGATGGGTGATGTAGGGCTCGCCGCTGGCGCGGATCTGGCCCAGGTGAGCCTCGTCGGCAAACCGGTACGCCCGGCGGACGTGGTCGACGTCGGCAGGCTCCAGATAGTCCAGCCGTGCGGTCAGCGCGGCAAAGCTGGCTGCCGCCGCATTGGCTGCCGCCGGGCTGGGCAAAGCCGCTGGCTTGCCCTTGCCGGTATTGGGATGCAGGACCGCACTCATGACCAAATGGTAACTTGGGCGCGCCAAAGCAGCGGCGCCAAAAGAAAAAGCACCGCGCGGGCGGTGCTTTTTGCCGGTAAAAGCTTGTAAGCGGGCTTAACCCGGAACCTTTTTGAGCATTTCCAGCCCGACCTTGCCTTCCGCGATCTCGCGCAGGGCCGTCACGCCGGGCTTGTTCTTGCTCTCGATCTTGGGCGCATGGCCCTGGCTGAGCATGCGGGCGCGGTAGGTGGCCGCCAGAACGAGCTGGAAGCGGTTCGGGATCTTTTCGAGGCAGTCTTCGACGGTGATGCGGGCCATGGAAAGTACTCCGGTGGATCAGGTGATGTTGAGGGCCTTGAAGGTGTCGGCCCGGGTGCGGCGCTGGGCCGAGTATTTGAGCCGCTGGGCATGAACAATCGCTTTCAGGTCGAAAAGCGCGCGTTCAAATAACTCATTGATTATAACGAAGTCGAATTCCGACGTCTGCGCCATCTCGACCGCCGCATTCTGCAGCCGCAGCTCGATGACGTCGGGCGCGTCTTCACCCCGGCGCTCCAGCCGCGAGCGAAGCTCGTCCCAGCTGGGCGGCAGGATGAAGATCAGCACGGCATTGGCAAACGCTTTGCGGATCTGGATGGCGCCCTGGAAGTCGATTTCCAGGATCACGTCGGCGCCCGTGGCGATGCGGTCCTCGATCGCTTTCTTCGACGTGCCGTAGCGGTTGCCGTGCACGTGAGCCCATTCGACGAAGGCGCTGGACAGCACCATGCCATCGAATTCCTGCTCGGACACGAAAAAGTATTCGCGGCCATGCTTCTCCTGGCCACGGGGCGCGCGCGTGGTGTGCGACACCGACGGCTGCACGCGCCCGTCCAGTTCCATGAGCGCCTTGACCAGGCTGGATTTGCCGGCCCCGCTGGGGGCGGCCACGACGAACAGGTTTCCGGGGTAGTCCATGGGGCTTTGGGGCTATTCGATGTTCTGCACCTGTTCGCGCATCTGCTCGATCAGGACCTTCATGTCCACGGAAATGCGCGTCAGTTCCAGCGCGGCCGATTTGGAGCCCAGCGTATTGGCTTCGCGGTGCAGTTCCTGGATCAGGAAGTCCAGCCGCTTGCCGATCTCGCCGCCCTTGGTGGTCAGGCGCTCGATCTCGTCCAGGTGGGAGCCGAGCCGGGTGATTTCCTCGGCCACGTCGATGCGGATGGCAAAGGCCGTGGCCTCGGTCAGTGCGCGGTCCTGGGCGGCTTCGGGCGACGCGGCGCCACCTGCGCCGCCGTCCTTGGCCGCCAGCGCCATGGCTTCGTTCCAGCGTTCCAGAAAGCGCGCGCGGTGTTGCTCCACGAGCTGCGGCACCAGCGGCGCGGCCTGCTGGGCCAGCGTGCGCAGCTGTGCGACGTGGCCCAGGATCATGCCGGCCAGGCGCGCGCCCTCGCGCTCGCGCGACGCCATCAGATCCTTGAGCGCGGCCTTCGCCAGAGCGGTCATGTCCGGGCCCAGATCGGTGGATTCGGTTTCTTCGGGCACCGCGGCCATGCGCAGCGCGTCCGCCACGCTCAGCGCCCGGGCATCGGGCAGCCAGGCGCGCACGTTGTCCTGCAGGCTGGACAGGCGCTGCAACAGCCGCGGTGACGGGTCGGGCAACTGGCCCGTGGATGCGCTGTCCACCGAGCCGCGCACTTCGACCTTGCCGCGCTTGAGCTTGGCCGTGAGCAGCTCGCGCAGCGCGGGCTCATGGGGCCGCAGGTCGTCCGGCAGCTTGAAGGTCAGGTCCAGGAAGCGGCTGTTGACGGAGCGGATCTCCAGGCCCAGCCTCTGCGCGGCGGGGCTTCGGGCATCGGCGCCGGACCCTGCCGGGGCTGCGCTGCGCTGGGCGCTTGCGTAGCCGGTCATGCTGTAAACTGCCATCGGATATCCAGAAGAGATGTGGTGAGGAGCTGCGGAGAATACCGGGTTCCCCCCTAGACCAGCCCCTTCACTCCAAATTATGTCAAAGGTCAAACCCGCGCCGTTGCCGCCTGACACCGTGATTGGGGGTTACCGCGTGGTGCGCAAGCTCTCTGCCGGCGGCTTTGGCGTGGTCTACCTGGCCGTCGACAACGAAGGCCAGCAGGTCGCCGTCAAGGAATACCTGCCCTCGTCGCTGGCCACGCGCGCGCCCGGCGAACTGTTGCCGCAGGTGCAGCCCGAAAAGCTGTCGCTGTACCGTCTGGGCCTGAAAAGCTTCTTTGAAGAAGGCCGCTCGCTCGCGCAGATCTCGCACGCGTCCGTGGTGAGCGTGCTGAACTTCTTCCGCGAGAACGAGACCGTCTACATGGTCATGAACTACCTGGAGGGCGCGACCCTGCAGGACTTCATCATCACCGCGCGCGAACTCAAGAAGCAGAAAGTCTTCCGCGAATCCACCATCCGCAGCCTGTTCGATGAAATCCTGCGCGGGTTGCGCATCGTGCACCAGCACAAGATGCTGCACCTGGACATCAAGCCAGCCAACATCTTCATCACCGACGACAACAAGGCCGTGATGATCGACTTCGGTGCCGCGCGCGAAGTGCTGAGCAAAGAGGGCAACTTCATCCGCCCCATGTACACGCCCGGCTTTGCCGCGCCCGAGATGTACCGGCGCGACTCGTCCATGGGCCCGTGGACCGACATCTACGCCATTGGCGCCTGCATCTACGCCTGTATGCAGGGCTACCCGCCCAACGACGCGCCCCAGCGGCTCGAAAAGGACCGCCTCGCGCTGGCGCTGTCGCGCCTGCGCGGGGTGTATTCGGACAACCTCATCGAGGTGGTCGAATGGTGCATGTCGCTGGACCCGCTGTCGCGGCCCCAGTCGGTGTTTGCACTGCAAAAGGAGCTCAGCCGCGAAGGCGAGCGCCGGTATACCAAGCTGTCCGTGGGCGAGAAGATGCGCCTGCAGTTCGACAACATGGTGTCCGACGGCAAGAAAAACCTCAAGCGTGCCACCGGCTTCGGGGCCAAGCTCAAGTAGGGGCGCACGATGAAATTCTCCGTCTTCCAGATCAGCCGCAAGGGCGGTCGCGAAAAGAACGAAGACCGCATGGGCTACTGCTACACGCGGGAGTCCGGCCTGTTCGTGCTGGCCGATGGCATGGGCGGCCACCCCGAGGGCGAAGTCGCCGCGCAGCTGGCGCTGCAGACCATCTCGGCCCTGTACCAGAAGGAGGCCCGGCCCGTCGTCAAGGACGTGACCGAGTTCCTGTCGTCATCGCTCATGGCGGCGCACCACCAGATCATCCGCTACGCCAGCGAAAAGGGCATGCTGGACACCCCGCGCACCACGCTCGTGGCGGCCATCGTGCAGGGCACCAGCGCCACCTGGGTGCACTGTGGCGACTCGCGCCTGTACGTGGTGCGCGACGGCGAACTGCTCACGCGCACGCGTGACCATTCGTACCTGGAGCAGCAAAGCGCCGGTGTGATCCGCATGGACCGCATCAACCGCAACATCCTGTTCACCTGCCTGGGGTCGCCGACCAAACCGGTGTTCGATGTGACCGGGCCGGTCACGCTGCAGCAGGGCGACAAGATCCTGCTGTGTTCCGACGGCCTGTGGGGCACGCTGACCGACGCCGACATCGTGCGCCAGCTCACCACGCAGTCGGTGTCCGACGCCGTGCCGGAGCTGGTGGAGATGGCGCTGCGCAACGGCGGCGAACATTGCGACAACGTGACGGTGATTGCCCTTGAATGGGAAACGCCCGACGCGTTCGAATCCACCCGTGGCATTTCCACCGACAGCATCAGCGACGGCGTGTTCGCCTCCACCATCCAGGCCGGCGTGCTCGACACGGCGGTCGAAGACCTGGACGATGCCGCCATCGAGCGGTCCATTGCCGAAATCAACGAAGCCATCCGGCGTTCTGCGGCCCGCAAGGGCTGACCCCCATTTATGACGACCTACCAACGCAGCGGCAGCCGCGCCGCAGACCAGTTGCGCCCCGTACGCATCACCCGCGGCTACACCATCCATGCCGAAGGCTCGGTGCTCATCGAGTTCGGCCACACGCGCGTGCTGTGCACCGCGTCGGTCGAAGAGAAAGTGCCCGGCCACAAAAAGGGCAGCGGTGAAGGCTGGGTCACGGCCGAATACGGCATGCTGCCCCGCGCCACCCACACGCGCGGCGACCGCGAGGCCGCTCGCGGCAAGCAAAGCGGCCGCACGCAGGAAATCCAGCGCCTGATCGGCCGCTCGCTGCGCGCGGTGTTCGACCTGAAGAAGCTGGGCGAGCGCACCATCCACCTGGACTGCGACGTGCTGCAGGCCGACGGCGGCACGCGCACGGCCGCCATCACGGGCGCGTTCGTGGCGGCGCAGGATGCCGTGAACAAGCTGCTGGCCACGGGCAAGCTGGCGGCCAGCCCCATCACCGGGCCGGTCGCGGCCATCTCGGTGGGCATCGTGCAGGGCACGCCGCTGCTGGACCTGGAATACACCGAGGACTCCGCCTGCGACACCGACATGAACGTCGTGATGACGGGCGCCGGCCACTTCATCGAAGTGCAGGGCACGGCCGAGGGCGCTGCGTTCACGCGCGCAGAAATGGATTCACTGCTGCGCCTGGCCGAAAAGGGCGTGCGCGAACTGGTGGTGGCGCAGGAACTGGCACTGAAGGCGCAGGCCTGATGGACGTGGCGGCATGAAGATCGTCCTGGCCTCCAACAACCAGGGCAAGCTGGACGAACTGCAGGCCATGTTCGCGCCGCTGGGGGTCGAGTTGCTCACGCAGGCGTCGCTCGGTATTCCAGAAGCACCCGAACCCCACCGCACCTTCGTCGAGAACGCGCTGGCCAAGGCCCGCAACGCCGCGCAGCACAGCGGCCTGCCCGCGATCGCGGATGACGCGGGCTTGTGCGTGGACGCCTTTGGCGGCCTGCCGGGCGTGGACACGGCCTACTACGCCACGCAGTTCGGCTACGAGAAGGGGGACGCCAACAACGTGCGTGCCTTGCTGGAGCAATTGGCCGGCCATGACAACCGCCGCGCTGCACTGGTCAGCACACTGGTGGCGGTGCGTTCGGTGGACGATCCCGAACCGCTGATCGCCCAGGGCCGCGTGGCCGGGCTGATCGCGCCCGAGCCCGTGGGCGCGAACGGCTTCGGCTTCGACCCGGTGATGTACATCCCCGAATTCGGCAAGACCTTTGCGCAACTGCCCATTGAAGTGAAGAACGCCAACAGCCACCGCGGCCGCGCGGCGGCGCAGATGCTTGGGCTCATCCGCGAACGCTGGATGTGACCGCTGCGGTGAAAGACATCCAGCACTACATGCGCCCCGGCACGCTGCAACTGCCGGCGCTGCCGCCGCTGTCGCTGTACGTGCACCTGCCCTGGTGCATCCGCAAATGCCCATACTGCGACTTCAACTCGCACGAGATGAGCAACCGGTCGGAGCTGCCAGAGCAGCGGTACCTGGACGCATTGGTCGCCGACCTGGACGCCGCGCTGCCCCTGATCTGGGGCCGGCCGATCCACAGCATCTTCATCGGTGGCGGCACGCCCAGCCTGTTCTCCCCGCGCGCCATCGACCGCATGCTGGGCGACATCCGCGCGCGGCTCAAGCTGGACGCCGACTGCGAAATCACGCTGGAGGCCAACCCCGGCGCGTTCGAGAAAGACCGCTTCCGCGCGTTCCGCGCCGCGGGCGTCACGCGCCTGTCGGTGGGCGTGCAGAGCTTCAACGACGCGCACCTGAAGGCGCTGGGCCGTGTGCATGACCGCGCGCAGGCCATTGCCGCCGTACAGGAGGCTGCGCAGGCCTTCGACACCTTCAACCTGGACATCATGTACGCGCTGCCCGGCCAGACCCTGGCGCAGCTGGACCAGGATCTGGACCAGGCGCTGGCCCTGGCGCCGCCGCATATCTCGATCTACCACCTGACGATCGAGCCCAACACCTACTTCGCCAAATTCCCGCCGCAGGTGCCCGAGGACGACACGGCCTACGCCATGCTGGATCGCATCACCGAACGCACAGGGGCCGCAGGCATGGAGCGGTACGAGGTGTCGGCCTATGCGCGGCCCGGCCACCGCTGCTGGCACAACCTCAACTACTGGTCGTTCGGGGACTACCTGGGGATCGGCGCGGGTGCGCACAGCAAGCTCAGCTTTGCGCACCGTGTGGTGCGCCAGGTGCGGTATCGCGAGCCGCGGCTTTACATGGACAACGCGCTGGCTGGGCAGGCCGTGGCGCAGGACGACGAGGTGAAACGCGCCGACCTGCCATTCGAGTACATGCTGAACGCGCTGCGGCTGAAGGAAGGCTTTGCGCTGCAGGACTTCAGCGACCGCACCGGCCTGCCGCTGTCGGCCATCCAGCAGGGACTGGCGCAGGCCGAACAGAAAGGGTTGGTCGAACGCGACTTCGCGCGTGTGCGGCCGACGCAGCGGGGCTTTGACTTTCTGAGCGATTTGCAGGCGCTGTTTCTGGCGGATTGAAGGCCGCGCTGGCGGAAGCGGTGAGATTCGAACTCACGAACGGTTGCCCGTTGCCGGTTTTCAAGACCGGTGCAATCGACCACTCTGCCACGCTTCCGGCTGGGTCTGCAGGGGGCGATTCTAACGGCGCGCCCGCCGTTCAGCCCTCCTCGAACGTAAAGCGGGTACACTCCCCGAACCGCATCGTGTTCGCCAATGCGGTTTTCCCCCAGTCTGACACTTCGTCTGCGGTGCTTCCACCGCGCTGATTTTCCCCCTCTGCTGTGCTATCAGCCCTCGGGTAGACGTCAAACACCCCGTGGCGAATCCGCACCCCTGGCCTTACCTGTTCACGGCCAGCCTTTCGAGCACCGCGCCCTTTCCGCCCAATTCCGGCCGGGTCCGTGTCTCGCAAGCTCTCGTTCCGAAATACATGCATCCAACCTTTCCCGTGGGCAAGTTTCTTGTCACACCCCTTGTCAAACCTTCCGAAGGCGGTGGCTTTGCCGCATCGGTCTCCATTCGCCGCGGCATGCACGACCGGATTTTCCGTTTCGTTCCCAGCTTTGCCAGCGAAGCACTTGCAGCTTGCGCGTGCCCTGGCGGTAGTAGGCCTGTCGGTCGTGGAAGTCGCTCATGTTGATCTGGCGGTGGGTGGGTTTGCCGTCAGGCCCCGGCGTCACGGCCTGCCCGCGTGCCACCGCGGGCAGCGCGGCGTTGGCCATGGCGCGGCCCATCGTGTGAAAGCGCGCGTCCAGCACGTTGTCCATGCCCATGCCGGCGCGAAACGCCTGGCCCTTGTTGAGCTGGCCGTTGTCCAGCAGGATGCCGGCCTTCACGATGTCGCGTGACGCCAGGCTGCCGTACTGGCCCCAGGTCGGGCACACGGCCATCAGGTCGTAGTCGCCCGTGAGCGGCAGGTTGTGCGCGCCGGCTTCGCGCGACGTCATGACCAGAAAGTCCTCGTACTGCTCGACTGGCTTTTCGGCGACCAGGAACGGGTTCTGCACGGCGTTTTTCACGGACCAGACCTTGATCTTGTATTTGTTGGTCAGCTCGTCAAAGCAGGCCCGGAACGAGATGCGCGTGGCGCCCGCGCCGCTGCGCGTAGCCACCAGCAGCAGGTCGCGCGAGTTGGGGATGCGGCGCACTTCGTCGATCGCGTTGCGCCCGCCTTCGGGGTCGTTGCGCTGGCGCTCGATCTGCTCGCGCGACATCACCAGCTGGGTCTTGCCCGCGAAGTTGGAGTGCAGGCCGTCGTTGTTGGCCTTGGTGCCCTTGGCCGCCTTGGCGGCGTCGGCGCCCACCTTGCTGTAGATGCCGTCATAGGGGACCAGCCCCGCGTGCGGACCCCAGTCCGAGCTTTTGCCCTTGACGTGGAAGTTCTTGGTCGGGTGGCCCCATTCGATCCAGCGTTTGCACCAGGGACCGCTGGAGCGGAAGATGATGACCTCGTCCAGGTCGGTGGCCGCGCTCGCGGACGCCGTCATGTCGCTCATGGTCATGCCGTTGGCGTCATGCTCGAACGACACGGTATCGCCCCACAGAATCATCGCTGCGCCCCTCGACTTTTGGTGTGGCGCAGAACGTAGCGGCATTGCCGCGCCAAGTCAATGGACGGGCGTCTCAGCAGCGAATGTCGGACTCTTTCCAGTTGGGTTCCTGCACCACGGTCACGCCCTTGTCACCGTTGCGCAGCAGGTAGGGCTTGACCTCCAGGTCCAGCGGCCCACGCGACAGCCGTCCGTCGCCGGTGATCACGCACACCTGCCAGGCCTGCTCGCGGTTGCCCGCGAAGTTGATGCCCGTGACCAGGTGCGGCCCTGACAGAAACCGGACACGCGTCATGTCGGCTGCATCGCGCGTAGAACGCACCAGTTCGTTGGCGACGGCACGCTGGGCCACGGCTTCGGACGGCTGAGGTCCGGCGGCCTCGGCCAGCTTGTCGGGGGTCCCAGCCTGGGCAGCCAGCGCCAGGGTGACGGTAGCGAAGAATACGGCGGTGGCGACTTTCATGTCCCAAGCGTAGGCCCGCCGCCCCGGGCTCGCTGTAGGTGGGCGCCGCCCCCGGTTGCCGGACGGTTCAGCCGGCCTGCAGCATGCCGCGCTGTTCGATGAAGGCCACCACCTGCTGCACGCCGGTCAGGGTCTTGAGGTTGGTCATGACGTAGGGCTTGCCGCGGCGCATGCGCTGGGTGTCGGCTTCCATCACGCCCAGGTCGGCACCCACGTAGGGCGCCAGGTCGGTTTTGTTGATGACGAACAGGTCGCTTTTGGTGATGCCGGGGCCGCCCTTGCGCGGGATCTTCTCGCCGGCTGCCACGTCGATCACGTAGATGGTCAGGTCGGACAGCTCGGGGCTGAAGGTGGCGGCCAGGTTGTCGCCGCCGGACTCCACGAACACGACGTCGGCGTCGGGAAAGTCGCCCAGCATGCGGTCGATGGCTTCCAGGTTGATGGACGCGTCCTCGCGGATGGCCGTGTGCGGGCAGCCGCCGGTTTCCACACCCATGATGCGCTCGGCCGGCAGCGCGCCGCTGACCGTGAGCAGGCGCTGGTCTTCCTTGGTGTAGATGTCGTTGGTGATGGCGATCAGGTCGTACTGCTCGCGCATGGCCTTGCACAGCATTTCCAGCAGGGTGGTCTTGCCCGAGCCCACGGGGCCGCCGATGCCCACGCGCAGGGGCGGCAGCTTTTTGCTGCGGTTCTTGATGTGGTGAAGTGCAGGGGTGTTCATGATCGGAACAGGCGTGAGTATTGGGTTTCGTGGCGCGACGACAGGATGGCCAGCAGGGGGCTGAAGGCCTGGCGTTCGTCGTCGCCCAGTTGCAGGGCATGGTCGACGGCGGCCGGGATTTCCGCGGCCAGGCGCAGCAGGATGCGCTGGCCCGCGCTCTGGCCCAGCGGCACGGCCTTGAGCGCGGCCTGCATCATGTTTTCGGCCCAGCCGAAAGCGAAGGCCAGCAACGTGTCGCGGACGGTGGCGGGTGTGGCGGAGGCCGCAAGGGCGAAGGCGACCGGGTAGGTGGGGGACAGGGTGAGCCCTTCGACCAGCGCAGGGCGAACGGTCTTGAGCCATTCCACCAGCGAGCGGCCCATCTGCGTTGTCTGCAACAACAGCTCGCTGGTCTCGCGCGTGTGCAGCACCCAGTCGTTGAGCGTTTCGATGCGATCCATGTCGCCCGCCCGCCAGGCTGCCATGGCCTGCGCCAGCACGGCCAGATCGCCGCGCGCCAGGCTGGTGTGCAGCTGGTCGGTCAGCCAGTCGGCGGCCTGCGCATCGCCCGTGACCAGACCTTGCTCGACGGCGGCCTCGATCCCTTCGGAATACGAGAACCCGCCCACCGGCAGCGCGGGTGAGGCGAGCCAGATGAGCTGCAGCAGCGCGGTGTCAGTGGTGGTGGCCGTGGCTGCCGTGGTCATGGCTGTGGCCGTGATCGTGGTCATGTGCATGGTCGTGCCCATGAGAGTGACCGTGCGCATGCCCGCCGCCATGTGCGCCGTGGCCGCCGTACGCGCCGCCCTCGGGCTCGAACGCGGCATTGGCCTCGTTCACGATCAGGTGCATGGCGCGCAGCATGTCGGCCAGCACATGGTCGGGCTCGATCTTCAGGTGGTCGGGCTTGAGCTCGATCGGCACGTGGCGGTTGCCCAGGTGGTAGGCCGCGCGCGTCAGGTCGAACGGCGTGCCGTGCTCGGTGCAGTGGGTGATGACAAGCACGGGCTGCGGCGCGGCCAGCACGCGGATCATGCTGCCGTCCTCGGCCACCAGTACGTCGCCGCCGCGCACCACGGTGCCGCGCGGCAGGAACACGCCGATGTGGCGGCCCTGCGAGTCGGTCGCGTCAAAGCGGCTTTTCTGGCGCACGTCCCAGTCGAGTTCGACGGTGGCGGCGCGTTTGAGCAGCACGGGCGCCAGGCCATGGCCGCCCGCCAGCAGTTTGGAAACTTGAAGCATGAGCAGGGTTCAGAACAGGAAATAGCGCTGCGCCATGGGCAGCACCGTGGCGGGCTCGCAGGTCAGCAGTTGGCCGTCGGCGCGCACGGCGTACGTTTGCGGGTCGATCTCCATCTTCGGCACGTAGCCGTTGTGGACGAGATGATGCTTGCGCACGCCGCGCACGCCTTTGACCGCGCTCACGGTTTTGGCCAGGCCGAACCTGTCCTTCACGCCCGCGGCCATGCCGGCCTGCGAGACGAAGGTGAGCGACCCCTTGGCGATCGCGCCGCCAAATCCGCCGAACATCGGCCGGTAGTGCACCGGCTGCGGCGTGGGGATGGACGCATTGGGGTCGCCCATGGCCGCCATGGCGATGAAGCCGCCCTTCAGGATCAGGGCGGGCTTGACGCCGAAGAACGCGGGCTTCCACACCACCAGGTCGGCCCACTTGCCCAGCTCGATGCTGCCCACCTCATGGCTGATGCCGTGGGCAATGGCGGGGTTGATCGTGTACTTGGCGATGTAGCGCTTGACGCGGTTGTTGTCGCTGCGGTCGGTGTCGCCGGTCAAAGCACCCCGCTGCGCCTTCATCTTGTGCGCCGTTTGCCAGGTGCGCAGGATGACCTCGCCCACGCGGCCCATGGCCTGGCTGTCGCTGGACATCATGCTGATGGCGCCCAGGTCGTGCAGGATGTCTTCGGCCGCGATGGTTTCGCGGCGGATGCGGCTTTCGGCAAAGGCCAGGTCCTCGGCAATCGCCGGGTCCAGGTGGTGGCACACCATGAGCATGTCCACGTGCTCGTCCAGGGTGTTCACGGTGTACGGCATGGTGGGGTTGGTCGAGCTGGGCAGAAAGTTGGCCTCGCCCACCACGCGCAGGATGTCGGGCGCATGCCCGCCGCCCGCGCCTTCGGTGTGGAACGCGCAAAGGCTGCGGCCCTTGGTCGCCGCGATGGTGTTTTCGACAAAGCCCGATTCGTTGAGCGTGTCGGAGTGGATGGCGACCTGGGTGTCGGTTTCTTCCGCCACGTCCAGGCAGTTGCTGATGGCGGCGGGCGTGGTGCCCCAGTCCTCGTGCAGCTTCAGGCCGATGACGCCGGCGTTGATCTGTTCATGCAGCGCAGCCGGCAGGCTGGCGTTGCCCTTGCCCAGAAAGCCCAGGTTCATGGGGAACGCGTCGGCCGCCTGCAGCATGCGTTCGATGTTCCAGGGGCCGGGCGTGCAGGTGGTGGCGAACGTGCCGGTGGCCGGGCCCGTGCCGCCGCCCAGCATGGTGGTGACGCCCGAGGCCAGGGCCTCTTCGATCTGCTGCGGGCAGATGAAGTGGATGTGGCTGTCGATGCCGCCGGCCGTGACGATGTTGCCTTCGGCGCTGATGATTTCGGTGCCGGGGCCGATGATCATGTCGATGCCCGGCTGCGTGTCGGGGTTGCCCGCCTTGCCGATGGCCGCGATGCGCCCGCCCTTGATGCCGATGTCGGCCTTGACGATGCCCCAGTGGTCGATGATGAGCGCGTTGGTCAGCACGCAGTCCATCGCGCCCTGTTCGCGCGTTTTCTGCGACTGCGCCATGCCGTCGCGGATGGTCTTGCCGCCGCCGAATTTCACTTCCTCGCCATAGCCGCCCGCGCGCAGGGTGTAGTCGTCCTCGACCTCCACCAGCAAGCCGGTGTCGGCCAGTCGCACGCGGTCACCCTGGGTGGGGCCGAACATTTCCGCGTAGGCGCGGCGTCCAATGGTTGCCATCAGAGTTGTCCTTGAACGAGTCCGCGAAAGCCGTACACCACGCGGGCGCCGGCAAAGTCCACCAGTTCCACCGTGCGCTGCTGGCCCGGCTCGAACCGCACGGCCGTCCCCGACGCGATGTTCAGCCGCATGCCGCGTGCGGCCACGCGGTCGAAGTCCAGTGCGCCGTTGGTCTCGGCAAAGTGGTAATGCGAGCCGACCTGGATGGGCCGGTCGGCGGTGTTCTTGACCAGAACGGTCGCGGTACGGCGGCTGGGGTTGAGCGTGTGCTCGCCCTCGTCGGTGATGAGTTCGCCGGGGATCATGGGGCTTCCTTGTCAGGCCAGGTGTACGAGCAGAGTGGCACCCAGCGCCGCGACGCCTGCGCCGGCGGCGCGGGGCATCCAGACGTGACCATGGCGCAGCACCCAGCCCAGACCGATGCCCGCCGCATGCAGCATGACGGTGGCCGCCAGCATGCCGGCCAGCGTCGCGGCGGCCTGGCCGCCCGCGAGTTCCTGGCCGTGAGCCATGCCGTGAAAGACGGCGAAGACGCCCACCACGGCGGCGGCCGCGGCGGCAGGCAGTTGCAGCCGTGTCATCACCATCACGCCCACCGCCAGCAGAGACAGGGCGATCATGGGTTCGATGGCCGGCAAGGTGACGCCGGCCAGGGCCAGCAGCGCGCCGGCCACCAGCATGAGCGCGAAAGCCAGCGGCGCGGCCAGCACACCGGCGCCGATGCGGCGCGCGGACAGTGCGCTCCACACCCCCACGCCCACCATGGCTGCCAGATGGTCCATGCCCGTGAACGGGTGCATGAAGCCCGCCACAAGACCGCCGTGGTCGTGCTGCGTGGCGCCGGTGTGGGCCAGCGCCAGGGTGGGCAGCGCGCAGACGGTGGCGAGTGACAGGGTTCTCAGGGTTTTGTTCATGGGATTCATCTCCTGGTTTTTGGTGGCTGCGCTGCTCAGACGATGGGTTGGTGCACCGTGACCAGCTTGGTGCCGTCGGGAAAGGTCGCTTCGACCTGGATGTCGGGGATCATGTCGGCCACGCCGTCCATCACGTCGGCGCGGGTGAGCACCGTGCGGCCTTCGCTCATGAGCTGCGCCACGGTCTTGCCGTCGCGCGCGCCCTCCATGACGGCCGCGCTGATCAGGGCCATGGCTTCGGGGTAGTTCAGCTTCAGGCCGCGCGCCTTGCGCCGCTCGGCCAGCAGGGCGGCGGTGAAGATCAGCAGCTTGTCTTTCTCGCGGGGGGTGAGTTCCATGGCGCGGCTTGCAGCAAGTTGATCCGGCATCTTATGCAATCCCCATGCCGCGTCGGCACGGAAACTGCAAACGGAAGGTCGTGAATTCCGCTGCTCGCCCGACCATCCCGATCCACCCGGCCCCTGCATCAGGGGCCGAAGCGCCGCAGCGCATCGTCAAGGTCCGGCGCGACTACAACAGCTGGGTCGCCAGCGAGACGATGGAAGACTATGCGCTGCGCTACACGCCGCAGCGCTTTCGCAAATGGTCCGAATGGCGGGTGGCCAACACGGCGTTCGGCGCCGCGTCGTTCCTGATCCTGGAGGCCGTGGGCGCCACGCTGCTGGTGCAGTACGGCTTCATGAACGCGTTCTGGGCCATCCTGGCCACAGGGCTCATCATCTTCCTGGCGGGCTGGCCCATCAGCGTGTATGCGGCCCGCTACGGCGTGGACATGGACCTGCTCACGCGCGGAGCGGGCTTTGGCTACATCGGCTCGACCATCACGTCGCTGATCTACGCGTCGTTCACTTTCATCTTTTTTGCGCTGGAGGCCGCCGTCATGGCCTATGCGCTGGAGCTGGCGCTGAACATCCCGCCCAGCTGGGGCTACCTGATCTGCGCGCTGGTGGTGATCCCGCTGGTCACGCACGGGGTGTCGGTCATCAGCCGGTTGCAGGTCTGGACGCAGCCGTTGTGGCTGGTCATGCTGGTCGTTCCGTTTGTTTTTGTGCTGCTGCGCGATCCTGGTGCGTTCGAAGGCGTCGTGCACTACAAAGGTGATCGCGCCAGCGCATCCGGTTTTGATTTGCACCTGTTTGGTGCTGCTTTGACGGTGGGTATTGCGCTGATCACCCAAATGGGGGAGCAGGCCGATTACCTGCGCTTCATGCCGGCGCGCACCGCCGCCACGCGCGGGCGCTGGTGGCTGGGCGTGATGGCGGGCGGGCCGGGCTGGGTGATCCTGGGCGTGGTCAAGATGCTGGGCGGGGCGCTGCTGGCCTACCTGGCCATCACGCACATGGTGCCGGTGGACCGGGCCGTGGACCCGAACCAGATGTACCTGGCCGCGTACGAGTATGTGTTTCCGCACTATGGCTGGGCGGTGGCGGCCACGGCGCTGTTCGTGGTGGTGTCGCAGCTCAAGATCAACGTGACCAACGCCTATGCGGGGTCGCTGGCCTGGAGCAATTTTTTCTCGCGCGTGACGCACAGCCACCCGGGGCGCGTGGTGTGGGTGGTGTTCAACACGGGCATTGCGTTCATGCTGATGGAGATGAACGTCTTTCAGGCGCTGGGCGACGTGCTGGGGCTGTACAGCAACATCGCCATCGCCTGGATCATGGCCGTGGTGGCGGACCTGGTCGTCAACAAGCCGCTGGGCCTGTCGCCGCGCGGCATCGAGTTCAAGCGCGCGCACCTGTACGACATCAACCCGGTGGGTGTCGGCGCGATGGTGCTGGCGTCCGCGCTGTCCATCACGGCGCACCTGGGCCTGTTCGGGCCGATGGCGCAGGCGTTTTCGGCGGTGATCGCGATGGCCACGGCGTTCGTGGCTGCGCCGCTGATCGCTTGGGGCACCCGGGGTCGCTATTACATCGCGCGGACCGAGGCGCCGGCAGCCGATGCTGACGCAGGGGGCGACTACCTGGGCGTGGCGCTGAAGAAATGCGTGATCTGCGAGCGCGACTACGAAGGCCCCGACATGGCCCATTGCCCCGCCTACCAGGGACCGATCTGTTCGCTGTGCTGCACGCTGGACGCACGCTGCGGCGATCTGTGCAAGCCGCACGCGAGCCTGTCGGCGCAGTGGTCGGGCGCGCTGCGCCGCGTGCTGCCGCGGCGCATCGGGCCCTACCTGGACACGGGCCTTGGGCATTTCATTTTGCTCATGTTCATCATCGTGCCCCTGCTGGCCACGGTGTTCGGGCTGCTGTACCACCAGGAGCTGCAGGCGCTGCACATGGCCGGTCTGTCGCAGGGGGACTGGAACGGGCTGGAGCGGGTGAGCGACGGCACGCTGCGGTCGGGGTTCCTGAAGGCGTACATGGCGTTGCTGGTGATCGCGGGCATCGTGGCGTGGTGGCTGGTGCTGGCGCACAAAAGCCGCCAGGTCGCGCAGGAGGAGTCCAACCGCCAGACGCACCTGCTCATGCGGGAAATCGAATCGCACCGCCAGACCGACCAGGCGCTGAAAGAGGCCACCGCCCTGGCCGAGCAGGCCAAGCTGCAGGCCGAGCATGCCAACCAGGCCAAGAGCCGCTACATCAGCGCCATAAGCCACGAGCTGCGCACGCCGCTGAACAGCATCCTGGGCTATGCGCAGCTCATGGGCGAGGACGCTGGCGTGCCGCCGCACCGGCGCCAGGCCGTGAACGTCATCAAGCGCGGTGGCGAGCACCTGCTGAGCCTGATCGAAGGCACGCTGGACATCGCCCGCATCGAGGCCGGCAAGCTTACGCTCACCGTCAAACCCATGGCGTTCGCGGACTGCGTGCACGAGATGGCCGGCATGTTCGAGCCGCAGGCGCAGGCCAAGGGCCTTGCCTTCCGGTTCGAGGTCGAAGGCACGCTGCCCGAGACCGTGCGCGCCGACGAAAAGCGCGTGCGCCAGATCCTCATCAATCTGCTGGGCAATGCCATCAAGTTCACGGCGCAGGGCCGCGTGAGCCTGCAGGTGCGTTACGCGCGCGAGATGGCGACGATCGAGATTGGCGATACGGGGCCGGGCATGACGCAGGACGAACTGGACCGTATCTTCGAGCCGTTCGCGCGCGGCAACGCGTCGGGCCAGGGCGCGCCGGGCGCGGGCCTGGGCCTGACCATCGCCAAGATGCTCACGGACCTGATGGGCGGGCAGCTCAGCGCGACCAGCACGCCGGGCCAGGGCTCGGTGTTCACGGTCAAGCTGTTCCTGCCTGAGGTGCATCCGGGCGCCGTTGTGCGCAGCGGCCCTGCGCACGTGCGCGTGCGTCGCGCCTATGCAGGGCAGCGCCACAAGATACTGGTGGTGGACAACGAAGAGCCCGACCGCGAGCTGCTGGTGGACCTGCTGGAGCCGCTGGGCTTTGACCTGCGCACGGCCGCCAGCGGCCATGACTGCCTGGACCTGCTGGCCGCGGGCTACCGGCCCGACGTGATCCTGATGGACCTGGCCATGCCGGGCATCGACGGCTGGGAGACGGTGCGGCGCCTGCGGCGCATGCCGGGTGTGGGGGCACATGTGGCCATCGTGTCGGCCAACGCATTCGACAAGGGGCTGGACAACGACGTGGGCATCCGGGCCGAGGACTTCATCCTCAAGCCCGTGCGCCACAGCGAGCTGCTGGACTGGCTGGAGCGCCAGCTGGCGCTGCGGTGGCTGGACGCGCCAGCACCGGCCGTGGCCGCGTCGCCGCAGGTGTCCGCCGTGTGGCCGCCGGCCGAGCGGCTGGCCGGGCTGCGCGACATGGTTGAATTGGGCTACTACCGCGGCATCATGAACGAGCTGGACCAGATCGAAACCCAGGAGCCCGCCGCCGCCGCGCTGGTGGCGCAGTGGCGCGAATGCGCGCGCCGCTTCCAGTTCGAGGTGATCGCGCGCCAGCTGGCCGCTGCGCCCGGCCCTGCCGAACAGCAGCAGCCATGAACACCCTGTCCGCCACAGCCGCCCTGGACCGCGCCAACAGCGAGGTCGTGCTGATCGTGGACGACGTGCCCGACAACCTGTCGGTGCTGCACGACGCGCTGGATGAATCCGGCTACACGGTGCTGGTCGCCACGGGTGGCGAGGCGGCGCTGGCGCGCGCGGCGCAGGCGCTGCCCGACATCGTGCTGCTGGACGCGATGATGCCCGGCATGGACGGCTTCGAGGTCGCCAAGCGGCTGAAGGCCGCGCCGCAGACGGCGCACATTCCCATCATCTTCATGACCGGGCTGACCGAGACCGAATACCTGGTCGCGGCACTGGAGGCGGGCGGCGTGGACTACGTCACCAAGCCCATCAAGCCCAAGGAGGTGCTGGCCCGCATGAACGTGCACATGCAGGGCGCGCGCGAGCGCCGGCAGGCGCGCAACGCGCTGGATGCATTCGGCTACGCAAGCATCACGGTGCGTGCCAGCGACGGGCGGCTCATGTGGCAGACGGCACTGGCGCGCGACCTGCTCGCCAAATACTACGGCCCTCCAGCGCCGCCCGGCGTGCTGGCCCCGCAGGCGGTGGTGGACTGGCTGCGCCGCCACCTGAAAGAGGCCGAGGCGCTGATCGAGCCGCCGCGCCTGACGGCCGAACTTGGCGCACAACGCCTGACCTTTCGCCTGCACCAACAGACGGGTGACTCCGAAGGCGGCGGCGACTGGCTGATCGTCATGCGCGAGGTGTCCGACAGCGCGGTGATCGAGTCCATGAGCCTGGCCTTCAAGCTCACGGCGAAGGAGGCCGAGGTGCTGTACTGGGTGGTCAAGGGCAAGATCAACCGCGACATCGGCGACATCCTGGGCTCAAGCCCCGCCACGGTCAAAAAGCACCTGGAACGCGTGTTCGCCAAGCTGGGCGTGGAGACGCGCACGGCCGCGGCGGCGATGGCGATGAACCGCATCCGGCAACTGCATCCGCAGTTCGAGGGCTGAGGCGCTTTCGCTCAGTCGAGTTCATCTCCAGGCATCGCAGGCGCATCAGGTACTTTGGCCAGCGCTGATTTGAACTTCGATCTGCTTGCGCGCTTTGCCCGTTGAGCGAGATAGTCTTCTGTTGCCAGCGCCGCGAGCTTTTCTGCGAGCGCGGTGGCGGCGAGCTGGTTGACGGAAATGCCTTCGCGCTGAGCGAAAAGCTTTGCGTTCTGATGGAGGGATTCCGGCAGTCGGAGGCTGAGCGTGCTCATGAAGGTTCTCCCGGTTGCAAGGCAAGGAAATCGCGCGGGCTGATCACGCGAACGTTGAAGCGATGTGCGGGTACGAAGTCCGCAAGGTTGTGAGTCACGAGGTGGCTGGCAGCGGAGTTGACCGCAGCTTCCAGAACCAGTTCGTCTTTGGGGTCCCGCAATTGAGGGCGCCAGAGGAAATGAATTTCCTGTGGGGTGGCGACGCGGCACACCATGTCCAGAACGGCGTCCACGTCACGCCGACCCAAAGGGACCACGCCTTTGCGTGACAGCACATCCTCGTACTCCATGAGCAGCGGCACCGTCAGGCAGAGTTCATAGACATCCCGTTCAAGCTGGCTGAGCAACTTGAATGACGCACCATGACGTGACCGCAACCCGGCCACCAGAACATTGGTGTCCAGGACGATTCTGGGTTTTTTCTTCATGGTATTGCCGATGATACCAGTTTCGCCTTGCAATCCGTAGCGGCCGGGATCGCGCCAGGCCGGCAAGTTCCCCCTATACGCCACACGGCGTATTCCCGCCCCGGCGGGTCATCCCCAGAATCAGACCGTCCACATCAGAGGCGCCAGAGAAGGCGGGGGTGGGGCGAATTCAGTTCTCCGGTTCGGTTTCTTCGTTCAAATTTTCAGGAGCATTCACATGCAACGTCGTTTCACACTCAAGGCGCTCACGGCCGCCGTCGCACTGGCCGGCGCGGGCGCTTCCTTTGCCCAGGCGGGCGGCACGATCAAGGTCGGCATCCTGCACAGCCTGTCGGGCACCATGGCCATTTCGGAAACCGTGCTCAAGGACACGGTGCTGATGGCCATCGACGAAATCAACGCCAAGGGCGGCGTGATGGGTAAGAAGCTGGAGCCCGTGGTGGTCGACCCCGCTTCCAACTGGCCGCTGTTCGCCGAAAAGACCAAGCAGCTGCTCACGCAGGACAAGGTCGCCGTGATCTTCGGCTGCTGGACGTCGGTGTCGCGCAAGTCGGTGCTGCCGGTCGTCGAGGAGCTGAACGGCCTGCTGTTCTACCCCGTGCAGTACGAGGGTGAAGAGCTGTCCAAGAACGTGTTCTACACGGGCGCGGCCCCCAACCAGCAGGCCATCCCCGCCGTGGACTACCTGATGTCCAAGGACGGCGGCGCCGCCAAGCGCTGGGTCCTGCTGGGAACCGACTACGTGTACCCCCGCACCACCAACAAGATCCTGCGCGCCTACCTGAAGAGCAAAGGCGTGAAGGACAGCGACATCGACGAGAAGTACACCCCCTTCGGCCACTCCGACTACCAGACCATCGTGGCCGACATCAAGAAGTTCAGCGCCGGCGGCAAGACGGCCGTGGTGTCCACCATCAACGGTGACTCCAACGTGCCCTTCTACAAGGAACTGGGCAACGCCGGCCTGAAGGCCAAGGATGTGCCGGTCGTTGCGTTCAGCGTGGGTGAAGAGGAGCTGCGCGGCGTGGACACCAAGCCGCTGGTGGGCCACCTGGCCGCCTGGAACTATTTCCAGTCCATCAAGAGCCCGGCCAACACCGAGTTCATCAAAAAGTGGTCTGACTACGCCAAGGCCAAGGGCATCGCCGGCCACAAGGACAAGCCGCTGACCAACGACCCGATGGAAGCCACCTACATCGGCATCAACATGTGGAAGCAGGCTGTCGAGAAGGCCAAGTCCACCGACGTGGACAAGGTGATCGCCGCCATGGCCGGCCAGACCTTCAAGGCTCCGTCGGGCATCGTGTCCAAGATGGACGAGAAGAACCACCACCTGCACAAGTCGGTGTTCATCGGCGAGATCAAGGCCGACGGCCAGTTCAACGTGGTGTGGAAGACGCCCGGCCCGGTCAAGGCCAAGCCCTGGTCGCCCTACATCGAAGGCAACGACAAGAAGAAGGATGAGCCGGACGGCAAGAGCAAGTAAGCACTGAGGTGCTTGCGCGGTGGGCGGCGTGCCGCCCACTACACAGGTTCCTTTCCAATGATCAAGTTTCTGGTTCTACTCGCGGCGCTTGTCGCCGCACCGGTTCATGCGCTGACCGCCGACGAGGCGCTGGCCATGGCGGCTGGCGAATCCGATGCCCGCATCGAAGCGCTGGGCAAGGCGGTGGCCAATGCCGATGAGCGCACGGCCGCCTTCATCCAGGCGCTGGCCGACGACGCGGTCAAAGTCGTGCCCGGCAAGCAGGCCGTCATCGTCAGGGACGACAAGGGGTTCGATCCCGTCACCGGCACCGAAATGCCCGTACCCGAAGGGGCCGAGGACGTGGCCAGCAACAACCGCATGCGCGGCGAGATCGACACGGCGCTGGCGGCGCTCAAGCTCTTTTCGAAAGACGACAAGGTCCGCCGCGCCGCCATCAAGACGCTGCAGGGTGAGGCCGACGAATCGCGCCTGCCGCTGATCGAAAAGGCTTACGCCGCCGAAACCAGTGAGTCGCTGAAAGCATTGCTGGGCCTGGTGCGCGCCGCGGCGTTGCTGGGCAGCCCCGACAAGGCCAAGCGCATGGAGGCCGCGCGCCTGCTGGCCGGCAGCGGCGACCCCAGCACCAAGACCGTGCTGCTGGAGCGCATCCGCAGCGAGCAGGACGCGGAAGTCAAATCGGTGCTGCAGGCATCGCTGACGACGGTGGAGGCCAGACTCGCCTGGGGCGACCGCGTCGGCGCGGCGTTCTCCGGCATCAGCCTGGGCTCCATCCTGTTGCTGGTGGCGCTGGGCCTGGCCATTACCTATGGCTTGATGGGCGTGATCAACATGGCCCACGGCGAGCTCATGATGATCGGCGCCTATGCCACCTACGTGGTGCAGGGCCTGTTCCAGAAATACCTACCCGGTGCGTTCGACTGGTACCTGGTTGCTGCTGTGCCGGTGGCCTTCACGGCGTCGGCCCTGATGGGCGCGGCGCTGGAGCGCAGCGTGATCCGCTTCCTGTATGGCCGCCCGCTGGAGACGCTGCTGGCCACCTGGGGCATCAGCCTGATGCTCATGCAATTGGTGCGCACGATCTTCGGCGCGCAGAACGTGGGCGTGGAAAACCCGAGCTGGATGTCCGGCGGCGTGGTGGTCATGGGCAACCTGCAACTGCCGTGGAACCGCATCATCATCATCGGCTTTGCGTTCGCGGTGCTGCTGGGCATGGCGTTCCTGATCGGCAAAACGCGCCTGGGCCTGTTCGTGCGTGGCGTCACGCAGAACCGGCCGATCGCGTCCTGCATGGGTGTGAACACGGCGCGCATCGACACCTACGCGTTCGCGCTGGGCTCGGGCATTGCGGGCCTGGCCGGCTGCGCCCTGAGCCAGATCGGCAACGTGGGCCCGGACCTGGGCCAGGGCTACATCGTCGATTCGTTCATGGTCGTGGTGCTGGGCGGCGTGGGCCAGCTGGCCGGCACCGTGTACGCGGCGCTGGGCCTGGGCGTGCTCAACAAGTTCCTTGAAGGCTGGGCCGGCGCGGTGCTGGCCAAGATCGCGGTGCTCGTGTTCATCATCATCTTCATCCAGAAACGCCCGCAAGGCATCTTCGCGGTAAAAGGCCGCAACGCCGACGCATGAGCGCCAACATCCAACTCCCCGGCCGCCCCGTCATGCTCACGCGTGCCGGCTGGAGCGCCTTTGTCGTCGCGCTGCTGGTCGTGTGCGCGCTGGCGCCCGTGCTGAACCTGGTGGTGCCCGCGGACAGCGTGTTCCACATGAGCGACTACGCGGTGGGCCTGGTCGGCAAGATCATGTGCTATGCCATCTGCGCGCTGGCCATGGACCTGATCTGGGGCTACACCGGCATCCTGTCGCTGGGGCACGGCGTGTTCTTTGCGCTGGGCGGCTACGCCATGGGCATGTACCTCATGCGCCAGATCGGCCGCGACGGCAACTACAAGAGCGACCTGCCGGACTTCATGGTGTTCCTGGACTGGAAGTCGCTGCCCTGGCACTGGACGTTCAGCGACAGCTTCATCGCCACGCTGATCTTCATCGTGGCGGTGCCGGGGCTGGTGGCGTTCGTTTTCGGCTTCTTCGCGTTCCGCTCGCGCATCAAGGGCGTGTATTTCTCGATCATCACGCAGGCCATGACGTTCGCGGCGATGCTGCTGTTCTTCCGCAATGAAACAGGCTTTGGCGGCAACAACGGTTTCACGGACTTCAAGCGCATCCTGGGCATCCCCATTGCCACGCCGTCCATGCGCATGGTGCTGTTCGTGCTGACGGGCGTGACGCTGCTGGGCTTCTTCCTGTTCGCGCGCTGGCTGGTGGCCAGCAAGTACGGCCGCGTGCTGCAGGCCATCCGCGACGCGGAAAGCCGCGTGATGTTCAGCGGGTACAACCCCATCGGCTACAAGCTCAGCATCTGGGTGATCTCGGCCATCATGTGCGGCGTGGCGGGCGCGCTGTACGTGCCGCAGGTGGGCATCATCAACCCCAGCGAAATGAGCCCCGCCAACTCGATCGAGATCGCCATCTGGACGGCCGTGGGCGGGCGCGCGTCGCTGATCGGTCCCATTGTGGGCGCGTTCATCGTCAACGGCGCCAAGAGCTGGCTCACCGTCACGGCGCCCGAGTACTGGCTGTATTTCCTGGGGGCCCTGTTCATTCTCGTGACGCTGTTCCTGCCCAATGGCGTGGTGGGTCTGGTGAAGAAGCTGCGCGGCAAGGGAGACAAGGCATGACGCCCGATCTGCTCGAACAGGGTGCGCAGCGCATCGAGGCGCGCGCCGCGGCACTGGCAGCCCAGGCGCAGAACACCGAGTCCGGCGGCCGCGTCGCGGGCTTTTCCCGGCCTGCAGCGGCGCCCGGCGTGGTGGACACCACGCATGGCCGCATCCTCTACCTGGAAGACGTGAGCGTGAGTTTTGACGGCTTCAAGGCCATCAACAAGCTTAGCCTGGACATCGCGCCGGGCGAGCTGCGCTGCATCATCGGCCCCAACGGCGCGGGCAAGACGACGATGATGGACATCATCACCGGCAAGACGCGGCCCGACGAGGGCACGGTGTTCTTCGGCTCCACGATCGACCTCTTGCGCTACAAGGAGGCCGAGATCGCCCAGATGGGCATCGGCCGCAAGTTCCAGAAGCCCACGGTGTTCGAGCAGCTCACGGTGTTCGAGAACCTGGAGCTGGCGCTGAAGACCGACAAGGGCGTCAAGCCGTCGATGTTCTTCCGCCTGGACAGCACGCAGAGCGACCGTCTGGCCGAGGTGCTGCACACCATCCACCTGGCCGACAGTGTCGTGCGCATGGCCGGCAACCTGAGCCACGGGCAGAAGCAGTGGCTGGAAATCGGCATGCTGCTCATGCAGGACCCCAAGCTGCTGCTGCTGGACGAGCCCGTGGCCGGCATGACCGACGAGGAAACGGCCCGTACGGCCGAGCTGTTCCTCACGCTCAAGGGCAAGCATTCGCTGATGGTGGTGGAGCACGACATGAGCTTCATCCGCACGATCTCCGAGATCGTCACGGTGCTGTGCGACGGGTCTGTCCTTGCGCAGGGCACTTTGGACCAGGTGCAGGCTGATGAACGCGTGATTGAGGTGTACCTTGGTCGTTGAACATCCAAATCGGACCTCCGTACGCAGAGGGCGCAGAGATTGCGCAGAGGACGCAGAAGGAAAACCAAATAATTCTTCTTTGTCTTTCTTTGCGCTGTTCTTCTGCGTCCTCTGCGAATCCTCCGCGCCCTCTGCGTACGGAGGTCCGATCCCAACATGCTGACAGTCAAGAACATCAACCAGTACTACGGCGGCTCCCACATCCTGCGCGACGTGAGCCTGGACGCGCACCTGGGCAAGGTCACGGTGCTGCTGGGCCGCAACGGCGTGGGCAAGACCACGTTGCTCAAGAGCCTGATGGGACTGGTGCCCATCAAGACCGGCACGATCGAATTCGACGGCAAGCCGATCCAGGGCGCCACACCGTACGAGCGCGCCCGCGCCGGCATCGGCTTCGTGCCCCAGGGCCGCGAGATCTTCGCGCGGCTGACGGTCGAGGAAAACCTGCGCATGGGCCTGGCGTACAAGAGCGCGTCCACGCCCATCCCCGCTGAGCTGTACGAGCTGTTCCCCGTGCTCAAACAGATGCTGAACCGGCGCGGCGGCGACCTGTCGGGCGGGCAGCAACAGCAGCTGGCCATCGCGCGCGCGCTGGCGGCCAAACCCAAGCTGTTGATCCTGGACGAGCCGACCGAAGGCATCCAGCCCAGCATCATCAAGGACATCGGCCGTGTGATCCGCATGCTGGCCGACCGCGGCGACATGGCCATCCTGCTCGTGGAGCAGTACTACGACTTTGCCCAGGAGCTCGCCGACGATTACCTGGTCATGGAGCGCGGCGAATTCATCGCGCGCGGCCCCGGCAGCGAAATGGAGGCCAAAGGTATTCGTCAGCTCGTGGCCATCTGAGCCGCGCTGCGGGCACAATCAGGCTTCCTTTGAAAACAACGAGTGAGGAGCTGCCATGATGAAGTTGTACGCCGCCGCACTGGCCGGCCTGGCGCTGCTGCCCGGCGCGACGTTCGCCGAAACCTGCGACGAAATGAAAGCCCGTATCGAGGCCAAGCTCAAGGGCAAGGGCGTGAAGTCCTATACGCTGGACGTCGTGGCCAAGGACGCCAAGCCAGAAGGCAAGGTGGTGGCCACCTGCGGTGCCGGCAGCAAGCAGATCGTCTACAGCCGCAAGTAGGCTTGAGCCTACCCTGATGCGCGCCGCTGTCGCGCAGGGCGCGCCATGCGCCGGGTCTATCTTTGGAATCGTCAACTTTCAACCAAGGAGATTCCAAATGCCCATCATTCTCTGGCTGCTCGGCGTACCCCTCAGCGTTGTTCTGCTGCTGATGCTGTTCGGGGTTCTTTAACGGCGGGGCTGGCCCGCTATCAACGGGTCAGTGCCAGGCCACAACCTTCTAGATCGTTGCCGTTCAACACAATGTCCACCGAATTGGGCAGCGTGTTGCCGGCACGGTCCCGGCAAAGCAGATCCGTCACCTTGACTGACACGGCATCGGCGCCTTGCCGCGCTGTGTAAACCGTTGTGTTCGTGTTGGGATCTGACACCGAAGTCGGCCGGGCAAAGACGATGGGCGGCTTGCCCGCCTGTACCAGCGTCAGGCCAGGACCCGGCCCGATGTTGATGTGCCACTTGCCTTCCACATCGTGGCCACGCCAGGTGACTCCGCGAATGCGGGCGTCTTCGATCTGTGACATGAGCACGATTTCCCGGCAGGCTTGCTGGCGGCCAGGTTTTCGTTGCAGCGTTGCCGCGCTTCCCTTGTCCCAGAAGACGGCGGCTTCGTTTTCATACCGTGTGCCTGAAGCAGCCGGCACTTGGGCCAGGCGCATCTGGCAACCGCGGTCCACGATATCGGCATGGCCTGCCTTGGGATACAGGGTGACCGTGTGCGTGTTGTTGCACAGCCAGACCCGTGCCAGCAGGGGCGGCGCGTCTTGCGCGGCCTGGGGTGCGCTGGATGTACTGGACGTGGGTTGGGCGGGCAGATCCGGGGTTTTGCAACCGGGGTGGCCCTCCAGCGTCACTGGTTCCGGCCCGCTGGCGCATCCGGTGGCCAGGGCCGCTGCGCCACAGCAGATCAGCAGCAGAAATCTCATGCCACCATCCTAGACAACTTTGCTTACAAATAGGCGGTCAACGACGTAATTTGTGTGCGAAGAGGAAAAAGGCCGGCTTTCCGTGAAGAAAGCCGGCCTGTGAAGTCCGGGAATTTCCTTTCCCGGCTCTCGCTCAAGCAAACATCACCCTCAATCCTCGACAAAGGCCTCTTCGCGGCCTTTCTTGACGGCCGGCAGCAGCACGATCACCAGCAGCAGCACGGCGGCGGCCAGCAGGCCCGCGGACAGCGGCCGCGTGACGAACACGCTCCAGTCGCCGCGCGACAGCAGCAGCGCGCGGCGCAGGTTCTCTTCCATCATGGGTCCCAGGATGAAGCCCAGCAGCAGCGGCGCCGGCTCGCAGCCCAGCTTGACGAAGGCATAGCCGATGAAGCCGAAGATCGCCACCATCCACACGTCGAAGGTGTTGTTGTTGGTCGTGTACACGCCCACGGCGCAGAACAGCACGATGGCCGGGAACAGGAAGCGGTAGGGCACGCTCAGCAGCTTGATCCACATGCCGATCAGCGGCAGGTTCAGGATCACCAGCATCAGGTTGCCGATCCACATGGACGCGATCAGGCCCCAGAACAGCTGCGGGTTGCTGGTCATGACCTGCGGGCCCGGCTGGATGTTGTGGATGGTCATGGCGCCCACCATCAGCGCCATCACGGCGTTGGGCGGGATGCCCAGCGTCAGCAGCGGGATGAAAGACGTTTGCGCGCCGGCGTTGTTGGCCGATTCGGGCGATGCGACGCCGCGGATGTTGCCCTTGCCGAACGGCACTTCGCCGGGCTTGAGCTTGGTCTTCTTCTCGATCGTGTAGGCCGCGAACGCCGCCAGCAGCGCACCGCCGCCCGGCAGGATACCCAGGATCGAGCCCAGCGCGGTGCCGCGCAGCACGGCCGGCGCCATGTTCTTGAAGTCTTCCTTGGTCGGCATCAGGCCGCTGACCTTGGAGGTGAACACCTCGCGCTTGTCCTCGGGTTGGGACAGGTTGCTGATGATTTCACCGTAGCCGAACACGCCCATGGCGATCACCACGAAGCCGATGCCGTCGGTCAGCTCGGGGATGTCGAAGCTGAAACGCGCCACGCCCGAGTTCACGTCGGTGCCCACCAGGCCCAGCAGCAGGCCCAGCACGATCATGGAGATCGCCTTGATCAGCGAGCCCGACCCCAGCACCACGGCGCCGATCAGGCCCAGGATCATCAGCGAGAAGTATTCGGCCGGGCCGAACTTGAACGCCACTTCGGTCAGCGGGGCGGCGAAGGCGGCCAGGATCAGCGTGCCGACGGAACCCGCGAAGAACGAGCCCAGGCCGGCTGCCGCGAGCGCGGGTCCGGCCCGCCCCCTTCGCGCCATCTGGTAGCCGTCGATACAGGTCACGACCGACGACGACTCACCGGGCAGGTTGACCAGAATGGCCGTGGTGGAGCCCCCATACTGCGCACCGTAGTAGATGCCGGCCAGCATGATCAGCGCCGACACCGGCGGCAGGGCATAGGTAGCCGGCAGCAGCATGGCGATGGTTGCCACGGGGCCGATGCCCGGCAGCACGCCGATCAGCGTGCCCAGCACGCAGCCGATGAAGGCATACAGCAGGTTGATGGGCGTAAAGGCGACGCCGAAGCCGGTCGCCAGGTTGGCAATCAAATCCATTTGTAGTGTCTCCTCAGCCGCTGATGAAAGTGGGCCACACGGGAATCTGCAGCTTGAGCAGGACGATGAAGGCCAGGTAGCTGCCTGCGGCCAGGATGGCCGCCAGGATCAGCACTTCCTTGAGCTTGAAGGTCTCACCGGCCAGGCTGGCCACGATGGTCAGGCCGAAGATGCCGATGATCAGGCCCATGGCCGGCACGCCCACGCTGGGCAGGCCGCCCAGCAGCACGCCGAACAGCAGGTTGGCGCCCAGGATGTAGGCCAGTGGCTTCCAGGCCCAGCGGCCGATGGGCCCGCCGTCCTCGGTCTCGATGACCAGCGCCTGGAACATCACGGCCGCGCCCAGGATGGCGAGCACGACGCCCAGCATCAGCGGGAAATAGCCGGGGCCCATGCGGGCGCCCTCGCCGACGGTATAGCTGGTGGCGCCGAACGCGAACGCAGCGCCGACGACGCTGAACATTGCGCCGGCGGCAAAGTCTCGGTTGCTTTTAATTCTCATATGGAAATAGTCAGGTTGGATACAGGCTCCGTTTATCGACCGCCGTGCCTGACCACTGGCTGACCTGAGCCCTTGGGGATACTGCGTAGCAGGTGGGGGCCCGGGCCATGCATCAGAATGCAAGGCATGCGAATCCTCGTGGTTGAAGACGATGCCGTCCTGCGCGACGTGATGGTGCGCAGCCTGGGTGATGCCGGCCACCGGGTGGACGTGGCCGAAACCGTCGAGCAGGCCGAACACCTGTGGCGCGTGCAGCCCTTTGATGCCGTTCTGCTGGACCTGAACCTGCCGCTGACCGGCGCCACGCATGCCGGGCTGGGCAGCGGGTTGCGTGCCCTGCGCAATGCCCGGGCGCGGGGCGACCGCACGCCGGTGCTGGTGCTCACGGCCCGCAACCGGACCGAAGAGCGCATCGCCGGGCTGGACGCCGGTGCCGACGACTACCTGGGCAAACCATTCGACCTGGCCGAGGTCGAAGCCCGCCTGCGGGCGCTGGTGCGCCGCACGCAGGACGCCGACGACGTGGAGCAGGTCGGCGAGCTGCTGCTGGACCGGCGCACGCGCCGGCTCAGCCGCGCTGGCCAGCCCATGGACATGCCCGCCCGCGAATTCGAGGTGCTGTGGGAGCTCATGACGCCCGTGGGCCGGGTGGTGAGCAAGCGCACCCTGTCGCAGAAGCTGTCCGAGCTGGACGACGCGCTGGGCGACAACGCACTGGAAGCCTTCATCTCGCGGCTGCGCAAGAAGCTGCAGGGCAGCGGCGCGGGCATCCGCACGCTGCGCGGGCTGGGCTACGTGCTGGAGGCGGATGGTGGCGGTCCAGCCGGCGGCTGAGCCGGCCCCGGCTGCGGGCCCGTTGCGGCCGTCGCTGCGCGCGCGCCTGCTGCGCGACGTCATGGTCCCGCTGGCGCTGGTGTGGGCCGCGGGCACGGCCGTGGTGCTGGGCGTGGCCAGCTTCTTCGCCCAGCAGGCGTATGACCGTTCGCTGCTGGACGACGCCTACATGATGGCCGCCAACGTTCGCCAGGGTGGCCGGGGCCTGGAGCTGGCGCTGTCCACGCGTGAGCTGGGCAGTGCGCTGTTCGACCACCAGCAGGAGACGATCTTCCACGCCCTGCACACGCCCGACGGCCGCCTGGTGGCCGGCCAGCCGCTGGAAGCGCCCGCGCCCGTGGGCTCCACGCCCTACCGTTTCTCGTACATCAGCCACGAGGGGCGCAACCTGCGCGCCGTGACGCTGCGCCGCGACAGCCCCGAGCCGTTCACGGTGACCGTGGCGCTCACCACGCAGCATCGCCGGGCGCTGCTGCAGCGGCTGTTCGCGTACACCGTGGTGCCCCAGATCGCGGTGCTGGTGCTGCTGGCCTGGTGGCTGCGCCGCGCGATCGCGCGTGACCTGCAGCCCCTGGCCGAGCTGGAACACACGCTGGCCCGACGCGACGCGAGCGACCTGCGGCCGGTGCCCGCGGACGCCAGCACGCGCGACGTGCAGCAGGTGGGCGATGCCATCAATTCCCTGCTGGGGCGGCTGGAGCACAGCGTGCGCGCGCAGCGCGAATTTGCCGGCAACGTCGCGCACGAACTGCGCACACCGCTGGCGGGCATCCGCGCACTCGCTGCCTACGGGTTGACGCAGAAGGACCCCCAGGCGTGGCGCGAACAGCTCGAACGCATCGCCGGCAGCGAGGCGCGTGCGAGCCGCATGGTGGACCAGCTGCTCGCCCTGGCGCTGGCCGACGAGGCGCGGGCACGCATCACGCTGCAGCCCGTGGCGCTGGATGCCGCGGTGCGTGACGCGGTGCTGCGCTTCCTGCCGCGGGCCGACGCGCTGGGCGTGGACCTGGGCGCGCGTGGCGCCGAGGACCCGGTGTGGGTCATGGCCGACCCCACGCTGCTCGAAGGGCTGCTGAACAACCTGCTGGACAACGCGCTGCGCTACGGCCGTCCGCCGGCAGGCGGCGCGCCGCGCGTGACGGCGGCCATTGCCCCCGCCGCGCACGGCGTGGTGCTGGAGGTCACCGACAACGGCCCCGGCCTGGCGCCAGGCACGGCCGAGGCGCTGGCCCGCCGGTGGGCGCAGGGCAGCGACGGCCTGGCCCTGGGCGAGGGCGCGGGCCTGGGGCTGGCCATCGTCACGCAATACGCCGCGCTGATGCGCGCGCGCTGGGAGCCGGGCGCGGCCGAAGGCGGTGGGCTGAGCGCGCGCGTGGTGTTCGCCGGCACCGTCGGGTAACATGCTCGCGGGCCGGCCCTCATGGCTGGCCACGTCGCTCGGACGGTTCCGGGCGCTCACGTGAAAGTTCAACATGACCGCTTCTTCCAGCGCGAAGCGCCGCTTTGCGCGCATCGACCGCCTTCCCCCTTACGTCTTCAACATCACGGCCGAGCTCAAGCTCGCCGCCCGCCGCCGGGGCGAGGACATCATCGACATGAGCATGGGCAACCCCGACGGGGCCACGCCCGCGCACATCGTCGCCAAGCTGACCGAGGTGGCCCAGCGCCCCGACACGCACGGCTACTCGGCCAGCAAGGGCATCCCCCGCCTGCGCCGCGCCATCAGCCACTGGTACCAGGACCGGTATGCGGTGGACATCAACCCCGACACCGAGGCCATCGTCACCATCGGCTCGAAAGAGGGCCTGGCCCACCTGATGCTCGCCACGCTGGACCGCGGCGACACCGTGCTGGTGCCCGACCCGAGCTACCCCATCCACATCTATGGCGCGGTGATCGCGGGCGCCGACATCCGCAGCGTGCCGGTGTCGCCGGACGTGGACTTCTTCGCCGAGCTGGAAAAGACCATCCGCGGCAGCTACCCCAAGCCCAAGATGATGATCTTCGGCTTCCCGTCCAACCCGACGGCGCAGTGCGTGGAGCTGGACTTTTTCGAGCGCGTGATCGCGCTGGCCAAAAAACACGACATCCTCGTCGTGCACGACCTGGCGTATGCCGACATCGTCTATGACGGCTGGAAAGCGCCGTCCATCATGCAGGTACCGGGTGCCAAGGACGTGGCCGTGGAGTTCTTCACCCTGTCCAAGAGCTACAACATGGCGGGCTGGCGCATCGGCTTCATGGTGGGCAACCCGGACCTGGTGGCGGCGCTCGCGCGCATCAAGAGCTACCACGACTACGGCACGTTCACGCCGCTGCAGGTGGCGGCCATTGCCGCGCTGGAGGGCGACCAGGCCTGCGTGAAGGAAATCGCCGCGCAGTACCAGCGCCGCCGCGACGTGCTCTACAAGGGCCTGACCGAAGCGGGCTGGGCGGTGGACTGCCCCAAGGCCAGCATGTACATCTGGGCGCGTATCCCCGAGCCGTATCGCAAGCTGGGGTCGCTGGAATTTTCGCGCCAGCTGCTGGACAAGGCCAAGGTGTGCGTGTCGCCGGGCATCGGCTTTGGCGACCATGGCGACGAACACGTGCGTTTCGCGCTCATAGAAAATGAGCCGCGCATCCGGCAAGCGGTGCGCGGCATCAAGGCCATGTTCAAGGCTGACGGGCTCGTGAAAACCGCCACTGCCTGAACGTCGATATTGTTCGAGTTCTTGAAATCACCGGGCGCCCGGTGGGCGCCCTTTTTGTTGTGGGTGGCTTACTGGGCCGGCTGGATCACCAGCACCGGGTCCGACGTCTTGGGCTCGATCGTTACCGATGCGGCGTCGGCCGGGACCATCACGGTTTCCACCTCGCGCAGCACGCCGCCGGCGGCGACGCTGCCCGTGGTGCTGCCGTAGCCCGCGATGCGGGCCTGGCAGGCCGCCTTGTCCTCGCCCTGCAGCACGTCGCAGCGGGCCAGGGCGTTGGCCGAGAAGTTCGTGCCGCTGTCCAGCACGCCGCGGCGCTTGTCGGCGGCGGCGTTGTTGGCTTCACGCAGGCAGGTCGCCTTGTCCTGCTGGGTGTTGCCGCTCATGCAGGCGGCGCGTTCGGCCTGGGTATTGCCGGACGCATCGATGCCCGTGGTGCCGGAGGCGACCTGGGCCGTGGCGGCCCCCAGGGCCATGAGGGTGGTGGCGCCGAAAAGCGCCCAGCTCTTGCGGATGTTGAACGTGTTCATGGTTGGCTCCTGTGAAATCTGCTTGGGTCGAATGAAAGTTCGATGAAGCCAAGTCTAGGAACGGTGCGGTGCCGGACGTGAAGGGCTGCGCGCACTGCGCCGGGCGCGGATGGCGCATGCGGGCGTAGGAAGCGTCCGGCATGGCGTAATGCGATGATCGAGCCATGATCGCCCCGTCCGACGAGCCCTTTGTCCCCGAATCCTGGCAATCGCCCGAGCCCGACGGCGCGGGGCTGGAGGTGGAGCTGTTCCCCAGTGTGCTGATGCTGGCGGCCGGCACGCTGTTCCAGCGCAACATCTTCCGGCCGATCCTGGAACCCAGCGGCATCGGCGTGGCCGAATGGCGCGTGCTGCTGTCGCTGAACCACTACGGCGACGCCACCGCCGCCGACATCGTGGCGCGCTCGTGGATCGACAAGGCCCAGGTCAGCCGCGCGGCGCTGGCGCTGGAGCAGGCGGGCCTGATCGAGCGCCGCCCCGATCCGGCGCATGCCAAGCGCGTGATCCTGAGCAGCACGCGCAAGGGCCAGGGGCTGTACGCGCGCGTGCATGCCCAGGCCCAGCGCGAACAGGCCCGGCTGCTGGCCCTGCTCGCGCCCGACGAGCGCCGCGGGCTGTACCTGGCGCTTCAGAAAATCATCCGCCACACACAGGGCCTGGGTGAATAGAGCGTCTCTAGAACATCTCCCATGGTGTTGACATGACAACACATGCGGCGCAGAATCCGACCGCAGCAAGACAAGGAGACAACACCATGCCCGGATTCACCCGACGCCGCGCCATGCTGGGCCTGGCCGCCACCGCCACCACGGCGGGCCTTGCGCCCGCGTTCGCGCAGGACGAAGCGTGGCCCAGCCGGCCCGTGCGGCTGGTCACCTGGTCGGCCGCGGGTGGCACCATCGACATCTTCACGCGGCTGGTGGCCGACGGCCTGCAAAAGGCCTGGGGCCAGCCCGTCACGGTGGACAACCGCGTGGGCGCGGCCGGCATCCTGGCGACCGACCACGTGGCCAAGTCGCGCGCGGACGGCTACACGCTGCTCATCACGGCCGCCACGGCCCAGATCCACAACGTGCTGCTCAAGGCCAAACTGCCCTACGACCCTGACAAGGACCTGGTGCCGCTGTCGCTGCTGGCGCGCGGGCGCTATGCCTTCGTCGCGCCCGCGCAGGCGCCGTACAACACGGTGCGCGACTTTGTCGAATACGCCCGCGGCCGGCCCCAGGGCCTGAGCTTCGGTTCGTGGGGGCAGGGCTCGGCCGGCCACCTGCTGGGCGTGCAGCTGGCGCAGCAGAACAGGATCACGCTGGTGCATGCGGCGTACAAGGGCGGCGACGTGGCCACGGTCACCGACATGGTGGGCGGCGTGCTGGACGCGGCGTTCGTCACGCAGGGCACGGCCAAGATCCATTCAAAGAGCGGCAAGATCAAGGTGCTGGCCGTGGCCGGCGAAGGCCGCGCGCCCAGCATGCCCACGGTTCCCACTTTTGGCGACGCGGGCTTTCGCGGCTTCGAGGTGTCGGGCTGGATCGCCGCGTTCGCGCCAGCGGGCACCCCGGCCGCCGTCGTGCAGAAGGTGGCGGCCACGATGCGCAGCGTCATGGCGCAACCGGCCGTCATGGCCCGCAGCGAGGAGCTGGAGTTCGAGCCTGTGGGCAGCACCGCGTCCGCGCTCATGGACACGCAGAAGGCCGACTTTGCCCGGTGGGCGCAGATGGTGCAGGCCTCGGGCCTGAAGCCCGAATGAGCACCGCCGCCCAGCCCGTCGCGGTCCTGCTGTGGACGCCGTTTGCGCTGCAGGCGCGGGCCGTGCGCGCGGCGCTGGACGGTCTGGACGGCGTGAACCTGCTGCTGGCTGCCGACGAGGCACAGGCCATTGCGCTGCTGCCCCAGGCCGACGCGGCGCTGTTCGCGGGTGCGGGCGGCGGCTATTCGGCCGCGCTGGCCGACGCGGTGCGGCGCGCACCCCGGCTGCGCTGGGTGCAGGTGTTGACGACCGGGATCGACGGCATCCAGGCCCACGGCCTGCCGCCCGGCATGGCGTTCAGCGGCATTGGTGATGCCGGCGCCGCGGTGGTGGCCGAGCATGCGGTGGCCATGCTGCTGGCGCTGGCGCGGCAACTGCCGCACGCGTCGCTGCAGACGCAGGCCGGCCAATGGATGCGTGACGTGGTGACCCGCATGCGTTCGCTGGAGGACATGCGCCTGGGCCTGGTGGGCTGCGGCGGCATCGGCCAGGCCACGGCGCGGCGGGTGCGGGGTTTTGGCATGGCATGCATCGGCATCAACCGCGGCGGCGTCAACCCCGACGCGGCGCTGTTCGACGCGGTGTATTCCGTGGACCGGCTGCACGAAGCGCTGGCGCTGTGCGACGCGCTCGTGGTGTCGCTGCCGCTGTCGGCATCCACCCACGGGCTCATGAACGCCGCGGCGTGGCAGGCCTGCCGGCCCGGCGTGCTGGTGGTCAACGTGGGCCGCGGGCCTGTCGTGGACACGGTGGGCCTGCTGCAGGCGCTGGATGCGGGCCGCGTGGGCGGCGCCGCGCTGGACGTGACCGACCCCGAGCCGCTGCCCGCGGACCATCCCCTGTGGCGGCGCCCCGACGTGCTGGTCACGCCGCACGTGGGCGGCGCCGGCAGCACGGCGGGCCTGGGCCGCGTGTGTGCGGCGGTGGTAGGCAATGTGCGGCGCTTTCAGCGCGGCGAGCCGTTGCAGCATCCGCTGCGGGTGGACGGCGCGTGACATCCGGCACCAGCCGCATTGCGCGGGCGGATCTGTTCGAGGCGGACGCAGGCTGGCAGCGGCTGTCGTTCCTCAAGCTCACGGCGGCGGACGGGGCCGGGGGCTGGTCGGAGTTCAGCCAGGGCTTTGCGCCCGGGCTGGGCGCGGTGGTGCGTGCGCTGGCGGACAGCGTGGTGGGCTGCGACGCCCGCGATGCACAGCGCCTGGCGCTGGACCTGCTGGCGCGCGGGCGCGCCGTGGCCGGCGGCCTGCACGCCCAGGCCTGCGCCGCCGTCGAGAACGCCTGCCTGGACCTGAAGGCGCGGGCGCTCGGTGTGCCGGTGTACGAACTGTTCGGCGGCAGCTACCGCAGTGAACTGCCGGCGTACTGGTCGCACTGCGGCCTGTACCGCATCCGCCGGCCCGACCTTTTTGCCGGACGTGGCATCTGCGTGCCCCAAAGCCTGGACGATATGCGCCGCGTGGCGGCCGAGGTGCCCGCTCGCGGCTTTCAGGCGCTCAAGACCAACCTGCTGTCCTTTGCGCCCGACGGCTCGGCCGACGTACACATGCCCGGATTTGCGCGTGGCCCGTCGCACCCGGCGCTGCACGTGGATGCCCGCCTGGCCGAACGTGCGCAGGCGCTGGTGCAGCACCTGCGCGAAGGCGCGCCGCACACGGGCGTGATGCTGGACCTGAACTTCAACGTCAAGCCCGAAGGCGCGCGCCGCCTGGCCGACGCCTTGGCCGGCGAACTGGAATGGCTGGAGATCGACGGGCTGGACGCGGACAGCCTGGCATGGGTGCGCGCCCACAGCCGCGTGCCCATCGCGTCCCTGGAAGCCGCCTATGGCCGCGCGGCCATCCTGCCGTACCTGCAGGCGCGCGCGGTGGACGTGGTGATCATCGATCCCATGTGGAACGGGCTGGGTGAGTCGCTGCGCATGGCGGCGCTGGCCGACACCTTCCAGGTCAACGTGGCGTCGCACCTGTACACCGGCACCCTGGCCACGGCCATGTGCGCGCAGTTCTGCGCGGCCATTCCCAACCTGCGCATCATGGAGCTGGACGTGGACCGCGCGCCAGGGCTCACGGAGCTGTTCATTGGCGACGTGGCCGTGGTGGACGGCCACGTGCAGGTGCCGCAGGGACCCGGATGGGGCGTGGTGCCCGACGAGTCGCGCCTTACGCGGGTGGGCTGACGGCGCGCCTGGTTGTCTAAAGCGCCCAGGTGCGCGGTGCCGTCGGCGCCAGGTCCCACAACCCTGTGCGCCACGCGGCGCGCACCGCACGCAGCAGCGTCATGGCGGGTTCCACCACGGGCGCGACGGCACGCACGGCCACGACCTGCGGTGACGGCGACGTGGCGCCGGCCAGGCCCGCGTCGCCATCGCGCCCGGCGAACGGGTGCGCATCGATCACGTCGCGCGCCAGTTCCAGCGCGCGTTCGCGCCGTGCGCGCGCCAGCGGCGTGCCGCAGGCCAGAAACAGCGTGGCCACGCAGCGCTGGCCGGCCAGGCCCAGCGGCCCGTCCAGCAGGCGTGTGTCATCAGCGGCGATGCGCCCGCGTTCCAGCCACACGCCCGGCAGTTCGATGTGCTGGCGGAAGCTGCCGCGCACGAAGGGCTGGCCGGCATGCGGCAGGCCCAGCGCCGTCACGTCCCAGCCCATCAGCTCGGCGCCCGGCGCGATGTCCAGCGTGAGCCTGTTTTCGGCGATGCAGCCGCTGTAGCAGATGGCCTCCAGTGGCAGCCATTCGATGCGCGCGCCAGCCGCCAGGGCGATGTGCGTGTGCTGCGCGGCCGTCTCGCCGTCGCTGCGGTAAAAGCGTCCGGCCCCCGGGGTGGTGATGACGCCGTGCGCGTCCGGGCCGGCGCTGATGCGCACGTCCAGCAGGTCGCCGCCCACCAGGCCGCTCGGCGGATGAACCATGACGTTGTGGCAGATGGCATCGCCTTCGGGGTACAGGCTTTGCAGGATGCGCAGCGGCCCGCTGTGTTCAAAGCGGGCGGTGGTGCGCCCGGCCTGCAGGGTGTAGTCAAGCGAAAGTCGGGCGTGCCAGGGCATGCGGGGAGTGTACGGGGGCGTGCCCCCGGCTATTTCCAGAAGCCTTCGTGCGGCTTGGCGGCTTCATGAACCAGCACGGGCCCGATGCACTCGATCGGATGGGGCGACGCGCGGAACACGTCGCGGCACGACAGCTCGGCGTCGCGCTGTGTGGCGACCTGGCCGCGGAACGCGCGCAACGCCACCGCGTCGATGCCGAACACCACGCGGCCGATGCCCGACCAGAAGATCGCTCCCGCGCACATCACGCAGGGCTCGGCGGATGAATACAGCGTGGCCAGCGCCAGCACGTCGCGGCTCACGCGCGGCGTGAGCTCGCGCACGGCGTTGGTTTCGGCGTGGCCGGTGCAGTCGCCGGTCTCGCCGGTGTTGCAGTAGGCCTCGGCCAGGATCGTGCCTTCGGCGGACACCACCACGGCGCCGAAAGGCCGGTTGCCGCGTTCGCGTGCCGTGCGCGACCAGGCGATGGCTTGGCGCAGGTAGGTGGCGTCGCCGTCGTCCAGCGTTGCTGCGGGGCTCATGCCTTGAGCATGCGCTCGGCCTTGGGCGGCAGCATGGACAGGTTGAAGATGCCGTCGGCGGCGGGCCGCGACTTCAGCCCGTAGACATCGGCCACGTCGTCCACCTGCTGCTCCAGCAGCAGCTTGCGGATGTCGCCCAGGCCGTGGCCTTGCGTATCAGCCGTGGCCACGTACTGCGACGTGATGCGCCAGCGTTCCAGCTCCACGGCTTCGCTCAGGATGGGTTCGCGGACGCGCGTGGCGGCGATGGCGGCGCCGGGGTTGGCAAAGGTCTCGACGATGGCGCGGTTGCTGGCGCGCAGGAAAGCGGCCACGACCTTGGGGTTCTGCGCAATGAGGGCACTGCTGGCCAGAATGGCGTTGCCGTACAGGTTGACGCCCGCGTCGGAATACTTGAGCACCGACAGCTCGTCCAGCTTCATGCGCGCAAACAGCGATACGGCGCTGTCATGGAAGTAGGTGGCGCCGTCCACATCGCCGCGCACCACCACGTTGTCGCGGGCGCTGAAGTCGGTCGTGACCCAGTTGAAGACGTCGGGCCGGGCGCGCAGCTTCCTGGCCACCATGGGCCAGGCGCGGCGTGTGGATTCGACGGCAGCGGCGGCGATCTTCTTGCCTTCCAGGCTCTTGAAGTCAGTGGTGATGCCGCGGTCCTTGCGGCCGATGATCGCGAACGGTGCGCGGTTGTAGTACTGGTACACCGCCTGCACGTGCGGCGTGCCGGGGTTCTGCGCGTTGAACTCGATCAGCGAGCTGATGTCGCCCAGGCCCATCTGGTAGACGCCGCTGGCGATGCGCGTGATGGACGCGACCGAGCCCGCGCCGGTGTCGATGGTGACGTCCAGGCCTTCATCCCTGTAGTAGCCCCTGGCCTGCGCCAGGAAGAACGGCGCGGTCTGGCCGGTGATGCGGAAGTCCAGCGTGAACTTCAGCGGGGTGAGTTTGGCGGGGGACTGGCTCCACACGGCGGGCGCGGCGAGCGCGGACGAGGTGGCGAGGAAGAGACGGCGTTTCATGGCAGGGCTCCGGTGGCAAAGGCACTTGAAAACCCGGCGCGTGCGAGCACCATGGTTGGTGCGCCACGCCGGGGCATTCAAGAGCAATTTCCGGGCGGCACGCATCAGGGTGGTGCGCAAACGCTGAACGCTTCTACTCTTTGATGCAGATCAATGCAGCTTGTGTGCCAGGCAGTATTGGCGCACGTCTTGCTAACATCGACAGCAAGAGTAGAAGCGTTCACCCCGCGTCACACGCAGGCCGGAAATTGCTCTTGCAACCTTCCCCCACAGGAGCGCTTCTATATGTTGGTCACGCAACAACCCGTCTTTCGCAAGTTCTGGCATGCCGTCATGCCGCTCAGCGAGCTTGCGTCCGGCCCCAAACCTTTCACGCTGCTCGGCGAATCCATCGTGCTGTTCCTGGACGCGCGTGGCGAGCCCGCCGCGCTGCGCGACCGCTGCTGCCACCGCACGGCCAAACTGTCCAAGGGCTGGTGCGTCGACGCCCAGGGCCAGGCCTGCGCGCAGGGCGACATCCAGTGCGGCTACCACGGCTGGACCTACGACCGCGGCGGCAAGGTGATCCGCATCCCGCAGTACGAGGGTGACCGCGCCGTGCCGCCGGACTACAAGACCACGGCCTACCACTGCACCGCGCGCTACGGCTATGCCTGGGTCGCGCTGGAAGAGCCCGTCGCGGACATCCCCGACATTCCCGAGTTCAGCAACCCGGCGTGGCGCACGATCTTCCAGTTTTACGAGACGTGGAACACCAGCCCCATGCGCGCGCTGGAAAACTCATTCGACAACTCGCACTTCAGCTTCGTGCACCGCGCGACCTTTGGCGTGGCGGCCGCGCCCAAGCCCAGCAAGTACGAGATCATCGAGAACGACACGGGCTTTTATGCCGAAACGGTGATCCCGGCTGCCAACCCGCAGAAGTTCCACCGCATCAGCGGCGTGAGCGACGCCATCACCACGCGCCACATGCGCAACGCGTACTTCCTGCCGTTCTCGCGCCGGCTGGACATCGAGTACCCCAGTGCGAACGGGAAGCCGGGGCGGCGCCACGTGATCATCAACTGCTTCACGCCCATCGACGACGGCCGCATGCAGCTGTGCCAATGGCTGTTCCGCAACGACACCGAGGCCGACTGCCCCGCGCAGATGCTGATCGATTTCGACGACGAGATCACGCGCGAGGACAAGGACATTCTGGAGTCCACTGATCCTGATGCGGTCGTGGATCTACGACGCCGTGGGGTGGAGTATTCAATGGACTCGGACCGGCCCGGCATCCTGATCCGGCGCAAGCTCATGGAACTGTTGGCCCGCCACGGCGAGGCCGAGGTGCACCGCTAGGCCTGGGTCTTCCAGAAGCCGCGGTGCAAGGCGGCAATGTCCTCTTCCACTTCGGCCACGGGGCCGATGACCGCCATGGGCTTCTGCCCCCGCGCGAACACCTCGCGGCAGGGCAGGTCCATCGTCGGGTTTTCGCCGTGGTTGCCTGTCAGTTGCAGCAGGCGTGATTCGGTCATGCCGTAGACCAGGCGGCCGATGTTCGCCCAGTACTGCGTGCCCGCGCACATGGCGCAGGGCTCGACCGTGGTGACCAGCGTGCATTGCCACAGGTAGTCGGCGCCGTAGTTCTGCGCGGCGGTGCGGGCCAGCACCGACTCGGCATGGTTGACCGTGTCGACGTTGCCCTGTTCGGCCAGCACCGTTTCGCCGTCGGGGGCGACCAGGATGGCGCCGAACGGGTGGCGGCCCAGGCCCATGGCCCGGCGTGCCACCTCGTTCGCGCGGCGCAGGTGCCTGGCCGCCTGTTCAGGTGTCATCAGTGGTTCTGCGAGCCGCGGTGAGCCCAGGCCGTGGTGTGCTTTTCGATGAAGCTGAAAAGCTCGTACATCACCATGGCCATCACGCCCACGACCAGCAGGCCCGCAAACGCCAGGCCCATCTGCATGGCCGAGCCGGCGGAAATCAGCAGGTAGCCGATGCCCTCGTTGGCGGCGGTCATCTCGGACACTGTGGTGCCCACGAACGCCAGCGTGATCGCAACCTTGAGCGAGCCATAGAAGTACGGCATGGACCGCGGCAGGCCGACCTTGACCAGCACGTCCCAGCGTTTGGCGCCCAGCACGCGCAGCACGTCCTCAAGCTCGGGCTCCAGCGTGGCCAGGCCCGTGGCGATGTTCACCATGATCGGAAAGAAGCTGATCAAAAACGCCGTCAGGATGGCCGGGCCGATGCCGATGCCGAACCACACGACCAGGATGGGCACGAACGCCGCCTTGGGCAGCGCGTTGAACGCCGTCATCAGCGGGTACACGGCCGCGTACGCGATGCGCGAGCTGCCGATGACAAAGCCCAGCAGCACGCCCACCACGATGGCCAGGCCGAAGCCCACCATGGTCACCCAGAAGGTGCGCCAGGCGTGGCCGGCGATGACTTCCTTGAATTCCCAGAACTGGGTCCAGATGCGGATGGGGCTGGGGAAGATGAACTCGGACACGTTGAAGGCCGAGCACAGCACCTGCCACAGCACGATCACCGTGACCAGCAGGATCCAGGGCGACCAGAACTCGACCTGGCGTTTCTGTTTGAGCGACATGGTCATTGCACGGCCCCCGCAGCTTCCGCGCCGCTCTTGCGCATGGCGCCGATGTGCCCGCGCAGCTCATGGACGATGTCCGTGAACTCCTTGGTGTAGGTGATTTCCAGCTCGCGCGGGCGTGGCAGCTCGATCTCGCGCTTGACCACGAAGCGGCCGGGGCTCTTGCTCATGACGTAGACCGTGTCGGCCAGAAAGACGCTTTCGCGCAGGTCGTGCGTGACCAGGATGACGTTGAATTTCTGCTCGGTCCACAGGTCGCGCAGGATGCACCAGAGCTCTTCGCGCGTGAACGCGTCCAGCGCACCGAACGGCTCGTCCAGCAGCAGCATCTTGGGCTCGTGGATGAGCGCGCGGCAGATGCTGGCGCGCTGCTGCATGCCGCCCGACAGCTGCCAGGGGTACTTGTCCTCATACCCACCCAGGCCCACCTTCTGCAGCAGCTTGCGGGCGCGTTCCTCGTATTCCTTGCGTTTGGCCTTGAAGCTAGAGCGGTAGGGCTCGACGATCTCCAGCGGTAGCAGCACGTTGTCGACCGTGGTGCGCCAGGGCAGCAGGCTGGGCGCCTGGAACGCCATGCCGCTGATCTTGAGCGGGCCGGTCACGGGCTGGCCGTCGATGAGGATCTTGCCCATCGATGGCATCTTCAGGCCCGTGGTCAGCTTCATGAACGTGGACTTGCCGCAACCCGACGGGCCCACGATGGCGATGAACTCGCCCTGGCGGACCTTCAGGTCGATGGCCTCCACCGCGAAGTGGTTGGCCGCGAGCAGTTCCTCGTTGTAGGCGAGCCAGACGTCCTGGAAATCGACGAAATGACCAGCCATTACTTCTTGGCCGGGGGCAGCACGTTCAGCTCGGCCTTGGTCGGCAGCATCGAGCCGTTCCAAACCGCATCGGGGTTCACGCGCGTCTTGGTGTTGAATGCGTCCGACACCTGCGACGCCATCAGCGACAGGCGGCCTGGCACGACCTGGCCGAAGCCTTCGGCGCGCGCGTCGGGGCTGGCCACCACGGAGTCGATCGCCATCTTCAGGCGGCGCGTTTCCAGGGCGGTGTTGATGATGCCGTCGCGCGCCTTCACGGTGTCGATGGCGGCCTCGGGCTTGGCGATCACGTCCTTCACGCCCTTGGTGAAGGCGGTCAGGAAGGCTTTCACGGCGGCCGGGTTCTCCTTGATCATTTTGGGGCTGGCGATGATCACGTTGCCGTACAGCTTGACGCCGTAGTCGGGGTAGGACAGCGTCACCACGTCTTCCAGCTTGACGCCGCGCGCTTCCAGGTTGAGCAGCGAGGTGAACGAGAAGCCGGTGATGGCGTCGATGTCGCCGCGGGCCAGCATGGTCTCGCGCAGCGGCGGGTCCATGGCCGTCCACTGCACGTTGCTCACGCTGTTGGCCTTGGCAAAGATCGGGAACGCGCGGCGGCCGGCGTCGAACACAGGGGCGCCCAGCTTTTTGCCGGAAAGGTCGGCGGGCGTCTTGATGCCCGACTTCTTGAGCGCCATCACGGCGGCCGGCGTGTTGTTGTAGACCATCATGACGGCCACGGGCTTGTTGGGCGCGTCGGGGTTGTTGGCGTGGAACTCCATCAGCGCGGCCAGGTCGGCAAAGCCCATGTCGTAGGTGCCCGACGCGACGCGCGTCACGGTGCCGCCCGAGCCGTTGCCGGCGTCGATGGTCACGTCCAGCTTGGCGTCCTTGAAGTAACCCTTGGCGGCCGGCACCAGGAACAGGGCGGCGGGGCCTTCGAAGCGCCAGTCCAGCTGGAACTTGATTGGCGTGGTTTGCGCCTGCGCGGAGCCGAAGGCGGCGGCTGCGGCCAGGGCCGCGGTGGTCTTGATGAACGAGCGTTTTTTCATTTGGGGGGCTCCAGACGGATACACGGATTTACAACGAACAGGCTCAAAGCAAATTCGGTGCCGGGCGGTGTGTGTCCGCACCAAGGCAGTGCTTATTTTCTGTGAAGGGACCCCCCGTCCCCGTGGCAGATGCATGGGGGAATACCCGCCCGTCTAAACCTTTTCGCTTACGCCTTTTCGGGCCGCCCCATACCGATGTCTGATTGTTGGCGTGTCGGTGGCGGGGCTAGATTGACCGCACCCTCTTTTCAACTGAAAGCCCGACCATGGTTACCCAAGATTCCGCCCACAACCTGCTGGCCGCCTACAGCCAGCATGCCGGCGTGCCCGGCCTGAAGTTCTCGCCCGACGGCTGCGCGCGCCTGCTGTTCGAGGATTCCGTCGCCGTCGACCTGGAAGTGGACCCGTCCGGCGACCGCATCCAGATCTACAGCGTGCTCGGGCCCGTGCCCGCCGGCTCGCGTGAACAGCTCTATCGACGCCTGCTCGAAGGCAATCTGTTCGGGTCCCAGACGGCCGGCGCGGCGTTGAGCATCGACCCCGTGCAGGACGAAGTGCTGCTGTGCAAGCCCTACGGCCTGGATGCCGACGACGCCGCGGATCTGGCCCGCGTCCTGGAGGAGTTTGCTGGCGCGGCGAGCCACTGGCGCAAGCTGCTGGGCGGTGGCGACCTGACGGTCGGCACGGGCGACACGGCCGCCGCAGGCAGCTGGCAGGACAGCTTCCTGCGCGGTTGACGCGCCTGCGGGAAGGCGGGGCAGACCTTTGGTTGCCCCCAGACGGTTGTATCTGGTCATGGCGGTGGTGGGTTCCTACATTCCATTCATCCACCAGGGAGCAATGGTTCCACCCGTTCGGCGATTCGCCGGAGGACCCCATGATCCCTCACCTGCCCCTGCCGATCCAGATAGCGGACTTGTACCGCGCTGAAATACTTCCGTCGCAATCATCCCCCCGTCCCGCCGAAAGCCGTGTGTCACGCAGCGATTCGCACGATTCGCTCGTTGCGCTTCATGTGCTGACGCCAGGGCGGCCTCGCGTCACCCTGGATCAGGACAGCAAGCGGTCGTCCACGACTGACGAACGGCCCAGAACGCCACTGAGTGACTCCGCCAAATCCTTCCGCACGGACTATCTGGCGCTTCGCAGCGGGGCCAGAGTCAACAACGTCAATTGGGGCGAGCTGGTTGAGCAGTTGAAAAAGGCATACAGCCTCGATGAACTGCTGTTCGTGAAGCAATGCGATGCCGTCCTGGAAATTTCCGATACCGAGGAATTCCTGGGCGCCGTCGATACCCTGGCGGCGGACTATCTGACGCCGGTGGAAAGCAAGGCCGGCGAATCCAGCTTTCTGTGCGAGCGCGTGAACCTGGGTCATCCGGAAAAGTCGAAACTGGAACAATGCCGCGCGGCCTGTCGCACTGAGACCAGCGCGGAACGGGTGGGCGCCCTCAGGGACGCCGTCGTCAATGCGGCCAACAATGTGTGGGCTGGCGTCGGCGACAAGCTTCAGGGCCACAACGGACAGTAACGGTGCCGCGGGCGCCTTTACGGCACGATGGTCGTGAACAGATAAACCGCAAAAATCACCAGGTGCACCACGCCCTGCAGCACCGTGGTGCGGCCCGTGCCCAGTGACAGCGTGGCCACCATCAGCGACAGCACCAGCAGCACGGTGGACTTCACGTCGATACCCAGCGTGAGCGTCCAGTCCGTGGCCAGCGACACGATGGCCACCGTGGGAATGGTCAGGCCGATGCTGGCCAGCGCCGAGCCCAGCGCCAGGTTCAGGCTGGTCTGCAGCCGGTTGGCGCGGGCGGCGCGCACGGCGGCCATGCCTTCGGGCATGAGCACCACGGCCGCGATGATGATGCCCACCAGCGCCTGCGGCGCGCCCACGGCGGCCACGGCCTTTTCGATCGTGGGGGCCAGCGCCTTGCCCAGCAGCACCACGGCCACCAGCGACGCCATCAGCAGGCCCAGGGCGGCAAAGGCCACCTTGTTGGACGGCGGGGCCGCGTGGGTCTCTTCACGGATGTCGGCGTCCGACGGCAGAAAGTAGTCGCGGTGGCGCACGGCCTGCACCAGCACGAAAGTGCCGTACAGCACCAGCGACACGATGGCGATGAAGGCCAGCTGGCTGCTCGTGTACGACGGCCCGGGCGTGGACGTGGTGTAGTTGGGCAGCACCAGCGTCAGCGTGACGATGGCCGCCAGCGCGGCCAGCGCCGCGCTCACGCCCGACTGGGTGAAGGTCTGCTCGCGGTGGTGGTGACCGCCCACCAGCAGGCACAGGCCCACCATGCCGTTCAGGATGATCATGACGGCGGCGAACACCGTGTCGCGCGCCAGCGCCGCCGTCGCGGGGCCGCCGCTGAGCATCAGCGACACGATCAGCGCAACCTCGATCACCGTCACCGCCACGGCCAGCACCAGCGTGCCGTATGGCTCGCCCACGCGATGGGCCACGACCTCGGCATGGTGCACGGCGGCCAGCACGCTGGCGAACAGGCCCGCCGCAAGAAGAATGGCGTACCAGCCGCCCAGGCCCAGCAGGGACCCGGCCAGGATCAACAGGCCGGCGGCAGGCGCGAGCAGGGTCGGCAGGGGAAGGGCTTGGGTTGCTTTCATGCGGCCGATGATATCGGCGCAGGCAGGTTGAATGATGTTTACTGTGATCGCAACGCTCTGGCTTCGAGGCCAACGATGCTCATGATGTCGCGCGCGACGTGTCCTTCGGTGTCCAGCAGCAGCAATGAAAACGTCTTGAACGCCACCAGGCGGTCTGACGTGGGATGCAGTCCGAACCAGGCCGTTGAGGTGCCATGCTGATCGATGCTTCGCTGGAGCATGCGGCGATAGAGACTTGCCGCATCGTCGTCCTGCGCAGACATTCCGGCGTCGGCGTAGAAGCCGACCTGGGCTGTCTGAGGCATGAGTTGCACGGCAACGGCTGTTCCGTCCACGTCGAAGCACTGTTGAGGGCGATGGGTGCCACCGCCGGTCGGCGGCAGGAGACCCGCCAGACGTTCGAGCTGCCGCGAGAATGCCTGCTGGATAAAGTCATTCAAGCCCGTATTCTCGGAAGAGGGGCCGGCGCCGCCCGCACCCCCATCGAGTTGTGGGAAATCGGGGAGCGCACCCATCATGCCAAGAAGCGGTATGTCGCATTCGGCAACCTCACCCAGCACGACCAGTTGCTGGATGAGGGCAGGGGCCAATGCCTGGATGCCGGCTTCTATCAACACCCCCACGCTGAGCTGGCTGACCGCCTGCAGGCTATCCGTGGCCGGGTCGATACCCACGCAGATGCCGGCATGCGCCTCCCGGAAATTGAAGCCCAGCGCGTTTCGGAGCAGCCGCACGCCTGCCGTCGGCGTGCTCACCAGCGCGCACCGGATGCTCACCTGATCCCGTTGCGGATCGTGTGTGACACGCACCTCGCAGCCGCCCGCGACGAAGCTGCCGCTCAGAGCCGCCTCTTCAGCCGCTGCCCCTGCGCCCAGGACGCGGGTAGCGAGCCAACGCATGGCGATCTGGCACACGGTTGCGGCGTCCTCGTGGAATGCCCGCTCACCCGCCTCGGGCAGCGCAAATACCGGGGCTGGTGTCTGTTGTGCATTCATCATCAGGCCTGGTCCTTTCCTTTGGCATGCCAGTAAAGGTCGGGCAGAGCCCGGACGAGTTCTGCCAGTACCACTGTCTCGGGGGTCCACCTTGACGCATACCCATGCTGCGCAGCCCACAAAAAGCTGGTAGGGAGGCTTGCCAAAATGGCTGCAACAGATTTCAAGGCATCGTCGCGCGTTGAACAAATTGAGCGCGATTGCGCCCCCCGCAGCTCGTTGAACATGACCACTTCGGACGGGGAAGGTGTCTTCTTGAGCCAGCGTGGCGCTGGCTTCAGCCTGCCTTCTACTTTGGAGCCGCCGTACTCCGACAGATAGTCGGTGGCGAGCTGACCCGCCAGCCGGACGCCACCGAAGAGGGCTATGCCGCTGAACCCGCCGCCAGTGATCAATGACACGCAACGCAGCACGGCCAGACTTCCGGCGGACGATAGGGCGGTCTTGGCCAGGGTGCGCAATAAGCCTGTCTTCGTGTCCAGGCTCATATGAGCCGGAATAGATGGAAAATCGCGCTGTATGATGCCCTTCAATAACGTCAATGCTAGCGGCGGAATTACACCTACCAGAGCACCGTTGTACGGAGTAGGGAATTCATACTCCGAAAAAGCAGCCATCGATGTCGTTGCCCCGAGAGTGCCGAGAAATGAATGAACGACTGAGGATTTGGTCTCGCGCCACCGGTCCCGGGATGCGCCCAGTTCGATCAGGTCATGCAGCTCGAAGCCGGACTGTATGTCGTAGCCTCCCGGCCGGGTTGCCGTGCAAGCGTTGACCAGGTCGATAAGGTGACGCCGGCAGGCGGCGTCGTCCGGCAACCCGTCGAACAAACCGGTTTGGTGTCCGATCGTGGAATAGAGCATCAGCGTCTGCATGGATTCATCCGACCTCATGGATGCCTCGACCTGGTCGGCGGTAAGGCCTTGGGCCAGATCCGCCCGCCTGGCTGCCAAGAGTTCGTCACAAGCGGAAATGCAGCCGGCAAACGTGGGAATATCGTCGGCAAATTGCCGCGCCTGGGCACGTGACGTGAGCTCGACACCGCCACCACGCCTGCCGGTCGAGTGAAGCAACATCCGAAGTTGCGTATCGGGCAAGCCTTGCCAGGTGCGGACGTCGTCAGGGTCGAAAATGCGCTCTGGAACGGTGCTGTAGTGCTGCAGTGCTGCTTTCACATCAGGGTCGTTCTCCCGCAGCGGCAATTCTGCTGGCTGTGGCTCGGCTTTGTTGTCGGGAAACAGTGGCTCCGGGAACCGGGAAGGCAATGGTCCCGGTGGCGCGAGCTCTGATGTCGGCACTGTCTTGCTGGCAATGTCTCGCAGCCGGGGCAGACCGTCCTTGCTCTCGAGGTCGGGTCGCGTCCGGAAATCCTGCTCTGTGGGCGGAGGGAGCAGGTCCTGCAGGTCTACGTCATCACCAGATGCATGCGAACTTTTGTATTTGCTCTCCCTGTCGGGACCCGGTAGGGATGATGGTGTGGATGGCGGTTTAGGAAAAACGGAGAATGTCATGGCGCCTCGCTTCAGCTAGAGAGCGGGCATGATCCCCTCGTTTAAAGCGTCGCGGCACTATGCAAAAGTCTTTGCGTTTGTGTTGGGCGATGGACTCATGGCTACCGCGTGCTGTGCCATCGCCTCCAGCGCCAGTCCCAGGGCGCGCGCGCCCTGCAGCGCGAGCGACAAGTCCTTTTGGTGCAGGCTGATGCGAAAGCCCGGCGCGAACGTGCGCTTGACCATGCGGTCGCCGTGCACTTCCAGGATGCGGCTGGAGGCAAAGCCGCCCATCAGCGCCTCGCGCACGCGGGCCGGGTCGGCGCCGGCCTTGCTCGCGTAGACCAGCGCTTCGGCCACGGCCGCGATGTTCAGCGCCACGATGATCTGGTTGGCGACCTTGCACACCTGGCCGTCGCCCACGCCGCCCACGCGCGTGATGTTCTTGCCCATGAGCTTGAGCAGCGGCAGGGCGCGTTCGTAGTCGGCCTCGTCGCCGCCGCACATGATGCTGGACGAACACCGCAACGAGGTGCCCGACGGCCAGGTGGGCGAGCTGTACTCACGAACGTCCTACGTGTTCGACGGCTACTGGAAGAACCCCGAAAAAACCGCGGAGGCGTTCGCGGGCGAGTGGTGCTCGGTCGGCGACATGGCGCGGCGCGACGAAGAGGGTTATATCTGGCTGGTGGATCGCAAGAGCAACATGATCATCAGCGGCGGCGAGAACATCTACCCGTCGGAGGTCGAGGCCGTGCTGGGTGCCCACCCCCAGGTGCGCGACGTTGCCGTGATCGGCGTGCCCCACGACAAATGGGGCGAGGCCGTGCAGGCCGTGATCGTGCTGCATGCGGGCCAGCAGGCCACGGCGCAAGACCTGCGCGATTGGTGCCGCCAGCGTCTGGCCGGCTTCAAAATGCCCGGCCGTGGTCGTGTTCGTCAAAGAGTCCGAGATGCCGCGCACCGCCACCGGCAAGGTGCTGCACCGCGTGCTGCGGCAGCGGTATGCTGCCGGTGGATGAACGACGCCACTCAGCCCCCATCATTGCCATCCGGCCGTCGTGCGATCCGCGCCGTGGCGCTGTTCGAAGCGCTGAAGGGCGCTGCCGTGCTGCTGGCCGCCACCGGCCTGCTGGCGCTCGTGCACCATGACCTGGCTGCGCTCGCGGCATCGCTGGTGCAGCACACGCACCTGAACCCGGCGTCCAAGTACCCGCGCATTTTTCTGGACGCGGCGGCCCACCTGCAGCACACGCGGCTGGTGTGGCTGGCGGTGGGTGCTGCGGCGTACAGCGCGCTGCGGTTTGCCGAGAGTTATGGCCTGTGGCGCGAGCGGCCCTGGGCCGAATGGCTGGCCGCGGTGAGCGGCGGCATCTATATCCCGTTCGAGGTGGCGAACGTGCTGCATGAGCGCACGCTGCTCAGTGCCGTGCTGCTGCTGGCCAACCTGGCGGTGGTGGGCGTGATGGTGCGGGCGCTGGTGGCGCGGCGTCGCGCACCGCCTCTCCCTCCGCGTACGTCCTACTGAAACGGCTTTCCGCCCAGGCAGCACCCGCCCACCATGGGAACTTCCGCGGTGACGGGCGCCGGCTCGTACTTGTCGTGGTGGCGCACCCATTCCATCTTGTTGGGTGCATCGTCCCGTTCGTTGCGGCCCTGCGCGGTCAAATCCAGCAGGTTGTAGGTGCCCATCATGGCCTCCACACCGCGCCCGTAGGTCGAATAGGTGTGGAAGACGCTGCCCGCGCCGTCGCGGTAGAACGCGCTGATGCCGGGCGCCTCCTGCACCGGGAAGGCGCGCAGGCCGTAGTTGTAATAGACCTCGCCGCACGCGACTTCATCGGCCGTGAAGCTCACCGCATAGTCGTGGTTGAAGTCACTCAGGTGCGACGACACCCACTTGAACGTCCAGCCCATGCGCTGGCGGAAGCGTTCGATCTCGGCCAGCGGCGCGCGCGACACCACCAGTACCGTCGTGTCGCGCGCGTTCAGGTGCGCCTGCATGCCGCTGATGTGGTCGGCCATGTACGAGCAGCTGGGGCAGCCCTGCGCCCAGCCCGGGCCCAGCATGAAGTGCTGCACCAGCAACTGGCGGCGGCCTTCGAACAGGTCGGCCAGCGCGCGGCGCCCTTCAGGCGCATCAAACACATAGTTCTTGTCCACACGCACCCAGGGCAGGGCGCGGCGGTTGCGCGCGATCTGGTCACGCAGGCGGGTCAGTTCCTTTTCCTGCGCCAGCAGGGTCGTGCGTTGGGCCAGCCACTGGTCGCGAGTGGCCACGGGATGGGGTGCGGGGTTCATGGGGTATTCCTTGCAGGGTGAAAGATGGGGGTGACGGCCGGTCAGGCCTTGCGCGGGCGGCGCACCGCGCGCACACGGCCGGCGCCACCGCCGCCGCAATAGAACAGGCCGGCGCCGTCAGACTCCAGCCCGCTCACGCCCATGCCCTGGGGCATCTGCAGGCGCTGCAACACGGTGCCGTCCTGGGGGCTGACCTGGCGCAGCTCGCTTTCGTCGCCTTCCCAAGTGCCGTGCCACAGCTCGCCGTCCACCCACGTCACCCCGGTCACGTAGCGGTTGGATTCGATCGTGCCCTGGATCGCGCCCGTGGCCGGGTCGATGCGGTGGATCTTGCGGTTCTTGTACTGGCCGACCCACAGGCTGCCCTCGGCCCAGGTCAGGCCCGAGTCGTTGCCCTGGCCCGGTGCGGGAATGGTCGCCAGCACTTTGCCGGTGGCCGGGTCGATCTTGTCGATGCGCGACTCGGCAATCTGGTACAGGTGCTTGCCGTCGAATGCCGTGCCCGCGTCGCTGGCGCAGGCAATGGTCTTGACGGTGCTGCCGTCGGCGGGGTCGAAGGCGACCAGGCCGTTGTCTGTCGCGGCCCAGACGTTGTGGCCGTCGTGGCTCACGCCGTGGATGCGGGCGGAGCCGGCAAAGGGGCCGTACTCGCGCACGACTTCGGCGGGGGATGCTTGAACTGTCATGGGTTGTGTTCCTTTCGTCGCGCCGGATATGCACAAGGGGCGGCGCGTTGAAGAAACTGTAGCCAGACCGGATCCGCGCAGGGAGTAACAAGTTCGTCGTGAATCCGGTTGCCAGCCGCGTATTGCTTGTTTTTAATTAATTCTTTAGAATTAATTCACTGTCAGCCGGCGGCAGACATATCCATAGAGAGGACAGCGCACATGGACATGAAGGTAGAGGTGGTGGCATCACACGTCGACGACGCGTTTGACGATTTTGTTCAACGCCGCAGGGCGCAGCGCGATTGGGCGGCGCTGAACGGCTACTACAACGGCAACCTGGACCTCAACGGCGAATACGCCGTCGTGAAGCTGGTCGCCCCGCGTTGCGGACTGGTGCTGGACGTGGGCTACAACGAAGGCGTGGTTTCGGAAAAATTCTGCAGCTTCAATCCCGCTGTGCAGGTCATCGGCTTTGACCCCAACCCGCGCATGCCCAGCAGGCCCACGGGCCATTCGGTGCTGCGCTATGCGCTGTCGGACAAGGGCGGGGAAACGGCCAGCTTCTACGTCCATCGCGCCTTCTCGGGGGTGTCATCCCTCTCGGAGCGCACCCAGCAGAATCCCAGCTTCCGCAAGGACTTCGACCTCATCCAGGTCGAGTTGCAGCGGCTGGACGATATCTACCGCGACGTGGTGCCGCGATTCGATGGCGATGTTTTTCTGAAAATCGATGTTGAAGGCGCGGAAGCCAAGGTCATACGAGGTGCTGCGGACTTTTTCAGGAAGTACCAGCCCATCGGCTACTTCGAATACTCCGAAGGCTGGAAGGAGTCGGGCGAACTGCTGCAGAACCTCTTCTACCACCTCGACGAGATCGGCTATTGCCTGTACCGCGTGACGCCACTGGGGCTTGAGCACATCCGCTTCTTCCACTTCACGCTGGAAAACTACCTGTACCAGAACCTCTTCTACGCACCCCGCGGGTACCTGGACAGCTTCATGACGCCCGTGCGGATTCCCTGGGATTTCAGCGAGACGCTCTTCTACCGGTTCATGGACTGACGCGGGGCGGCATCAGCCCTGCAAATCGGACGGCGACATCGGCAGGAGCAGCACCGTCGTGAAGCCGGTCAGCGGCGGTGCCACCCATCGCTGCGCACGCGCCTGACCGATCGCGCGCACCCGACCTGTGACCTGCAGGGCGGCCAGGGTGCGCTGGACGGTGCGTTGACTACTCCCCAGCGCCACGGCCAGTGCCGACGTTGACCACGCCGCGCCGTCGGACAGCAGTGCAAGCAGGGCCGCGTCGTCGCCCTCGATCGGCGGGGCCAGCACGGTGACCTGGATGCCACCGCCAGGCCGCATCGCAAAACCTTCTGGCGTGGCGGCAATGTCGCCGAATGGTTTGAGCAGGGCGCGCAACCGGCCGATCTCGACCCGCAGCCGGGCGCGGTGCGTTTCATCGGGATGCCGTTGGCGAAAGGCGTGGGCAATCAGTGCATCGCGGCCTGCAGCGCCGGGCCAGGCGCGCGCCAGCGCGTCGGCCAGCATGAACAGGATCGGCCGGCGCGCCAGCGATACCCGATGCAGACCCTGCACGGCCGCCCGGCGGCAGGCGTCAAGCACCAGCGCACCCGACGCGAGCAGCGCCGACACATCCTCCAGCCGCAGCGGCCGTTCACCGCCGGTACCCACCTGTCTTGCGGCGGGCCGGGCGAGCGCGGCCTGTGCTTCGGCCACCTCGGCCAGCAGGGCCACGATGCCGGACTGCGCCGCACTGTGGTGCGCGCTTGCCAGCGCCGTACGCGCGGCGTCCGGCTGAAGCGATCGCAGGGCGAGTTCCGCCGTGCACAAAGACGCAATGGCAGCCAGCGCCGGCACCTGCGGCAGCGAGCTGCCGGTCTGGTCCAGGATCGCGAGCGCGGGGGCTGCTTCATTCAGCCGGCCCAGCAACAGCCATTGGCGCGCGACGGTCAACCGCGCCTGCAGCGCATTGGCGGTGTCGCCAAGCGCGGCCAGCGTATCTGCCGCGGCAAGCACCGCACGGGGCGGGCCCGCGACGTCGCGCAGCGCCAGCGCGACCTCCGCCTCGGCGGCGATGCAACGCGCGTGTGCCAGCGCCCGGCCTTTGCCGAAGCCGCGTGCGGCCTGTCGTAGCAGCTCACGCGCACGCGTCAGGTCGCCCAGCTGGGCCATGGCAATGCCGCGCAGCGCCAGCGCCGGCGCGTCCTTGCGCAGCGCCACGTGCTTGAGCGCACCCAGGGCGTCGCCCGCTGCCAGCGCGCGGGCCGATGCGTTGATCAGCGAATCCATGTCAGCAGGCTACACCACGGCGCTGTTACAACGTGGCGATAGGGCAAACTCAAGTGTCCATGTCTCTTGCAGCCGACCCCCAAGCCATCGCCACCGTCGCCGTGCGCGCCCTGTGCGAATTCGCGGCCAAGGCGGGCGACCTGGACCTGCGCTTCACGCCCGCGCCGACCGCGCAGCAGGGGCGCGAGGGCCACCAGCTCGTCGCGCAGCGCCGCGGGCCGGGGCATGAATCCGAAGTCAGCCTGTCGGGCCACTGGCAGGGCCTGCACGTGCGCGGCCGCGCCGACGGCTACGACGCCCAGAAAAACGAGCTCGAAGAAGTCAAGACCTTTCGCGGCCGCGTGGACGCCATCGCGTGGAACCACCAGGCCCTGCACTGGGCGCAGCTCAAGGTGTACGGCTGGCTCATGTGCCAGACGCGCCAACTGGACACCATCACGCTGACGCTGGTGTACCTGGACGTGGTGACGCAGACCGAACACCCGTTCACGCAGGAACACGCGGCTGCGCAGCTCAAGGAATTCTTCGAACAGATCTGCGGCCGCTACCTGGGCTGGGCGCAGCAGGAGGCGGCGCACCGCGCCCGGCGCGACGCGGCGCTGGAAGCGATGGCGTTCCCGCAAATGCCGTTTCGCCCCGGCCAGCGCGACATGGCGGCCGGCGTGTACCGCGCCTGCGTACAGTCGCGCCCGCTGCTGGTGCAGGCGCCCACGGGCATCGGCAAGACGCTGGGCACGGTGTTCCCCGCGCTCAAGGCCATGCCGGTGCGCGGCACCGACAAACTGTTCTTTCTGACGGCCAAGACGCCGGGGCGGCAGGTGGCGCTGGACGCGTTGGCGCAGGTGCGTGGCCAAGTGCACGACTTCCCCCTGCGCGTGGTGGAACTGGTGGCCAAGGACAAATCCTGCGAGCACAAGGACAAGGCCTGCCACGGCCAGTCGTGCCCGCTGGCCAACGGCTTCTACGACCGCCTGCCCGCCGCGCGTGAGGCTGCCGCGCAAACGCAGTGGCTGGACCAGGCCGCGCTGCGCGACGTGGCGCGCGGGCACGCCGTCTGCCCGTACTACCTGGGCCACGACATGGTGCGCTGGGCCGACGTGGTGGTGGGCGACTACAACTACTACTTCGACCGCGCGGCCATGCTCTACGCGCTGACAGTGGAATCCGACTGGCGCGTGAGCGTGCTGGTGGACGAGGCGCACAACCTCTACAGCCGCGCCTGCGCCATGTACAGCGCGCAGATCACGCAGGCGCAGGCCGTGGCGGTGCGGCCCGAGGTGCCCGGCCCCATCCGCCCCCGCATCGACGAGCTGCTGAACCAGTGGCAACTGCTGCTGGATGGGTTGAAACGCACCGCACCCGACAAGACCTGGCACGTGCTCGATGAAATGCCCGAATCGTGGCAGCGCACGCTGCAAAAGCTCAACAGCACCATCGGTGAATACCTGAACGACCACCCGACCGAATCACACGGCGCGTTGCTGCCGTTCTACTTCGGCACGCTGGCCTTTGCGGCGATGGCGGCCGAGGCTGGGGAACACTCGATGTGCGAGGTGGACGTGACGGCGCCTGATGCGGCATCACCGGCCGCCGACGTGCCGCAACTGGGGCTGGATGCGGAAGTCTTCGACGACGCAGCATCGCGCGCCGGCAGCTTCACCTTGCGCAACATCGTGCCCGCACCGTTCATCGCGCCGCGCCTGAAGGCGGCTGACTCGATGGTGCTGTTCTCGGCCACGCTGAACCCGCCCGACTACTACCGCGACCTGCTGGGCCTGCCCGACACCACGCAGATGCTGGACATCCCCACGCCGTTCAGCCCCGAACAGCTTGCGGTGCGCGTCGTGCGTCTGTCCACGCGGCGCGGCCACCGCGCGGCGTCGCTCAAGCCGCTGGCCCAGGCCATGGGCCGCCAGTTCACCCGCGAGCCCGGCAACTACATCGCGTTCTTCAGCAGCTTCGACTACATGGAAATGGCGCTGGCGGCGGTGCAGCAGCAGTGGCCCGGCGTGCCCGTCTGGTCGCAGTCCCGGCAGATGGACGAGGCTGCGCGCCACGCCTGGCTGCAGCGATTCGATGCGGCGGGGCAGGGCATCGCCTTTGCTGTGCTCGGCGGTGTGTTCGGTGAGGGTGTCGATTTGCCGGGCAAGCGCCTGATCGGCGCCTTCATCGCGACGCTGGGCCTGCCGCAGTTCGATGAGGTGAACCAGGCGATCTGCGAGCGCATGGAGGCGAAGTTCGGCCGGGGCCAGGACTACACCTACGTGTTCCCCGGCATGCAAAAGGTGGTGCAGGCGGCGGGGCGGGTGATCCGCACCGAGAGCGATACGGGGACGGTGCTGTTGATGGATGACCGGTACACGCAGGCGCGGTACCAGAATTTGTTGCCGCATTGGTGGCAGATCCACACGACTCCCTCTCCCTCTGGGAGAGGGCTGGGGTGAGGGCTCACCGCGTCCCGTGCGCCGCCTCAGCCAGTTGAAACGCCAGCCGGTTTTGCCGCTCCACCAGCACCGGCAGCTCCAGTGTCGTCAGCTCCCCATCCCGCACCACCACGCGCCCATTGATCACGCTGTGCTTCACCCGCGGCACGTTGCAAAACACCAGTGCCGCCACCGGGTCGTGCAACCCGCCCGCCATGCCCACGCCATCCGTCGGCCAGCACACGATGTCGGCCGACATGCCGGGTGCCAGCGCGCCGATGTCGTCGCGGTTCAGCACGCGGGCGCCGCCCAGCGTGGCCAGCTCCAGCGCCTCGCGTGCGCGCATGGCTGACGGGCCGTGAACGGGGCCGTGTGCGACGCGCTGCAGCAGCATGGCCATGCGCGCCTCGCCCAGCATGTGGGCGCCGTCGTTGGATGCGCTGCCGTCCACGCCGATGCCGACCGGCACGCCCGCGTCGATCATCTTGCGGATGGGCGCGATGCCCGATGCCAACCGCATGTTGGAGCAGGGGCAGTGCGCCACGCCGGTGCCGGTGCGCGCGAACAGGTAGATGCCCTCGTCGTCCAGCTTGACGCAGTGCGCGTGCCAGGCGTCGGGGCCGGTCCAGCCCAGGTCCTGCGCGTACTCGGCCGGCGTGCAGTTGAATTTCTCGCGCGTGTAGGCGATGTCGTTGTCGTTCTCGGCCAGGTGGGTGTGCAGCGACACGCCGTATTCGCGCGCCAGCAGCGCGGCGTCGCGCATCAGTTCGCGGCTGACCGAAAAAGGCGAGCACGGCGCCACCACCACGCGGCACATGGCGTGGCGCGCCGGGTTGTGCCAGCGGCGGATCAGGCGCTGCGTCTCGGTCAGGATGGCGTCCTCGCGCTCCACCACACTGTCGGGCGGCAGGCCGCCCTGGCTCTGGCCCACGCTCATGGACCCGCGCGCCGCATGAAAGCGCATGCCGATCGTGGTGGCCGCCTCGATGCTGTCGTCCAGCGTGACGCCGTTGGGGTAGATGTACAGGTGGTCGCTGCTGGTGGTGCAGCCCGACAGGATCAGCTCCGCCATCGCGGTCTGCGTGGACACGCGGATCATCTCGGGCGTGAGGTTGGCCCAGATGGGGTACAGCGTCTGCAGCCACCCGAACAGCTCGCTGTCCTGCGCCGCGCCCACCGCGCGTGTGAGCGACTGGTACATGTGGTGGTGCGTGTTGACCATGCCGGGCATGACGACCTGGCCGGTGGCGTCGATGACGTCGTCGGCCGTTTGTGGCAGGTCGGCTGTGGCGCCGACGGCTTGGATGACGTTGCCTTTGATGTAGACGGCGCCGTTCTTGATCTCGCGTCGCTGGGCGTCCATCGTCACGAGGACGGTGGCGTTTTTGATCAGGAGTGTCTTGGTTGTCATATCGATGTTTCGTCATTCCCGCGAAGGCGGGAATCCAGTGCGCACGAAGGCGGATGCGGAAGCACTGGACCCCCGCCTTCGCGGGGGTGACGGCTTGAGGTGCTCAATGCCCGCCTTCAGCCGCCATGGCCGCCTGCATCGCTTCAGCCTCCGACCCTCGCGCACCATTGAAGAACATATTGAGCAGCACCGCAGAAATGGTTGTGAGGAGAATCCCCGATTCCAGCAGCGGATGCAAGCCGTGGGCCATGTGCTGGGACCAGGCGGGGGCGACCAGCGGGATCATGCCCACGCTGATGGACACGGCCACAATGTAGAGGTTGTTGCGGTTGGTCTTGAAATCCACGCCCGACAAAATGCGGATGCCGGTGGCCGCCACCATGCCGAACATCACCAGCCCCGCGCCGCCCAGCACGAACAGCGGCAGCGATGAAGGTCACGATCATCACCAGCACCATGGTCGCGATCAGCACCGGGTCAAAGATCGGCATGCCGAAGCTGAACGGCAGGATCAGATCGAACCACGGCGCCCGCGACGATGCCCAGCAGCACCGAGATGTTGGAAATGAAGCCGCGCGTGTACTTGGCGATGGCCAGGATGGTGAACAGCACGAAGACGGCAATGCCAGGTTGTCCAGCGCGCCATAGGCGGGGTTGGCGATCATGGGCGCGGGGCCTGCGGGCAACGCCGCGCCGGTCGCCTTGGCGGCGGCCACGGCCTGCGCGAATGTCGGGTCGGCCACCTTGGCATGTTGGGCGGACCGCCCAGTGCCCAGCCGATGCCCACGCGCATCAGCGTGATGCCGATGACGGCAATGATGGTGCCCGTCACCACCGGCGGAAAGAACCGCAGCATGCGGCTGACCAGCGGCGCGATGAAGATGCCAATGACCCCCGCCGCGATGATCGCGCCGAAGATCATACGCGCGCCCTCCATGCCCGGCGTGGCCTGCGCCATGGCGGCCATGGGACCCACAGCGGCAAAGGTGACACCCATCATCACCGGCGGGCGGATGCCGAACCACTGCGTCACGCCCAGGCTCTGGATCAGCGTCACGATGCCGCAGCAGAACAGGTCGGCCGAGATCAGCAGTGCCACCTGCTGCGGCGTGAGGTTCAGTGCGCGCCCTACGATCAGCGGCACCGCGATGGCGCCCGCGTACATCACCAGCACATGCTGCAGGCCCAACGCGGCCAGACGCGGTGTGGGCAGCTTTTCGTCGACGGGGTGAACTTGTGTGGTCATGAAACGAACTCCTGTGTGCATATGTGTCGACTGAACTGTATACATATTGGAGTGCAATACCGATAGCGGCTAACCCCGTGGGGGCGGTGGCGAAACGGGCAAACCACTTTTGCCCAACCTGCGGGTAATCGGGGAAATGAATACTTAAATTTGTTGACATGAATTTATGCAGAAACTAAAGTCCGCGCACAAATAATCAGTGGAGGTGGTGTGTTGAACGCATCAAAAGGGATCGCTGCCGTAGTGGCATGCGTGGCTACGGCGGCTTTTGCACAGGACATGGCCGGTGCAAAAGCGCTTTTCTGCACAGACTCGGCCATCTGCGCTGCAGCGTCGCAGCCCGGGTCGCGGCAGCATGTGGTCGTGGCACCCGGCGCCAGCAGCCCCCCGGGGGCCAGCGCCGTGGCCGGTGCCTTTGGCCTGTCTTACTGGATTGACCTGCAGCAGGCCAACGGCGAACTGCTTCGTGTTCCGGCCGGGCGCAAGTTCGCCACGGGCGATCGCATCCGCCTGAGCATGCGGCCCAACCGGCTGGGTTACCTGTACGTGTTCAACCTCGGCACCTCGGGGCAGACCACCCTGCTGTACCCCCGCGGCGGTGAAGCCGCGCGGACCGAAGCAGGGCAAATGGTGCTGGTTCCCGGCACGAGCTACCTGCGCTTTGCGTCGCCGCCGGGCGAAGAGCTTCTGCTCGTCGTCTTCTCGCCTACGCCGATAGCCGACTACGGCGGGCGCAACACAGCCATGGACAACAAGGCCGCCGTGACCATCGCCGAAGCCCGCGGCGGCTCCAAGGACCTGATGCGCGACGACGACTTCGACGCGCCAGGGGCCAGCAACGCCAGCTACGTGGTGTCGCCGCGCAGCGAAAAGGCGATCAATCTTTCCATCCGTCTCAGACATCAGTAAATCAACCCAGGGAGGGTTTCGATGAACAAGCGCGTTCGGGCGAAGCGTTGGCTTTGCGTTTTCATTTGCGGCACTTTGGGCTTGGCAGGCTGCGCGGTTCCACCCGGCGGTTCCGGGGGCGGCAGCAGTCCAGCGGCCACATCCACGCAGGCAGGTTGCATCGTTGGCCACGTCGCGATGGGCGCCATCGCAGGCGCGGTGCTGACCGGCGTGCTGGGCGGCAACAGCAAGGCCGTCTCGCGCAGCGCTGTCGTCGGCGGTCTGGCCGGATTTGCCACCGCCTGGATGCGCTGTATCAACCAGTTCGCCACGCCCACGACCCAGCGCATCGCGCCGCTGCAAGCGGTGGCCGACTCCGGCTATTCGCCTCAGCAGGGCACGGTAGTGCGCATGCGCTCGGCCTATCTCGACCCTGCGGCCGTCAGCGCGGGCGGCCGCAGCACGCTGCGCATGGCCTATCTGGTCATGGACCCCGGCCGCGAGGTCACCGTCAACCAGACGATCAGCTACCGCTTCGTGTCGCCCGATGGCACCGAGCAGGCCGCGCCGCCGCGCATGGACAAAGTCGTGGTCGAGCCGGGCCTGCAGCAGGTCACGCTGCCACTGGATATTCCGCCCGAGATCACCGACGGCAGGCTCATCGCCACGCTGGCCATCGAGGTGAACGGCCGCAGGCTGACGTCGGACCATGAGATTGTGGTGACGCCCGACAGCCGCCGGCTCGATCAGGCCCGCAACGACGCGACGCGCCAGCGCGCCGACTTCGAGCGCGTGCTGGCCGATGCGGGCAAGGGTCCGGTGTCGTTGCCCGCGCGTGTCCAGGTTGCGGTCGCGGAACCCGTGGGCAGCAAGAGCGTGCAGGCCAGCCAGCGGACGCTGTCCGTGCAGATAGCCCGCGCTAACCTGCGCGAGCAGCCGTCAGCAAAGGCAAAACTGCTGGGCACTGCCAGCAAAGGTGAACGCCTGCTGGTGGAAAGCGAGATATCCGGCGCCGAAGGTCGCTGGCTGCGCGTGACCGTGGGTGGCATCACGGGCTGGGTCGGCGCATCCGCTGGGGCTCTGGAGTGACGCCTGTGTTCGTCAAGGCGGCGGCTGCGCTGACAATGACATTGGCTGGCCTGCTGTTGCCCGCGCCGGCCGGGTCACAGCAGGGCGCCTTGACCTTGGACAGCCCCGTCCGCGCCCAGCACCTCAACCAGGTCCGCGAGCTGTTCACGCGCTACGGTCTGCCGCGCGCCGGTGTAGCCCTGGATCGCTATGGCCGTGTGGCGCTGCAGGGTCAGTACGAGGACCGCGAAGAGGTCGAGATTGCGCATTCCATCCTGCAGTCGGTGGTGGGCGTGCGCTGGACGTCAATGGTCACGCCCGACAACATCCGGTTGACCAACCTGCAACGGGGATCGCAAACCGCACTAGGCGAGCTGTTTGCCAAGGTCAAACCGGGCGCCACAACGCCGCCGGGCTCGACGGGTGTGGCGCCGGCGCCATCAAGCGATGCTGCACCCGGCCCGATCCGCAAGCGCCATGCCATGGTGATGGGCGTGGGCAGGTTCCAGCAGCGCGGGGTCGACGCGCTGGAATTCGCAGCCGGTGACGCCCGCGCGTTCCATGCGTTCCTGGTGGACCCCGCCGGCGGCCGGTTCGATCCGCGCGATGCGCAGCTGCTGGTGGACCAGCAGGCCACGTCGCAGAGCGTGCTGGCCTGGCTGGACCGGGTCGAGGCGCAGGCCGAGCCTGACGACCTGGTGGTGTTCTTTGCCAGCACGCACGGTTCGTCGCCCGACTCCGAAGGGCTCATGGCCGTCGTCACCCACGACACGGTCGTCGACCGGCCCACGGGCAGCCAGTTGCGCAAGACCTCGGTACCGGGTGCGCGCCTGACGCGCTTCGTGCAGAACGTCAAGGCCCGCCGGCTCGTCATCATCCTGGACACCTGCTACAGCGCCGCCGCGTTCGCCGACGTTCCGGGCTACGCGACGCGCGACGCCAGCCTGCAGGCGCGCAACGAGGTACACGGGTTGCGGCGTGAGGCCGTGGTGCGCATGGTCGGCGGCAAGGACCTGATGCGCGACGACCAGCTGTTTACCGCGACGGCCGGGGCCGCGCGCAACGAGCCCGGCTGGGGCCGCGTGCTGATCACGGCCAGCGGTCCCGACGAGAAGTCGTGGGAATCGAAAACACTGCGCGCCAGCTTTTTCACCCATTACTTCGTTCGCGGCCTGCGTGCCACGGGCAATCTGCGCGACGCCTTTGCCTATTCGCGCCGCGTCGTGCCGGGCGAAGTCCTGCTCGAAAAGCAGGCGCCCCAGACCCCCAATGTGTTCAGTACCCACGCCAACTGGGCGATGGCGTTCTGATGCCGAACCCCTTCAACGGTCATCCTTATGCTGAAACGCCCTGACGAATTCGCTTTCTTCAAGCCCAGCCCCGAAACCATCAAGCGGTGTCTGCTGACCCGCAAGTCCGACATCCGTATTGGCACCGCTGTCAAGCCCGGGCTGATCGGGTGCGACGACTTCGGCTGGGACTCGCTGTTCTTTGCCATCTGCATCGCGCTGGAGGTGATCGGTCTGGGCGCCATCCTGATGTACCGGCTGCCTTTTTCCTATGCGCTGTCCGGCATGTTGCTGGCCATCATTCTGGACTGCGCATTGGCGATCTGGTTGCATGCATTGATTGCCGGAAAATCGACAATGCTGCGGGCCGAAGCCATTGAGGCGCAGGCGGGCCTGGGGAATTTCGCAGGCATGGGCCAGGAAGACCGCAATGCCTGGGTGCTCGAGAAAGAGGCCGTGATCAAACGGCGCAAATGGCTCGCGGTGCTGCCGGCCGTAGGCATCGTGGTGTTCTGCTTTGCGAAGGTGATCGCCTATGCCGGCCTGAAAGGCTTTCGCATCGATACCGGCCTGTTGCTGGTGATCGTGTCGTACGTGGTGGTGGCCTACATCCACCTGACGCGCACGGGGTACTGGCTCTCGGCGGTGCTGGCCAATTTCTGGTGGAACCGCGATGTCAGCAAATACCAGAAGGCGCTGATCGCTGGCCACGTCGACAAGACCTTCGGTGTCGAGAACGCGCAGCAGTTCGAAGTCAATGGCGAAGGCGTTCGCGCCGAAGGGATTCCGCCTGTCATGCGGGCCGGCAAGGTTGTGCACGAGATCGTGACACTGGCGCCGTTCCAGAAGCATGCCGACGGCACGACGACGCCCGGCCGCTACGAACTACGCTGCCGCGGCGTGCTGATGGACGACGAAGTGCGCCAGTTGCTGGCGCCGGTCGGCATGGGCGCCAATGAGGCCCGCCAGGCCATTGCGCTGCGGTGCATGGTTTACCAGCTGGGCTTGGTGCATACAGGTCAGGAAGGAGGCAAGGCATGAAAGCATTGACAGGGGTGGCATTGGCGGCGGCGCTGGTGGGCATGGGATGCTCGCAGGCGCCCGAAGCCGAGTTGCGGCAATACCAGGTCGTGGTTGTGGGAACGGACCGGCAGGCGCTGCAGTCGGCGATCGGCTCGACCGCATCGAACGAACTGGTCCGGCCGTTCCAGGCCAGCGGCAAGTGCAAACCCGCCATCTGGCTGCCCAAGTTGTCGGTCATTACCCCGCAAGAACTGTTGGCGGACGTTCCCAAGCCCACGGACCTGGGCTTCTTCGACAAAACAGAATTCGTCAAGGAAACGCAGAACGCCGTGCAGTCGGCGCTTGGGCAAAAGCCCGCGTTGTCCGAACTCGACGAAGCGGCTGTGAAGAGGCTGGCCGCCTACCAGTTGCCGGCAACGTTGACCGCCGCTTCTGCGGAAACTGCCGACTACACACAGGCGGCGCGCAAGCTGGCGGGTCGTCAGGGTGTGGTCTTGTACAAGGACGATGAGGCTGTCGCGCCGAAGGCCGAGGCGCAGTCTCCTCAAACACCCCAGGCGACCCAGTCGCCTCAGGCGCCGGTGGCCTTCGCGGACGCGCAGGCGTATCGCAAGCAAGTCCACGACCTGCTGTGCGAGTTGCCGGCGGACGTGGGCAGCGCCGCCCCGGTCGTGGTCTTGTTGGGCATGGCGGGCAAGTACAGCGCTACAGGCCGGCCGTCCGTGGACTCGCCCGCTGTGGTCAGTAAGGACATCACGCCGGTGGCGTCAACGTCGGCGCCAAGGACGTCTCCACCCAACGCCAACGCCCAGCGTGCCTTCGACCGCGGCATGACGCTGGTGCATCAGGACAAGCTTGAGCTTTCCTTGAAAGAGTTCACCTCCGCCATCGAGCAGCACCCTGCTTATCCGGCGGCATTCGCCAACCGCGGCGTCGCCAATATGAAGCTCAAGAGCTACGGCCGCGCGCTGGACGACCTGAACAAAGCGATTGCGTTGGAGCCGACGAACCCGGTCTGGCACTACAACCTGGCGGCGTACTATGCCGTGCGGCAGGAGCCCGATCGCGGCCTGGACGCGCTCGACCAGGCGCTGAAGCTGGGTTTTGCCAGGTCAGACAACGTGCAGATTGATGCGCTGAAGCTGGGCCCCACGGCCGACCCCGATCTGGCCGCGTTGCGCAAGCGTCAGGCCGAGTACTGCGCCGTGCTGGAGCGGCACAACAAGTTTCTTTGCAAGTGACGCTGAGGGGGCGGGGTGCGGCTGTGCGGCCGCACCCCGCACATCCGTCTGTCAGCCCATCAGCAGGTCAGCCAGCGTGCGCGCGATGACCTTGGTGGCGCGCTTCAGATCATCAAGCGCCAGGTTCTCGTCGGCGCGCTTGGCATTGGATTCGAGCACGGTGCGCGGCCCCGCGCCGTAGATCACACCGGGGATGCCCTGCTCGACGTACAGGCGCACGTCGGTGTACAGCGGCGTGCCGACAGCGGGGATGGGCTCGCCGAACACCTGTTCGCCGTGCTGCTGGATGGCCGCGACCAATGGCTGGTTGCCGGCCAGCGGCACCATGGCGCGCGCCAGCAGCATGCGCTTGATGTCCACGCGGATGCCGTTGCCGCCGCGCGGCGGGTTGAACGACTTCGCGGCCTGCTCGATGGTTGAGCGAAGAGAAGCCTCGACCTGCGCCGGGTCTTCCTCGGGGATCATGCGGCGGTCCAGCTTGAGCACAACCTTGCCGGGAATCACGTTGGTGTTGGTGCCGCCGTTGATCAGGCCCACGTTCAGGTACGGGTGCGTGATGCCGTTGACTTTGGAAGTAACCTTCTTGTAGTCGGCGTTCAGCGCGTACAGCGCATTCAGGATGTGCGTCGCGCCCTGCAGCGCGTCCACGCCGCTGTCGGGGATGGCCGCGTGGCTCATCTCGCCATGCACGGTCACTTCCATCTGCAGGCAGCCGTTGTGCGCCACCACGACCTGGTAGCTGAAGCCGGCCGCGATCATCAGGTCGGGTTTCGTCAGCCCTTTCTTCAGCAGCCAGCCGGGGCCGACTTCGCCGCCGAATTCCTCGTCGTAGGTGAAGTGCAGTTCCACGCCGCCTTTGGCCGGCTTGGCTACGGCTTCCAGTGCGCGCAGCGCAAACGTGAAGGTCGAGAAGTCGCACTTGCTCACGGCGGCCGCACGGCCGTAGATGCGGCCGTCGGCCACTTCACCGCCATACGGGTCGTGCGTCCAGCCGTCGCCGGGCGGCACCACGTCGCCATGCGCGTTGAGCGCGATGGTCTTGCCCGCGCTGCCGAACTTGCGGCGCACGATCAGGTTGGTGATGGTCTGAAGGCCCGCGGCCTTGACCTCGTCGGCCGGCACCACGTGCTTCTCGGCCTCCAGTCCCATGGCCTTGAGCAGTTCGGCCGCGCGGTCGGCGTGCGGTGCGTTGTTGCCGGGCGGTGTGTCGGTGGGCACGCGGATCAGTTCCTGCAGGAACTTCACCTGTTCGTCGAAGTGGGTGTCGATCCAGGTGTCGAGGGCGGTGTAGTCGGTCATGTCGCTTGGCTTCTGCGTTTCGTTGAATCGGGTTCTGGTTGCGTGTTCTTCAGGCCATTGCTTCGCGGCAAGTCAGAGCACGAAGCGCGCTGCGCGCGCCGACACTCACCCTTGCGCTGCTCGGCGTCACAGAGGCGCCCCCAGGGCGGTGTGCCCGCAGGCGCAGATTTGCAGTGATGCTGTTGGCGCGCCCCCAGTGGCGTGACGGGGTCCGGGGTTCACGCCGACTCCGCAGCCAGGTTCTCAAGCAAAGACATGAAAGCCTCCACCGCCAGCTGCATGTCATCACTGGTCGTCGACTCCAGCGGGTTGTGGCTGATCCCCGCGTTCTGCCCGCGCACGAACAGCATGGCCTGGGGCATCACCTCGTGCAGCTTCATGGCGTCGTGGCCGGCGCCGCTGGGCATGCGGTACAGCGGCACGCCCAGGCTGTCCACGGCGCGTTCCCAGCGCTGCTGCCAGGCGGGCGCACTGGGCGCGGCGGCGGCCTTCATGGTCACTTCGGTCGTGTGGCGCAGGCCGCGCTGCTCGCAGATGCGGGCCAGCTCGGCCAGCACGTCGGTCACCATGGCGTCGCGCTGCGGGTCGTTGGGTGCGCGCAGGTCCAGCGTGAACTGGCAGCGGCCCGGCACCACGTTGGTGGAGCCGCCCGGCACCGTGCAGATGCCGATGGTGCCCACCGAGTCGCCGTCGCGCGCCGCGCGTTGCTCGATGTACAGCGACAGCTCGGCCACGGCCGACAGCGCGTCGCGGCGGCGGTTCATGGGCGTGGTGCCGGCGTGGCTGGCCATGCCGATCACCTCGCACAGATAACGCACGCCGCCGTTGATGGACGTCACGATGCCCAGCGGCAGGTCGATCTCCGTCAGCACCGGGCCCTGCTCGATGTGCACTTCCACAAAACCCAGGTAATCGGCCGGGTTGCGCTTGAGCTTGGGAATGTCGTCAATGCACAGGCCGGCGGTCTGCATGGCCTCGCGCATGGTGATGCCGTCGGCGTCCTTCTGGTCGAGCCAGGCCTGGTTGAACTGCCCGATCAGTGCCCCCGAGCCGAGGAAGGTCGCCTTGTAGCGCTGGCCTTCTTCTTCAGCAAACGCGATCACCTCGAAGTCGAACGGCAGGCGCTTGCCCCGGCGCGACAGCTCGGCCACGCAGGCCATGGGCGTGAAGATGCCCAGCCGCCCGTCGTACTTGCCGCCGTTGCGAACGGTGTCGTAGTGGCTGCCGGTCATCAGAGTTTTCGCATTGGGCCTGTCGGCCTTGTACCGGCCCACCACGTTGCCCACGGCGTCGATGTGCACTTCGTCAAAACCCGCGTCGCGCATGTTGCTGCTGATGCGCTGTGCGCAGGCGCGGTGCGCGTCGGTCAGGTAGGTGACGGTGAGCTGGCCTTTTTCGCCAAAACCGGTGTCGCTGTGCTGCGACAGCTTTTCCTGCCAGTCCCACACCTGGTTGCCCTGCACAGGCTCCACGCCGAACTTGTCGTTCAGGCGGATTTCGACGATGCGGTGGATGTTGCGCAGCGCCTCGCCCAGCTCGAAGTCGGGGTGGTTGTCCACGCGGCGCGCGAACGTGTCGATGATTTCGTGGCGGCTCAACCCCGTGCCACGCGGCCCGCGCACCGCAAGAATGAACGGGAAGCCAAACTTGGCGTTGTAGTCGGCGTTCAGCTGCTGGATGCGCGCGAACTCATCGGGCGTGCAGTCGGTCAGGCCGGCCTTGCCCTGTTCGTTGGTCGACTCCGCCGTCAGCGTCTTGCTGACCATGGCCTTGCCGGCGAGCTCGGGGTGGGCGCGGATCAGCGTGAGCTGTTTGTCGGTGCCTGCGTCGCGCACCACGTTCGCCATCACATGCTTCAGGTGGGCGAGCGAACGGAACGGGCGGTGGGCCAGCGCGGCCTGCGCGACCCAGGGCGAGTGTTCGTAAAGGCCGTCCAGCAGTGCGGCGGCTTCGTCGGCCGAAGCCGTGTTGATCTGTTGCAGCGTGAGTGCCATGGCGTACCTTGAAATCAGGCTTGATAGGGATGCGTCTGTTTCCAGTGCCGCGCGATGTCGATGCGGCGGCATACCCAGACGCGGTCATGTCTGGCGATGTGGTCCAGAAACTTCTGCAGCGCCACGATGCGCCCTGGCCTTCCGAGCAGGCGGCAGTGCATGCCCACGCTCATCATCCTGGGCGACTCCGCACCCTCGGCGTACAACGCGTCGAAGCTGTCGCGCAGGTAGATGAAGAAGTCCTCGGCCTGCGCAAAGCCCTGCGGCAGCGAGAAGCGCATGTCGTTGGTGTCCAGCGTGTAGGGCACGACCAGGTGCGGCACGGTCGTGCCGTCGGTCTTTTGCACCTTCATCCAGAACGGCAGGTCGTCGCCGTAGTAGTCGCTGTCGTATTCGAAGCCGCCGTAGTCGGCCACCAGCCGGCGTGTGTTGGGGCTGTCGCGGCCGGTGTACCAGCCCAGCGACCGCTCACCGGTCAGCTTGCTGATGATCTCCATGCCGATGCGCATGTGCTCGCGCTCGACGTCCTCGCTCAGGTTCTGGTAGTGAATCCAGCGCCAGCCGTGGCAGGCGATCTCATGGCCCAGCTCGACGAAGGCGCGCGTCAGCTCGGGGTGGCGTTCCAGCGCCATGCTCACGCCGAAGACGGTGAGCGGCAGATTGCGCTTTTCGAACTCGCGCAGGATGCGCCAGACGCCCGCGCGTGAGCCGTATTCGTAGATGCCTTCCATGCTCATGTGCCGGTCGGGGAACGCGGCGGGGTTGAACATTTCGGACAGGAACTGTTCCGAGCCGGCGTCACCGTGCAGCGTGGCGTTCTCGCCGCCTTCCTCGTAGTTCAGCACGAACTGGACCGCCACGCGGGCGTTGCCGGGCCATTGCGCGTGCGGCGGGTTGCGGCCGTAGCCGACCAGGTCGCGCGGGTAGGGCAGGGTGGTGTCGTAGGTCATGTCAACGCAAGCGCTATGTCGTTCGTGGGAACCGTGCGGTCGAAGGCCAGGCTTTCCTCGACGTGCAGCAGGTGTTCGTTCATGAGCCGCACGGCGCGCGCCTCGTCCTTGGCGGCCAGCGCCTTGACGATTTCGGCGTGTTCGTCGTTGGAGTGTTCGGCCTCGCTGCGGCTCTGGTACATCAGCGTGATGAGCGCGCAGCGCGAGATCAGCTCGCCCAGCATCTGCGCCAGCACTTCGTTGCCCATCAGTTCGGCCATGCGCACGTGGAAGTCGCCCAGCAGCTCGGTGCGGCTGGCCGGGTCGTGCACGGCGGCCTTTTCCTGCGCCACGTGGTCCTTGAGCGCGCGGACTTTGGCGGGGGTGACTTCACGCACGAACGCGCGGGTCATTTCGGCTTCGAGCATGCGGCGCACGGCAAAGACCTGGCGCGCCTCGGCGGCGGAGGGCGCCGCTACAAAAGCACCGCGCGCGGGCTCCAGTTTGATGAGCCGGTTCTGCGCCAGCTGGAACAGCGCCTGGCGCACCAGCGTGCGCGACACGCCGAAGTGGTCGGCCAGCTTCTGCTCGGCCAGCTTGGTGCCGGGTTGCAGCTTGTGGTCGACGATGGCGCGGGTCAGCGATTCGACGATATGGCTGGTGGTGGAGGTCTCCATGCGGCGGATGATAGCTGCTTCCCGGAAAAGTGTATACACTTCTGTCGACTAATTATGACTGCCTTGCTGTTTCCTCCTTTTGTGGCGCTCGCTGCTTCGCGGCGGGCGGAGTGCGGCGGGGCTCATGCTGCGGTGGTTTTTGCTTGGCAAAAACTTCGCTGCGATGCTCGGGGGTCGGTTGCGCCGCGGAACTCGCTGCATTGCGCTTCGCTGCATTCCGCTCAGACAGCCGCGGCGAGCATGTGCACGTCGCGCGCTGCGCGCGCCAACACTCCCCCCTGTGCTTCTCGCCACCGCAGAAATCGCCCCGCCGCACTCCGCCCGCCGCGAAGCAGAATCCCGTCAGGCCACTGGTGGCTTTGCCGCGAGGCGCAACAGCAGAACATCAACGCAACCAAGGAAACCCCATGGGCCTGAGCACACATGTCCTTGACACCGCCCACGGCTGCCCCGCCGCCGGCATGACCGTCACGCTGTACAAGACAGAGAACGGCACTGCAACGCAGGTCAAGCAGTTCAACCTCAACAGCGACGGCCGCAACCCCGACGGTCCGCTGTATGACAACGCCAGCCTGAAGAAGGGCACCTATCGCCTGAGCTTCGACGTGGCGGGTTATTTCCGCGCCAAGGGCGTGCAGTTGCCCGACCCGCCGTTCCTGGACCAGGTGAGCATCGACTTCGGCGTGGCGAATGTGGACCAGCATTACCACGTGCCGCTGGTCTGCACGCCGTGGACCTACGGCACCTATCGCGGGTCCTGAAACCTCGTAGCCCATGAGCAACCACCACGTCCACCAGTTGATGCAGGCCCTGGACACGGGCCCGGCTGTGCTGGTGAGCGTGGAGGGCGTGCAGGGCTCGGGCCCGCGCGAGGCGGGGGCGTGGATGGCGGTGCTGGCCGACGACGTCATCAACACCATCGGCGGCGGCAACCTGGAGTTTCAGGCGATCGACGAAGCGCGGGCCATGCTGGGTGGGGCAGACGCCGTCACGCGCCGCTACCCCTTGGGCCCCAGCCTTGGCCAATGCTGCGGTGGCGTCGTGCACCTGCGCTTCGAGCGTGTGACGCAGGCCGACATCCCGGCATTGAAGCAACGCCTGCGCGCCACCTTCACCCCCGTCGCGCTGTTCGGCGGCGGCCATGTGGGCAAGGCGTTGATCCATGTGCTGGGCACGCTGACCTTTGACGTGACCTGGGTGGACAGCCGCGACGAGATTTTTCCGGCCGACGTGCCGTTCAACGTGACCTGTGAACACTCCGATCCTGTGCAGGCCGCTGTCGCGGATCTGCCGTCCGGCGCCCAGGTGCTCATCATGAGTTTCAGCCACGCCGAGGACCTGGACGTGGTGGCCGCCTGCCTGCGCCGGCTGCGCGAGCGCAACGACCTGCCGTACATCGGCCTGATCGGCAGCAAGAGCAAATGGGCGACCTTTCGCCACCGGCTCGAGGAACGCGGCTTCACGGCCGGCGAACTGGCCCGCGTGACCTGCCCCATCGGCCTGCCCGGCATCACCGGCAAGGAGCCCGAGGTCATTGCCGTCAGCGTGGCGGCACAGTTGTTGCAAGCCATGCCGGCGGGTAAACCCTAGGATGGCGGCCATGGTGCACCACGATCAAACTGTATACACTTTCGTCCACAAGCCGCAGCGGAGCAACCCCACAGGTGATGTTCGCGGCCCCACATCTGCTCAGAGCGCCCGCAGTGGTGAGCAGGCTTGAAGGTTGAGACATGGAAAGCTACCTCCTCGACTGGGCCAATCTGCTGCTGCGCTGGGTCCACGTCATCACCGCCATCGCCTGGGTCGGTTCTTCGTTCTACTTTGTCTTCCTGGACAGCAGCCTCACGCCGCCGGTCGATGACGACCTGAAGAAGCAGGGCGTCAACGGCGAACTCTGGGCCGTGCATGGCGGCGGGTTCTACCACCCGGTCAAGTTCAACGTGTCGCCGCCCAAGCTGCCGTCGCACCTGCACTGGTTCTACTGGGAAAGCTACAGCACCTGGCTCAGCGGCTTTGCGCTGTTCACGGTGTCCTACCTGTGGAGCGCCAGCACCTACCTGATCGACAAGAGCCTGATGGACTGGTCGCCCGGCGCGGCCATCGGCGTGGCGGTGTCGTTCCTGGTCGTGTTCTGGATCCTGTACGACATGATCTGCCAGTTCTTCGGGCAGAAGAAAAACGGCGATGCCATCGTCGGCGCGCTCGTGCTGGTGCTGGTCTGCATCGCGTCGTGGCTGGCCTGCCACTGGTTCGCGGGACGTGCGGCGTTCCTGCTGGTCGGCGCCATGATCGCCACGGCCATGAGCGCCAACGTGTTCTTCTGGATCATCCCGGGGCAAAAAAAGGTCATCGCGTCGATCAAGGCTGGCCAACCGGTGGACCCCATCCACGGCAAGCGCGGCAAGCAGCGTAGCGTGCACAACACGTACTTCACGCTGCCGGTGCTGTTCGCGATGCTGTCCAACCACTACAGCTTCACCTACAGCCATCCGCAGAACTGGCTGGTGCTGATCCTCATGATGTTCGCGGGCGCGGCGATCCGCCAGTTCTTCGTCATGCGCCACGGCTACAAGCTGGGCCGCAACCCGCATCCGCTGCCGTACGCGCTGGTGGGCATTGCCGTGATCGTGGGCGTGATCGTGTGGCTCAAGCCTGTGCCGCAAGCTGCGGCGCCCGCACAACCTGCGGCGGCCACCAAGCCCGCCGTGGCCTACGCCGACGTGCAAAAGGTGCTGGAGCAGCGCTGCTACATGTGCCACGGCGCCCAGGTTCAAATGAAGAACGTGCGGCTTGATTCGCCCGATGCGCTCAGGCAGCACGCCCAGGCCGTATACCAGCAGGCCGTGGTGACCAAGGTCATGCCCATGAACAACAGCACCGGCATCACCGATGCCGAGCGCGCCCTGATCGGGCAGTGGTTCCAGGCCGGCGCGCCGGTGAACTGAGTCCATGGCCTTGAGTCCGCGACCTTGACCTGCGTCAACAACGCAAACTTCTGAATCAAAATATAATTCCATTCAATGAAATATCTGGACCGCCGCTGAGCACGCCGCCGCACCCCGCATGAAGATTCCCCATGCCCTGCGGGCGATGCGGTCACGCAATTTCCGGATGTTCATCGCGGGCCAGGGCACGTCGCACATTGGCAACTGGGTGCAGATGATTGCCGTGAGCTGGCTGGTGTACCGCCTGACCGGCTCCACCGTCATGCTGGGCCTGTCGGCCTTTGCCCTGCACATCCCCTTCTTCCTGGTGGCCCCGTTTGCCGGCGTGCTGCTGGACCGCATGGACCTGCGGCGCGTGCTGTTCATCACCAATGCCGTGGCGGTGCTGCAGGGTGCAGTGATGCTGGTGCTGGTCGCCACGGGGCAGATTCAGGCCTGGCATCTCATTCTGGGCAATCTGGTGCTGGGTGTCGTCAATGCTTTTGATTCACCGGCACGGCAGTCCATGCTCGTGCAGCTGGTGGACGACCGGGCCGATCTGCCCAATGCGATCGCGCTGAATTCCAGCACGATGAACTCCGGGCGCTTCATCGGACCGATGATCGGCGGCTCGGTGATTGCCGCGTTCGGCGAGGCCTGGGGCTTTGCCAGCAACCTGCTGCTGCGAACGGCCGTGATCGCCGCGCTTTTTTCGCTGCGGGTTCCGCCGCGCCCGGTCCGGCCTGCACCGCGCGGCGTGCTCGCGGAACTGGGGGAGGGCCTGCAGTACGTGCGTGGCTTCCTGCCGGCGCGCGGCGCGTTGTCGCTGCTGGCATGCTGCAGCCTCACTGTCCAGTCGTATTCGTCGCTCATGCCCTGGTTCGCGAGCCACCGCTTCCAGGGCAATTCCGCCACGCTGGGCCTGCTGGTCAGCAGCGCTGGCGTGGGTGCCGTGGCCGGCATGGTGTACCTGGCCATGCGCTCCAGTATCGTGGGGCTGTTCCGGCTGATCGGGCTCACGGCCGCCGTGGCCGGGGGCTCGCTGCTGCTGTTCACCCTCACGGCCAAGCTGTGGCTGGGCATGCTGCTGATCTGCATGACGGGCATGGCCATGATGCTGACCGCCGCATCGACCAATACCGTCGTGCAGACCTTTGTGCCGGACGGGCTGCGCAGCCGGGTCGCGGCCATCTACATGTTGTGCTTTCTGGGGGTGTCGCCGTTCGGGGCGCTGGCCAATGGCTGGGTGGCCGACCACCTGGGCGCGCCGTCCGCGCTGGCCCTGAGCGGCACGCTCGCTTTGCTGGCCTCGGCCTTCTATCTGCGTCAACTGCCCCGTATCCGCGCCGTTGTGGGGCCGATCTACCGCGATCTGGGGCTGCTGCCACCCACGGGCCGGCGCTGAGGCGGCTGCGGGGGCTAGGTGTTCTCCACATGCCTGCCGGCGTGTGATATCGCCTAAAGTTCGCATCTGTTCCCTGTCGGGGATCCGAGGAGACAAACACAATGAAGCAGACCCTGCCGTCCGCTCGCGGCATTCTTGCCGCCGCCACCCTGCTGGCCGCGCAATGCGCCGGCGCAGCGCAGCTCGTCATTGCCCAGGTGGCACCCCTGTCGGGCCTGGAAGCCATCCAGGGCCGCGCGTATTCAGTGGGCCTGCAGCTGGCCTTCAACAACGCCAACAAGGGCGGCGGCGTGGGGGGGCATACGTTCAGCCTGGTGCGCAAGGACGACGGCGGCCGGCCGGAGGACACGATCACGGTCACCAACCAGGTGCTTGGCGAAAGCAAGCCCATCGCCCTGGCGGGTTATTTCGGCAACCGCAGCATCGCCGAGCTGGTGAAGTCCGGCATCCTGGAAAAGGAAAAGATCGCGCTGGTGGGTTACCGCACGACCGAAATCCGCCCCGACGTGCCATACATGTACAGCGTGCGCGCCGGTCTGCGGGACGAAATCTCCAAGATCGCCGAACACCTGGCCACGGTGGGCATCACGCGCCTGGGCCTGTTCCACGAGGACGGCCCCGGCGCCGCCGCGCTCACGGCGGCGGTGGACGAGATCACCAAAAAGACGGGCAGCACGATCACCGCGCGCGCCACCTACCCGGCCGGTACGGCGCGCGTGTCGCCCGCCATCGAAACCTTCCTGAAGACGCCGCCCCAGGCCATCATCATGCTGGCCACGGGCTCGGCGGCGGCGGGCTTCATCGAACAGTACCGGCTGGCCGGCGGCGCCGCGCAGCTGTTCGCGCAGTCGGGCGCCGACATCGAGCAGCTCGCCCAGCGCCTGGGTGAAGAGACCATGCAGGGCATCGCCATCGCGCAGGTCACGCCCAGCCCCTACAAGATATCCAACCGGCTGGCCAAGGAGTTCGCCGACACCGTGGCCAAGACGCCCAACATCGAGGTGCCGCCCAGCTACGCCATGATGGAAGGCTTCATCGCGGGCAAGGTCATCGTCGAGGCCGCCCGCCGCATGGGCGCCAAGGCCAGCCGCGATGCCTTCGTGGCGGCTCTGGATTCGGTGGACACCGACCTGGGCGGCTACCGTGTGGGCTTCAAGCCCGGCTCGCGTTTTGGCTCCAAGTTCGTGGAGCTGTCCATCGTGACCGGCGCGGGCAAGATCCGCCAGTAGGCGCTCCGGCGCATCAGGCGGCCTGCCGGCCGGTGGGCTGCACGTACTGCCAGGCCAGATGTTCCATGCGCATGCGCCGCTGCGGCGCGGCCTGCTGCGGCAACGGCTAACTTGAACTGCCCGCGGTCCCTATCTCGCTTTTGCCGAGCGCTTGCTGCTTCTTGATTCGATCGGAAATGCCAGCAATCTCGCGGGCGGCATGCCCAACGCTTGTGCCAACCGGCAAATGTTGACGAGCGCCAGATTGCGCTGGCCCCGTTCCACGCCACCGAGGTAGCTGCGCGCCAATCCGCTCTCCAGCGCCAGGGTTTCCTGGGACATGCCCTGCGCGCGCCGCAACGCCGCCAGATGCTGACCAAAAGACGCCATCGGGTCATAGGGCAGCGACCCCAAGGCAGTTCGAAGAGTGGACGACGAGGCCGCGCGGCTGGATTGGGGCACCGCTGAAGCCTATAAAAAAGACCTTTATCAGGCTACGCTTTATGAGTGACAATAACAAAAGTTCTAAATTTGAATCGAAGGGGAGTTTATGCGGGAAATTGGTACGCGTTGTCTGAAGCTGTGGGTTGTCGCCACGGCGCTTGGAATAACCGCGTGTGGTCCGAGTGAAAACCAGAAGCAGCAACTGGCAGAAAAAAAGCGCATTGAATGCCTCGACCAGTTCTGTGAAGGCGATGTTGAGCCCAAACGGGATATGGCGGCGGAGACCGCGCTAAAGCTCCACGGGCAGTGGTACATCGCGCCCAAGTACTACTACAGCACGGGAATGAACGGCGCGGCTTTCTACTGGCCCAGCAAAAAGAACCGGGAAGATGTTCCGTCGAACGAACGAGCTGTCCCGTTTGCCAACACCGTCGAAATCCTTCTGACAGGCCGTCAACGCTGGTCAATGCCTAGTGCGGCAACACCATGGAAAGAGGCGGGCTGGGAAGGCCGATTCAAAGCGCTGCAGCAACAAGGCCTGCGTATCGAGCGCAAGCAGCTGCGACCGGAGCTGGAACGCATTCGCTTCTTTGACTCACAGGGTTTGCAGTACCGCCATGAGTACTACTTGGCGACTCAGCAGCGAAAGATTCGAGGCGATGGTGCGCCAGGCGTTGCATGCGATCACCCAGACGACAGGCCAAACGCCTTGCCCAGATGCACAGGCGGCGACTTCTGGCAGGAAGACGTGTACGCCGACTTTCGATTCCATGCCAAGCACGCCACCAACTGGCCTGCCATCCATCAAGAAATTGTCCGAATTCTCAGTCTTGCAAAGAAGGTGCAACCATGATCCGTTTGACCAACATCGATATCAACAACATCGGCCAAATGCGGGAGCAGGCAATCGCCGGCACCATTAAATATTGGCAAATCTACGAAACGCTGGCGAACCTGCTGCAGAACAAGTACGCCGTGGCGTCCACGGATAGCACGGTGCTGTGGCTGCGTGGCGCCGCCGAGGCCAACGCTGATCGAGGCGCCTTCTCGGATCTCATTCGCACCTATACGGAAACGCAGTATCAACTGAGATATGGAACAACACTTCCTGCAGGAAAGATGCAGGAGGCATCTGATGCGGTAGCTAGAAACCTGCTCGCCGATCTGATGGGTGACAACGACAAACCGGAAAGTCCAATTCGGTGGCCCCAAGGTCAAGTCCCTGACATCGGTCGAATCGCTTTTGCAGATGCTCGAGCGGTAGGCGCCATCCTCTTCAACCGAGACTTGAATGACACAGCCGCAGAGCTTCAACAGAACTCCGCGTGGTCGGGCGCCCTCCTGTTCAGCCTCCTGAACAGCAACCAAACCGGCCGCCTGCTGAACACCGGTTCGTCCGGCACCCTCGACACCCTCAACGATGTCCGTGACGTCCTGTACGCCGCCGCTTCGTACAAGGCGGGCCTGCAGTCCGCGAAATCCACCTGGGCCTTCAACAGCCTGTCGCAAAAGAGCATAGACACCACCATCGCCGGCACAACCGTCGTCGCCTATGTGAGCGGCGACGGCTCATCCGGCAGCCTGTGGCAGGCCGTGCGCAAGGGCGCAGACAGCGGCGCCGTCGGTCAAACGATCGCCGCCATCTCGGACGTCAACCCCAACAAATTCCTGGACATGCTCATGGGCGCGGCCACGGGCCAGAACCTGCTGGGCACGACGACCGACGCCAACTTCGCCACCCGCGCCAAAACCTTCTTCGACGCCTACGGCAGCACGCTGCAAACCATCGGTGCCAAGCTGTTGCCCACCGACGCCGCGTCGCTGGCCAACCTGGCCCGCCAGGACAGCGCCGAAGGCGCAAGCGCCCGCGCCGCGCTCAATGCCCTGAGCATTGTGCGCGTGGACGCCAGCGTGACCACCGCGGACAAATTCTCTTTGCACAACCCCGCCACTGGCCAAGGCAACATCACCCAGGAATGGATTGCTGACCGAGCCGCCTTCACCAGCGCCGCGTACGAGCAGGCCAAGGGCTTGGGCGGCATCGTGCAGGGCAGCCAGAACCTGCGCTATTTCGACGCGGCGAATGAGGGGAGGTTCGTATGCGTTGCTTGAAGGTTCTTTCAATCGCTGCCGTGGTAGCGCTGACTGCATGCGGTCCGAACGAGAGCCAGAAGCAAAAACTTGCCGAGAAGAAGCGGATTGAGTGCCTCGACCAGTTCTGCGAAGGCGATATTGAGCCCAAGCGGGATGTGGCGACGGAGACAGCGCTAAAGCTTCACGGGCAGTGGTACATCGCGCCCAAGCGCTACTACAGCACCGGGAAGAACGGCGGTGGCTTTTACTGGCCCAGTCGGCATCCGATGTTTGAAGATGGGGACTATCCAGAGGGCGGGCAGGATTTTCCGGAAAAGGCAATCGAGATATTTCTCACAGGCCGTCAGCGATGGGGCGACCCCAATGCGTTGACCCCATGGGAGGGGGCGGGCTGGGAAGGCCGATTCGCAGAGCTACAGCAACAAGGCCTGCGTATCGAGCGCCAGCAATTGCGACCAGAGTTGGAGCGCATTCGCTTCTTTGACTCACAAGGTCTGAAGTACCGGCACGAGTACTTCTTGGCAACCTTGCAGAGGAGAGTCAGAGGCAATGGGCCGCCTGGCATCGCATGCGACTCCCAAACCGATACCAATCCTAAGGCTCGCCCCGGCTGTAGCGGAGGCATGTACTGGCAGGAAGACGTGTACGCAGATTTCCGATTTCATGCCCAGCACGCCGCTGACTGGCCTGCCATTCATCAAGAAGTCGTCCGAGTTCTAAGCCTTGCTAAGAAAGTAAATCCATGATTCGTTTGAATAACACTGAAATCGCTCAGTTCAGCCAGATGCGAGATCAAGCAACTGCCGGCTCCATCGGTTACTGGAAAATCTATGACACCTTGGCCAACTTGCTGCAAAGTAAATATGGCGTGGCGGCGGCGGATAGCACAGTCCTCTGGCTACGAGGTGCCACTGAAGCGAATGCAGGTAGAGGTGCATTTTCCGAATTGATTCGCACCTATACCGAAACACAGTATCAATTGCGCTATGGAACCAGCATGCCGTCCGGAAAAATGCAGGAGGCTTCGAATGAAGTAGCACTGAATTTGCTACGCGACATTCTTGGAAATAACGATCAGGAAGGATCGCCCATCCGTTGGCCAAAAGGGCAAGTCCCCGATATCGGACGAATCGCCTTCGCGGATGCCACAGCTGTCGGCGAAACATTGTTTGGAAAGAAGCTGGGTCATAGCGAACTGGACACCGCG
>JAYRLC010000080.1:0-8688 GCA_041905405.1 Ramlibacter sp. | reverse complement strand
AGGTGGGGACTACGGCGACACCCTCGCAAAACTGTCCAGTGGGTTCACAACCACTACTGGCTGCAACTCGGCACACGCCGGGCCATGGCCGCAACGAAGGCGGATGCGCAGGGTGATGCGACCACGCTGGTCCTGTACCAGCTATCGGACATGAAAATTGTCCGGCATCAGAAAGTCAACGGGGATTACAACCCGTTCGATCCCAACTGGGTGCTCTACGGCGAACAGTTGCAAGTGACCCGGATGTCGCAAGACCTCTGGGACGCGCAGCGACTCAAGTTGTGGATGCAACAAGGCGGCAGGTGCGCCTTATGCGAGCAATCCTTAGACAGTACGAACGCAATGGACGACCACCATATCGTCTATCGGATGTACGGCGGGAGTAATGCCCTTGCCAACCGGGTCTTGTTGCACCCGGCCTGTCACCGGCGGGTACACGCCCTAGGTTTGGAGGTAACCAAGCCGGTCCCAGCACGGGGACTTTAACTGGAAGCGTAGACTAGGGTAATGCAACCCGATGAATCTACAACGCCAGAGGTCGTGCGTGAGCCGGATGCGTCGAAAGGCGCACGTCCGGTTCTTAGGGGGGGATGGGGCCGCGAGGCCCTGTCCCTACCCTCCTCAGATACATTCGATTTCTCTCCTGCGGCGGTAGCCGCGCTGGCCCTGGCCGACGTGCAGCGCGCACTGGCCGAAGATCTGGGCGCGGGTGACCTGACCGCGGGTCTGGTGGACCCGACGCGCCAGGCCCACGCGCGCGTGATCGCGCGCGAGTCCGCCGTGATCTGCGGCGCGCCCTGGGTGGAGGCCGCGCTCGCGCAACTGGCGCCCGGTGCAAAGATCACCTGGCACGTGGCGGAAGGACAGCGTAGCCAGCCCGACCAGGTCGTGTTCGAAGTCACGGCCCCGGCACGCGCACTGCTCAGCGCCGAACGCACCATGCTGAACTTCCTGCAACTGCTCAGCGGCGTGGCGACGAAGACGGCGATCTACGTGGATGCCGTCAAGGGCACGCGCGCGCAGATCGTGGACACGCGCAAGACGCTGCCAGGCCTGCGCCTGGCGCAGAAATACGCGGTGCGCACGGGCGGCGGCACCAACCACCGCATCGGCCTGTACGACGCCGTGCTGATCAAGGAAAACCACATCGCCGCGGCCGGCGGCGTGACGCCTGTGCTGAAGGCGGCCGCCCGCGTCGCTGCGCAGGCGAGTTTCATCGAGATCGAGGTCGAAACCCTGGACCAGCTGCGCGAAGCGCTGGACGCCGGCGCCAAGATGGTGCTGCTGGACAACATGAGCCTGCCCACGCTGCATGAGGCCGTGCGCATCAACGCAGGCCGCGCGATCCTGGAAATCTCGGGTGGCGTCACGCTGGACGGCATACGCATGCTGGCAGAAACGGGCGTTGACCGCATCTCCATCGGCGGCCTGACCAAGGATGTGAAAGCCACCGACTTCTCGATGCGCCTGAAGGAACTCTGACCATGAGCAACGTCATCGACGTCGAATACGAGCAGCCGGAAACCATCGGCGCGGCGGTGTGCGAGACCAAGCACGCCTGGGCCCGTATCCCGGTGGAGCCGGGGCCCAAACAACGTGCCGAGCTGAAAGACAAAATCCGCCGCCTGCTGAAGGAAAAGAACGCCGTCATGGTGTCGCACTACTACGTGCACCCCGACCTGCAGGACCTGGCTGAAGAGACCGGCGGCATCGTCAGCGACTCGCTGGAGATGGCGCGCTTCGGCCGCGACCATGCGGCGCAGACGCTGGTGGTGTCGGGCGTGAAGTTCATGGGCGAGACAGCCAAGATCCTGTCGCCCGAAAAGCGCGTGCTCATGCCCGACCTGGACGCCAACTGCTCGCTGGACCTGGGTTGCCCCATCGACGACTTCAACGCGTTCTGCGACCAGCACCCCGACCGCACGGTCGTGGTGTACGCCAATACCAGCGCGGCGGTGAAGGCGCGGTCCGACTGGCTCGTCACGTCCAGCTGCGCGCTGGACATCGTGGGCGCGCTCAAAGACAAGGGCCACAAGATCCTGTGGGCGCCCGACCGTCACCTGGGGTCCTACATCCAGCGCCAGACCGGCGCCGACATGGTGTTCTGGAACGGCTCATGCATCGTGCACGACGAGTTCAAGGCGTTCGAGCTGCAGGACCTGATGAAGCAGCACCCGCAGGCCAGGGTGCTGGTTCACCCCGAATCGCCCGCCGACGTGGTGGCGCTGGCGCATGCCGTGGGCTCCACGTCCGCCATCCTGAAGGCCGCGAAAGAGATGGACGCCAGGGAGTTCATCGTCGCCACCGACAACGGCATGATGCACAAGCTGCGCACGCTGAACCCGGACAAGGTGTTCTACGAGGCTCCCACGGCCGGCAACAGCGCCACCTGCAAGAGCTGCGCGCACTGCCCGTGGATGGCCATGAACGGATTGGCCGGCCTGGCCCACGTGCTGGAAACGGGCGGCAATGAAATCCACGTGGACCCAGCACTGGGTCTGCAGGCCCGCGTGCCGATCGACCGCATGCTGGCGTTCACGGCGGCGCTCAAAAGCGGGCAGCCCGCCGGCGCGCTCGTGCCGAATATTGGCGCGGCCTGAGGTACCTGTCGTCCCGGACTTGATCCGGGACCCATGGCTGCCCTGCCTTAAGGCGTCAGCGTCGTGGGCTGCGGGTCGGCCTGCAGCCCCGGGTAGTCCAGGCTGTAGTGCAGCCCGCGGCTTTCGTGGCGGGCCTGCGCCGAGCGCACGATCAGCTCGGCCACCTGCACCAGGTTGCGCAGCTCCAGCAGGTCGCGCGTGACGTGGAAGTGCGCGTAGAACTCCTGGATCTCGCTTTGCAGCAGCGTGATGCGGTGCAGCGCGCGCTCCAGCCGCTTGTTGGTACGCACGATGCCCACGTAGTCCCACATGAAGCGGCGCAGTTCGTCCCAGTTGTGCGAGATCACCACGGCCTCGTCGGCATCGGTCACGCGGCTGTCGTCCCAGTCGGGCAGCACGGGCGGCGACGAGATGGGCGACTGCAGAATGTCCAGCGCCGCCGCGCGCGCAAACACCATGCACTCCACCAGCGAATTGCTGGCCAGGCGGTTGGCGCCGTGCAGGCCGGTGTAGGCCGTCTCACCCACCGCATGCAGGCCCACCAGGTCGGTGCGCCCGTGCAGGTCGGTGTGTATGCCGCCGCAGGTGTAGTGCGCGGCCGGCACCACGGGAATGGGCTGCCTTGAAATGTCGATACCAAATTCGAGGCAGCGCGCGTAGATGTTCGGAAAGTGCGCCTGGATGAAGGCCAGGGGCTGGTGCGAAATGTCCAGGTGCACGCAGTCGATGCCGTGCTTCTTCATCTCGAAATCGATCGCGCGCGCCACGATGTCACGCGGCGCGAGCTCGGCGCGGATGTCGTGCTGCGGCATGAAGCGCGCACCTCCCGCCGATTCGGGCAACTTCAGCTGTCCGCCTTCGCCGCGCACCGCCTCGGAAATCAGGAAGCTCTTGGCATGCGGGTGGTACAGGCACGTGGGGTGGAACTGGATGAACTCCATGTTCGTCACGCGGCAGCCCGCGCGCCAGGCGGCGGCAATGCCGTCGCCCGTGGCCGTGTCGGGGTTGGTGGTGTACAGGTAAACCTTGCCCGCGCCGCCCGTGGCCAGAATGGTGTGCGGCGCGCGAAAGGTCACGACGGTGTCGGTCTTCTCGTCCAGCGCGTACAAGCCCAGGCACCGGTTCAGCGGCAGGCCGCGCTTCTTGCCCGTGATCAGGTCCACCAGCACGTGGTGCTCGAACACCGTAATGCTGGGCGTGTTGCGCACCTGCTCGATCAGCGTCTTCTGCACGGCCGCGCCGGTGGCGTCGGTCACGTGGACGATGCGGCGCGCGCTGTGGCCGCCTTCGCGCGTGAGGTGCAGCTTGCCGTCTTCTTCAGAAAACGGCACGCCCAGCTTGCGCAGCCAATCGATGCTCTTGGGCGCATGCTCGACCACGAAGCGCGTGGCCTCGGGGTCGGACAGGCCGGCGCCGGCCACCAGCGTGTCGTCCACATGCGCGTCAAAGGTGTCGCCCTCGGCCAGCACGGCGGCAATGCCGCCCTGCGCCCAGCCGCTGGAGCCGTCACTCATGACGCGTTTGGTCAGCACGGCCACGCGCTTGGTGGACGCCAGGTGCAGCGCGGCGGACAGGCCCGCCAGGCCGCTGCCGACGATGAGCACGTCGAAATCGTAGGAGGTTCGGGTCACGGCAGAAGAAGGTCAGGCCGGTGAATAGGCCAGGCGAACGTAAATGGGGGCAAAAGCCTCGGCCTGGGTCACCTCGATCAGGGTTTCCTTGGCCAGCTCCAGCATGGCGATAAAGGTCACGACCAGCACGGGCACGCCGCGCGTCAGGTCGAACAGGTCTTCAAACTCGACGAACTTGCGGCCCTGCAGCTTGCGCAGCACGATGCTCATGTGCTCGCGCACGGATAGCTCCTCGCGTGTGATCTTGTGGTGCTGCACCAGCCGCGCGCGCTTGAGGATGTCGCGCCACGCGTCCTGCAAGTCCACCACGCTCACGTCCGGAAAGCGCGGCTGCAGCGACTGCTCTATATAAACCTGCCCGCGCAGCACGTCGCGGCCCAGCTGCGGCACCGCGTTCAGGCGGGCGGCGGCCAGCTTCATCTGCTCGTATTCGAGCAGGCGGCGCACCAGCTCGGCGCGCGGGTCCTCGGGCTCCTGGCCTTCGGCCGTCTTCTTGGGCGGCAGCAGCATGCGCGACTTGATCTCGATCAGCATCGCGGCCATGAGCAGGTATTCGGCGGCCAGCTCCAGATTGCGCGTGCGGATCTCTTCCACATAGGCCAGGTACTGGCGCGTGACGCCGGCCATGGGGATGTCCAGGATGTTGAAGTTCTGCTTGCGGATCAGGTACAGCAGCAGATCCAGCGGGCCTTCAAAGGCCTCCAGGAACACCTCGAGCGCATCGGGCGGGATGTACAGGTCGGTGGGCATGGCGAACAGCGGTTCGCCATACAGGCGGGCCAGCGCCACCTGATCGACCACATCGGGCATGCCCGGGCCCGGCGACGCCGGCGCGGGCAGGGTGGCCGGGTCCGTGGGGGTGGTCACTTCACGTCGGTCTGGTAGACGTAAGGCTTCTGCGCCACGCGCCCGGCGCGGTAGTCGCGCTGCGCATCGCGGTCCACCGCCTTGTCCCACAGCAGCGCGCGGCCGGCACGCTGCTGCGCCTCCAGATCGGGCTTGCCGGTCTTCAGCTCGTCGATGAACTGCGTGATCTCGGACTTGTAGGGGGCACGGCGGAAGAAGTTGGCGATGGACATGAATAGGGACCTCTGGGCGGGGATTTTAGCTGCGGGGGATGCGCAGCATTTTCTGTGAAGTATTTACATATAGCCTTTAAATACTAAAAAACGTAGATAAACAAGTCACAATGGCAACTTTATAGTTAACAAAAAGAGAACTTATGCCCCCCTCCAGCGGTTACATCAACTCGTTACAGGCCACTTTGCGCGTGAGCGCTCCATGAGCGAGCCATTTCCAACCCCAGAAGACATCACCACCATGCTCAGTGCCACGGCGCAGCCCACGGTGTGGGTCCATGTTTCGTCCCTCATGAAATGGGATCGTCCACCGGTAGGCATCCTGCGGGTCGAGCAGGAGTACTGTCGCTGGCTTATTGACGGGGACAGCCCTCACAAATTCGGTCACATCCGCTTTTGCGAGAGCGTCCCGGGTCAGCAGCAGTTTGTTGAAGTGTGCCGGGATCGGGTGCGGGCCAAACTGCAGCACAGCGGCGCAGGCTCGACCGGTCCGCGCAGTGTGACCAGCCGACTCAAAACAAGGGTGCGCAGCTTCTTGCCTTACTTGCCGGCGCCTGTTGTTGCACGCCTGCGCAACGTGCGGGCATGGGGGCAGCGTGTCATGGCCGCACTTGTTTCGCCGTGGAACATGGTTCGCCGAACGCAAAGCGCGCCCATTGGGACCGGTGACTACTGGATATCTCTCGGGCTGGACTGGCTGTATCTTGATCAGCCGTGGTTTCTTGAATTCAAACGCCAGCGGGAACTGCGGACCACAAGCATGTGCTACGACATCATCCCGCTGCTGTACCCGCAGTTCGTGCTGCAGCCACCGCAAGGGTTTGCCACATACCTGCAACGGCTCTCGCAATACTCGGATCTGGTGCTGTGTATCTCGCGCCACACGCAACGGGACTACGAGCATGCCGTGCAGCAAATGGCGCTGGACGTGCCCCCCACGCATGTCATCACGCTGGGGGCTGACATACTTGCGGCGGCGGGCCAGGTGCAGGCGCCGCCCGGATTTGCGCAGGGTGGCGAAGCGAGGCCGTATGTGCTGTTCGTATCTACCATCGAGCGGCGCAAGAACCATGCGCTGCTCTACCACGCCTGGGTACGCATGCGAAACGACGGCTTCACGCCGTATCGGCTGGTGTTCGTCGGCCGCAAAGGCTATGGCGTGGGCGAACTGTTGAACGACATCGCGCTGGACCCGCGGACGCGGGACGACATCCAGATCCTGGAGCACGTGAGTGACGATCAACTGACCTGGCTGTACCGCCATGCCGCCTTTACCGTGTATCCATCGCTATATGAAGGCTGGGGGCTGCCCGTGGTGGAAAGCCTGAGCCATGGCAAATTCTGTCTGGCGGCGTCGGGGTCGTCGCTGCCCGAAGCGGGCGGTCCATGGGCGGAATACCTGGACCCGATGGACGTCGTCGGCTGGGCGCAACGGTTGCGCCACTTCATGGAACACCCGGAAGAAATCGCTGCACGCAACGGCCGTATTGGCATCCTTGTGCGACCGACTTTGTGGAGTGAAACATCCGAACAGATCCACCAGGCAATGAAGCTGGCGGGAAGTCTGCCGGTTCGCCGCAATCCGGACACTGCGAGCCGTGCTGTATGACCGACCGGGTGGTCGGTGAATAAGTGCTTGGTTGCGCTTGTGAATGTCGCAGCCGCAATAGGACCGTCGTCCCTTATGCACGTTTGAAGCACTGGATATGCCGAAATGTTTTGAACTGGCGTCGAAATTGAGTAGGCAAAACGGTAACAAATAACGACAATCGCGCAGCCATAAATAGGTCGAAGGTCCCCTTTACGAGCAAGGAGGCTGCATTGCCAATTGGTAACAAAAGGTTCAGGGATGAAAAGTCTGAGAGAGTCGCCGCGCAAAAAGAAGTGGCTGCGTGATCGAAGCGGAACAGCCGAAGCGTCGGGGCGTTGGCTTGCTATGGCGTTGTCAAAAGCAGTGCTGGGCGCCCTTTGGGTCTGCGTGCTGGCATTGAGCGCGGGTTGCACCCGTGCCCAGGACAAGCCGGTGCTGGAGCCGATCGGTGTGCTGGAGCTTCCGTTCGGCATCCAGTCGATGGCGTGGCATCCCAACGGCAAATGGCTGGCCGTGGGCTACTTCATGCGGGATGAAGTAGAGGTCTGGGATGTCGAGGCGAAGAAGCCATTGTTTGCGGTGCCGAGCAAGCGGCGGCCTATCAATCTATCCGGTCAGGAAGTGCTGTTCAGCCAGGATGGCAATTACCTGGTGGTTCAGGATTTTCTGGATACCAAGAATGGTGAGCCAAAGTTTCCTCGACGACTTGAAGATCCCACCGAATTGCCAGCAAGGCTAGATAAAGATCGCTACGTTCTAGCGCGCGTTTGGAGTGTTGCGGAGCGAAAAGAAGTCGCGCAACTCAAAGGTCCTGGATCGGTGTTATACGGTGGGGTTCAAGGCGGGTTTTGCCAAACTGGCAAATGGCCTGATCGTTTGATTGTTCATCGTATGGCGGTGGTCGCGGTATACGAGCTTTCAACAGGAAAATTGCTTTTCGAATTCGACGGGCTGCATCCCTTTGCTGATAAACCAGACCAGACGCGTGGCTACTGGAAGATGGCCTGCCATCCGACGCGTGCAGAGGTGGCCTTGGAAGGCGCGCAATTCTTCCAAGAGGCTCCGTTATTCGGCTTTCCCGCGCGTAGCGGTGCCACGCCCATCGTCGTTGCTGATCTGGAAAAGAACGCAGTAAGAAAAGTTCTGTTTAGCACCACGCCGCTCAATGGAGTGGTCTATACAGCGGATGGCTCGAAGTTGATTTCGTTTGGTGCCACTCCCATCCGGATATGGAACGCCGGAAACAACTTCGAGGCGCTGGGGGAGATTGGCGATCCTGCATTGAACTCTGGATTGATGACGCCAATAGCCGCCTATGACGGAGTCCTTGGCGTTAGCAACGCCCTACGGATTTGGAGCACTGAAGTTCGTAGGAATGTGTACACGCTCGACACTAAACAGTACGACACGCTGCGAATCGCGGTCCATCCGGATACGAAGAAATATGCGGTCGCTGTGAACAAGTTTGCACATCTTTATCGCTTGCATCTTTCTGAACTAAAGCGGCAAACAGCGGCACCAGGGAAATAAAAATGACGGCAGTTACTACGGCAAAACTACTGGAACTGATTGGGAAATCCAGCGCTACGCCTCCGCCAGGTTTTCATGCAGTTCCCGCTGATCGGCTGGTCCTGCCCATATTTGAAGCCACGCCGCAGCAGGCCCCGCGCATCGACTACACCGCCTTCTACAACCCATCGACCAACGAACTGATCATCAGCGGCCAGGCAAAGCCCTTTGTTCAGTTGAAGCCAGGCGTGAACCCGGAGGATGGAAAAGATTTGGGC
>JAYRLC010000012.1:0-86300 GCA_041905405.1 Ramlibacter sp. | reverse complement strand
TGACCGCAAGCACCACCACCAGTCTGACGAACATGAGCAGCACCCTGCAAACTGTCCAGTCCCAGGTGGCTTCAGGCGGCGGCAAGGCCACCGGTACATCCGCCCGCGCGTTCGGCGCCGGCTCCGAAGCCGCCGGCACCCAGGCCACCGCCGCCGGCGACTGCGCCTATGCCAACGGCAGCGCGGCCACGGCCCTGGGCTACTGCGCCAACGCGGGCACCAAGACTACAGCGGCCGACAATGCCACCGCCGTCGGCAGTAATTCACGAGCCACGGGTGAACAGTCGACCGTGCTGGGCGCCGAAGCCAAGGCCATGGGCCAGGGCGGCGTCGCCATCGGCTACCAGGCCTTGGCCGAGACCACCGGCTCGGTCGCCATCGGCCAGGGCGCCGTGGCCCGCTCGTCCGTGGCCATCGGTATCGCCGCCCAGGCGCTGGGGCTGAACACCACAGCCGTGGGCGACCGCGCCGGCGCCATCGGCAACTACGCCGTGGCGCTGGGCAACCAGGCACAAGCCCTTGGCGCCAATTCGGTGGCACTGGGCAACGGCGCCATTGCCGATCAGGACAACACCGTATCGGTGGGCGCGCCGGGTACCGAGCGGCGCATCACCAATGTGGCGCCGGGCGTGCAGTCCACCGACGCGGTCAATGTGTCGCAATTGCGCGAGGTGGAACGCAAGGCCTATGCCGGCGTGGCCATGTCCATCGCGATGGCCTCTGGCCGCATGTCGATTTCCGAGCCTGGCCAGAAGGCCGTGGGCGTGGGCCTGGGTTCGTATGGCGGCAACCAGGCGCTTTCATTCACTTTCCAGGGCTTGACCGAGTCCGGCAAGCTGCAATACAACCTGGGCATCTCCACCACGGCCGGTGGCCGCGACTGGAGCGTGGGCGCAGGTGTCGGGTACCGCTGGAAATAACGATTCACAACAAGGTGAGCACCATGCAGTTTTTCAGAAGCCTGTGGTGGACGGCCGCGCTCCTCCTGGCGTTGTGCGGCGCCGCCGCGGCGGCGCCCTCCGAGCAGGAAGCGCTTGCCACCGGCACCTGGTACGGGGAGTTCTCTGCAGGCCTGGGTCAGCCCTTGCAGCGCTTTTTGACCACGCGTTCGGCTGATGGCACGTTCACCCTGGTGGCACGGCTGTACGAGCAGGGGCGCGCGACGAGCCAGTTGCAGAACAAGGGCTTGTGGGGCGTGTCCAACGGCATGTATTTCACCGTCACGACCGAGATCGACGGCAAGCGCACCGACCCTCGCAATGGTGACCTGGTCAACCCCTATCTTGTGCGCAGCCTGGTCGCAGGCACGTTCGAGTATCAACACATCCCGTCCGGCCGCGTGTTCCGCGCCACGCGCGTGGACCCCGCCATCACCCGACTGCCGGACTGAGTCCGACCATGTCCAGCCATGGTCTGCGCATAGGGATCACCTTGGGTCTGAGCGCCCCCGGGGAGTCGCTATGGACCAACGGTATCAAGCAGAACGCCCTGTACCTGGCCGGGGCGCTTCGCCACGTACCCGGCGTCCAGTCCGTCAAGCTGGTCAACATGACGGACGTACCGCTGGACAACCTGCCGTGGGACCGCGCGCGCTGGCCCACCGTGGCTTTCGCTGAAGCCAAGGACAATCTGGACGTGCTGATCGAGCTCGGCTGCGCCGCGGGTGCCGAGGTCACCGCTTATCTGAAGGAACGCGGCACCCGGCTCGTGTCGTACTGCTGCGGCGTCGAATACGTCATGGCCATGCAATCCATGCTGTTCAACCGCCCCCTGTGGGGCGACCGGTTGCAGATCAACCAGCGGTATGACGCCGTGTGGGTGATTCCGCAGGTGGCGCCGACCAGCCTGCATTTCTTCCAGACGCTGCGCCGGCGCACGGTCGATGTGGTTCCCTTCGTCTGGGATCCCGTGTTTCTGCAGGAGCGCACCCACGCACTTCCAGCCGGCGGCGAGTACCGGCCGCGGCCCGGCCCACGCCGCGTGTCGATCATGGAGCCCAATGGCGATGTGGTGAAGTTCTGCCTGTACCCCGCGCTGATCGTCGAAGAGGCCTACCGCCGTTCGCCCGGCACGATCGCCATGATGCAGGTGACGAATACAGGCCACCTGGCCAACCGCAACCCGGAGTTCACGGCGTTGATGCACCACCTGGATGTGGTGCGCGACCACAAGGCGGTATTCCTGGAGCGTTATGACACCCCACAGTTCCTGTCCGAGATGACCGACGTGATGGTGTCTCATCAGTGGGGCAATCCGCTGAACTATTTTTATTTCGATGTTTGCTGGCAGGGCTACCCGCTGGTCCACAACGCGAGCCTGTGCCCCGATCTGGGCTACTACTACCCCGACAACGATGTCGTTGCGGGCTGCGGGCAGTTGCTGACCGCGTTGGCGCACCACGACGACACCTGGGAGGCCTACCGCAATGAGCAGCGCCGGCTCATTGCGCGGCACCTTCCTGGAGACGCTGCGTTGACGGAGCGCTATGCCGAACTGCTGGCCAACCTCATGACCCGTCCCCTCGTCTGAGCCGCGCCATGAACGTCGGCATTTCAGTCCTGGCCAACCGCGATGCCCACGTCTGGAGCAGCGGGCTGAATCAGAATCTTGCCTTTCTGGTCATGCTGCTGCGCGCCAGCCCCATGATCGACCATATTTACCTGCTGAACGGTGGCGACGGCGAAGCCTTGCCAACGGGCATGGACATCGCTGTCGCTGGCGTGCCCCTGGTCAGACCGCAGGAGGTCACGAACACCATTGATGTCGTCATCGAAATGGGCGCGCAGATGCCCACCGCCTGGCTGCACCGCGTGCGCGCCCTGGGCGCCAAGGTGGTGCTGTTCCTCGTGGGCCAGTCGTATTCGTCGCACATCGAATACCCGATTTTCGGTCGTTCAGCGAGCGCGCTGTTCAATGGTTCGGTATGGGACGAGGTCTGGGCACTGCCCCAGCACATGCACAACAGCGCCCCGCTGCTGCGTACCTTGCTGCGCCTGCCGGTGCATGAGGTGCCGCACCTGTGGTCTCCCATCTACCTGGAGCAACAGGCTCAGACCATGCGGGAGCGGGGCAAGACTTTCGGGTTTGACCCGCAGTCGCGCGCCGTGCCGGACGCCGGCTGGCGTATCGGGATTTTCGAGCCGAACATTTCAGTGCTGAAGAACTCGACCATCCCCATGCTGGCCTGCGAACAGGCTTGCCGCATGGAACCCGCCAGCATCGACCGGGTGATGGCACTCAACACGCTGCACATGAAGGAGCATCTCACCTTCAACAATTTCGCGGCCGGGCTGGATATCACGCGGCAAGGCAAGGCAAGCTATGAGCCGCGTGTCATGTTCGCGGAATGCATGGCCACGTTCTCGCTCAATGCCGTGGTGGCCCACCAGTGGGAGTGCGAGCTCAACTATGCCTACTATGACGCCCTGTATGGTGGCTACCCGCTGCTGCACAACTCCGATGCGCTGCACCGCGCCGGGGTGGGGTTGTATTACGCTGGCTTCGGCGCCGCCGAGGGCGGCCGCGTACTGGTAAACGCCTGGCGGCAAGACCCCGCGTATTGGCAGGACTACCAGCGTCACGCCAGGGACTGGCTGTCCAGGCTGGCGCCGGAGCAGCCGGCCAATGTCGCGGCATTCATGCACCGGCTGCAAACGATCGGCGGAGCGGCTGCATGACCTCCTTGCAGCGCAAGCTCCGGGTCGGCGTGACCATTTGCATCCGCGACAACCCCCAATTCATCTGGGAAAAAAGCCTGTTCCAGCATTGCGTGTTTCTGGCGCAGTTGCTCAGTTACTCGCCGGCCGTCCACGAGGCCGTGCTGGTGAACACCGGCACGTCACCTGTCGGTGAGTGGCTGCAGCCCGCGGCGACGGGCATCCGTCTGGTCACCCAGGAAGAGGCCGGGCAAACGCTGGATGTCGCCATTGATATGGGCGCACAACTGCCTGTGGACTGGCACCAGGCACTGCGCGCACGGGGCGGTCGCAGCGTATCGATGCGCACAGGCAATGACTGTGTGGTCGACATGGAACGCGCCATGTTCAACCAGCCGGCGGGCAACTTGTGCCTGGGCACGCCCTACGACGCGGTGTGGATGCTTGCGCAACACGAGCACAGCTGCGCCGACTACTTTGCATTGACCCTGCGCGCCCCGACGCGCATCGTCCCGCACCTGTGGACACCTTTATTCCTGAGCAAAGGCGTCGCCACGCTGCCCCCAGACAAGCCCTGGGGCTACCGGCCGGGCCGCTCGGCCTGGCGGGTGTGCTGCTTCGAGCCGAACCTGAGCGTGCTCAAGAACTGCCTGATTCCCCTGCTGACGTGCGAGGAAGCCTATCGCGCCAACCCCGCATTCCTGGACACGTTGTACGTGACCAATGCACAGGCGCTGAAGGCGCAGCCGCAGTTCGCCGCCATGGCGGGCTCGCTGGATGTGTGGCGGCACGGTGCTGCCGCCTTCGAAGGCCGCTTCGCCACCTACGAATTCATGGCCCACTACGGCGACTGTGTCGTGAGCCACCACTGGGAAAACGGCCAGAACTACCTGCACTACGAGCTCCTGTACGGTGGCTACCCGCTGGTGCACAACTCGGAGTTCATCAAGGACTGCGGCTACTACTACCCCCACTTCGACTGCCAGGCTGGCGGACGGGCGTTGCTGCGCGCGTTCATGGAGCACGACCGGCGGCTCGATGATGAAAAGCGCAATACGGCGGCCCTGCTGCAGCGCCTGGATGTGGCCAACCCGGCCAACATCGACGCCTACACCTGGGAGCTGCTAAACCTGTTCCAGCCGCGCTGAAAGCAAAAGCCCGGCGGCTGCCGGGCTTTTTTGCGAGAACGGGCGCGAGGCTCAGAACGGGATGTCGTCGTCCATGTCGTCAAAGCCGCTGGCGGGCTTGGGCGCGGGAGCGCGCTGGCCGGCTGGCGCGGCCGCCGGACGCGACGCGGGCGCCGGCGCGCGGCGCTGGAAACCGCCGCCGTCCTCGTCACCACCGCCGCCACCACCGCCCATGCCTTCACGGCCGCCCAGCAGTTGCAGTTCGGTGGCGATGATGTCGGTCGCCGACTTCTCGATGCCGTCCTTGTCGGTGTACTTGCGGTAGCTCAGGCGGCCTTCGACGTAGATCGGGCGGCCTTTCTTGACGTATTCACCGACGATTTCGGCCAGGCGGTCGAAGAACGTGACGCGGTGCCACTGGGTGTCCTCGATCATTTCGCCGGAATTCTTGTCCTTGCGGCGGCTGCTGGTGGCCACGCTGATGTTGGCCACGGCCTGCCCGGATGGCAGGTAACGGATTTCGGGGTCGCGGCCGCAGTTGCCGACCAGGATGACTTTGTTGACGGATGCCATGGTGTGCTTGCCCTGAAAGAGATGTCTGAGCGCCCACGCGCCCGCAGCAGGCGATTGTGCCGCATCCCACGGGTTGCGCGTGCCAGAATCCCCCGATGAACGGTGAGCCGGATTTTCTGCAGAACCTGCGCAACGAATTCGCCAGCGGCAGGCTCTGGCTGGACCGGGTGGTGGTGTTGGGCTTTGCCATCCTGTCGGGACTGGCCGTGGTGGGCTTCACGCTGCTGGCCGATGGCGCATTCGACCTGTTTCTGGCACTGCGTGAACGGCGCTGGTGGCTGCCGCTCATCTGGACGCCTGCACTGACAGCCACCATTGTCTGGGCCACGCGGCGCTGGTTCGCGGGCGCTGCGGGATCGGGCGTGCCCCAAGTGTGCGCGGCGCTGGATCCGCAGGTCGCACCCGCCGACCATGGCCGTTTTGTCTCGCTGCGCCTGTCGCTGGGCAAGGCACTGACTGTCTCCGGCGGCCTGCTGGCCGGCCTGTCCATCGGCCGGCAGGGGCCCTCGGTACAGGTCGCCGCAGGCGTGATGCTGCAGGCGCGGCGCTGGCTGTCGCCACGCTCGGCCATCAGCGACCGCGAGCTGCTGGTGGCAGGCGGCGCCGCCGGCATTGCCGCTGCCTTCAACACACCGCTGGGCGGTATCGTGTTCGCCATCGAGGAGCTGTCACGCCGCATCGAGCAGCGCAGCAGCGGCCTGATGCTGGCCGCCATCGTGGCCGCGGGTCTGGTGTCGGTGTCGGCATTCGGCAACTTCTCGTACTTCGGGCGCATCCATGCTGAAGCGCTGTCGTGGTGGAGCCTGCTGCTGCCCGGCGCTTTCACGGCCCTGGCCTGCGGCCTGCTGGGCGGCCTGCTGGCGCGGCTGCTGATCGCCTCGCTCACCGGCCTGCCCGACCGGTTCAGCGCCTGGCGCCGGGCCTACCCGGTGCGATTCGCGGCGGCCTGCGGGTTCGGCGTGGCGCTGATCTGCGTGGTAACCCAGGGCGCCGCTGTCGGCGGCGGTCATCACCACACGCAGGAGCTGCTGGGCCGCGCGGCGGGCGATGCCAACACACCGCTCATCTACACCTGGCTGAAGTTCGTGTCGTCCTGGCTGTCCGCGTGGTCCGGCGCGCCCGGCGGGCTGTTCGGGCCGGCACTGTCCATCGGCGCCAGCGTGGGCGCGGACGTTGCCGTGCTCACGCAATCACCGCAACACCTGGCGGCGCTGATCGCGCTGGGCATGGCGGGATTCCTGGCCGCTGTCACGCAGACCCCCATCACCGCCATGATCATCGTGATGGAGATGACCGACGGCCATTCCATGGTGCTCAGCCTGATGGCCTGCGCTCTGGTGGCCAGCCTGCTGTCCCGGCTGGTCACGCGGCCACTGTACCCAACGCTTGCGGACTACATGGTCCAGCAGTTGCAGCCCACCGCGCCAGCGCAGCCCGCCACGCAGCCGCCCGCGCCTGCGTCCGTCAAGGCTTGACGCGCAGCCTCCAGCTGATCGCCAGCCACACCACGCACAGGGCCGCCGCGCCAGCAAACAGGCCGGCCGGGCCGGCATGGGTCACCATCAAACCGCCCGCGGCACCACCCGCGAACAGGCCCAGCGACTGCGTGGTGTTGTAGATGCCCAGCGCCGTGCCACGGGCCGCGGGCGGCGCCAGACGCGACACCAGGCTGGGCTGGCTGGCCTCCAGCATGTTGAAGCCGCAGAAGAACACGAACAGCAGCGCGCCCAGGACCGCCACGGGCGGCGGTCCCCCGGCAACGGCCGCCGCCAGCCCCAGGCCCAGCTGCGCCAACCCGACGGCGGCGATCGCACCCAGCAGGGCCGCGCGCAGGTAGCCGCGCCGCTCCAGGGGGAACAGCGTGGCGCCCATCACCACGAAGGAGCCCAGCACGGCCGGCAGGTACACCATCCAGTGCGCGCCCTGCGCCAGGCCGGCACGCACCAGCAGGCCGGGCACCGCCACCCACATGGCCACCTGCACCGCATGCAGCAGGAACACCCCGGCATTCAACCGCAGCAACGTGCCGTCACGCAGCACACGGCCCAGGGGCTGGCGCGGACCCACTGCCGGCATCGGTTGCTCCGCCGGCACGCCCCAGATCACTGCGGCGATGCCGCCGGCCGCCAGCAAGGCCGTCAGCCAGAAAATGCCCGCCAGCCCGAAATGCGACGCCAGCACCGGCGCCGCCACCAGCGACAGCGCGAACGTGAGCCCGATGCTTGCGCCGACCAACGCCATGGCCTTGGTGCGCACCGCGTCACGCGTCTGGTCCGCCAGCAGCGCCGTGATGGCGGCCGAGATCGCGCCCGCGCCCTGCAGCGCGCGGCCGGCGAGCAAGCCCCAGACGCTGGTGGCCGTCGCGGCCACCAGGCTGCCCAGCGCAAACACCAGCAGCCCCGCGACGATGACGCGCTTGCGGCCCCACCGGTCGGAGGCCGCGCCCAGCGGCAGCTGCAGCATCGCCTGCACCAGGCCATAGATGCCCAGCGCCAACCCGACCAGCGCCGGATCGTCGCCGCCCGCATAGGCCCGCGCCTGCAGCGCAAACACAGGCAGCACCAGAAACAGGCCCAGCATGCGCAGCGCAAAAATGCCGGCCAGCCAGCCGCTGGCACGGCGCTCGGCGGGCAGCATGGTGTGGGACTGCGGGGATGGACTGCGCGGGGCGTGCAAGGTCAAGGCAGGCGCGAATGCACCGGAAAGTGGCAAAAAAGGGGGCCTGCCGAACGCCAATCCGTCAGCAGGCCCGCCATTGTCCTGCATCCGGCGCCCGGAGCCAGGTGCAGGGGATGGGCCGGCGCACTATCATGGCCGGTTGCTCTGACACCGGACCGCGCTTGAACTCCCCCACTGACGCCTCCGACGGCCCCTACCTGGCGGCCGCGCTCGCCGCCCAGCGGATTGCCATCCGCGGGGCACGCACGCACAACCTCAAGAACGTGGACCTGGACATCCCGCGCAACCAGCTCGTGGTGATCACGGGTCTGTCGGGCTCGGGCAAATCGTCGCTCGCGTTCGACACGCTGTATGCCGAAGGCCAGCGCCGCTATGTGGAGAGCCTGAGCGCCTATGCGCGGCAGTTTTTGCAGCTCATGGACAAGCCCGACGTGGACGTGATCGAGGGCCTGTCGCCCGCCATCAGCATCGAGCAGAAGGCCACCAGCCACAACCCGCGCTCCACCGTGGGCACGGTGACCGAGATCCACGACTACCTGCGCCTTTTGTTCGCGCGCGCCGGCACGCCCTACTGCCCCGAACACCATTTGCCGCTGCAGTCGCAGACCGTGAGCCAGATGGTGGACGCCGTGCTTGCGCTGCCCGAGGACACGAAGCTCATGATCCTCGCGCCCATCGCGCGCGACCGCAAGGGTGAGTTCGCCGATGTGTTCGAGCAGATGCAGGCGCAGGGCTACGTGCGCTTCCGCGTGGACGGCAAGGCGTACGAGTACGAGGACCTGCCCAAGCTCAAGAAAAGCGAGAAGCACGACATCGACGTGGTGATCGACCGGCTGAAGGTGCGCACTGATGTCACGCAACGCCTGGCCGAGAGCTTCGAGGCCGCGCTGCGCCTGGCCGAGGGGCGCGCCATCGCACTCGAAATGGATGGCGACAAGGAACACCTCTTCAACGCCAAGTTCTCGTGCCCCGTCTGCACCTACTCCATCAGCGAGCTGGAGCCGCGCCTGTTCTCGTTCAACGCGCCGGCCGGCGCCTGCCCGTCGTGCGACGGGCTGGGCCACATGGAGTTCTTCGACCCGCTGCGCGTGGTCGCCTTCCCGTCGCTGAGCCTGGCCGGCGGCGCCGTCAAGGGCTGGGACCGGCGCAACGGCTATTACTTCAGCCTGATCGAAAGCCTGGCCAAGCATTACAAGTTCAGCGTCGATGCGCCGTTCGAGGACCTGGCCCTGCCGATCCAGAACGCCGTGCTGCACGGCTCGGGCGACGAGGAAATCCGCTTCAGCTACACGATGGACTCGGGCAACTTCGCGGGCAAGAAGCTCGTGAAGAAACACCCCTTCGAGGGCATCATCCCCAACATGGAGCGGCGCTACCGCGAGACCGATTCGGTCGCCGTGCGCGAGGAGCTGGCCCGCTACCGCAGCCTGCAGCCCTGCACCGACTGCGGCGGCACGCGCCTGCGCCGCGAGGCGCGCCACGTGCGCGTGGGCGAAGGCGAGCAGTCGCGCGCCATCTACGAGATCAGCCGCGCGACGCTGCGCGAAGCGCTGGGCTACTTCAACACGCTGAAGATGCACGGCGCCAAGGCCGAGATCGCCGACAAGGTCGTGCGCGAGATCGGCCTGCGCCTGAAGTTTTTGAACGACGTGGGCCTGAACTACCTGAGCCTGGACCGCAGCGCCGACACCCTGAGCGGCGGCGAGGCGCAGCGCATCCGCCTGGCCAGCCAGATCGGCTCGGGCCTGACCGGCGTGATGTACGTGCTGGACGAGCCCAGCATCGGCCTGCACCAGCGCGACAACGACCGGCTGATCGGCACGCTGAAGCACCTGCGCGACATCGGCAACAGCGTGCTGGTGGTCGAGCACGACGAGGACATGATCCGCGCGGCCGACCACGTGATCGACATGGGCCTGGGCGCGGGCATCCACGGCGGGCGCGTGATCGCGCAGGGCACGTTCCAGGACCTGCTGGCCAACAAGGAATCACTGACCGGCCAGTACCTGGCGCAGACGCTGAAGATCGAGGTGCCTGCCAAGCGCCACACGCTGGCCGGCCAGGCCGACCCGCAGGTGCTGCGCATCGTCGGCGCCACCGGCAACAACCTCAAGAACGTGAGCGTGGACATCCCGGTAGGGCTGCTGACCTGCGTGACCGGCGTGTCGGGCTCGGGCAAGTCCACGCTGGTCAACGACACGCTGTACGCGGCCGTGGCGCGCCAGATCTACCGCGCGCACGAGGAGCCCGCGGCGCACGAGTCCATCGACGGTATCGAGCACTTCGACAAGGTCATCAACGTCGACCAGTCGCCCATCGGCCGCACGCCGCGCAGCAATCCGGCCACCTACACGGGCCTGTTCACGCCGATCCGCGAGCTGATGGCCGAGACGTCCACGGCCAAGGAGCGCGGCTACGGCCCCGGCCGCTTCAGCTTCAACGTCGCGGGCGGCCGCTGCGAGGCCTGCCAGGGCGACGGCGTGGTCAAGGTCGAGATGCACTTTCTGCCCGACGTGTACGTGCCCTGCGACGTGTGCAAAGGCATGCGCTACAACCGCGAAACGCTGGAAGTGCTCTGGAAGGGCCGCAACATCGCGCAGATCCTGGACATGACGGTGGAAGACGCGCACGAATTTTTGAAGGCCGTGCCCACCATCGCGCGCAAGCTGCAGACGCTGCTGGACGTGGGCCTGAGCTACATCAAGCTCGGCCAGTCGGCCACCACGCTGTCCGGCGGCGAGGCCCAGCGCGTCAAGCTCGCGCTTGAATTGAGCAAGCGCGACACCGGCCGCACGCTGTACATCCTGGACGAGCCGACGACGGGCCTGCACTTTGCCGACATCGCCCTGCTGCTGAAGGTGCTGCACCAGCTGCGCGACGCGGGCAACACCATCGTCGTGATCGAACACAACCTGGACGTGATCAAGACCGCCGACTGGCTCATCGACATGGGCCCCGAAGGCGGCGCGGGCGGCGGCACCGTGGTGGGCACCGGCACGCCCGAGGCGATTGCCGCCAACGAGGCGAGCCACACGGGGCGCTACCTCAAGCGGCTGCTCTGATTACATGCGCGACAGGTCCTCGATCGCGTCGATGACCATGCTTGTGCCCACGGCGATCAGCAGGATGTCCGCCGCCACGCGCACGTACTTGTGGCCGGCGGGCGGTGCGCCCAGCTGCACGATGACGGCGGCCGGCACGGGGTAATACACCACATCGCGCGGCAACGGCTGGCCGATCGCCCACTTCCTGGCCTGGCCCGGAGGCAGGCAGCCGTTGTTCTTTTTGGCCAGGCCCGGCGGGCATTTGCCGGCGCGGAACTGCGGCGCGTAGTAATCGCGCGCCGCGACACGCTGCGCATCGCCGAAGTACGCGCCGATGCGCACGTTCACGTCCACGTCGCCGCCTTTGGCCTGTTTGCGGTCGTGCTTGCCTTCGTGTTTGGCGCCATGCTTTTCAGCGTGCTTGTCTTTGCCCTGGCCGGCCCATTCGGGCTTTTCTGCGAAGGCGGGTGTGGCACAAGCCAGCAGCGCGGCCATGCCGGCTGCAAGAAACTTCTGGACATTCGTATTCATGTTGGCTCTCCGTGAAGATGGCTGCGCATGACGATAGGGCCTGCACGCGCGCCATGCTGTAGGAAGCCGCCGCCAAAGCGCATCGCCCATTGCCGACAGGCCGGGATAATGATGGCTTCCGCCCTTGAAACACACCGCCCCCCGATGTCCTCGATCACCCTGCGCTTCCTGGCCGAACCCAGCGCCGTCAACTTTGGCGGCAAAGTCCATGGCGGCACCGTCATGAAATGGATCGACGAGGCCGGCTACGCCTGCGCCACGAGCTGGGCCAAGCGCTATTGCGTCACCGTGTACGTGGGCGGCATCCGCTTTCACCGGCCCATCATGATCGGCGACCTGGTCGAAGTGGAGGCGCGCCTGGCCTATACCGGCAGCACCAGCATGAACATCGCGGTCGAGGTGCGCAGCGGCGACATGAAGGGCGGCCAGCTCGAAAAGACCACCGAATGCCTGATCGTGTTCGTGTCGGTGGACTCGCACGGCCGGCCCATGCCCATCGACGCCTGGTCCCCCGAGACGCCCGGCGAGGTGGCGCTGGCCGCGCGCGCCAGGGCACAGCTGGACGCATCGCGGGCGGCGCAGTAGTGGGCGGCGCGCAACCGCAGCCCTTTTCGGGCCGCGACTATGCCGCGCTGCTGGGCGTGGTGGTCATCTGGGGCGTCAATTTCGTCGCCATGAAATACGCACTGCGCGACTTCACGCCGTTCCAGCTGGGCGCCGCGCGCTACGTGCTCGCGGTGCTGCCGCTGGTGCTGCTGGTGAAGGCGCCGCGCCTGCACTGGAAGTGGGTGGTGCTGTACGGGCTGTGCCAGGGCGTGGGGCAGTTCGGCTTCCTGTTCAGCGCGCTGAAGGTGGGCATGACGGCGGCGCTCGCGTCGGTGCTGATGCAGACGCAGGTGTTCTTCACGGCCATCTTTGCGTTCGTGCTGCTGCACGAGCGGCCGAACCGCCCGCTGCAGATCGGCCTGGGCCTGGCGGCGCTGGGGCTGGGCTGCTTTGCCATGAACTACATCGCGCCCGCGGCCTCGACCGCCACGACCTTCTGGGGCCTGGTGCTCAACCTCTGCGCCGCGGCCATGTGGGCCGTGTCCAACATCGTCGCGCGCAAGGCCCAGCAGGAAAACCCCCACTACGACGCCCTGGGCTTCGTGGTCTGGGGCAGCCTGGTGCCCATCGTGCCGTTCATGGTGTTTTCGTGGCTGGCCGATCCGCCGGCCGTGCGCTGGCACTGGCTGGGCGCGCCGCTGTCGGGCTGGCTGTCGGTCGCGTTCCTGGGCTGGATCGCGACCATCCTGGCCTATGCGCTGTGGACCAGCCTGCTGCGCCGCTACGCCGCCAACCGCGTCGCGCCGTTCAGCCTGGGCGTGCCCGTGGTCGGGCTGGCCGCCGGCATGTTCGTGCTGGGCGAGGTCGTGACGGCCTGGCAGTGGGCCGGCGTCACGCTGGTGGTGGCTGCGCTGGCGGTGGTGATGCTCGGCCCCAGGCTGGCGGCGCGCTGACTCCCGAAGCCAGGCATCTCTTCAAAGCCCCGATGGCGTGACGGGTGGCCATGCCCGGGCGTAGCGCAGGATTCGCGCTGCGTACAAGAGTTGGGCGTGATGCAACAGGGGTAGCGACGAGCCCGCTGCGTTTTACGCAAACATCTGCGCGAGCTCGTAGCGAAGAACGGGCATGGACGCCCGGCGCGCCCGCCACGGGACATCCGAGTGAATTTGCAGCAATAGCAACGCTGCATGCCCTCACCCCAGCCCTCTCCCAGAGGGAGAGGGAGCAGGAGTTGAAGTGCTAAACGGGCCGCGCGTTCTGCAGCAGGTCGCGCGTCCTGATTGCCTCGGCCCGCGCCGCGGCCGTGAAGTCGTCGCCCGATGACGCATACAGGATCGCCCGCGACGAGCTCACCACGATGGGCGCATCGGGCCGCCAGCCGGCCTTGACCGTCGCCACGGCGTCGCCGCCCTGCGCGCCGACGCCCGGGATCAGCAGCGGCGCCGTGGGCGCCACGGCCCGCACGCGCTCGATTTCCGCCGGGTAGGTCGCGCCCACCACCAGGCCGAGCTGGCCGTTCAGGTTCCACGGACCCTGCGCCAGGCGCGCGACGTGCTCGTACAGCAGCGGCGCGCCGTCAATAGACGACAGGCGCTGGTTCTGCAGGTCGTCGCCGCCGGGGTTGGACGTGCGGCACAGCAGGAACGCGCCCTTGCCTTCGTACTTGAGGTAGGGCTGCACCGAGTCAAAGCCCATGAATGGCGACAGCGTCACGGCGTCGGCGCCATAGCGGTCGAAGGCTTCCTTGGCGTACTGCTCGGCCGTGGCGCCGATGTCGCCGCGCTTGGCGTCCAGGATGATGGGCACGCGCGGCGCGACGCGGCGCATGTGCTCCATCAGGCGTTCCAGCTGCCCCTCGGCCCGGTGGGCGGCGAAATAGGCAATCTGCGGCTTGAACGCGATGGCCAGGTCGCCGGTGGCGTCGACGATGCGCGCGCAGAAGTCATAGATCTTGTTGGCGTCGCCCTTGAGCCCCGCCGGAAAGCGCGCGGGTTCGGGGTCCAGCCCCACGCAGAGCATGCTGCCGTTTTGCTGCTGGGCGTCTTGCAGCATGTCGATGAAGGTCATGGGCGGAATTTTACGGGGGCGGCTACGATCAGCCGATGCCCCAGCTTTCACGCCAGCAACTGGCCATCCTCGTCCTGCTCACCATCGTCTGGGGCCTGAACTGGCCGATCATGAAGCTGGGCGTCACGGACTATCCGCCGCTGACCTTCCGTGCGCTGTCGATCTGGCTGGGCATCCCGGTGCTGGCGCTGGGCCTGGTGGTGCTGAAGGTGCCCTTCGCCGTGCCGCGCCGCCACTGGCGTGAGCTGCTGTGGCTGGCGGCCACCAACATGTTCGTCTGGCACGCCTGCATCATCCTGGCCGTCAAGACGCTGTCCAGCGGGCGCGCGGCCATCCTGGGCTACACGATGCCCATTTTTTCGGCCGTGATCGGGGCCGCCCTGTTCTCGGCGATGCTGTCCAGGAGAGGCTGGGTCGGCGTGGGCGCCGCGGCGCTGGGCGTGACGCTGCTGCTGTGGCATGAATTCACCGGCCTGGCCGGCAAGCCCGTGGGCGTGGGGCTGGCGCTGCTGGCGGCCGCCACCTGGGCGCTGGGCACGCAGCTGCTGCGGCGCACGCGCATCGACGTGCCCACGCTGGCCATTTCGTTCTGGATGACCGTGATGACGGCCGTGGTGATGAGCGCGCTGTCGTTCACGTTCGAGCGGCCCCAGTGGAAGATGCCCGATGCCGCCGCAGGCTGGGCCATTGGCTACAACGCAGTGATGATTTTTGGTTACGCGCACGCGGCCTGGTTCTATCTGGCGCGCGGCCTGCCGCCGGTGGCCTCCACGCTGAGCGTGATGTTCATCCCGGTGCTGGGCGTGTTCAGCGGCGCGCTGTGGCTGGGCGAAGTCCTGCACTGGCAGGACTGGGCGGCCGTGGCGCTGATGGTCGTGGCCATTGCCTCCGTGCTGTGGCCCGTGCGCAATCCGTCCAGCTGAATAGGGAATATCCGTAAGGGGCCTGTAGGGGCTCCCTATCCGGGCGTCTGTCCCGCCGCCGAAATGGTTGGCAAGGCCGCAATTGAACTGCGGCCGCCAACCACCGGACGCGGGAGAAGTCATGCCCACCACCAGCCTTTCAGACAGTACAACCGACGTCGCGATGCGCCTGCCCTATGTGTGCGGGTGCGCGGGCTGCGGCGGCGCGGGTGGCAGCCTGAGCCTGGGCGGTGGCGCGTCCGCCCCGGCGGCATCGTCCCAGTCCGCCGGCGCAGCGGCGCTGGGCGGTGGCCACGACGTGGCGGCCCTGATTGCCGGCAGCCGCTGGGCCACCGATGGCCAGGGCCCCACTGTGATCACCTACTCCTTTGCGGGCGCCGGTTCGTCTTTTGCTGCTGAGGCGGGCGCATTCTCGGCAACGGCCAGCGCGTTCTCCGATGCCGTACGGCAAACCACGCGCGAGGTGCTGGCCAGCATCGAGGCCGTGTGCAACGTCCAGTTCCTCGAAGTGGCGGACACGGCTGCGAGCCATGGAACCCTGCGCTATGCCTTTTCGCAGCAGCCCAACAGCATGGGTTACGCGGGCTACGCGTTCTACCCGTCGCCTTCACCCATTGGCGGCGACATCTGGATTGGCAAGGCCCAGGCCGGCGCTGAATGGGACTATTACCGGCCCGGCCTGATCCTGCACGAAACGCTGCATGCACTGGGGCTGAAGCACCCGTTCGAAGGCGGCCAGACGCTGTCCATCGACGAAGACATCATCCCCACCACTGTCATGAGCTATTCGCCCGTCGAAGGCAGCCGGTCGGGCGCGCTGTCGCGCTACCCGTGCGAACCCATGCCGCTGGACATCCAGGCGCTGCAGGCGCTGTATGGCAAGGTGCCCAGCAATTCCGGCGACACGGCCTATGACCTGAGCACGCCGGATTTCCAGGACAACTTCCATGTGGTGCTCGATTCGGGCGGCGTGGACACGCTGGACGCGACCCGGCTGACATGCGCGGTCAGCATCAACCTGACACCGGGCGCCGCCAGCGCCGTGGGCCTGGTGGTGGATGCCTTCGCCTACAGCGGCTCGGGCGCGTCGCGCACCTACACCCACAGCGTCTATGCCTCGACCCTGCAGATCGCGCAGGACACCTGGATCGAGAATGCCGTGGGCACCGCAGGCGATGACCGGCTGGCGGGCAACGCCCTGGCCAACATGCTGGTGGGCGGCGCGGGCAACGACGTGCTCAGCGGCGGCGGCGGTGACGATGTGCTCAACGGCGGCGCGGGAGCGGACACCGCGTTCTACGCGGGCCGCATGCGCGACTACGGCATCGAGGCCTTCGCCGACGCCATCCGCGTCACCGACCGCACCGGCAAGGAAGGCTCGGACGTGCTGCTGGGTATGGAGAAGCTGCAGTTCGCCGACGGCACGGTGAGCCTGACGGCCGCCGCCCCCAGCAGCGCCCGTGCCGCCAGCGCGCCGCTGGCGACGCTGATCGACCTGTACAGCCATTCGTTCAACCGGCTGCCCGCCGCGGAGGACCTGGGTTTCTGGCTGGCGCAGTACGGCGCCGGCAAGAGCATGGCGGCCATCAGCGACACCTTCCACAAGATGGAGTCCAGCGGCGCCGCAGCCAGCAGCGGCTCGGCGGTCTTTGCGGTCATGGAGCTGGCCCACGCCTTTGCCGGGCGGTCGGACCAGGGCTTCATGACCGAGCTGCTGGGCGGCGGCGGCCTGGTGCTGACGGCCCAGTCGGCGCCGGACGACAGCGGCGTACAGCTGGTGGAAGTGCAACTGGTGGGCGTCGCGCCCGCGGCCTGACGCCGTGGCCTGACACCGCAGGGGGCTGCGACAATCCGCCCCATGAGCTCCCGCGCACCGTCATCACGCGCCCAGTTCCGCCTGCGCATCTACCGGGGCGAGGACATCGCCATCGGCCCCGGCAAGGTCGGGCTGCTGGAGGCCATTGCCGAAACCGGCTCCATCTCGGCCGCGGCGCGCCAGCTGGGCATGTCCTACCGCCGCGCCTGGCTGCTGGTGGACGAGCTCAACCGCGCCCTGGTGTCGCCCGCCGTGCAGACGGCCGCCGGCGGCGCGCACGGCGGCGGCGCGGCGCTCACGCCCGTGGGCGAGGACGTGGTGCGGCGCTACCGCGCCATCGAGAGTGCCGCGCGCATGGCCGCGGCCGCCGACATCGCGGCGCTGTCGCGGCTGGTCGGCCCCGCCACCGACGCCTGATCAACGCTATATCGCACTGGGCATAGCCCATTTCGGCTGTTCAGCCGTTCGTGCCAGAATCGCTATATTCACCAGAACATATCGAAATTGCCGTGACGCCACCCACCGATTGGTCGCCGCTGTTCCTGTCGCTCAAGGTGTCGGCTTTCGCCACGGGGGTGGCGCTGGTGCTGGGCGTGGCGCTGGGCTGGGTGTTCGCGCGCAGGAAGTTCTGGGGCGCCAGCGTGCTGGAGGCGTTCTTCATGCTGCCGCTGGTGCTGCCGCCCACGGTGCTGGGCTACGGCATCCTCATGCTGGCGGGGCGGCGCAGCCCGCTGGGCGCCTGGCTGCGCGAACACTTCGACTACACCATCATCTTCAGCTGGCACGGCGCCGTGGTGGCGTCGGCCGTGGTGGCGCTGCCGCTGGTGCTCAAGTCCGCCAGCGCCGCGTTCGCGGGCGTGGACCGTTCGCTGGAGGCCGCGGCCAGCACACTGCGCCAGTCGCGCTGGTCGGTGTTCGTGCGCGTCACGCTGCCGCTGGCCTGGCCCGGCATCCTGGCCGGCACGCTGCTGGCGTTTGCGCGCGCCATGGGCGAGTTCGGCGCGTCGCTGATGGTGGCCGGCTCCATCCCGCAGCAGACGCAGACGCTGTCCATGGCGATCTACGACGCCGTGCAGGCCGGCCAGGACGACCTGGCGCTGGTGCTGGTGATCGTCACCTCGGTCCTGTCGATCACCGTGCTGGTGCTGTCCAACCGCTTTCTTTCGCCTCGTTGACCCCGCTCAGGAGAACCCCATGCGCCGCCATCATCTGCTCGCCCTTGCCTTCGCGCTCGCCCTGCCGCTGGCTGCGTCCGCGCAGCAGCTCACCGTGTCGGCCGCGGCCAGCCTGACCGACGCGTTCAAGGAGCTGGGCCCGCGCTTCGAGGCGACCAGGCCCGGCGCCACGCTGCGCTTGAACTTCGCAGCATCGGGCGCGCTGCTGCAGCAGATCGCCCAGGGCGCGCCGGTGGACGTGTTCGCCAGCGCCGACCAGGACACCATGAACCGCGCGGCCGACCAGAAGCTCGTGGACACCGCCACGCGCCGCAACTTCGCGGCCAACAGCCTGGTGCTGATCGAGCCCGCGCAGGGCGGTGCGGGCATCAAGTCGCTGGCGGACCTGGGCGGACCTGCCGTGAAGAAGATCGCCGTGGGCAAGGTCGCCACCGTGCCCGTGGGCCGCTACACGCAGCAGGCGCTGCAGGCCGCCAACCTGTGGGACCCGCTGGCCGCAAAGTTCGTGCAGGCCGACAGCGTGCGCCAGGTGCTGGACTACGTGGCGCGCGGCGAGGTCGAGGCCGGCTTTGTCTACCGCACCGACGCGGCGCTGATGGCCGGCAAGGTCAAGGCCGTGCTCACGCCGCCCGGCACCGCTCCCGTGACCTACCCCGTCGCCGTCGTGGCCGACAGCCGGCACAAGGCGCTGGCCGCCGACTTCGTCGCGTTCCTTGCGTCGGACGCGGGGCAGCAGGTGCTGGGCAAGTACGGGTTCGGCAAACCCTGAAGTCGCTTGCCACACGCATGATCGACGTCAACCTGGAACTGACCGTCACCGACGGGCGCCGCCGCTTCGACCTGGCGGCGCGCTTTGCGACGGACGCGCCGTTCGCAGCGCTGTACGGGCCGTCGGGTTCGGGCAAGTCGCTCACGCTGCAGGCCATGGCCGGCTTGCTCACGCCGCGAGCGGGCCACATCCGGCTGAACGGGCGCACGCTGTTCGACGCCGCGCAGCGCATCAACGTGCCGCCGCCGCAGCGGCGCGTGGGCTACCTGTTCCAGGACTATGCGCTGTTCCCCCACCTGTCGGTGCGCGACAACGTGGCGTTCGGCCTCACGTCATGGCGCAGCGGGTTGGGCGCGGGCGACCGCCAGCGCGTGGACACGCTGCTGGACAGCTTCGGCCTGGCGGACATGGCGGGCAGCCGGCCCGCCACGCTGTCGGGCGGCCAGCGCCAGCGCGTGGCGCTGGCGCGCGCGCTGGCCTGCGAGCCGCAGGTGCTGCTGCTGGACGAACCGTTCGCGTCGCTGAACCCCATGCTGCGCGAGTCGCTGCGCAAGGAGCTGGCCGAAGTGCGGCAACGCTGGGGCATCCCCGCGCTGATGATCACGCACGATGTCGAAGACGTGCTGGCGCTGGCGGACGTGGCCTTTGTCTACAGCGACGGCCAGGTCGTGCGCGAAATCGACATGCGCGGCGGCACGAGCCGCGAGCCCGAGCTGCGCGCGCTGGCGGGCACGCCGAAGCTTGACGAGTCGCCGCTGCGCACGCGGCTGCGGCAGCTGCTGGGCGGCGGCGCGCAGCCCCGCTGATTCACGCCAGACCGGCATTTGGCGGCAATCAGCATGTAATTGTCATTTACGCCAAGGTCCGCGGCTTCCAGAATCGCGCTGCACTTCTTTTGCGCGAGCTCACCATGACCCCATCCCACTACGACGTGCTGCTGCGCCGCGGCACCGTGATCGACGGCACGCGGCGCCCGCGCTTTGAGGCGGACCTCGGCGTCCTGCAGGGCCGGATCGCCGCCCTCGGCGACCTGTCAGCCGCCACGGCGGACCATGACCTGGACGCCAGCGGGCAGATCGTCGCGCCGGGCTTCATTGACGCCCACACCCATGACGACCAGGCCGTGCTCTCGCGCCCGGACATGACGTTCAAGGTCTCGCAGGGCGTCACCACGGTCGTGACGGGCAACTGCGGCATCAGCGCGGCGCCGCTGCGCGACGGCATGGATCTGCCCATGCCGCTGAATCTGATCGACGCGCCGGCCCAGGGCCGCTTCCAGAGCTTCGCGGCGTACCTGGCCGCGCTGCGCGACACACCGTCCTCGGTGAATGTGGCGGCCATGGTCGGTCATTCGACCCTGCGCAGCGCCACCATGGATGACCTGGACCGTCCGGCCACGCCCGCGCAGATCAGCGCCATGCGCGCGCATGTGGAAGAAGCCCTGGCCGCCGGCGCCATCGGCATGTCCACCGGCACCTTCTATCCCACCGCCGCCAAAGCCACGATGGAAGAGATCGTCGAGGTCGGCCGCCCGCTGAGCACCTGCGGCGCGGTCTATGCCACCCATATCCGCGACGAATCACACGGCATTGTCGAAGCGCTCGAAGAGTCCTTCGCCATCGGCCGCGCGCTGGGCGTGCAAGTGGTGCTGTCCCACCACAAGGCCATGCACAAGCCCAACTTCGGCATGACGCAAGTGACGCTGCCCATGATCCAGCAGACCATGCGCCACCAGTGCGTGGCGCTGGACTGTTACCCGTACACGGCAGGCTCGACCATGATCCGCACCGACGGCGGCATGCTGGACAACCGCACGCTGATCGCCAGCAGCGTGCCGCACCCGGAATGCGCCGGGCGCGACCTGAGCGACATTGCGAAGGAGTGGGGCGTCTCCAGGGAAGACGCGGCACGCCGGCTGCAGCCCGGCAGCGCGATCTATTTCATGATGGACGAGGATGACGTGCAGCGCGTGCTGGCGTTCGACGAGACCATGATCGGATCCGACGGCATCCCCCTGGGTGACAGGCCGCACCCCCGGCTGTGGGGAACGTTCCCGCGCGTGCTGGGCCACTACAGCCGCGACCTGGGGCTGTTTCCGCTGGAGACCGCCGTCTGGAAGATGACCGGCCTGACCGCGCGCAATTTCGGATTGCAGGGCCGCGGCACGCTGCGGGTCGGACAGTACGCGGACCTGGTGGTTTTCGATCCGGCGACCGTGCGCGACGCGGCCACGTATGCGACCCCTGCGATGCCAGCCGAAGGCATTGCCGCGGTTTTCGTGAACGGGACGCTGACGTGGCAACGCGGCACGCACACCGGCGTGCGGCACGGACAGGTCATTGCCCGTCGCGGCACGGCACTTGCCTGACGCGGACGCTAGGCCGGATGCGGGCGGCAATGCAGCTCGCGAAACAGCAGCGGCGCCATGCCGAAGCGCCGGTCGAATGCCTTTGAAAGCTGCGCGCCCGTTGAATAGCCCGTGCGCGCCGCGATCTCCTTGAGCGACATGGGCGTGGCCAGCAGGTGGCGTGCATGGTCCAGCCGCAGTGTTTCGACGAAATGTGCCGGCGTCTCCCCTGTGCTGGCAGTGAACTTGCGCAGGAACGTGCGCTCGGTCATGGCCGCCTTCTCCGCCAGTGCCGGCACATCCAGGCGGCGGGTCAGGTTTTCGCGCATCCAGTCGATCAGCGCGGCAAACGGCGCATCCGCGTGCGACTGGGCGTCCAGCATGGGACTGAACTGGGACTGGTAGCCAGGCCGGCGCGCATACAGCACCAGGCGCTTGGCGATGGTGTGTGCAACGGTTTTGCCAAGATCGGCCGCCACCATCTCCAGGCTCATGTCGATGCCCGTCGTGACACCGGCCGACGTCCACAGGGCGCCGTCGTTGACGAACAGCGCACTGGTGTCCACCACCACGTCGGGACATTGCCGGGCCAGCTCGCCGCAGGCCGACCAGTGCGTGGCGACACGCTTGCCCTGCAGCAGCCCGAAGTGGCCCAGCGCGAACGCGCCCGTGCAGATCGATCCATAACGCCGCGCGGCGGTCGCCGCCTTCACGACCCACCGGCGCACCGCGTCGTCGGCCACCATGGCCTGCAGGCCGGCTTCGTCGCCGCCCGCGATCAGCAGGGTGTCCACGGACTTCGCCGGCAGATCCCGCAGGGCCCGGGTCATCAACGCGACGGCGCTGCTGGTCTGCACGGCGCCGCCGCCGGCAGAAAGGATGTGGACCTTGTAGGGCTGCGCGCCCAGGGCGTCGTTGCCGGCCTCGAACACCATCGCGGGCCCGGTCACATCCAGCACCTGGCAGCGGGGGAAGGTCAGGATGGCGATGTTGGCTGGCCTGGTCATTGGCGGATATTAGGCATCATTTGTCATTTACGCCAAGCGCTGTGGCGCAAACAATGCACCATCGCCCTGAACTTTCCGCATCCCCATGACAAACCCCATCCACATCGGATTCCTGGTCTTTCCGAAAGTCACGCAGCTGGACCTCACCGGTCCGGCGCAGGTTCTCAGCCGCGTGCCCGGCGCAAAGGTGCACCTGGCCTGGAAAACGATGGAGCCACTGGTTACCGACGTGGGCTTCTCGCTGAACCCGACCATCACGTTCGAGAACTGCCCGCAGTTCGACGTGCTGTGCGCGCCGGGCGGCTTCGGCGTCATCGAGCAGCTGGACGACGCGCAGACCCTCGACTTCCTGCGCGCGCAGGGACAGGGGGCGCGCTACGTCACGTCGGTCTGCAACGGGTCGCTGCTGCTCGGCGCGGCCGGGCTGCTGCAGGGCTACCAGTCCACCTGCCACTGGATGTGGCGCCACTACCTGCCGCAGTTCGGCGCGCAGCCGGTCGACGCGCGCGTGGTGCACGACCGCAACCGCCTGTCCGGCGGCGGCGTCACGTCAGGCATCGACTTTGCGTTCACGCTGGCGGCGGAGCTCGCGGGCGAGGAAGCTGCCCGCATGATCCAGCTGGGCCTGGAATACAACCCCCAGCCTCCGCTGGACAGCGGCTCGCCCGACAAGGCCGGCCCTGAGCGCGTTGCGCGCGCCCGCGCCCCGCTGCAGACGCTGATGCGCGAGTCGGCCGACCCGGCCGTCGCGCGAGCCGCCCGGCGCCTTGCCGCACAGCACTGACCCCTCCCCGACCCGACCGACCCTTCACAAGGAAGCCCCATGACACCCATCACCCGCACTCCCCGTCCGTCCGCGACCCGCACGGTATCGCGCCGCAGCGCCTGCGCCGTGGCGCTCCTTGCGCTGGCGGGTGCCGGTAGCGCGCTGGCACAGCAGTTTCCCGCCAGGGCCGTGACCATCGTTGTGCCTTTTGCGCCCGGCAGCGTCACGGACCAGGCTGCACGCGCGTTCGCGGACGACCTGTCGACGGAACTCAAAACACCGGTGATCGTTGACAACCGGCCGGGCGCGGCGCAGTCGATCGCCGGCGCCATGGTGGCGCGCGCGCCGGCCGACGGCCACACGCTGTTCTTTGCCAACCTTCCGGCAATCGTGCCGCCGTCCATCCAGTCGAAACTGCCCTACACCGGCATCCGCGATTTCGCGCCGGTCGCCAATGTGCTGAGCTTTGGCTTTGTCCTGTTCACATCGCCCAACGTGCCCGCCCGCAACCTGCAGGAGTTTATCGCGCTGCTCAAGGCCAATCCCGCCAAATACACGTTCGCATCGGGCGGCGTCGCCTCGCCGCCTCATGTGATCGGGGAAATGTTCAACATCCAGATCGGGGTCAAGACGCTGCACGTTCCCTACAAGGGCGCCAACCAGGTGCTGCCCGAACTGATGTCCGACCGCATCAGCTACGCGTTCCTGCCGACCGGAGGCATGGAGTTTGCGCGCGCCGGCAAGGTCAAGAGCTTCGCCGTGGCCGCGGACAGGCGCGACGGCGACTTTCCCGAGCTGCCGACGTTTACCGAGGCAGGCCTGCCGGGCTTCAACGCCCGCGCCAGCTTCGTGCTGGTGGCGCCCAAACAGACACCGGCCGATGTCGTGGCCAAACTGAACGCCGCCGCCAACAAGGTCCTTGCCGGCAGCAACTTCTACCCCAAGGTCAAATCCATCGGCGGCGTGCAGGTGTACCCGCCCGCGACGTCGGCGCAGGCTGGCGCCATCATCGCCGCCGAAGAGGCGCGCTGGGACGATGTGGTCAAGAAGGCAGGTATCGTGCTGGAATGAACCAACCCCTGACGTTCGACGACCCGCCGCTGGATCCCAGCGCGACGGGTCTTTCGTGGACGTTGTCCGCGTTGATGAAAGGCGTGCCCCAGGCTTTTGACGGCCTGCGGCGCGAAGAGGTGGCGGCAAGGGCTGCCTCGGTGCCGGCCCAGGACCTGCCGTTTCCCGTGGCCACGCTGCGGCGCAGCGCGCTGCGCAGCAACGGCGCCTGGTTCCACAGCCTGATGCGTGAGCGCAACGGCTACCTGGCACCCCACGGCAAAACCAGCATGAGCCCGGAGCTGTTTGCGCTGCAGGCCGACGGCGGCTGCTGGGCGTTGACCCTGGCGACTTTCCACCAGGTGCGCGTGGCGCGCGCCGCAGGGTGGCGACGCATCCTGCTGGCCAACGAAGCCGTGGGCCAGCAGGAGCTGGCCTGGTACGTGGCGCAACTCAACGCCGACCCGGCGTTTGACTTCTACCTCTATGTCGACTCGGTCGAAGGCGTGAAGCGGCTGCGCACGGCAGCACAGCAGCATGGCGCGCAACGGCCGCTGCAGGTGCTGCTGGAAGTAGGCTACCCCAATGGCCGCTGCGGTGTGCGCACCCTGGACGACGCGCTGCGCGTCTGCGCCGCCGTCCGCCAGACGGCGGGTGCGCTGACACTGGTGGGTGTCGCCGGCTTTGAAGGGCTGAACCAGTACGGCGGGCCGGCTGATCGCGAAACCAATGCACGCGCCTTTCTGCGCCACATGGCCGGGGTGGTGCGCGAAGTGGATCGCGGGGGCTACTTTGACAGCGGGCACGTGATCCTCAGCGCTGGCGGCTCGGCGTTTTATGACCTGGTGCTGGAAGAGTTCGCGGCCGTCAGGCTGTCCCGGCCCAGTCGCATCGTGGTGCGCAGCGGGTGCTACCTGACGCATGACAACCAGCTGTACCGCTCGCTGCAGGGCGAGGTCGAGCAGCGGCTTGGCCTGGAGCCGGCCGACGCAAACGCCGAACAGGGCACGGGTCGCCCAGGCCGCAGGCTCCAGCCGGCCCTGGAGGTCTGGGGCCAGGTCATCTCGGCGCCCGACGCCCAGACCATCATCCTGTGCGCCGGAAGGCGCGACTATGGCCAGGACGCCGGCAACCCCGTGCCTGTGCGCTGGCACCGTGCGGCAACCGGCCAATGGGGCCGCTTGCCCGCGGACGCAAAAATCAGCATGGTGAGCGACCAGCACACCAACCTCACGCTGGCGCCCGGACACGGCGTCGAAGTCGGCGACCTGGTGAGCCTGGGCGTCTCGCACCCTTGCACGACCTTCGACAAGTGGCAGGTGCTGTATGTGATCGACGACGACGGCATCGTCGTCGATGCCGTGCGGACCTGGTTCTAGGCGGGACTCAGCCAGCGGTAGTGCCAGCGTAACGCACGCGCCGCTGTCGCGGTTGGCGCCGCCAGGCGGCCCAGGTGTTCGGGCGCGATGCCGGCGCCGTTGTCCTCGAAGCGCACCCGCACCACGCCCGCCGCGTCGTCGCGCGCCATGTGGATGTCCAGGCGCGGCGCCGCGCATCTGCGGCATCTGCTCGGTGTCGCGATGGGTCGCGGCGGCGCGCGCGCTGGCCGACGCGGCCGGGCTGGTGGACGCGCTGGACAGCCAGGCCGCGCTGGCTCGCTGGGGCCAGGGCGGCGGCAGCGCGGCCGCGAGCGACCTGCGGCTGTGGCTGGACATAGCGCAGGACCTGGCGCTGCAGGACTTGGGCCGCGGGCCGGGCCTGTACCTGAGCCACGGCGCCTACCTGCAGGACGCACAGGGCAGCGGCAACGATGCGCATGCGTTTGCGCGCGGGGTGTACGACCAGCAGGCGGCGCAGGGCGAGGCGCTGCGGCCGGACGGCATCACCGAAGACAGCGTCCATGCGTGGCTGGCCGACGCGGACGGCCCGCTGCACCCGCGCGAAGGCCGCACGCTGGTGGACGCCGACAAGCCCGGCGCCTACACCTGGAACAAGGCGCCGCGCCTGGACGGGCGCGTGGTGGAAGTGGGCGCGCTGGCGCGCCAGGCGGTGGACGGCCATGCGCTGGTGCGCGACCTGTTGAAAGACAGCGGCGGCGGCAACGTGTACACGCGCGTGGTGGCGCGACTGCTGGAGATAGCGCGCATCCTGATGCTGATGGAACGCTGGCTGCAGGCCATCGAACCGCGCGCGCCGTTCCATGCGGCGCCGGCCCCGGCGCCGCGCGACGCGCAGGGCGCGGGCCTGAGCGAGGCCGCGCGCGGATCGCTGGGCCACTGGGTGCGCATCGAAAACGGGCGCATCGCCAACTACCAGATCATCGCGCCCACGAGCTGGAACTTCTCACCCCGCGACCGCCAGGGCACGCCCGGCGCGCTGGAAGCCGCCCTGGTCGGCGCGCCGGTGGACGCGGACCGCGACGGGGCGCAGGGCGGCAGCGTGGCGGTGCAGCACATCGTGCGGTCGTTTGATCCTTGTATGGTTTGTACGGTGCATTGAGGCGGGTGGGGCGGAAGCGACCTCCATTCCCACCCCGCCAGTCTGCCTGCGGCTGCGAAGGCTCGGGCGCTCAGTCAGTCAGCAACGGTTTTATTAGTGTGTGGGGCACTAAGTGGACATCGCCTCGCGAGCGCGATAGGGCTACGTAGAGTCTATTTAGCGTCTGCGGAGCGAGTTCCGCGAGGGCGTTTTTCCGGAACTTCGTCAGCGTAGACGCATTGAGAACTACACAGATTTCGTCGTGATGATCCTCTCCCTTGGACGCACCCCAGTTCTGAGAAGCACAGCCATACTGGCGATGCATGCTGTAGAACAGCTTCACCACATCCGACCGCGCGCGTAGCCTGTCGGCCTCTTCTTGGCTCTCAACGGTGACGATGCGTGCAAGTCGATTGGAATGCGTCTGGATGGGAATGCCGAGTTTCTCCGAGATGAACTCGCAAACGGCCGGACTACAACGGCGGCTCCGCGCCAGCGATTCGGTATCGACAACAAAGCCGGCCTTCCGAAATTCGCTGACATATTTTGAGTAGTCCTTGTGCAACCCTTTGCGCGTAGACCCATCCCGGCTGGTGTCGTAGGTGTGCTGTCGGTAATCTCCTGTCAGCAGCAACTCCACTTTCGCGCGGGCTAGGTGCAGCAGCATGTTGAAGTCGTGGCTCGCGAAGTCTTGTACCTCGTCTACGCACACGACGTCGAAGAAACGCTCAACACGCTTGAGTACACCCTCAGGGTAGTGCTTCATCACTGCTTTGGCCACTCGGCTGACATAGATTCGATGCGATCCGTCCACGTAGTAACCCGACTCGCGGTCGGTGAACCTACCTTGCGGCGGCGAATCTTTAAAATTGATGCCGCGCGACCTTCGCTTTAAACCCGCCAGCGGCCGCAGACAGAACGAGTGCAAAAAGGTGAAATACGTCATAGCGCACACATTCGGCGGTACCCGCCCATACTTCGCCTCAATCTTTCTGCGCAGATTGAGAAGATTCTCCTGGGTGTAGGTGACGATCAGGAAGCGTCGCTTCTCGTCAATGCGCCCGACAATTTCCGTGGTCTTGCCGGCGCCGGCAACGGCTAGTATGACTTTCTTGTCCACTCGATCGCTTCCCGAATATATTGCGGGGGTCTAAGCTGCGAAGCCTTATCTGCAAGTGCGAGTGCCACCTCGGCCTTGTTGTCCAGCATGTATTCAAGAACCGTCTTTGTTCGCAGCTTCGGGCCAAAGAGCTGATCACAGAGGTCCGAGTTGTCCTCGTAAATACAGATCTCGAAGGTCCTTCGCTTCGGATCGGTATCGGCGAAGACTTTAGCGTTATCGCAAAGGTCCTCCCGATAGTTCTCGACGCAGTTTCGCTGATGGTTTCCGTCGTTGTCGCGCACCACAGCTGTTCGAATCCCCAAGATGCGCGCTACTTCCAAATAGCGTTTGAAGCTGGTCCCCCCAACCGCGATCACGTGAACATGGTCTTGCTCCATAGTGGAGCCAGCGCAATTCCGATAGAAGCCTTCGATGAGCATGTATTCGGCGTCGCCTTCCACCAAGATAACTCGACGGGACATCGCGTATTCGAGCAAGTGATGGTGAGGCGCTTTGGCAAAGAAGGCCGCGGTGGTTGGACTGAGCTTCGAGAGCCTCGCGCTGGCCTTGCCGTCCTGGTCCAACAGAATCGCTTTACGCAATCCAAGCCGCGAGCAGATTAGGCTGCTGTGGGTGGCAACGAAAACCTGCTTCTCCCCACTACCTGCAATGTCGTCGACAAGCTTTCGCATGTGCCCGTGACTTAAGTGGTTTTCCGGCTCTTCCAGCATCAAGACATCTATGCCGTGCTTTCCGCGCCCGCGTTGCAAGGCGAATGTTGTTTTAATCAGGCTTTGCTGTCCGCGCCCTTTGCTCTCGACTGGGATTCCGTCAGAGACTATGAGCAGGTCGTTTTCAAGGCTTGCCTTACTTGAGCTTCGGAGCCAGAACTTCACGTCAACGCGTGAATTGATATCGTCCAGATGTGTGTCCCAGAAATCCCTCTTGGCTGTCCTGTACTTGTTCTGGTGTCTGCCGCGCTCGCTCGGTGTAGAGTTTGCTTGATAGAGCTTCCGCGTGTATTCACGGTGGGCAAACTCAGTGTTGATCAAAGCGCTATCAATCAATAGCTGGTCAATGTACCTCCGTAGGCCGCCATATGGTTGGTCGCCGAAGGTCTGAAATTTGATTGCGTAAAACTCAAATGGAACGTTGTCGCCGGGCTCGCTCAAAACTTGCGTAATGTCGTCGGGGTAGGCCTCGCTGGGCCCGCACCATAACCTCAGGCCGAATGCGTCCTCGTTAAGCGAGTTGGTTCGTCCGTGGGCCTCCCACTCTTTTAGGTCCGACAGGTAGATCTCGACGAAGAGCTGCGGAAGGTCTGCCGGGCGCCTCTCACCCCTAAAGAACCTTTCTACAGCAGCCTTATTCATGAGGGATTCAACCCCTAGCGTCTCAACCTTGCTGCGGCTGCCGCTCATGGCAAGGTCCATGGCCTGCAGCAAGGTACTCTTGCCTGCTTCGTTCTCGCCCAAAAGCACGTTGAGGTCCGGCTCGAACTCGAGTTCGAGCCTCTCGAACTTCTTGAAATTCGAGAGAATGATCTTCTTGATGTATCGCTCCGGTGCCTTTCTCGGCTCAGCGTCGACCATTTTTCCCCTCCATGACTCACATGATATTGTCGATTCGATCGTTCCCTACGGGACGCCACCACGCGCACCAACAGCTATATCACAGCTGGCCCCCCTCTCGCCAAGGGTACGGCCGCCGCTGGTGACTTTCACCGCGATTGTTTGGGTGTCACATCCACCCCGCACTTAGCCGAGCCACCTGACACGTTGCTCACAACAACCACTGCCAAAATCCCCGCATGCTCCACTACCTCACCATCCCCGTCACCCCCTTCCAGCAGAACTGCTCCCTGGTCTGGGACGACGCCACCAAGCAGGCCGCCGTGATCGACCCCGGCGGCGATCTGGACACGCTGCTGGCCGAGGTGGACCGCCTGGGCCTTGCGCTCGAACAGATATGGCTCACCCACGCCCACATCGACCACGCGGGCGGCACGGCCGAGCTGGCGCGGCGCCTGCAGCTGCCCATCATCGGCCCGCACCCCGGCGACCAGTTCTGGATCGACGGGCTGCCGCAGCAGGGCGCGATGTTCGGCTTTCCGCCGGCTGAATCCTTCACGCCCACGCGCTGGCTCGATGACGGCGACACGGTGTCGCTCGCGGGCCATGTGCTGCACGTGCGCCACTGCCCCGGCCACACGCCGGGGCATGTGGTGTTCCATTCGCCCGAGATCAAGCGCGCGTTCGTGGGCGACGTGCTGTTTGCCGGCAGCATCGGCCGCACGGATTTCCCCGGCGGCAACCACCAGCAGTTGCTGGACAGCATTGCCCAGCGCCTGTGGCCCATGGGCGACGACACGGTGTTCATCCCCGGCCACGGGCCCGAGAGCACGTTCGGGCGCGAGCGGCGCAGCAACCCCTACGTGGGCGGCGCGGCGTGACGCGCACCACCGCCCTGGTGCTGGGCGCCGGCATGGTGGGCACCTGCACGGCGCTGCATCTGGCGTTACGCGGGCACAGCGTGACGCTGGTGGACCGGCGCGAACCGGGACAGGAGACTTCGTACGGCAACGCCGGCATCATCCAGCGCGAAGCCGTGGAGCCCTATGCCTTTCCGCGTGACGCGGCGTCGCTGCTGCGCGCGGCGCTCAAGCGCGGCGCCGATGTGAACTATCACCTGGCGGCCCTGCCCGCCCTGGCCGGCGGGCTGTGGCGCTACTGGCTGCATTCGGGCCCGGCGCACTACCCGGCCATCGCCCGTGCCTATGCACTGCTCACGGCGCATGCCACGGTCGAACACCAGCGCCTGATCGACGCGGCCGGCGCGGACGATCTGGTGCGCCGCGAGGGCTACCGCGCGGTGTTTCGCGCGCCCGCCAGCCTGGACGCGGCGCTGGGCACGGCGCAGCGCTGGGCGCGCGAGTACGGCGTGGCCTTTGCAGCGCAGGACGGCCACGCACTGGCCGCCGCCGAGCCCGCGCTGCGCCGGCAGCTGGCCGGCGCCATCCACTGGACGGACCCCTGGAGCGTCAGCGACCCCGGCGAGCTGGTGGCCCGCTACGCCACGCATCTGGTGCAGGTGGGCGGCCGTGTGGTGCGCGGCGATGCCCGCACGCTGCAGCCGCGCGGCGCCGGCTGGTCGGTGCAGACAGACGAAGGCCCGCACGAAGCGGCCCATGCCGTCATCGCGCTCGGCCCGTGGGCCGATACGCTGCTGGCGCCGCTGGGCCTGCGGATGCCGCTGTTCGTCAAGCGCGGCTACCACCGGCACTACACCGGCGGCGCAGCCCCGCGGCTGGCGCTGCTGGACGCCGACCGGGGCCTGGTCATCGCGCCCATGAAGCGCGGCGTGCGCATCACCACCGGCGCCGAGCTGACGCACCGCGACGCGCCGTCCACGCCCTGGCAGCTCGCGCGCGCCGAACAGTCGGCGCGCGAGCTGCTGGACCTGCCGCAGCCGGTGGAGTCCGAGCCCTGGCGCGGCGCCCGGCCCTGTACGCCCGACATGAAGCCCGTGATCGGCGCCGCGCCGGGGCGCCCCGGCCTGTGGTTCAACTTTGGTCATGGGCACCAGGGATTTACGCTGGGGCCGGTCAGCGGGCGGCTACTGGCCGAGATGATCAGCGGCGAACCGCCGGTGGTGGACCCGGCGCCCTACGCGCCGCAGCGGCTGCTGTAGCAGCCCGGTGGCGCTCAGCCCCGGCGCGCCTGCTCGTACAGCCCGCGCACCTTGGGCACGTTGGCCTGCAGCTCGCGGATGCGGTCCGGCCCCGTGGGGTGGGTGGACAAGAACCCCGGGCCGCCCGCGCCGCCGCTGGCCTGGCCCATCTTCTGCCACAGGCTCACCGATGCGTCGGGGTTGAAGCCCCCGCGCGCGGCCAGCTCCAGGCCGACCAGGTCGGCCTCGGTCTCGTCGGTGCGACTGAACTTGAGCGTGATGAGCTGTGTGCCGATATTGGCCGCCACATCGCCCAGCTGCCCCAGACCCAGCAGCTGCGCGCCGATGGACAGCAGCGCGCCCGTGCCTTGTGTCTTGGCGATGCGCGAGCGCGCATGTTCGCGCAGCGCGTGGGCCATTTCGTGGCCCATGATCATGGCGGCCTCATCGTCGGTCAGCTTGAGCTGGTCCAGGATGCCGGTGTAGAAGGCGATCTTGCCGCCGGGCATGCAGAAGGCGTTGATCTGCTTGCTGCCGATCAGGTTGACCTCCCATTTCCAGTCCCTGGCGCGGTCGTTCCACTTGGGCGCGAGCGGGATCAGGCGGCTGCTGATGGCGCGTAGGCGCTGCAGCTGGGGGTGGTTGTCAGGGGCCAGGGCGCGCTGGGCGCGCGCCTGCGCCATCATCTGTGCGTACTGCTGGTTGGCGGCCGTCTCCAGCTCGCCCGCCGGCACCAGCGTGCGCAGGCGCGACGCCTCGCCCACGTTCACCTGCGCGATGGCAGGCTCCAGCGCCGCGGCCCCCGCGGCCAGCAGGAAACCCCGGCGGCCGGACCAGGCAGATTGTTTGGTCATGCAGAGCGTGCACATAGTGGGGCAATAATAAACAGAAGTAACCGTTTTCATGTCAGACGAAATCCCCTCCCCTGCTTCCGCCGCGCCGCGTCCTTCCTGGACCGAGACCCTGCGCGTGTACCTGGAGCCGGCCACGCTGCGCATGCTGGCGCTGGGTTTTTCCGCAGGGTTGCCGCTGCTGCTGGTGCTGGGCACGCTGAGCTTTCGCCTGCGCGAGGCGGGCATTGATCGCACGACCATCGGCTACCTCAGCTGGGTGGGGCTGGCCTACGGCTTCAAGTGGTGCTGGGCGCCGCTGGTGGACCGGCTGCCGCTGCCGGGGCTGACCCGCACGCTGGGCCGGCGGCGCGGCTGGCTGCTGCTGTCGCAGTTCGCCATCATGGCGGGCCTGGTGGGCATGGCGCTGGCCGACCCGCGCGATGCGCTGGGTCCCATCGTGTGGTGCGCGCTGGCCGTGGCGTTTGGTTCGGCCACGCAGGACATTGCGCTGGACGCCTATCGGATCGAGTCAGCCGACACGCAGCGCCAGGCGGCGCTGGCCGCCACCTACCAGACGGGCTACCGGCTGGCCATGATCTGGGCGGGCGCGGGGGTGCTGTGGATCGCGGCGCGGGCCGAGACTGCCACGGCCGGCAACTACCAGCACGCCGCGTGGCAGACCGCGTACTTGGTCATGGCCGCATCCATGCTGGTGGGCGTGCTGACGGTGCTGCTGTCGCGCGAGCCCGCGCGGCGCGAGCTGCCGCCCGCGCGCAACGCGGCCGAATGGCTGCAGGGCGCGCTGATCGAGCCGTTCGCGGATTTCTTTCGGCGCTACCAATGGCAGGCCGTGCTGATCCTGGCGCTGATCGCGGTGTACCGCATCAGCGACGTGGTGATGGGCATCATGGCCAACCCGTTTTACGTGGACATGGGCTACACCAAGGACGAGGTCGCCGCCGTGACCAAAATCTACGGCGTGATCATGACCCTGGTGGGCGCGTTCGTGGGCGGCGCGCTGTCCATGCGGCTGGGCGTGATGCGCGTGCTGATGCTGGGCGCGATCCTGAGCGCGGCCACCAACCTGCTGTTCGCCTGGCTGGCCGGCCGCGGCCACGACGTGCAGGCGCTGATCTTCGTGGTGTCGGCCGACAACCTGTCGTCGGGCATCGCGTCGGCGGCATTCATCGCCTACCTGTCGTCGCTCACGAACGTGAGCTATTCGGCCACGCAGTACGCGCTGTTCAGCTCGATGATGCTGCTGCTTCCGAAGTGGCTGGCGGGCTTCTCGGGCAGGTTCGTGGACGCGTACGGGTACGTGGACTTCTTCAACGCGACGGCGCTGCTGGGGCTGCCGGTGCTGGTGCTGGTGTGGTTGGCGTCCAGGGCACGGGGTTCAGGCGCTTCCTGAGTACCGGCATTCAAGGGTTCAGTGCTAGACTGAACTGTATGAATGCGCGGGTTGATCACGTACTTGACGAGGTGTTGGCACTGCCGCCGGCCGAGCGCTCGGCCGTTGCTGTCGCGTTGCTGGACAGCCTGGAGAGTGCCGAAGACGCGGGCATCTCCGACGCCTGGCGTGCCGAGATCAGGCGCCGTCGTGATGCGATGCGCGCGGGCACGGTACAGGCTGTGCCGTGGGCCGAAGCCCGGCAACGAATTTCGTCCCTGTGACCGTGTTTTCTCCGGTCGTCCTTCCGGACGCGGAGGATGATCTTCGCGGCGCTTACCGCTGGTATTTCGACAGATCGCCGCTGGCTGCCGACGCTTTTCGGGCCGAAGCGCTGCAAGCGAATGACGGATTGGCTCAAACGGCTGACAGATGGTCTAAAGACAGTGAGGGGATCCATAGTTACCACCTCAGGCACTTCCCGTATACGGTCTTCTATGAGATCGACGGGTCCAAGGCCATCGTCCTGGCTGTGGCACATCAGCGCAGGCGGCCGGGGTTTTGGCGGGCTCGTTGAGCCCTCACCCCAACCCTCTCCCAGAGGGAGAGGGAGCAAAACCGTCACTGCAGCATGAAGGTTTCGTATTCGAGCCGCGAAATCTTCCGCTCCAGCACCCGCAACGAAACCACCAGCGTGATCAATAGCGCTGCCGCGAAGCCGTAGCCATAGAACGCCACGCCCAGTTTCAGCGACACGACGGACAGTACGACGTTCAGGAACGACAGCAACCCCACCGTGGCCAGCACGGCGCGCCTGCGGTCCAGGTAGAAGAACACGTTCATCACGGCCAGCAGCGCCACCTGCAGGCTGGCGGCCACGGCGTCCACGTAGAACAGCGGCAGGTACAGCGGGCTGATGCCCAGCTTTTCAAAGATCGTGGGCGCGAAGACGATCATGACCAGCACGGCCAGGGTCTGCATCTTGATGATGTCGAACAGGCCCTGGCGCACGGCGAACACCATTTCGTCGCGCATGCGGGCGATCTCTTCCAGCGAGCCGCCTTCGCGCACGGCGTTGTAGAACTTGTCGTACCACTCGACAAAGTCCGTCTCGAACCGCACCAGGAACACCGCCATGCCGGGGATGATGCTCAGGTACGCCAGGAACACCGGCATGTCATAAATCACGCTCGCGCGCAGCGGGCCGATCACGGCCTGGCTGGTTTCGGGCGCGGCCCAGAACACGATCTTGTCGGCCCAGATCGCGAAGTTGTACAGAAAGCCCACGGCCATCAGCGTGGGCAGCATTGCGCCGGGACGGAAGCAGTCGAACGCGATCAGCCTTTCCGCCGGGAAGCTGCGCAGGATGATGAAGAACATGCCCGCCAGCATCAGGAACTGCCCCACAACATAGCCGCCCAGCAGCCCCTCCAGCCCGTACTGGCGCAGCCACACCGCCAGCAGCACCGAGATGCCGTAGCCCCCACCGAACAGCGCCACGATGGTCTTGTAGAACTTCAGCCCGCTCATGAAGATGGTGGCCACCCAGATGTCGCACATGGTGACGAAGCCCGCGACCATCAGCACGCGGTACAGCGCGCTTTCCTCGCGGAACTCCAGGAACGCCAGCATCACCGCCAGCGTGCCGGCGACCAGGTTGGTGACCAGCAGCACGCCCGCGAAGTTGGGCACGATGTCCACGCCCTTGTGCGCGAACAGTTGGTCCGACACCCAGCGCGTGAACGCAAGCTGCACCACGCCCGTCAAGATCAGCGACCCCGCGATCAGGTAGGTGACCGACACCTGGAACTGCGTGACCAGCAGGTTGGGCACCACGATGTTGACCGACAGCACGCCGATCACCACCAGCCCCACGATGGACAGCACCCACGGCCCCGAGCTGATCAGCCCCGCATACGCGTACGCGCGCACCAGCGCGAAGTAGCTTTCGCGTTGCAGCAGTTTGCGCAGCTCGAAGCCGATGCCTGCCATCAGCCCTCCAGCAGCAGGTCCATGTCGTCGCCCCCGCCAGGCGGCGCGGCGGGCGGCGGCGTGACACCCAGCGCCTGGTCGTACACGGCGCGGTAGCGCGCGAACATCACGGGATGGGTGTAGTAACGCTCCACCCGCTGGATGCCGGCCTGCGCGGCCTTGTGCCAGGCGTTGGTGTCGCCCAGCAGGCGCATGGCGGCCTCGGCCAGCGCCTGCGGGTCGGCAATGCCCACCACTTCGCCCGACGCGCCCAGGGCCTGGTCTTCTTCATCGAGTCCGTAGATGAGCTGGCGGCACGAACCCACGTCGGTGCTGACGGTGGGCACACCGGCGGCGTAGCCTTCCAGGATCACCAGCGGCAGCGCTTCGCTGATGGAGCTGAGCACCACCAGGCCGATCTGCGGCAGCAGGTCCGTGAGCTTCTGGAAGCCCAGGAATTTCACGTTGTCCGACAGGCCCAGGCTGTTGACCAGGTCCTTGCATTCGGCGGCGTAGTCGGGGCTTTCGTCCTCGGGCCCCGCGATCCAGGCCTGCACATGAGGCATGCGGTTGGCGATGGTGCGCGTGGCGCGGATGTAGGTCTTGATGTCCTTGATCGGCACCACGCGGCCGATCAGGCACATGATGGGCGGCACCTGCGCCGGCCGCTGCGCGCGCAGGGCGCCAAAGCGCACCACGTCGATGCCGTTGGGGATGTTGCTGGTGCGCCGCGCGTCGGCGCCGTCCTGCACCTGGCGCAGGCGGTTGGCTTCGTACAGCGCGATGATCTGGTCGCTCGCGTCGTAGCACATGCGGCCCAGCGCCTCGAAGAAGCGGATCCACATGGTGCGGAAGTACCCCGCGTGCGTGGCGTCGCGCTGCAGCAGCGTGCGGTTGTCGGCGATCCAGCGCGCGGCATACAGGTCGATGCGCCGCTCCTTGGTGTAGATGCCGTGTTCGCTCAGGATCAGGTGGCGGCCCCAGCGCCGCTTGAGCAGCGCGCCCAGAAAGCCCGCGTACCCCGTGGACACCGAGTGGTAGCAGTGCACCGGCGGAAACTTTTCGACGATGGCCGACAGCACCCAGATCGGCGAATGCATGGTGCGCACCGTCCAGAAGTAGTCCACAAAGCTCGGGTCCGTGCAGCGCTCGCGGTACTGCTCGGTCACGTAGTTCCAGGCCTGCTCGGTGTACAGGAACTGCGAGCGGTCCATGCGGCCTTCGAGTTCGCCGGTGATGGTTTCCAGCACTTCGCCGCCGCGCTGCGCGAGCGCCTGCGGGTTGCGAAAGTAATCGTGCAGCTCGCGGTTCAGCGCGAACATGCCCGCGTCCCCGCGCTGCGGCGTGACCGGCGGCGCGCCGTCGGTCTCGTACAGGTAGTGTTCCTCGATGTGGACCACGTTGGGCGGCAGCTGGAACTTCATGGCGCCGTAGTCCTGCTTGCGCGAGCCCAGGAAGCAGATCGCGAACGTCAGGTCGGGAAAGCCGTTGATGATCTGGTGCACCCAACTGGACACGCCGCCGGACACGTAGGGGTAGGTGCCTTCCAGCAGCAGGCCCACGTCGGCCTTGAAGTTGACGGGCTCAGACATGCAGGTCCACCCCGCTGACCTGCTTGTTGCGCCAGAACGCCGCCATGCCGCGCAGCTGGTGCGGCAGCTGCGCGCTGTCGGGCATGCGGCTCATGTATTTGCGCACGCCCTCCAGGTCGCGGCGCAGCCACGCGATCTGCGCCATCAGCGGCCAGATTTCCTGCAGCGGCATGCGCACCTTGCGCGCCAGGTTCAGCGCCCGGTCGGCGGCCGCCAGCTGGTCCAGCTCGATCAGCACGCGCGCATACAGCTGCCACACGCTGGGCACGTAGGAGTCGAGCACCAGCACGTCCTCGCACAGCTTCTGCGCCTGCTCCAGCGCAAAGCGGCGCAGGTCGCCACGCGCCAGGCCCGTGTCCACCTGCAGCCAGTGCAGTTCGGCCAGGCGGCGCAGCGCGTTGACCAGCGGCGCGCGCTCGTCGCCCTCGCGCGCCTCGTGCAGGCGTTCACGGGCCTGCTGGATCTGGCGCGTGAGGTCTTTTTCCCACGCGTCCACCATGCTGTAGGCCAACAGGCGGATGTCCTCGGACGGATCGGCCAGCAGGCCCTGCAGAAGCGGCACGGCCGCCTTGGGCCGCATGGACTGCAGCGCCACCAACACGCGCAGCCGCGTCTCCAGCGGCAGTGACGGGTCTTTCAGGATGCGGCGCGCGTCGGCTGCGCGCAGGTCGGCGCGTTCGGTCGATTCGCGCTGCACGCCCGAAAACTCGGGCATGTGTACGGCCACAAACCGCTCAGTACGCAGAATTTTGGGGAAGCGCTGCGCCACCTGCACGGCCAGCACGGTGGTCAATACCCCCAGCACGGGGATGAAGAACGCAAAGCAGTACAGCAGCGCCCAAGCCGGCCGCGCGGGCGCCCGGTACTGCGGCGGCAGCAACGCCCAGGCCAGCCAGGCCGACACGGCCGCCGCCACGCCATGCAGCGCGAAGTACGCGGCCAGGTTGTCCACCGGCTGGCCCGCCAGACGCAGATCGCCAAACAGCAGCGTGAGCGACGACAGCTCGGCCACCAGCGCAAGCGCGACCTTGAGCCAGGCGATCATTCCTTGCTCTCCACCAGCCAGCGCAGGCGTGCAAACCCCTGCTCGCGGCCCAGTGCGAAGTCGAACGCGCTCAGCTCCTGCGGCGTCACCTCGCCAAAGCGCTGCGTGATGCCATCGACCAGCCGCTGCTTGTAGATGCGCACGGCCGCCGCGTCCGAAAAAGGCACCAGCGCGATCACACAGGGCGCGCCCTGCTGCCCCGTGCCGGGCAGCGGCCAGCGCCAGGCGGTTTCGCCCCGCGAGTGCAGTTCCATCAGCGCGTCCAGGATCTCGGTCTGGCGCGCATGCTCGGCGCGCCAGACGACGCAGCGGCTTTCCAGGCCATAGTCGGTGCGCAGTCGCGTGAGCCAGCCGAACTCGCCGGCCAGCCCGCGCGGCGCGTTGGGCCAGATGGCCAGCAGTTCGCCGGCGCTCACGGACAGGCGCAGGTAGTCGGCGTAGCTTTCCAGCAGCACGGCAATGGTCTGCAGGTTCTCGGTCGTGAGCGCCGTGAACGGCATGTTGCCGATCACCATCAGCCCGAACGGCTGTCGTTCCGTGCTGATCAGCGGCGTCGCCGCGATCAGCGACGAGCGGCGCGACTGGTCCAGCAGCGCGTCCTGCAGGTGGACCTGGTGGCCGGTCTGCAGGGCGCGCAGCACCATCGGGTCGTCGTCCGACGGGTCCACGATGCGGCCCACCGCCGCGACGCGGCTGAGCTGAAGCGCGGGCTCCATGCGCACCTCGTACAGCGCAGCGGTTTCCACGCGGCAGTGCGTCACCACGAAGTCCAGCATCATCTGCGCGCCGGGCAGGCCGCTCACATCATGGGGGTTGCTGCGCGTGTAGCGGTCCATCATGGAGCGCAGGTCGATCAGCGCCTCGCGCAACGTTCCGGGGCGATCCACCATTTCGTATTCGAGCTCGTCGTGCGACAGCTTCACCAGGTACAGCCGCCGCGTCAGCCGCTCGGCCTTGTCGTTCAGGAAGCGCAGGCTTTCCTGCAGGCGCAGCACACGCAGCCGCCAGTAGCTGCCGAATTCGCCCGCGATCAGCATCGCGATCGCCCCACCCAGAAAGTACAGGCGCGGGAACTCAGCGCCCGGCGACAGCAGGCCCCAGGCCGCCAGCAGGCCGAACGACGCCACCGCGCCGTGGCCCACCCCGTAGCGCAACGCGATCAGCCACGGGCCCAGCCAGGGCCAGGGAAAGCCTTCGTTGACGTAGAACGGGTTGGCCGGGTTGCTGATGAAGCACAGGTAAATGAAGAACGCCGGCCACAGCAGCGTCTCCAGCGTGCGGCCGGCCAGCCCGGGATGGTGGCGTATCCAGCGTCGCACCATGAGGCGCAGCAGCCCGGCGCCGCGGTGCAGCACCACCCAGGCCACCAGCAGGGGCCGCAGCAGGCGCTGGGCGCGCGTGCGCGCCCCCGGCGCCATCGGCTGCTGCAGCGCATCCAGCATGTCCTGCACCGAAGCAGTGAAGTCCGAGTAAATCGTGTCCTTGGCCGGATCGAAACTGGCGCCACCGGGCGTGTGGCGCAGCCGCGCCTGCGCAAGCCCCACAGGGGCGCTGTCCGGCGGAACGTCGTCCCGCGGCTCGTCAGACGCGGTGTCCGGCCCCGGGCGGCCCGCGTCAGCGCGCTGCGGCGGGTCGGCTCGCTGCGTCAACGCGGATTCCCGAGACAAGTTCGGTGGCCAGACGCTGCCCCACGGCGGCCAGTGCCTCGCGGCTGCCGCCAGTGCGCCCGCCCGCGGCGGAATACACGACCTGGTCGCTCTGCAGGTCCTTGACCTGCACCATCAGGCCGACCGCGGGCTCACCGTCCACGCCGACCTTGTAGCGCCATTCGTTCACGGCGCCGGTCACCACGTAGCGCATGCCCTGGGTGCGGGCCCATTTCTCGGCCTCGGCCTGCGCTTTGCGCTCGGCGGGCTCGAACAGCGTTTCGGGGTTGAGCTGCGCGGGGTAAATGGCCAGCTGCGTCAGGCCCGCCTGGCGCAGCGCCGGCTCCAGCATGGCCTCGACCCGCAGGCCGGCCTGCGGCACGTCGGTGAAGTTGGCCACCGGCAGCAGCGCCACCTTGTCCTGCGCGGCGATGGGCTGCGCCATGCTGGAGCGGGTGCTGTTGCCCGTGGGGCCGAAGGGACTGAACGCGCAGCCGGACAGCAGCGCAGCGCACAGGGCGATGGAGGTGAGTGAAAGTTTTTTCATAGGGTGTCACCGGTCAAAAAAGGTTTCGTACTGCACACGCAGTTCCCGCACGCCGTCACCGCCCGACAGACCGCCGGTGCCGGGCCGCACATCCAGGTTGATGCTCAACTGGTCGCGCCCGGCCACCGAGCCCTTGGCGCCCAATCGTAGCAATCCCTGCGTCTGCTGCCCAGTTGGCGTTCGGCGGGTTTCGAAGCCCACCTCACCATACGGGCGCCAGGCACGGCTGTAGACGTTGGGGTCGGTCTGCATGAGGCCGATGCCCAGGCTGGCCGACAGCGCGCTGGACGACGGGCCCAGGAACAGGCCCACGCCCGGGACGGGCGTTACACCATTCACGGGGACGGTGCCGCCGGGCTGCAGCAAGGCGGTGGGCGCGTCGGGCTGGCCGTCGGCCCGCACGATGCTGCGGCGCGCCTGCACCTGAAAACGCACGTCGGGGTAGTCGCGCCGCCAGTACCAGTTGCCCGTGACGCCCGCGTCCACCGCGTTGCCCAGCGACGCGCCGCCCTGCGTGCGAAAGCGGCTCGCCGACAGGCTCATCTGGCCTTCCAGCCGGTCGCCGCGGCGCAGGTTCAGCGTGGCGCCGATGCGGTCGCGCGCGCCGGCCAGCGACATGGCGCTGCTCTCTTCGGACCGTTCGTTGTACGCGGCCTCGATCTGCAGCACCGACTGGCTGGACAGCCGCCGCGTGACCTGCAGGTACGCGCCGTGGATGGCCGCCAGCGCGTCGCGCACGAAGTACTGCGCCTTCACATCGCCCCAGGGCAGCCGGGTGTCAATGCCCACGCGCAGCTCGCGGTCGTGGCCCGGCGTGGCCGCGATGGCCAGCGGGTCGCGGGTGCGGTCGCGCGCGGCGGTCATCTCCACCGTCAGGCGCAGCTTGGGCGCCAGCACGATGGACGCGTCGGCGCGCACTTCGTTGCGGCTGATCGCGCCGGCCGTGCGGGTGCGGGCCTGCACGCTGGCGCGGCTGGCAGCCGCCAGCAGGTCCTGCTGCAACAGCTCCTGCGCTTCGTCGTTGGGGCCTTCGGCGCGCTGCAGGGCCTGCAGCGCGCCCTGGCTCGCGGCCTCGTCACGCCGCTGCACCAGACGCAGCGCCGTCAGGCGGTCCTGCGGATCAATTCGCCCCGCGCCCTGCTGCGATGACGGGGGTTCCGCCGCGTCCAGCAACCGGGCGAGTTCCTGCGTGTCTTCCTGGCCCACGGCCACGGCCATGAGCTGGTAGGACGGCACGGTCATGCGGCGCGCCTGCTGTTCCCACAGCCAGCGCTGCGCGGTGTCAAAGCGGCCCTCACCGAGCAGCCAGGCGCCCACCAGCTCTTCGGTCTGGCGCTTGAGCGTGGCGTCGGGCGACGCCGGGTTGCTGCTTTGGGCCAGCAGCTGGCCGAGCTGGCGCCACAGCAGCGCCTTCTGCTCGCCGCCCGCAAAGCCCGCGGCCAGACGCATCTGCGCCAGCAGCGCCTGACGCGCGGCGTCCTTGTCGCGGGCTTGCGCGGCAGCGCGCTGCGCCAGCAGCCAGGCATGGCGCCGCACGCGCAGCGCGGGCGCCTCGCGCCCGGTACGCTCCAGCAGGTCGGCATAGTTCATGAGCCACAGGAAGTCCCGGCTGCGTTCGCGCGCCAGCGGCTGCATCAGGGCCAGCGCCAGGCGCGGCTCATCCAGCAGCTGCCAGCCGGCGGCCAATACGTCAGCGTAGGCCAGATTCGCCCGCGCGGCCTTGCCACGCGCGGACAGTTCGGCGCGCAGCGCCGGCACGTCCTGCTGGTCCACCAGCAGCCACCAGTACGCCACGCGCAGCGGGGCGTTGTCCGGCTGCAGGCCGAGCGCACGTGTGTAGTCGGCCCGGGCCAGCGGGACGTCGCCCAGCCGCGTGTACAGCGCTGCGCGCCGCTCCAGGAAGGTGGCTGACTGCTCCAGCCGCGCGCGGTGCGCGGGGGTCAGCGTCGCCATCAGCGTGCGCAGGCCCACCGGCGTTTTCTGGTCGGCGATGCCGTCCAGCCACGCAAACACCAGCTGGTCGACGGGAAAGCGCGGGTACAGCCGCTCGGCCAGCGCCAGGGCCTCGTCGTCGCGGTCCGCGTCCAGCCGCAGGCGGATCGCCCGCTCGACCTGATAGGCCTGTGGCTTGCCGGACGCGATCAGCCGGTCCAGTGCTTGCAGGGCGATGTCGCGTTCGCCGGTTTCGTAGGCCAGGTCGGCGCGCAGGTCCCAGTAACCGGCATCAAACGCGCCACTGCCGTCCAGGCGCGCGGCCACCAGCGCGCGCAGCGCCAGCGGCATGTTGCCCTGGCGCAGGTAAATCTGCGCCAGGCGCATGGCGTCGTCGCGCACCAGACCGCCACCGCGCAGACGCTCCAGCACGGCAACGGCTTCGCCCGGCCGGCCGGCCCGCTCCAGCAGTTCAGCCTGCAGGCTCTGCCAGCGTTCGCGCAGCGCCGCGTCCGCCTGCGGCTGGGCGGCCGGCAACCCGCGTACGAAGGCCAGCGCACCATCGACCGAACCCAGCCGCTCGTAGACGTCGATCACCTTGCGCGTTTCTTCCAGGGTCAGCGGGCGCTGCGCCGACAGCGCGAGCCATGCCACCAGCAGCGCGTCGTCGTCATAAAGCATGGGGCTCAGGCGGAACACGTTGGCCAGAGCCCTGTCGCTCGCGTTGCGCTTGAGCAGCTCCAGCCAGGCGGCCAGCGCCTGCGGTGCCAGGCCCGACCATTCGGCCACCTGCGCTCGGCGTTCCAGCCAGACCGCGTCGCCCGGCTGCACCACCAGCGCGGCGTCGGCCACCACCAGCGCGGCCGGCAGGTCCGCCGCCGCGCCGAAAGTGTCCCAGGCCAGTTGCAACCGCTCCAGGGGCAGGGCCTTGGCGAGCGCCGCCGCGCCGTCTTTCACGGGAACCACGTTGCGCAGGTGCATCGCCGCGTCTTTGGGCCGCGCGGCTGCCAGGGCCAGTTCGGCCAGCCACCAGTGCAGTTCGTCGCCTGCGGGCAGCGGCTGCGTTTCGCGCACGGCGGCCTGCCACGCGCCCAGCGGATCGCCGCTGGCCAGCAGCGCACGCACCCCCTGACGCAGCAGCGCGTCGCGCGCATCACGCTGGGCCGTCTTGCGCCGCGCTGCAAAGTACAGGTCAGCCGAGGTCTGGAACTGCCCCTCGGCCAGGGCCAACGCCGCGCCGCGCGACAGGTCGGCCATGCCAGCCGACGGCAGTTCCAGCAGCTTGCGCAACAGTTCGCGCGGGATGGCACGTGCGCGCGCCAGCGCATCGCCCCCACCGGGGGCCGCGCCCAAAGCCGCCTGCAGCGCCTGGGCCGACTGGATCGCCTCGAACACCTGCGCGGGCGTGGCCACGGTGGCCACGCGGCGCTGCAGGCGCTGCACCAGCTCGCCGGCGGCTTCGACCACTTCGGCACCGCTGCCGCGCTCGCCTGGGCGCGACTGCGCAAGCCGCAGCCGGGCCTGCCACCAGCGCAGGTCCCACGCGTCCCAGTCGGCCTGCGCCCTCGTGTCCACGGCCGCCAGCGGACGCGCGTCGTCCAGCACCTGGCGGGCCGCTGTCATATCGCCGCCTGTGAGCAGCTTCTCGGCCAGCAGCAGCCGCAGACCCAGGTCCTGCGGTTCGGTGCGGATGATGTTGCGCAGGTAGGCAATGCTCAGGTCGCGGTTGCCGCGATCGCTGCCGCTGCGGTCCATGTCGCTGCGCAGCAGCGTGAGCAGGTCGCTGCGCGGAAACACCAGCACCAACCCGCCCACCGCCAGGGCCACCACGCCGGCCAGCGCACCCCATGACAGGATGCGACTGCGCCGCGGGTCACCCGGGGCAACGGAGTACGACGAGGGTCGTTCCAAGGCGCGTGGCCTCCACATCAAGCCGGTCGCCCCGGCGCGCCGCGCGCAGCCCGGCATCGGGCTGAAGCTCGCAGCCGGGCGCATGGAAGGTGGCGTGCAGCGGCACGTGCCCGTCAAAACGCATCTGCTGAAGACCGCCGCGAGACTCCCAGCCCGTCAGCCGCGCGTTGGCGGATTCCAGATGGAAACGATCGGGCTGCCCCGGCGCGGACGCCTGGTACTGCGCCACGGGCGTGGCCGTGTGGACATAGGCCGCGCCTTCATGGCGCGCCTGGCCCGCAATGCCGGTGGCCACCGACGCAGGCGGCACCGTGGCCGGCGCGTCCACGCGCCATTCCCGCAGGTTGGGCCCGCCGCGCAGTTCCAGCGCGCCGCTGCCCGTGCGGGCCACGGTGGCACGGCGCCAGTCCAGCGCCCGTTCGATGTACTGGCTGCTGTAGACAGGGTGCAGCGTCTGCTCCTTCAGCCGGGCCCCGGCCCAGTCGTACACCTTGTGCAGTGACGCGATGCTGGCGCGCTTGCTCGCGATGTACGTGTGGTAGTAGATGTTGACGGGCTTCAGGCGCAGCGGCCGCTCGGTCATTTCGAAGGTTTCGATCACGCGCTCGAAGCCGTAGTACGGGCCGGTCCAGTTGTTGGTGTACACGTTCTCGTTCTGCATGGGCGCATAGGTGTGGAACCATTCGCCCTTCATCATGCCGATGGGTCCGACCAGCGTGAGCGAGGGCTCGGCCTTGCTGATCCAGGTGTTGCCGCTGTTCATGTTCAGCAGGCCGGCCTGGTAGGCCAGGCGCACAGGTGCTTCCAGCGGCTGGGTGTCGCCGCTCCACAGCACGACGCGCGTTTTTTTGCCCGGCGGCGCCAGGCTGTCGATGTAGTCACGCGCGCCTGCGATTTCGCGGTCGGCATCGTAGCGGTACCCCGGGATGGACAGGCCCATGGCGCGGCCACCGGCCGGACGGCCCAGCTCGGTATCGGCCCAGAAGAAAGGGTGACTGAAGGTGTGGCTGGCCATCTCCACATGGTCCAGCGCGAAGATTTTGCGCGCCACCCCCTCCATGTACGGCGACATGGCGCGGTACAGCCCGCGCGGGCCGACCTCACCCTCGATGATGGAGACCGTGCTGGGCCATTTGTAGCGCGTGAGGAATTCATTGAGCATGACCTCTGACGCGAGCGGCGTGCCCGGCACTTCGGCCCGGCTCGGGAAACCGTCACCATCCACGTGGATCAGCATCAGCCTGCGCCCGCTCTCGGTGGTGACGTCCGGCACAGGGATGTCGGACCGGACTTTGAATGCCGCGCGGAAGAACTCGATCGGGTTCACCGCCCAACGCTCGCCGTTGTCCTGCGGCAGGTCCATCTTCCAGTAGCGGTCGGCTGCGAAGCCGCCCCATGGGGTGATGGCGATGACGTCGGCGTCGCCGCTGGTCTGGCTGTGCACGCGCAGCCAGACATCGCCCATGCCCGCACGCAGCGTGGAGGGCGTAAAGCTCGTGACGTTGGGCTTGGGCTCGATCTCGAAGCCCACGTGCGGCGAGCGCTTTTGCAGTGTCAGCGGCTTGGTCAGCCGTACTGTCGCACCGACGTCCTTGCCGAACGCATCCATCGCCGCGTCACCGGGCAGCTCGCCCACCATCACGACCGGCACGCCCTGCGTGCGCGCGTTGTCCAGCAGTTTCATGAGCGCGGGGGTTTCCTGGAAGCTGCCGCGGTTGAACCAGGTCAGCACGCCGGCGTAGCGGCCCGTGAGCACCTGTTGCGACAACTGCGCCATCTCGGGCGCGTTGACATAGACGTAGCGCGCGTCCAGGCCCAGATAGTTCAGCGGCATGGTGCCTACCCGGTGGATTTCGTGCGCCGCCAGGTTCGCCAGGTGACCGGACTCGTCGTGCACGGCAAGCACCTGGCGCGGCAGCACTTCGACCTGGCCCACGCCCATCATGTCCAGCGCGGGGTTGGTCACCCAGGGGATAAAGCCCAGCGAGCGGATGCGCTTCGCGGTTTCCCGCGCGAGCGCGCGGTCCGCGGGCGGCACGTAGTCGATGGAGATGACGGGCAGCTTGTATTCGTCACGGCATTTGAGCAGCTGCGCCATGAGCCAGTCGCGGTCGGCCTGGGGCACGGGGCGGTATTCCTGCTTGCCGGCGTCCCAGCCCTGGAACAGCGATTCGGCCGCGACGGCCCAGGCCAGCGTGTGGACCTGCGGCAGGATCTCGAAGCCGCGGTTGAAGATGAGCTTCGCGTCGGGGTAGGCGCGCTTGATCTCGCGGATCAGCGACGCCAGGCCCGCGATCTGGCGCTGCTGCGCCTCGGGCGTTTTGGCGACCAGGTTGAACGAGTCCAGCGTGTCCAGGAAGAACGCGCGGTAGCCCTTGTCCCACAGCGGCTTGATGATCTGCGACACGTAGAACGCGTTCCAGCCCGGCGCGGCCTGGTCCACCACGATGGAGCCCCAGGCCGTGTTGGCGCCCAGCCGCCATTCGGGCCGCACCTGGGCGAAGTACGGGCGCGTGGGATGAATCTCGCCGACCGAGATGTAGGCCGCCACCATCGTCGCCGGGTTGAGCCGGTGCGACCAGCCCGCGGGGCCGACGTTGCCGGGCTCGACCACCGCCACGTCGAACGCGCCCAGCGCCTCCCATGGGATGTCGGTGCCGTAGTAGAAGGCAAAGCTCGGGTATGTGGACGCGGTCGCGGCCCGCGCCGGGACCGCATGCGCGGCCAGCACGATCAGCCCCAGGGCCGCCGCCAGCCGGCGCAGGGCGTACAGGACGCGTTGGAGCACTCCCTTTTTCATGGCGCTCATGATGCCTGTTGCAGCAGCGGCTGCAATCGGGATTTCTGCACCTTGCCCAGCGCCGTGCGCGGCAGTGCCGCAAGCGCCACGTACCGGCGTGGCAGCTTGTAGCGCGCCACGCGCTCGCCCAGCCAGCCCTGCAGCGCCTGCGCGTCCAGCGCCAGTCCGCCCCGCGTGACGACGGCGGCCACCACGGCCTCGCCCCACCGGGCGTCGGGCATGCCGACCACCGCGCATTCGGCCACGTCGGGGTGGGTGGCCAGGGCGTTTTCGATCTCGGCAGGGTAGATGTTCTCGCCGCCCGAGATGATCATGTCCTTGGCCCGGCCCACGATGCGCCAGCAGCCGACGGCGTCCACCTGCGCCAGGTCGCCGCTGTGGAACCAGCCGTCGGCATCCACCGCCGGCACGTCGGGCCAGTAGCTGCGCACGACGTTGGGGCCGCGCAGCAGCACCTCACCCACGCCGTCGACCCCATCGGCCAGCCGCGCCTGCACGCCGGGCACGGGCCAGCCGCACGCGCCGGCATGGGCCATGGCCCGCGCCTCGTCCAGCGCGATCGAAAAAGGCCCCGTTTCGGTCGCGCCATAGACGTTGCACACCGGCAGGCCGCGCGCGTGGAACGCGTCCACCAGCGCCTGCGGCAGCGTGCTGGAGCCGGCCCAGGCCGCGCGCAGGCAGGACAGATCGGTTGCGGGCCAGGCGGGGTGCTCCACCAGCGCCTTCATGACGGCGGGCACCACCAGCGTGAGCGTGGGCCGCTCGGTCGCCACGCAGGCCAGGAACGCCGCCGGGTCGAAGCGCGCCTGCAGCGTCACGCAGGCACCCGCGTACAGCGCGGGCAGTGTCTGGATGCACAGGCCACCGACGTGAAACAGCGGCAGCGCCGTGAGCACGGTATCGGCCGGCGTGATGCGCTGCACCCGCGCGGCAATGGCCATGTTGGCCAGCAGGTTGCCCTGGGTGTGCACGGCCCCGCGCGGCGCGCCGGTGGTGCCCGAGGTGTAGACCAGCAGCACGGGCAGGTCCGACGCGCCGGACGGCGCCGCGCCGTCCTGCACGGGCGCTGCATCGGGCGCGGCGATGCCATGGGCGGCCAGGCCGTGGCGCTGCGCCAGCGCCCGCGCCGCGTCGGCCCAGGCCGCGTCGTGGATCACGCAGCGCGGCGTGCAGTCGGCCAGCACGGCGTCCCATTCGGCCGGGGCCAGGCGGAAGTTCAGCGGCGCCAGCACCGCGCCCACGCGGGCCGCGGCAAACAGCAGAGCGATCAGGTCCGGGTGATTCAGCCCCAGCCAGGCGATGCGGTCGCCGCTGTCCACGCCCTGGGACCGCAGCCACGCGGCCCACTGCAGGCTGCGCCGGTGCAGCGCCGCATGGCTGGCCGCCACGCCGCCAAAGCGCAGCGCCGCCGCCCCGGGCCGCCGGCGCGCCTGCCATGCGGGCAGATCGGCCAGCGTCAGCGAAGTGAGCGCGGCGGGCAGGGGGGTGCGCAAGGGGGGTACAGCGAGGGGCATTTACCTAACTTTACCGTCGGTTCAACCCGCTTTGGTGGCCTGCGCCCATGATGGCTGCAGGGCGTTCGCGGATCACCCCATTTCGCGGCACGCTTCATTACCATTCCCCCATGCAAAACATTCTGATGATCGAGGACGATGCGCGACTGGCGCAGATGGTGGGCGAATACCTGGGCCAGTCGGGCTTTGGCTTTTCGCACGCGCTGGACGCGCGCAGCGGCCTGGCCCGCCTGCAGGAGCCCGGCCAGGGCCCCGCGCCCGACCTGGTGATCCTGGACCTGATGCTGCCCGACATGGACGGGCTGGAAGTGTGCCGCCGCGTGCGCGGCATGACCACCGACGTGGCCCGCGTGCCCGTGCTCATGCTCACGGCCAAGGGCGACCCCATGGACCGCATCGTGGGCCTGGAGCTGGGCGCCGACGACTACCTGCCCAAGCCGTTCGAGCCGCGCGAGCTGCTGGCGCGCATCCGCGCCGTGCTGCGCCGCCGCGGCGAGGGCGCGGTGCAGCAGCCCGCCACGCTGCGCTTCGGCTCGCTGGAGATCGACCGCGACGCCCGCACCGTGACCGTGGGCGGCCAGAGCGCCGACCTCACCTCCTACCAGTTCGACCTGCTGATCACGCTGGCCGAGCGGGCCGGCCGCGTGCTCACGCGCGACCAGATCATGGAAGCCGTGCGCGGCCGCGAGCTGGAGGCCTTCGACCGCTCCATTGACGTGCACATGGGCCGCATCCGCGCGGCCATCGAGGCCGACCCCAAGAACCCGAAACGCATCGTGACGGTACGCGGCGTCGGCTACGTCTTCGCAAAGCAGCAAGACTAGATGGCCTTCGTTCGCTGGCGGCCTTTGGGCGTGCCTCTTTATCTGCGCATCTGGGCGGCGGTGGTGCTGGCCGTGGCGGTGCTCACGCTGGTGTTCGGCTGGCTGTGGAGCATCAACGCGGACCCGCCGGCCGTGCGCCAGGTGCTGCTGCGCGACGAGTCGGGCCAGGTCGTGGGACAGGCCAACGCGCCACCGGTGCGCATTCCGGGACGGGGCATCGAGTTCCAGGTGCAGATGGACGACGGGCGGCAGATGTTCGTGCACATACCGCCCCGGCCCCGCCGCCCCGGCGAGGCGCCGCCGCCCCGACCCTGGTTCAGCGGACCAGCCGGCGTGCTGTGGCTGATGGGCATCGTGGCCATCGCCGTGGCCATTGGCACCTACCCCATCGTGCGGCGTCTGACCAAGCGGCTGGAGCTGGTGCGCCGGGGCGTGGAACGCTGGGGAGACGGCGACCTGGGCGTGCGGGTCGATGACTCCGGCCATGACGAGGTGGCCACGCTGGCGCGCCGCTTCAACCAGGCGGCCGAACGCGTTCAGACGCTGGTGCAGACGCACAAGTCGCTGCTGGCCAACGCGTCGCACGAGCTGCGCTCGCCGCTGGCGCGCATCCGCATGGGGCTGGAGCTGATGGGCATGGGCACGCAGCCCAGCCCGGCGTTCCGCGAGGAAATCTCGCGCAACATCGCCGAGCTGGACCAGTTGATCGACGAAATCCTGCTGGCCAGCCGGCTGGATGCGCGCGAAACCGACCTGGGCACCGTGGAGTCCGTGGACCTGACGGGCCTGGTCGCCGAGGAATGCGCCCGCCATGGCGCAGAGCTGGACGTGGCGGCGGCCGACGCGCAGGTGACCGTGCCGGGCGTGCCGCGCCTGCTGCGCCGCCTGGTGCGCAACCTGCTGGAAAACGCCCGCCGCTATGGCGACGGCACGGCCCGCGTCAGCGTGGGCCACGAGGGCAGGCTGGCCGTGCTGCGCGTGAGCGACCGCGGCCCCGGCGTGCCGCAGGCCGAGCGCGAACGCATCTTTGAGCCTTTTTACCGACTGCCCGGCGCCAGTGAACGAGAAGGCGGCGTGGGCCTGGGCCTGGCGCTGGTGCGCTCCATCGCGCAGCGCCATGGCGGTGACGTGCATTGCGGCGATGCGCCCGGCGGCGGCGCGCAGTTCACCGTGCGCCTGCCATGCAACCAGTTGTAAACATCGTTAACAAATTTTGGAAAAGGCATAGGACCGCGACTTTCTCCTCAATATGGAGGATGCGCACCGGCGCGAACGCGCCTAAAGTTCATCCCATCTGCTGTCACAGACACACAACGGTCCAACCGATTCACAGTCTCCCAACGACGTCCTTCCAAGGACTTTCACAGCCACCGCAAGGTGGCTGTTTTTTTTGGGCCGGCTGACACCGCGCGGCAAAGCCACCTGGGCGGTGTGCGGGGCTGGGGGCTTCACTGTGACGGTCGCCTGCGGCGACTGCCCTGTGCTGCTCAGGGTTCGGTCGCACCGCAGAACTCACTGCGCGCTACGCGCTCCGTTCAAACAGCTGCGGTGAGTCAGAGCACGAAGCGCGCTGCGCGCGCCGACACTCACCCCTGCGCTGCTCGGCGCCACAGAGGCGCCCCCAGCCCCGCACACCGCCCACGTGGCTTTGCAGTGACATTGCTGGCGCGCCACCGTTGGACAGCCCTGACCCTGCTTCGCGGCAGGCGGTAGCCGGCGGGGGCGATCTCTGCGGCGGCGAGGAGCGCAAGGGGGAGTGTTGGCGCGCGTCAGCGCGCAACGTGCACATGCTCGCCGCGGCTGTCTGAGCGCAGCGCGCAGCGCGTAGCGAGTTCCGCGGCGCAACCGACCCCTGAGCACCGGAGCGGAGTCTGTGCGCAGCACAGACCGCCGAAGTGTGAGCCCCCGCCGGCTACCGCCTGACGCGAAGCGGCCCTAGAGAGGAAACGGGGCCAGCGGCGCGACGCCGGGCGCGGGCCGGGCGCAGGTGTGCGCCACGTTCATGACCCAGTTGACCATCACGAAATAGCCGATCAGCGTCGTGAGCTCGACCACGCCCTGCTCACCGAAGCGCGCAACGGCGGCGTTGTAGGTCGGCTCGCTCGCGCCGTTGCGCACCAGCACCTCGTTCGCAAAGTCCAGCGCCAGCGCCTCGTCATCGGGCAGGCCGGTGGGCCGTGCGCCCACGCGCAGCGATTCGATCGTGGCGGGCGCAACGCCCAGCTTTTCGGCCATGGGCGCGTGCGTGACCCATTCGAACTGGTTGCCGACATGGCGGGCGACGGCGCAGGTGACCAGCTCGCGCAGCCTGGCGTCCACCACGCTGTCAAAGCGCAGGTATTCGCCCACGCTGGCCACGCGGTCCAGCAACGCGGGGCTTTGCATCAGCGGCAGGAAGGGACCGTACACGCCCTTGCGCGGGCCGGCGATCAGTGCGTCGGCAGCCGCCTTTTGTGCGGCCGTCATGGCGGCGGCGTCGGGCAGCGGCAGGCGTTCGCGCCAGGGGTCGGTCGAGCCCTGGCGGGCGCCTTGAGTGGATGCGTCGGACATGGACAGCTCCTTCAGGAAACGGTTTGCAGCGCAGACACCACGCGATCCGCCGCGATGTCGTTCAGGCAGCGCGTGTGGCCCAGCGGGCATTCGCGTTCGAAACACGGCGCGCAGTCCAGCGGCGGCTGGTAGGCCGGGTCGTTCTTGAGCCACAGCACGGCCGCGCGGCTGTTCAACGGCGGCGTGTGCAGCGGGCTGGACGAGCCGAACACGGCCGCCTGCGGCACGCCGAACGCGGCGGCCACGTGCATCAGGCCCGAGTCGTTGCTGACCACATGGTGGGCCGCCGCGATCACGGCCAGCGCCTGCAGCAGCGATGTCTTGCCGGCCAGGTTGGTGCAGCGCCCCGGCGCGGCGGCGGCGATTTCGTCGCACAGCGCAGACTCCTTGCCCGAGCCCAGCAGCAGCGTGGGCAGGTCCTGCGCGCGCGCCAGCGCGGCAAAGTGCGCGGCCGGCCAGCGCTTGGCGGGGCCGAACTCGGCGCCCGGCGCGAACACGGCGTAGCCGCCGGGCTGCAGGTTCAGCGCCTGCATGGCGGCGTCAATCTCGGTCTGCGGCAGTTGCAGGCGGGGCCGGTCTGCTTCGATGCCCGATTCGCCGCTCAGCGCCGAATAGAACGCCACCATGGGCGGCTTGTTTTGGGGGTTCTTGAGCCGGTGGGTCAGCAGGCCGACACGCGCCTCGCCCAGGTAGCCCACGCGCTTGGGGATGCCTGCCAGCAGCGGCAGCAATGCGCTTTTCAATGAATTGGGCAGAACGTAAGCGGTGCCGAAGCGGCCCTGGATCTGCCGCGCAATCGCCCGCCGCGCCTTGAGCTGCAGCCCGCCGTGCTGGAACGGAAAGTCGATGACATCCGCCACCTGCGGCATGGCCCGATACACCGGAGCGACCCAAGGCAACGCCCCCACCGTCAGCCGCTCACCGCGCGCGTGCAATCGGCGCAGCAGCGGCTCGGTCATCACCGCGTCCCCTATCCATTGGGGCGCGATGATGAAGCTCTCAGTGGTGGCCACCGACGTGCTCGCCGGCCTTGAGCTTGTAAACCGTGCCGCAATACGGGCACTTGGCCTCGCCCGTGCGGGCCACGTCCAGGTACACCTTGGGGTGGGTGTTCCAGATCTTCATGTCGGCCTTGGGGCTGGGGCAGAAGATGCCGCCCTGGTGGTTCAGGTCGGCGGCCAGCAGTTCGACGGTTGCGTTGTTAGCCATGACGATCAGACCTTGGTGAGCCAGTGGCTGTACTTGGGATTGCGGCCGTTCACGATGTCGAAGAACGCCGTCTGCACCTTCTCGGTGATGGGGCCGCGTGAGCCTGCACCCAGCTCGATGCGGTCCAGCTCGCGGATGGGCGTGACTTCGGCGGCGGTGCCGGTGAAGAACGCCTCGTCGGCGATGTAGACCTCGTCGCGCGTGATGCGCTTTTGCACGATTTCCAGGCCCAGGTCCTTGGCGATGTGGAACACGGTGTTGCGCGTGATGCCGTTCAGCGCGCCGGCCGACAGGTCCGGCGTGTAGATCACGCCGTTCTTGATGACGAAGATGTTCTCGCCCGCGCCTTCGGACACGAAGCCGCTGCTGTCCAGCAGCAGCGCCTCGTCGTAGCCGTCGTCCAGGGCTTCCATGTTGGCCAGGATGGAGTTTGTGTAGTTGCTCACCGCCTTGGCCTGCGTCATCGTGATGTTGACGTGGTGGCGCGTGTAGCTGGACGTCTTGACGCGGATGCCGCGCTTCATGCCCTCTTCGCCCAGGTAGGCGCCCCAAGCCCAGGCCGCAACCATCAGGTGGATCTGGTTGCCCTTGGGGCTAACACCCAGCTTCTGCGAGCCGATCCAGGTCAGGGGGCGCAGGTAGCCGGATTCGAGCTTGTTTTCGCGCACCACGGCACGCTGGGCTTCGTTGACCTGGTCTTTGGTGAAGGGGATGGTCATGCGCAGGATCTTGGCGCTGTTGAACAGGCGGTCCGTGTGCTCCTGCAGGCGGAAGATCGCCGTGCCGTCCACCGTCTTGTAGGCGCGGACCCCTTCGAAGGCGCCGCAGCCGTAGTGCAGCGTGTGGGTCAGCACGTGGATCTTGGCGTCGCGCCAGTCAACCATCTGGCCGTCCATCCAGATCTTGCCGTCACGGTCGGCCATGGAGGGGAGTGCGCTCATGGGGTGTCCTTTGGTATTCGTTCAGGGCTGCAAAGCCCGTGATTTTACGGGGCCGGGGGTGTGGGGGCTCCGGGGGTTTCGGCAGGTTCGTCGGTCTGCACGGGGCGGAACATCTCCCATTTCACGACCTTGCCGTTCAGGAATTCAACCGTCACGCGCGACTCGCCGGCGTCGGTCCAGCGGTAGACCTCGGGCTGTTCGTCCTTGCGCGACTGCAGCGCGCCCAGCGACCGCGTCATGGCCACCACGTGCAGTAGCGTCATGCCGGGCTTGAGCTTGGCGTTGAACATGACGGCGCTGGCCACGTGGCCGATGGGCCGGTCGCCCGCGCGCTTGAGCACCGTGACCATGCGCGTGAAGTTCAGCAGCACCCACATGACGATGCCGCCGGTGACCACGGCCACGCCGCCCCAGCCATAGGCGCGATAGGACGCCGCCACCAGGATCACGCCCGCGATGGGCACCACAATTTTCTGGAAATTCATGGGGCGTGATTGTCCTATGCCCGCCATCACCCCAGCCCGCGCACGATCTCCATGGCCTCATCCACACGCTCGACCGCATGGATGGTCAGACCCTCGATGTCCTTGCTGCCTTTCTTTGGCGCATTGGCCTTGGGCACGATGGCGACGGAAAAGCCGAGCTTGGCGGCCTCTTTCAGCCGCTCCTGCCCGCGCGGCGCGGGGCGCACCTCGCCGGCCAGGCCGACTTCGCCAAACGCGATGAAGCCCTTGGGCAAGGGTTTGCCACGCAGCGACGACGTGATCGCCAGCATGACAGCCAGGTCGGCCGCCGGCTCGCTGATGCGCACGCCGCCCACGGCGTTGACGAACACATCCTGATCCATGCAGGCCACGCCCGCGTGGCGGTGCAGCACGGCCAGCAACATGGCCAGGCGGTCCCGCTCCAGGCCCACGCTCAGGCGGCGCGGGCTCGGCCCGCCCGAATCGACCAGCGCCTGGATCTCCACCAGCAGGGGGCGCGTGCCCTCCAGCGTCACCATGACGCAACTGCCGGGGACGGGCTCGGCATGCTGGCTCAGGAAGATCGCGCTGGGGTTGGACACGCCCTTCAGGCCCTTTTCGGTCATGGCGAACACGCCGATCTCGTTCACGGCGCCGAAGCGGTTCTTGATCGCGCGCACCAGGCGGAAGCTGCTGTGCGTGTCACCCTCGAAGTACAGCACCGTGTCCACCATGTGCTCCAGCACGCGCGGGCCGGCCAGCGCACCCTCTTTCGTCACGTGGCCGACCAGCACGATGCAGGTGCCGCTGGCCTTGGCCGCGCGCGTGAGGTGCGCCGCGCATTCGCGCACCTGCGCGACCGAGCCGGGGGCGCTGGTGAGCTGTTCGGAATAGACGGTCTGGATGGAGTCGATCACGGCCACGGCCGGCTTGGTGGCAGCCAGCGTGGACAGGATTTTTTCGAGCTGGATTTCGGCCAGCACCTTCACCTGGCTGCCGTCCAGGCCCAGCCGGCGCGAGCGCAGCGCGACCTGGGCGCCGCTTTCTTCGCCCGTGACGTAGAGCGCGGGGACCGAAGCGCGCTGCAGCGCATCCACGGCCTGCAGCAGCAAGGTGGACTTGCCGATGCCAGGATCACCGCCGATCAGCACCACACCGCCTTCGACGATGCCGCCGCCCAGCACGCGGTCCAGCTCGCCGATGCCGGTGGGCGTGCGCGCCACGTCGGTGGCCTCGATGTCAGCCAGCGTGGCGACGGCGGATGTTTTGGCCAGCGCCGCGAAGCGGTTCTTCGCGGGCGTGGTGGTTTCAGCCACCGATTCGACCAGCGTGTTCCACGCCTGGCAATGCGGGCACTGCCCCATCCAGCGCGGGGCGGTGCCGCCGCATTCGGTGCAGCTGTAGACGGTTTTTTCCTTGGCCATTCGCCGCCGACTATAGCGGGCGGCGCCGGTGGCGGTTTACATCAGCCCCTTGTACGAGCCCCCGTCGATCTGGATGTTCTGGCCGCAGATGAACGACGCCTGCGTGCTGCACAGGAACGCGCACATGTCGGCGAATTCCTCCGTCGTGCCAAAGCGTTTGGCGGCCACGGTGTCGGCCAGCTTCTGGCGCGCCACGTCATAGGTCGTGCCGTCCATCTTGGCCTGGCGCTCGGTCAGGAACTGCTGGCGTGGGGTGTCGATGCGCTCGGGCAGCATGTTGTTGATGGTCACGTTGTCCACCACCGTCTCTGTCGAGATCGCCTTGCACACGGCCGTGAGCGCCGTGCGCGCCGACGTGGACAGGCCCTGGTGCGCGCGCGGCGACTTGACCATGGCCGACGTGATGTTGACGATGCGGCCGAACTTGCGCGCGCGCATGCCGGGCAGCAGCGCGCGGATCATGAGCACGGGCGCCAGCATGTTGGACTCGAACGCCTCCAGGTACTGGTCGCGTCCCCAGTCCTGGAACTTGCCGGGCGCGGGGCCCGCATTGTTATTGACCAGGATGTCGGCGTCGGGGCAGGCGGCGACCAGTTTGGCGCGGCCCTCTTCGGTCGTGATGTCGGCCCGCACGGTCACCACTTCGGCGCCGGTGGCGCGGCGGATCTCGTCGGCGGCGGCATCCAGGGTGGCCTGCGTGCGGCCGTTGATGAACACCTTGACACCCTCGCGGGCAAGCGCCAGCGCGCAGGCCTTGCCAAGGCCTTGCGACGACGCGCAGACGATAGCCTTGCGGCCGGCAATGTGCAGATCCATGGAATGTCTCCTTGCTTGACGTGTGTGCGGGCTAACCCTGATGCCTTGGCCTCGACAGGGTTTTGAAAATCATTTAACCTATTAAATATTCTGCCATGACTTGACCGCCGTGACCATCCAGCCGTTCAAACACCGCAACCTCCCGCGCCTGCTGCTGCAGGCACGTGAAGCCGTGATGGCGCACACGCGCCCCAGCCTGCGCGCGCACGGCCTGTCGGACCAGCAGTGGCGCGTGCTGCGCGTGCTGGGCGAGCACGGCACGGTGGAAACCGGCCGCGTCGCGCGCGAGGCTTTCATCCTGGGCCCCAGCCTGACCGGCGTGCTGGCCCGCATGGAGCGCGACGGCCTGATCGAGCGCGAGCGCGACCCGGCCGACCAGCGCCGCACCGTCGTGCGCGCCACGGCGCGCGGCAAGCGGCTGGTGGTCAAGCTGTCCGGCGCGGTCGAGGCGCATTACCAGTGGATGGAGCAGTCCATCGGCAAGGCGCGGCTGGACCAGCTCTATGCATTGCTGGACCTGGTGATCGCGCTGGACACGCCCGGCGACGACGCCGAGTCCGCCGACAGCGAAGCCGAAGCCGAGACCTCCTGAACCCATTGCCACATTGCCGAACCCATTCACAGAACCCTTCATGAAACGCATCGACCACCTGATCGCCGGCAAACCCGTCGCCGGCCGCGACTATTTCGAAACCGTCAACCCCGCCACGCAGGAAGTCCTGGCCGAAGTCGCATCCGGTGGCGAGGCCGAGGTCAACGCTGCGGTGGCGGCCGCGAAGGAGGCCTTTCCCAAATGGGCCGCCCTGCCCGCCCCGCAGCGCGCGAAGCTCGTGCGCAAGCTGGGCGACCTGATCGCCGCGAACGTGCCAGAGATCGCGCAGACCGAAACCAACGACTGCGGCCAGGTCATTGCCCAGACCGGCAAGCAGCTGGTGCCGCGCGCGGCCGACAACTTCTATTACTTCGCCGAGATGTGCACGCGGGTGGATGGCCACACTTACCCGACCGAGACGCACCTGAACTACACGCTGTTCCACCCAGTGGGCGTGTGCGCGCTGATCAGCCCCTGGAACGTGCCGTTCATGACCGCGACGTGGAAGGTCGCGCCCTGCCTGGCCTTCGGCAACACGGCAGTGCTGAAGATGAGCGAGCTGTCGCCGATGACCGCGGCGCGTCTGGGCGAGCTGGCGCTGGAGGCGGGCATTCCGCCGGGCGTGCTGAACATCGTGCACGGCTACGGCAAGGACGCGGGCGAACCCCTGGTGAAGCACCCCGACGTGCGCGCGATCTCGTTCACCGGCTCCACGGCCACGGGCAACCGCATCGTGCAGGCTGCGGGCCTGAAGAAGTTCAGCATGGAGCTGGGCGGCAAGAGCCCGTTCGTGATCTTTGACGACGCCGACCTGGACCGCGCGCTGGATGCCGCCGTGTTCATGATCTTTTCCAACAACGGCGAGCGCTGCACGGCGGGCAGCCGCATCCTGGTGCAGCAGAGCATCTATGCGGGCTTTGTCGAGAAGTTCGTGGCCCGCGCCAAAAAGATCGTGGTGGGCGACCCGCTGGATGAAAAGACCATCGTCGGCCCGATGATCTCGCAGGGCCATCTGGCCAAGGTGCGCAGCTACATCGAGCTGGGCCCCAAGGAGGGCGCGACGATGCTGTGCGGCGGCCTGGGCACGCCCGACCTGCCCGACCGTGTGAAGAAGGGCAACTACGTGCTGCCCACCGTGTTCGCCGACGTGGACAACCGCATGCGCATCGCGCAGGAAGAGATCTTCGGCCCCGTGGCCTGCCTGATCCCGTTCAAGGACGAGGCCGACGCCATCGCCAAGGCCAACGACATCCAGTACGGCCTGTCCAGCTATGTGTGGACCGAGAACATCGGCCGTGCGCATCGCGTTGCAGCCGCTGTCGAAGCCGGCATGTGCTTCGTCAACAGCCAGAACGTGCGTGACCTGCGCCAGCCCTTCGGTGGCACCAAGGCATCCGGCACCGGGCGCGAAGGCGGCACTTGGAGTTACGAAGTCTTCTGCGAGCCCAAGAACGTTGCTGTCTCTATGGGGTCGCACCATATTCCGCATTGGGGTGTGTGAAGTGTCTTCTTCGCACCTGCATCGGGGTGGGCATGGGTTGCGCGCCACCAACTGCGGGCGTGTCGACACTCGTAGCGGGTTGGCGGCGATGGGTGCCTGCCGCAGCGACATAAAGGAGGAGGTTCGCGCGCAGCGCGGACCGGGGGACAGTCGCGGAGGCGTGCACCCGTCGTCGCCAACCCGCGAAGCGACAGCGACAGCGAATCAAGCAAAGAGGCAAACATGGGCAAACTAGCACTGGCAGCCAAGATCACCCACGTCCCGTCCATGTACCTGAGCGAGCTGGAAGGTGCGCGCAAGGGCACGCGCCAGGACGCGATTGACGGGCACCTGGAAATCGACCGGCGCTGCCGCGAGGCCGGCGTGGACACCATCGTGGTGTTCGACACGCACTGGCTGGTCAACGCCAACTACCACATCAACTGCGCGCCACACTTCAAGGGCCTGTACACCAGCAACGAGCTGCCGCATTTCATCAGCAACATGGCGTTTGAATTTCCCGGCAACCCGGCGCTGGGCAAGCTGCTGGCCAAAACCTGCAACGCCTGGGGCGTGGAGACGCTGGCCCACGACGCCACCACGCTGAACCCCGAATACGGCACGCTCGTGCCCATGCGCTACATGAACACCGACCAGCGCTACAAGGTCGTGTCGGTGTCCGCGCTTTGCCAGGCCCACTACCTGAACGACAGTGCACGCCTGGGCTGGGCGATCCGCCGCGCGATCGAGGATGAATACGACGGCACCGTGGCCATCTTTGCCAGCGGCTCGCTGAGCCACCGCTTCGCGCAGAACGGCCTGGCGCCCGAGTACGGCTTCAAGATCTGGAGCCCCTTCCTGGAGCAGCTGGACCGCGAGGTGGTTCGCATGTGGGAAGGCGGGGAATGGCCGGCGTTTTGCGGCATGCTCCCCGAGTACGCGGCCAAGGGCCACGGCGAGGGCTTCATGCACGACACGGCCATGCTGCTGGGCGCGCTGGGCTGGTCGGCCTACGACGGCCGCGCAGAGGTGGTGACGCCCTACTTCGGCGCGTCGGGCACCGGCCAGATCAACGCCATCTTCCCCGTCACGCCGCAGGACGGCGCGGCCATTCCCGCCGCGCAGGCCTCGTCCGCGCAGGGCTACACCAACATCAACCAGCGCCTGTAAGGCCGCGACCGCCATGCCGCACCTGGTCATCCTCTACACGCCCAACCTGGACACGCAGGCCGACATGACGGCGCTGTGCCGCGCGCTGGCCGACACCATGCTGGCCGTGCGCGATGAGGACGGCAAACAGGTGTTCCCCACCGGCGGGACGCGCGTGCTGGCGTATCCGGCGGCGCACTATGCGGTGGCCGACGGGCAACGGGACTATGCGTTCGTGTACCTGAACCTGCGCATGGGTGCGGGGCGCTCGGCCGCAACGCAGAAGCGGGCGGGCGATGCGGTCCTTGCAGCAGCAAAAGCCCATTTCGATCCATTGATGGCCGAGCGTCTGATCGGTGTGACCGTGAACGTGGACGAAAGTCCCAGCCAGGTCTTCGACGGAAAGCACAGCAACATTCACCCGCTATTCAAATGACCCTCGACGTATCCACCATCCAGCAGCTCGCCACCGAACTCGACCAGAGTGAAAAATCGCGCATTCAGGTCGAGCATTTCTCAAAACGCTTTCCCGGCATGACCATCGAGGACGGCTATGCCGTCTCGCGCGCCTGGGTCGCCATGAAGATCGCCGAGGGGCGCAAGGTCCTGGGCCACAAGATCGGGCTGACCTCGCGCGCCATGCAGATCTCAAGCCAGATCGACGAACCCGACTACGGCACGCTGCTGGACGACATGTTCTTCACGCCCGGCGACATTCCCACGCAGCGCTTCATTGCGCCGCGCGTCGAGGTCGAGCTCGCCTTCGTGCTCAAGAAGAAACTGCAGGGCGTCAAGGTCACCGTGGACGACGTGCTGGACGCGACCGACTACGTGACGCCCGCCATCGAAATCATCGACTCGCGCATCGAGCAGTTCGACCGCCACACCAAGGTCATGCGCAAGGTGTTCGACACGATCAGCGACAACGCGGCCAACGCCGGCATCGTGCTGGGCGGCCACCGCGTCGCGCCGCGTTCGGTGGACCTGCCCTGGTGCGGCGCCATCCTGCGCCAGAACGGCGCGGTGGAAGAAACGGGCCTGGCCGCCGGCGTGCAGGGCCACCCGGCCATCGGCGTGGCGTGGCTCGCGCAGAAGCTCGCGCCCTGGGGCGAATCCCTGGACGCGGGCGAGGTCGTGCTGGCCGGCTCGTTCACGCGCCCCGTCGCCGCGAAGAAGGGCGACGTGTTCGACGCCGACTACGGCGCCCTGGGCCGCTTCGAGTTCAAGTTCGTCTAAGACAGAAGAGAGACAAGCCTCATGCACACCCCCGTGAACCCCTTCAAGCAGGCCCTGGCCGACAAGCGCCCCCAGATCGGCCTGTGGCTGAGCCTGGCCGACCATTACGCCACCGAGATCTGCGCCGGCGCGGGTTTTGACTGGCTGCTGATCGACGGCGAGCATGCGCCCAATGACCTGCGCACCACGCTGCAGCAGGCCCAGACCATCGCGGCCTACCCGGACTCGCACGCCATCGCGCGGCTGCCCATGGGCCACGGCCACGTGGGGCAGGCGCTGATCAAGCAGTACCTGGACATCGGCATCCAGACGCTGCTGATCCCCATGGTGGACACGCCCGAGCAGGCCGCCGAGATCGTGCGCTGCGCGCGCTACCCGCAGGACGACGGCAAGGGCGGCATCCGCGGCATGGCAGGCGCGCGCGCGTCGCGCTGGGGCCGCATCGCGCGCTACGCGCACGAGGCCAACGCCCAGACCTGCCTGCTGCTGCAGGTGGAAACGCGCGCGGCGCTGGACAACCTGGAAGCCATTGCCGCCACCGAAGGCGTGGACGGCGTGTTCATCGGCCCGGCCGACCTGTCGGCGTCCATGGGCCATGTGGGCAACCCCGGCCACCCCGAGGTGCAGGCAGCCATTGCCGACGGCATTGCGCGCATCCTGCGCGCGGGCAAGGCGCCCGGCATCCTGTCGGTGGACGAAGCCACGGCGCGCAAGTACCTGGACATGGGCGCACTGTTCGTGGCCGTGGGGCTGGACACCACGCTGCTGGTGCGCGCCACCACGGCGCTGGCGGCGTCGTTCAAGTCCGGCATCCAGGCCGTGGCGCCGAGCAAGACGTACTGAGCACCATGAGCGAGAACAGCAAGGCGGACAAGTTCCGCTCCGCCACGATCTACGAAGGCACGATCCGCGCCACCACGCGCAGCTTCCTGCACGCGCTGGGCCAGGACGAGGACGACATCACGCGCCCGCACGTGGGCGTGTTCCACACGGGCGGCGAAATGAGCCCGTGCAACATGAACCTGCGCGACCAGGCCCAGCATGCCAAGACCGGCATCTACGCCGCCGGCGGCATGCCGCACGAATGTCCCGTGGTGTCGGTCAGCGACGGGCTGACCATGGCGCATTCGGGCATGCGCTTCTCATTGATCTCGCGCGAGCTGATCGCCGACAGCGTGGAGGCGTCGACACGCGGCCACCAGTGGGACGGCATCTTTGCCATCGGCGCCTGCGACAAGAACCTGCCGGGGCTGATGATGGGCATGGTCCGCTGCAACGTGCCCAGCGTGTTCGTGCACGGCGGCTCGGCGCTGCCGGGGCAGATGCCCGGGGTGGACGGGCGCGACCTGAACGTCGTGGACACCTACGAGACCATCGGCAAGGTGCTGGCCGGCGATGCGACTGACGCCGAACTCAAGGCCATGAGCCAGGCCTGCCTGCCCACGGCCGGCGCCTGCGCGGGCCAGTTCACGGCCAACACCATGGGCATGGTGTCCGAGGCCATCGGCCTGGCGCCCATCGGCTCCAGCATGGTGCCCGCGGTTTTCAGCGAACGCGCGCCGCTGATGCGCCGCACGGCCCGCACGCTGATGACGGCCGTGATGGCCAGCGTCAACGGCGGCGGCCCGCTGCCGCGCGACATCGTCACGCGCAAGGCGCTGGAGAACGCCTGCGCCATCGTGTCGGCCACCGGCGGCTCGACCAATGCCGCGCTGCACATCCCGGCGATTGCGCACGAGGCCGGCATCGCCTTCCACCTGGACGATGTGGCCGAAGTCTTTGCGCGCACGCCGCTGATCGGCGACCTGCGCCCCGGCGGCAAGTACCTGGCGCGCGACGTGTATTACATCGGCGGCGCGCAGGTGATCCTGCGCGAGCTGCTGCGCGGCGGCTATCTGCATGGCGACGCGCTGACCTTCACCGGCCGCACGCTGGCGCAAGAGGTCGAGGACGCCGCCGATCCCGACGGCCGCGTCGTGCGCCGGCTGGAGGAGCCCCTGAGCCGCGACGGCGGGCTGGCCGTGCTCAAGGGCAACCTGTGCCCCGACGGCGCACTGCTGAAGACCGCGGGCCTGAAGGCGCTGGTGCACACCGGCCCGGCCCGCGTGTTCGAGAACGAGGAAGAGGCGCAGGCCGCCGTGCAGCAGATGCGCTACCAGCCCGGCGACGTGATCGTGATCCGCAACGAAGGCCCGCGCGGCAGCCCCGGCATGCGCGAGATGCTGGGCATCACCGCTCTGCTGTACGGCCAGGGCATGGGCGACAAGGTGGCGCTGCTGACCGACGGGCGCTTCTCGGGCGCGACGCGCGGGCTGTGCATCGGCTACGCGGGGCCTGAAGCGGCCGACGGCGGGCCGATCGCGGCGCTGCGCGACGGCGACATCGTGCGGATCGACGCCACGGCGAACGCACGCAGCATCACGGTGGACCTGACACCTGAGCAAATCCAGGCGCGCCTGACGGGCATGACCCAGCCGGCCGCGCCACGCGGCGGCTTACTGGAAAAGTACGCAGCCACGGTGCGCCCCAGCCACCAGGGCGCGGTGACGCACTCGGGCGGGGTTGTCTGGATGCGCGACGCGTCGTGAAAGCCTAGACTCGCGGTTCCTTTTTTATCCACCACGGAGACAAACCATGAGCTTTTCGCGTCGCCAAGTCCTGCAGTCCGCTGGCGCTTCCGCTTTCCTCGCCAGCCTGGGCCAATCGGCCTTCGCCCAGGCCCTGGAGAACACAAAGATCATCACGGGCTTTGCCGCCGGCGGCACGTCCGACACGATCTGCCGCCGCGTCGCGCAGAAGCTGCAGGGCGACTTCGCCAAGACCGCCGTGGTCGAGAACAAGACCGGCGCGGGCGGCCAGATCGCCGTGCAGACCGTCAAGGCGGCGGCCCCTGACGGCAGCCACATCCTGCAGACGCCGACCTCCATCCTCACGATCTACCCGCACATCTACAAGAAGCTGGCGTACGAGCCGCTCACGGACCTGACGCCCGTGACGCTGGGCTGCCTGTTCGACTTCGGCTTCGCGGTCGGTCCGGCCGTGCCGCTGGGCGTGAAGTCCGTGCCCGACTTCCTGGCCTGGGCCAAGGCCAACCCGCTGGGCGCCAACTTCGGCTCGCCGGCCGCCGGCTCCACACCGCACTTCATCGGCGCGCTGCTGGGCAAGAACGCAGGCGTGGACCTGAAGCACGCCGCCTACCGCGGCACGCAGCCGGCCATGCTGGACCTGCTGGGCGGCAACGTGTCGGCCGTGTCGGGCCCCATCGGCGACATCACGCAGCACCTGTCCACCGGCAAGGTGCGCATCCTGGGCGTGTCCGGCGCCAAGCGCAGCCGCTTTGCCCCCGACGTGCCCACGTTCGAGGAGCAGGGCATCAAGAACGCCACGCACAGCGAGTGGTTCGCATTCTTCCTGCCGGCCAAGGCGTCGCCCGACCTGGTGACCCGCCTGAACACGTCCATGAAGAACGCGCTCGCGCAGAAAGACGTGATGGACGGCCTGGCCACGTTCGGCCTGGAAGCCATGTCGTCCACCCCCGCCGAGCTGACCGAGCTGGTCAAGCGCGACACCGCCAAATGGGCGCCGATTGTGAAACAAGTGGGGTTCACGGCAGAGGCCTGATCCCGCCAACTGGAGTTGATGATGAACGCCGTACTCAAACCCGCCATGCATCCCGACGAATGGGCCGCCCGCGTGCAGCTTGCCGCGTGCTACCGCATCTTCGACATGCTGGGCTGGACCGAGATGATCTACAACCACATCACGGTGCGGCTGCCCGACAGCGTGACGGGCGGGCAGAAGCAGTTCCTCATCAACCCCTTTGGCCTGCACTACAGCGAGGTCACGGCCAGCAACCTGCTCAAGATCGACATCAAGGGCAACAAGCTGGATGACAACCCCTGGCCGGTGAACCCGGCGGGGTTCACCATTCACGCGGCCATCCACGACAACGTGGATGGCGCGCACTGTGTCATGCACACGCACACCACCAACGGCCTGGCCGTGGCCTGCACGCAGGGGGGCCTGGCGCAGAACAACTTCTATTCGGCGCAGCTGGACGGCATGGTGGCCTACCACGACTTCGAAGGCATCACCGTGCATGCCGACGAAGCGCCGCGCCTGCTGGCCAGCATGGGCAGCAAGCCCCTGCTGATCCTGCGCAACCACGGGCTGCTGGCCGCAGGGCCCACGTTGCCGCTCACGCTGGTGCGGCTGTGGACGCTGCAGCGCGCCTGCGACGTGCAGGTCACGCAGGCGGCGCTGGGCCCGGCCATCCCGGTGCCGGCCGATGTGGCGCGCAAGACCACGCACGACTCGTTCCAGTTCGACGCGAAGTTCGGCGCGGGCCAGGACGTGTTCGACGCGCTGGTGCGGCGCGTGGACCGCATCGACGACAGCTACAAGCACTGAAGTTTTTCAACCCGGACAGTTTCCCATGAAGGTATGCATTTACGGCGCCGGCGCGATTGGCGGCTGGATCGGCGTGCGCCTGGCGCAGGCCGGTTGTGACGTGAGCGTGGTCGCGCGTGGCGACACGCTCAAGGCGATCCAGGCCGACGGCCTGCGCCTGGAGAGCAGCGGCGCCACATCGGCCGTGCCCGTGCGCGCGAGCGCCAACCCGGCCGACCTGGGCGTGCAGGACCTCGTCGTGGTGGCCGTCAAGGCGCCGGCCATGGCCGGTGTGGCGCAGGCCATCGCCCCGCTGATCGGGCCTGACACCCTGGTGCTCACGGCCATGAACGGCGTGCCCTGGTGGTTCTTTGAAGGCTTTGGCGGCCCGCTGGCCGGCACGCGCCTGAAGGCCGTGGACCCGGATGGCGCGATTGCCGCGGCAATCCCCGGCCGTCACATCATCGGCTGCGTGGTGCATGCGAGCTGTTCGCTGAACGGCCCCGGCCACGTCAAACAGCACTTCGGCAACAAGCTGATCGTCGGCGAGCCGTCGGGCGAGAAGACCGCGCGCGTGCAACAGCTCACCGCGCTGCTGGGCAAGGCCGGCTTCGAGGCCGTGCTGTCCGAACAGATCCAGAAAGACGCCTGGTACAAGCTGTGGGGCAACATGACCGTCAACCCGGTCAGCGCCATGACCGGCGCCACCACCGACCTGATCATGGGCGACGACCTGGTGCGCGGCTTCATCTCCAGCGTGATGCTGGAGGCCAAAGAGATCGGCGCGCGCATCGGCATCCCCATCGACCAGCAGCCCGAGGACCGCCACAAGGTCACGATGAAGCTGGGCGCGTTCAAAACGTCCATGCTGCAGGACGTGGAAGCCGGCCGCGCCGTCGAGCTGGACGCGCTGGTGACGGTGGTGAAGGAGCTGGGCGCGCTGACCGGCGTGCCCACGCCGTTCACGGACGCCCTGCTGGGGTTGAGCCGATTGCACGCGAAAGTACGCAATTTATATTGATGAATCGCCAATTTGGCTCCATAATGGATTCTCATTGGAGTCAAATCATGCCCAATCTGTCCATCAAGGATGTGCCTGAGAGCCTGGCCGAAGTGCTGCGCCAACGGGCTGCCCGCAACCACCGTTCGCTGCAGGGCGAGCTCATGGCCATCATCGAGCAGGCCGCGCTGGACACCGGCGCGCCGCTGCCCGGCGACCCCGGCCGGCCCCGCATCACCGGTTACGACAAGCAGGGATTCCCCATCGTGCGGCAGGGCTGGAAGAGCATCGAGCAGATTGCCGCTGAGTTGAAGATGCGCTTTCCCGAGCCCATCAAGGACCAGGTTTCCAGCATTGACCTGATCCGCGAAGACCGCGACAGCCGATGAGCACCGGCCACCCGACCCTGTACGTGGCCGAGCCGCCCGCGCGCTACCTGCCTTTGCCACCCTTGGTGGTGGACTGCAGCACGCTCGCCGGCATCGTCTTCAACGAGGAATGGCGCGCGCAAGCGGTTGAACGCCTTGAAGGGCGCTCGCTGCATGCGCCCAACGTCTTGCAGGCCGAAATAGCCAGCGTCGCCGTGAAGAAGCAGCGCCGCGGCGAAGGCCATGCGGCCACCGGCCTGGCCGAGGCAGGGCGGCTGGACGTCACCCTGCACCGCATGGACGTTCAGGCGGTGGCGGCGCTGGCGATGCAGTACAACCTCTCGGCCTACGACGCCAGCTACCTCTGGCTGGCCGCCGAACTGCAATGCCCGCTGGCCACCTTCGACGACAAACTGGCCAAAGCGGCGCAAGCCCATCTGTCCAGCCTGCCCTGATGTCCCCCGCCACCCGCGCCCTCAGCGCGACCGCCTTCGCCACGCTGCTGCTCATCGCGCTCATGATGGGCGCCAACCATGTGGCCGCGCGCGTCGCCTTCAACCATGGGGTCGACGTGGCAACGGCGGTCGTGTTCCGCAGCACGGTGACGGCGCTGGTCATCGTGGCGATCCTGGCCGCGCAGCGCGTGCGCGTGGTGTTCACCGCGCGGCACAGGCGCTTCCTGCCGGCGATTGGCCTGCTGATCGGCATCCAGAGCCTGTGCCTGTACTCGGCCGTGGCGCGGCTGCCCGTGGCGCTGGCGCTGCTGGCGTTCAACACCTACCCGCTGTGGACGGCACTCTGGTCCGCGTTGCTGTACCGCCAGCGGCCCGAACGCGCGCTGGTCATGGCCATGCCCGTGATCCTGGCGGGGCTGGCGCTGGCGCTGGACGTGTTCGGCGCCGCGTCGGGCCTGGGCGCGGCGGGCCAGTGGGGCCGCATCGGCGCGGGCGTGGCGTTCGCGCTCGCCGCTGCGGGCACCTTTGGCCTGGCGCTGGTGCTGACGCAGCATGAGGCCGGCGACCTGGACGGGCGCGTGCGCACCGCCACCACCATGGCCCTGGCGGGCGTGGTGGCGCTGGCCACCGTCGGCCTGCAGGGCAGCTTTCACCTGCCCACGGCGCCGGCCGGCTGGGGCGGGCTGGCCGCGCTCACCTTCCTGTACGGCACGGCCTTCACCATCATGTTCACCGTGCTGCCGCGCCTGGGCGTGGTGGGCAACAGCGCCATCATGAATGTGGAGCCCGTGTTCGCCCTGGTCCTGGCCTGGCTGGTGCTGGGCCAGGCCATCGCGCCGGTGCAGGTGGCCGGGGCGCTGGTCGTGGTGGGCGCGGTGATCTGGCTGGGGCTTCGCAGGCGCTGAGCCGTCCGGACATACCCCGCGGGCTGCACGGGCATGCCAACGCCCCAGCCACGCCGAATGGACATGCAATGACAGCCTTTGCCGCATGGCCGCCCTGCGGGCTGGGCGGAATGATCACTCCCATCAACAACCCCAGGGAGCACGATCATGAATACGCAGCCGCTGCACACCCACGCGCCAGGCTTTGCGCGAACTTTTCCTTCCGTGTCGCAATTTCTGGATTCGGCCTGGCAGGCCGCGACCAGCGGGTGGCCTGGCCGGTGGCTCACGGGCCAGGCAGGCAGCGCCCGGCAACTGGAGACGCTGCGCGGCTTTGTGCTGACGTCCCTGGCCGTTTGCACCGGCGCGGAGCCAGACCGCCTGCGCCGCCGCGTGCAGCGCGCCACCAGCATCGAGCGGCTGCTGGAGCTGCGCGAGGCGCTGTTCAACGGCATAGCGCGGGCCCGCTGCCAGACGACGGCAGGCCGGTTCCTGGCACGCTTCGACCGGCTGGCGCCGCGCCGGCCCCGCCCCGCAGCACCCCAGCTGCGCCACCGCATGCAGCGCCATGCGGCCTGAACCGGGCCACCCCGCAGGCGGCGGTACACTGGCGCGCGCCGCCAGACGCAGCGTTGCAGCGCACCGGCTGGCGCGACTGACAAGGACAACGATGACAGGTGAGGAACCCCAGGCCAGCGTGCTGCTGTCCGCGCTGGCAGGCGCCTGGCGCTGCGAGGCTGTGCGGGTGCACACCATGCCCGCGGGCGGCCTGGCCGTGCCGCAGGGCGACGCGCAGGGGCTGCGCCTGTACTGGACGGACGGCGCGCTGTCGCGCATCACATGGAACACAAGCGGCGCAAGCCGCGAGCTTCTGGTACCCGCAGCTTCACTCGTGCTGCTGCCACGCGGCCTGGCCCACCAGCTGAGCCCGCAAAGCGGCATGGCCTGGGCGCTGGCGGCCGAATGGCCCACCAGCGCCTGGTGCGCCAGCCTGCTGCTGAACGGCGAGCCTCTGGTTTCCCCGTTGGCGCCCGCGCTGTTGCCCGAGCCCTTGCGCGCCCTGCGGACACAGGGCCGGCCTGCGGACACGCACCCTGGTGATGCGCTGGCCCTTGGCGGCGCCACAGCGCTCATCGCGCCCGCGCTGGCCGCGGCCGAAGCAGCGGTGGCTTCGTCCATGCTGGCCGGTGCGCTGGCGCATGCGCGGCTGGGTGCGTGGCTGCGCGGTGCCCTGGCGCGCACCGGCCCGTTGCCGCCCATCGATGACAGTGCCGCCCAATGCCATTTGTCGCGCGCCGCGTTCACGCGCCAGTTCGCCACGCTCACGGGCCTGCCCTATGCCGAATTCATGACGCGCTGGCGCATGAACGCGGCCCTGCACCGCATGGTGCATCAGCAGATGGAGGTGGGCGACGCGTGCGCGCTGTACGGCTACGAGTCCGAGGCTTCATTTCGCAAGGCGTTCCGCCGCGCGACGGGGCTCACGCCGGGCGCAGCACGGCGCGCGGGCAGCATCGATGCGGCGTTCGGCCACGCAGGGAGCGCGCAGCGGGCTGCATCACCGCCCCCTGCAGCGCCGCCACCGCGCATGGCGGTCACCACGCATGCACAGCCGCCAGACCTGGCGTCAATGCTGTCGGCCGTGATCTCGGGCCTGTGACCGCGTCACGGCCACGAACACCTTCTGCCCGTTCACGGCCTGGCACGACAGCGTGATCTCCACGTCAATGGCATCGCCGCTGCGGCAGCGCAACTGCGCGGTGTAGACGACCGAATCACCCGCACGCATGCCGCCGGTCAGGCTGCGCCAGACATCGGCATCGGGCACGGCCTGGTTGATGTCGGTCACGGCCAGCGAGCGGATCTCGTCCATGCTGAAGCCCAGCTGGCCCACGGCCTCGCCGTTGGCATCCAGAAAGCGCGAAGTCTGCGGGTCGATGACCCAGGCGGGTTCGTCCAGGTCGCGGTACAGGGCGGCGTAGTCGGGGGTGGTGGCCAAGGCCGTGTGAAGACGGGAGTCGGTCATGGAAGTGGCGGCTTGAATTAACACCAAAGAATTATCCCGCGAATTGCAAACGGGGCCCTTTGGGACCGACACTTCAGTTCAGTCCGCCACCACCGGCACACGCTGCGCCAGCGCGCACATCAGCTCGTAGCCCACGGTGCCGGCGGCCTGCGCCACTTCGTCGATGGACAGCACGGCGCCGCTGGACGCACGGCCCCACAACGTGACCTCCGTGCCGAAGCCCGCGTCCGGGATGCCCGTCAGGTCCACCGTGATCATGTCCATGCTCACGCGGCCCACCAGGCGCGTGCGCACGCCCCCCACCAGCACGGGCGTGCCCGTGGTGCAGTGGCGCGGGTAGCCGTCGGCGTAGCCGCAGGCCACGATGCCGATGCGAAGCGGCACGTCGGCCGTGAAGCTGGACCCGTAGCCCACGGTGTCGCCGGGCCGCAGGTCCTGCGTGCCGATGATGCGGCTGGCCAGCGTCATGGCGCCCTGCAGGCCCCAGTGCTGCGCCGTGTGTTCGGGAAAATCCGGCGCGCTGCCGTAGATGACGATGCCGGGTCGCACCCAGTCCGCGCGGATGTCCGCGGCCTGCGCATGGCGCAGCGTGGCCGCGCTGTTGCTCAGCGAGCGCTCGCCGGGCAGATCGCGGGCGGCACCGGCGAATGCCGCCACCTGGTGCGCGATGCCGCGCGGCCCATCGGCGTCGCTGAAGTGCGTCATGAGCGATATCTCATCCACCTGCGGCAGCGCGTCAAGCCGCGCCCAGGCGGCGCGAAAGCGCGCGGGCGTGAAGCCCAGGCGGTTCATGCCCGAGTTCATTTTCAGGAAGACCCGGTGCGGCTGGTGCGTCTTGTGCGTGGCCAGCATGTCGATCTGTTCGTCGCAGTGCACGGCATGCCACAGGTTCAGGCGCGAACACAGCTCCAGGTCGCGCGGCTCGAACACGCCTTCCAGAAGCAGGATGGGACCGCGCCAGCCCAGGGCACGCACGCGCTCGGCCTCGTTCAGGTCCAGCAGCGCGAAACCGTCCGCGCCGCGCAGGCCCTCAAACACGCGTTCGATGCCGTGGCCGTAGGCATTGGCCTTGACCACGCCCCACACGCGCGCATCGGGCGCGGCGGCGCGCACGCGCGCGAGGTTGTTGCGAAGGGCTTCGGTGTGGATGGTGGCCTGGATGGGACGGGGCATGGCCAAAATTGTGGCATTTCCGGCGTGATATAACCCGCTGTCGTCAGGAGACACGGCCCAAATAACCCGGCATTAGCCGAACGAATGCGAAGAACAGCGAAGTACAGCCCCCGATGAAGCGCGGTTTCTACACCATCATGTCGGCGCAGTTCTTTTCGTCGCTGGCCGACAACGCGCTGTTCGTGGGGGCCGTGGCCCTGTTGCGCTCAAGCGGCGCCCCTGAGTGGCAGCAGGCCGCGCTGGTGCCGATGTTCGCCCTCTTCTATGTGATCCTGGCGCCCTTCGTGGGCGCTTTTGCCGACGCCTTGCCCAAAGGCAAGGTCATGTTCGTCAGCAATGCGATCAAGGTCGTGGGCTGCCTGATGATGCTGTTCGGCTCGCACCCCCTCATGGCCTATGCCGTCGTGGGCCTGGGCGCGGCGGCTTACTCGCCGGCCAAGTACGGCATCCTGACCGAACTGCTGCCGCCGTCGCAGCTGGTCAAGGCCAATGGCTGGATCGAGGGCCTGACCATAGCCTCCATCATCCTGGGCGTGCTGCTGGGGGGCCAGCTTGTCGGCGCGGCCGTGTCCAGCCAGCTGCTCAGTGTTGATTTCCCGGTCATCGACACCGGCATCGACACGCCGGCCGAGGCCGCCATCTTCGTGCTGATCTTCATCTACGCGCTGGCGGCGTGGTTCAACACGCGCATTCCGCTCACGGGCGTGGAGATGCGGCCCATGCCGAAAAACCTGCTCGTGCTGCTGCCCGACTTCTGGACCTGCAATTCACGCCTGTGGCGCGACAAGCTGGGCCAGATCTCGCTGGCCACCACCACGCTGTTCTGGGGCGTCAGCGGCAACCTGCGCTACATCGTGCTGGCCTGGGCCGCCGCGGCGCTGGGCTACAGCGTGACGCAGGCTTCCACGCTGGTGGGCGTGGTGGCCATCGGCACGGCCGTGGGCGCGGTGATCGCGTCCCTGCGCATGCGGCTGGACATGGCTACCAGCGTGATCCCCATGGGCATCGGCATGGGGCTGCTGGTGATCCTGCTGAACTTCATCGACAACGTATGGGTGGCCGCACCGTTCCTCATCCTGCTGGGCGGGCTGGGCGGCTTTCTGGTGGTGCCCATGAACGCGCTGCTGCAGCACCGCGGCCACAACCTCATGGGCGCGGGCCGCTCGATTGCCGTGCAGAACTTCAACGAGCAGGCCTGCATCCTGGCGCTGGGCGCGTTCTACACGCTGTCCACCGGCATGGGCCTGTCGGCGTTCGGCGCGATCACCGCGTTCGGCATCGTGGTGGCGGGCGTGATGTGGATCATCCAGCGCTGGCACGCCAGCAACTGCGTGAAGTACAAGGCCGAAGTCGATCACCTGCTGGAAGTAGCAAGACACGACAACATGCATGGCTAGCCCCGCGCTGCCGGTTCTTGCGTTGCTGTTCAACGCCTTCGTGTGGGGCGTGTCGTGGTGGCCGTTCCGGCAGCTCGAGTCGCACGGGCTGCACCCCCTCTGGGCCACGGGCCTGATCTACCTTTTTTCGCTGGCCTGCCTGCTCGCGGCGCGGCCGCAGGCGTGGCGCAGCTTCGGGTCACAACCGCTGCTGTGGCTGCTGGCCGCATCGTCGGGCATCACCAACATGGGCTTCAACTGGGCGGTGACGGTGGGCGACGTCGTGCGGGTCGTGCTGCTGTTCTACCTGATGCCGGCCTGGTCTGTCCTGCTCGCCTGGCCCTTGCTCGGCGAACGGCCCACGGCCGCCGCGCTCCTGCGGCTGGTGCTGGCGCTTGCAGGCGTGGGCGTCGTGCTGCAGGCTGGCCATGCCGCCACCGGTTGGCCCGTGCCACGGGGCTTGCCGGACTGGCTGGCCCTGACCGGCGGCTTTTGTTTCGCGCTGACCAACATCCTGCTGCTCAAGCTCAACCGCGTACCGGGCGAGGCGCGCGTGCTCGCCATGTTCGGCGGCGGGGCGGTGATGTCGCTGGCGGCCGCCGGCGTTGTCACGGCCCAGGGCCTGGCCGGCGCCCTGCCCGCACCGGGCATGGGGTGGATCGCACTGGCCCTGGCGCTGGGCGTGTTCTATCTGGCGGGCAACCTTGCGCTGCAATACGGCGCGGCGCGGCTGGCGGCCCACACGACGGCGCTGGTCATGCTGTCCGAAGTGGTCTTCGCCAGCGCATCATCGGTCGCGCTGGGCGCTGCACAGCTCACGGCGCAGACGCTGGCGGGTGGCGCACTGATTCTGGCGGCGGCGGCCTGGTCGGCCTGGCCCCGGCAGCACGCTTCACAGCCTTCCGTATAGAAGACTGGGCGCGCAGCGCGTCCTACAGTGGCGACAGAACTGCCTTGACGCCCTTGCCATGTCCATCTCCCAAGCCCGCTTTCCTGTTCCTGCTCCATCGGCGCGCCCGACCGGCGCCCTGCCCGCCGCTGGCGATGAACGCCCGGTCGCCGTCAAGCCCGCCAGCGCGCGGCGCAACCCCGGACCGATGGCGTCTTTCGTCGTGATCACGCGCGGCAGTGACGATCCCCAAAGCGGCGCCGCGCATGCCCAGGTCGTGTTCTCCGGGCGCGCCGTTGAGCTGTTTCCGCAACTGGGAACACCCGTCAAGGGATTGCGCGTCGCGAAGGACCACAAGTCGGTCAGCGTTGACAAGGACTGGGAAATGGACTCGGGTCATCGCACCGAGATCGGGGGGCTGGATGCCGACAAGGCGACCGAAGTCGCCAAGGTGCTGGCCGATTTCAACCAGAAGGCCAAATCCGGTGAATACGTCTACGGAACGTACCTGCGCCCTGTGCCGGCCGGTGTCGACTGCATCAACTTCACCGAGGCCGTCATGTGCGCCGCCACGGGCACAAGTACACGGGGGGACGCGAGCATCATGGAACTGCGCCAACATGCCCTGGACCTGCAGGAGAAACACCCTGCCGAGCCCGCCGGGCCCCAGCCGCGCTCAAAGCTGTAACCCGCATCAACCGTCCAGCCGCGTCGGCTGGAAGCTGCGCTGCAGCTCCGCGTCGAATTTGGTGAGCACGACCGCCAGATCACGCTCGGACAGCGGTTTGGCCAGCCAGGCGTCGCAACCGGCCAGCTTGCCCTTGGCCTTGTCGATGGCGCCGGTGCGGCTGGTCAGCATGACCACCACGGGCGGCTTGCCGTCGGGGTAGTAGCGCTGCTTGATGGTGCGGCAGGCCTGGTAGCCGTCCATGCCTTCCATCATCACGTCCAGGAACACGAACTTGTACGGGCGGCGGCCGACACGCTCCAGCGCTTCTTCGCCGCTGTGCACCAGCTCGGCCGTGAAGCCGAAGCGGCGCAGCCGGTTCTGCATGAAGTGCAGCGCCGTCTCGCTGTCGTCCACCACCAGGATGCCGTCGTCGCCCGGTGGCGGCTGCGTGGGCGCCGGGGCCGGCGGCCCGGGCTGCGCCGCCGGTTTCGCCGCCGGCCTGGGCGCCGGTGCCTGGGCAGGCGCTGGCGCAGGCGACAGCAACTGCTCCATGGCCGTCATGACGCTCATGAGCTTGATGGGGCGGCGCTGGACCGGCCAGCCCGTGCCGCGGTCGGAGCCGCCGATCAGCAGCACCTTCTGGCGCGGCTGCGCGGCCTGCAGGTCGCGCACCACGTCCAGGTCGTCGGCATTGGCCAGGATCAGCACCGCAGCGTTCAGGTCGTCCACCAGGCGCCAGCCCGGCTGGCGCCGCGCCAGGCGAAAGAACGATTCGAACGCCGAGTATTCGAAGGAGGTAAAGCCCACCAGGGCAATCGCATGCGGTGTCATGGTCGTGCAGCCATCATGTTAATGTGCACTTTATCGGCAAACAGTGGAGATTGGTGATGGCCACGGTCTACGATTTCGACGCGCTGCAAATGGACGGCAAGCGCGTGTCGCTCGGCAAGTTCCGGGGCAAGGTGTTGCTGGTGGTCAACACCGCCAGCGCCTGCGGTTTTACACCGCAGTTCGCCGGGCTTGAAAAACTGAGCCAGGACTATGTGAAACAAGGCCTGGAGGTGTTGGGATTTCCCTGCAACCAGTTCGGCGCGCAGGACCCGGGCAGCAACGACGAGATCGCCAGCTTCTGCCAGCTGAACTACGGCGTGAGCTTCCCCATGATGGCCAAGGTGGACGTCAACGGCCCGCAGGCCGATCCGCTGTTCCAGTGGCTCACCAAAGAAGCGCCCGGCCTGCTGGGCAGCACGGTCATCAAGTGGAACTTCACCAAGTTCCTGGTCGGCAGGGACGGGCAGGTCATCCAGCGGTACGCGCCGCAGACCGCGCCGGCCGATCTGGCCAAGGACATCGAGGCCGCGCTCGCGGCCTGAGGCCGAACAGCGGCCGCAGCCAGCCCACGCGCCGCACCAGGCCGTCGGTCAGCAGCCAGCAGCCCAGCGCCGTGCCCGCCACCAGCAGCGCCGGTTCGGCCACCGGTCCGAACGCCAGCGGCGCCATTGCCACGGCCAGCACGATGATCAGCGTCTGGTGCAGCACGTACCAGGGATAGACCGACTCATTGGCCCAGGCCCGCCAGCGCCAGGGCCGGTTGAGCGCGTGGTGCGCCCAGCCCAGCACGGCCACGAGCGCCGTCCACAGATAGGCATCGGCCGCCAGGCGCGCCGCCAGCCGGGCGGGCAGCGGCGCATCGGCCGCGGGCAGCGCCGCGCGCAGGCCGAAATGAAGCGCGAGCAGTACCGCCGCCCCTGCCAGCGCCACCCAGCGCAGCCGCTGCAGCGCGCGCCAGAACCCGGCGTCCACGCCCGCCCACCAGCCGTACAGGAACAGCGTGAAATACACGGCATGCAGCCAGCCGTCATGCAGCAGGTCGTGCGTGACAGGAAAGCGCGGCCACAGCAGCACGGACCACAGCATCAGCGGCAGCACGGGCGCCATCAGCAGGCCCGCGCCGCGCAGCCCGGTGAACGTGGCCTGCAGCCGCCGGCCAGCGGCCGACCGCAGCGCCGGCAGCGCGAGCGCCAACACCACCGTGTACAGCCACAGGTACGGCAGAAACCACAGGTGGTTCCAGGTAAAGCCGAACTCCCAGCCGTCGAACGCGCCGCGCGGCCAGGGCCCACCCGTGTAGTAGCGCGCCAGAAATGCCGCGAACCCCGGCGCGATGCTGCCGCCCGCCACGGCCTGCGCATAGGCCTGGTACGGCACCACCACCGCCATGCCGAATGCCAGCGGCAGCAGCAGGCGCAGGCTACGCTGCGCGATCAGCGCGCCCGCCCCTTTGCCCCGGCTCAGAAAGCCGAACGCCACGCCCGACACCAGAAACACCAGGTCCATGCGCCACAGGTTCAGCGCCCGCATGGGCCATTGCAGCCATTCGGCCGCCTGCGGGCTCTTGATGTGCCAGTGCCAGCCCGCCACGTAGTACATGCCCACGTGGTAGACGATGACCAGGGCAAAGGCGATCGCGCGCAGGGCGTCGATGTCATGGCGGCGGGTGTCGGTGCTGTTCATGCCGCCATGCTGGTGGCGTGGGCGCCCCGCAGCACGCCGGCGGGACGAAACCACGGCGGTTTGTGACGAGTGGCGGGCCGGTGGTGACGAAATCCGGCCCCGCGCACCCTAGACTTGCCGCCATGGCGGACTCAACAGACTGGTTTGCGCGCTACCAACCCATGCGCCGGCGCGCCGAGGTGGCGTTCTGGGTCGTGGTGCTGGCGCTGCAGGCGGGCTTCAACGTGCTGGTGCAGTGGGTGGACCGGCCGGCGGTCGCGGCCTGGCAGCCGGTGGTGTGGGAGCTGTCCAGCGCGCTGGTGCTGGGCCTGCTGGTGCCGGCAGTCATTGCGTGGGAACGGCGCTTTGCGCTGCGCCTGGGCGTGCTGCGCCGCCACCTGCCCTGGCACCTGGCGGGCACCGTGGCGTTCTGCATCGTGCACGTGGCCGGCATGATGGCGCTGCGCCATGCCGCCTATGCCGCGCTGGGCGAACCGTACACGCCCGGCCACTGGGCGGCCGTGCTGGCCTACGAATACCTGAAGGACGTGCGCACCTACGCGCTGATCCTGGCGGCCGTCGTGAGTTACCGCCTGCTGATGCTGCGGCTGCAGGGCGAAGCCCGCGTGCTGGACGCGCCCGAGCCCGCGGCCGGCGAACCCGCTGCAGCGCCCGCACAGCCGCAACGCCCCGAACGCTTTCTGGTGCGCAAGCTGCGCCGCGAATTTTTGATCGCCGCCGCCGACATCGAACACGTACAGGCACAGGGCAACTACGTGGGTCTGCGCGTAAACGGCCACGACTACCTGCTGCGCGCGACGCTGACCGAATTTCTGGACCAGCTGGACCCCGCGCGCTTCGTGCGCGTGCACCGCAGCCACGCGGTCAACCTGGACCGGGTGGTGGAGATCGAGCCGCTGGACGGCGGCGATGCACGCGTGACGCTGCAGGGCGGGTCGGTGGTGCCGGTGAGCCGGCGGTATCGGGATGCGTTGGGGCGGCAGGCCTAGGACATCCAGCCCATTTCTCGCGCCCGCGCATCTTCCACCCGCGCCAGGTCGGCCAGCGTGCGGCCAGGCTCGTCGCGAAAACGTTCGTCCAGCCGGCGTACGTAGGTCACTCGGTCCACGCGGAAGCTGCGGAAGTCCTCGCGCGTCTCGCACCAGGCAGCCAGTGTCCAGACCTTGCCCCAGTAGAAGCAGCCCAGCGGGCGCAGCGTGCGTTCGCTGGGCTTTTCGCTCAGGTCCAGGTACTGGATGAAGATTTTGTCGCGCGCCTGAACCGCCTCGCGCAGCGTCTGCAGGGTGCGCTGGGCCGGCGCGTCCAGACCGCCGGCGGGCGCAAAGATCGCCAGCGATTCGGCCGCCACCCGCGCGTCGGCCGGCAACACCGACAGGATTTTGCCCAGCGCGTCCTGCGCGCTCTGCGCCAGGCCCGGGTCCAGCCAGGCCTGGGCCATGCGGGCCGACGCGACCAGCGCCTTGGCCTCGTCGTGGGTGAACATCATGGGCGGCAGGTCAAAGCCCGCGCCCAGCCGGTAGCCCACGCCGGCCTCGCCCTCGATCGGCACGCCCTGGTGCGACAGGTCGGCTACGTCGCGGTAGATGGTGCGTTCAGACACCTCCAGCCGCTGCGCCAGGAACGCGGCCGTGGTCAGCCGCCGCCCGCGGATCAGCTGGATGATGTGGAACAGTCGGTCTGCGCGGCGCATGGTCAGCCACCATACCGCGCGGCGCGCGGCGTGCCAACTGCCTGGAATCTCATGGTCATGGTGCGGGGCCCCTCAACCCCTGCGGGGCCGTCCCTCAACGGCGTCCACAAAAGGCGGGCATGATGCGCCGCCGCTGCTGACACCGTTTTGTCAGGAGGTGAGGGCCTCGTCCAGCAGCTCGATCCAGTGCCGCACCGGCGTGCCGGTGCCGCTTTGCAGGTGCGTGATGCAGCCGATGTTGGCACTTGCAATCACATCCGGTTGCAGCTCTTGCAAATGGCCAAGCTTGCGGTCGCGCAGCGTGTAGGCGATGTCGGGGTTCAGCACGCTGTAGGTGCCGGCCGAGCCGCAGCACAGGTGGGCCTCGTTGCGCGCCACGGTGATCCTGAAGCCCAGGTCACCCAGGTGCTTTTCGACACCGCCGCGCAGTTTCTGGCCGTGCTGCAGCGTGCAGGGGGGGTGAAAGGCGATCTGTCCCGCGCGCGCCGCCACCCGCGGGCGCAACGCATCGACCAAATCGGGCAGCAGTTCGCTCAGGTCGCGGGTCAGTTCGCTGATGCGCGCGGCCTTCGCCGCGTAGGCCGGGTCGTCTTTCAGCAGGTGGCCGTAGTCCCTGACCGTGACGCCGCAGCCGGACGCGTTCATGACGATGGCCTCGACGCCGGACTCCACATGCGGCCACCAGGCATCGACGTTTGCACGCATCTGCGCCAGGCCGCCGGCCTGGTCGTTCAGGTGGAATTTCACCGCGCCGCAGCAACCGGCCTGGCCCGCCACCACGGTCTGGATGCCCGCCGCATCCAGCACGCGCGCCGTGGCGCTGTTGATGTTGGGCATCATGGCCGGCTGCACGCAGCCCGCGAGCATGAGCACCTTGCGCGCGTGCGTGCGCGTGGGCCAGGCGCCTGCGTCCTGCTTGGGCGGCACTTTGGCTTTCAGGCTTTCGGGCAGCAGGCTGCGCACCGCCTGGCCCATGGCCATGGCCGGTCCGAACAGCGGCGACGGCAGGCCTTCCTTCAGCGCCCAGCGCAGCGCCTTTTCGCCAACGGGCCGCGGCACTTTTTCGTCCACGATCTTGCGGCCGATGTCCACCAGGTGGCCGTACTGCACGCCGCTCGGGCAGGTGCTTTCGCAGTTGCGACAGGTCAGGCAGCGGTCCAGGTGCAGTTGCGTCTTGCGCGTGGGGGTTTCGCCTTCCAGCACCTGTTTCATCAGGTAGATGCGTCCGCGCGGTCCGTCCAGCTCGTCGCCCAGCAGCTGGTAGGTCGGGCAGGTGGCGGTGCAGAAGCCGCAGTGCACGCATTTGCGCAGGATGGCCTCGGCTTCCTGGCCTTCGGGGGTGTCGCGGTATTCGGGGGCGAGGTTGGTTTGCATGTCTGCCGTTCTATGCGTCGCTCTTGTCTCGTCAGACCTCGCGGCAAAGCCACGTGGGCCGGTGTGCGGGGCTGGGGTGGACAGCCCGACCCGCGCCGGCTACCGCCTGCCGCGAAGCGGCGAATGCCACAACACCACTCACAACACCCCCAGCCGCCGGGGGTTGAATACCCCGGCTGGATCGAACTCGGCCTTCAGCTGCACGTGAATGCGGTCCAGCGGCGGCTTCAGCGTATCGAAGCGCGGCACGGACACAACGGCAGTTGCAGGACGGAACAGCGTCGCATGCCCGCCCACGGCAGCAGCTGCGGAACGCAAACGCGACGCCGCAGCCACGTCGCCCGTATCCGCCCAGACCCAGCGCTGCGCGCCGAGCCAGTCGATCATCGTGTCCCCCACATTCAAGGGCGCGGCCGTCTGCGGCACCGACAGGCGCCACAGGTCCTGGCCGCGTGCGTACCCATCCGTGCACCAGGGCAGGCGCAGGTCGCGCGCGGCGGTCCAGTCGGCGGACGTTTCGGGCGAGTCCACGCGCTCGCCCGGCACCTCGGCCAGCAGGCGGCGGATGGCCGCGTCGACCGCGGCCACGGCGCCCCTCAGGCGCAGGTACAGCGTGGGACGGCCCGCATCATTGACCCATGAGCTGGCGTTCAGCGGCAGCGGGTCGCCGGCCCAGGTGTTGAGGTGGCGGATGGCGGATGCCTCGTCCAGCGCGAATTTCAGCGTGGCCTCGGCCGGGGCCGTGGGCAGGACCTTCAGGCTGACCTCGGTGATCAGGCCCAGCGTGCCGAGCGCACCGGCCATCAGGCGCGATACGTCGTAGCCCGCAACGTTCTTCATGACCTGTCCGCCGAAGGTCAGCGCTTCGGCCCGGCCGTTCAGCATCGACAGGCCCAACACATAGTCGCGCACCGAGCCCGCCGTGGCGCGCGCAGGCCCGCTGATGCCAGCAGCGACCATGCCGCCGACGGTGGCACCCTCACCAAAGTGCGGCGGCTCGAACGGCAGGCACTGGCCTTTGTCGGCCAGCGCCGCCTCCAGCTCGGCCAGCGGTGTGCCGGCGCGAACGGTCACGACCAGTTCGCTCGGTTCATAGCTGGTGATGCCGGCCAGCGGCCGGGTGTCCAGCACTTCGCCCCGGGGCGGCTCGCCGTAGAAGTCCTTGGTGCCGCCGCCGCGGATGCACAGCGGCGTGCCGTCGGCCGTGGCGGCGCGGATGCGGTCGGTGATCTGGCGAAGGGCTTGATCCATGGGTCGGGGTGCAGTTGCCGGCGATGTTACGCCGCGAACCGGCGGCGGTGGACCGGTGGCGCTTTGATCTTTTTGAGATCAGTCGCTGAAAAAGTTGACGGGCAGGCCCGGCACGTCCACGCGTCGGCTGAACACGCAGCCCGATTGCGGGTACTGCGCCAGCTCGTCGGCCGGTCGGCCATGCCGGGCCGTGGTGACGTACAGCGTCTGCAGGTCGTCGCCACCAAAGCATGGCATGGTCGGGCAGCGCGCGGGCACCGGGTAGTCGGCCAATGTTTCGCCCGAAGGCGACAGCTTGAGCAGACGCCCGCCTTCGAACATGGACACCCAGTAGTTGCCCTGGGTGTCCACAGCCGCGCCGTCGGGGCGGCCGCCGTAGCCGTCCATGCCCGGCTGCCAGCCCGCTGGCTTGGGCGCGAACTGGCGGAAGATGCGGTGTTTGCGCATGGCGCTGCTGTGCGGCTCCCAGTCCCAGGCCTGGATGACGTGGTTGGTCGTGTCGGTCCAGTACACCGTGTCGGCGCCCGGCGACCAGGCCAGGCCGTTGGCGATGACGCCGTTGAGCGCCTTGAGCTGGATCACGGGCTTGCCGCCGTTGCCGTTGGCGGGCCGGCAGTCCACGCTGTACAGCTCCGCCTTGCGCGCGTCCCGGGGTTCGTACATGGTGCCCGCCCAGAAGCGGCCCAGCGGATCGGCCTTGCCGTCGTTGAAGCGCGTGGTCCGCGGGTCGTGGTTAAAGCGCGCCAGGGGCAGCAGCGCGCCGCCGAACTCGCGCGCGCGGTAGATGCCGTCGCGCAGTGCCAGCACCAGCCCGCCACTGGTCGCCGGCGCGATGCAGCCCACGTCCTGCGGCATGGCCCAGCTGTCCACCGTGCCCATGAAGACATTGGCGCGGCGCACCTGCCGCGCGGGGATGTCCACCCAGTACAGCATCTGCTCGTGCGGATGCCAGAACGGGGATTCGCCCAGCTCATCGGGTTGCCCGGTCACGGCTTGCCAGGGAATCGTCATGCAACAGTCTCCGTTTGGATCGTCATGGTGGCGCTGAAGGATTCGCCGGGCGCCAGCACCTTCAGGCCCAGCGCTTCGGGCGTGAGGCCCGGCTGCGCCGCCAGGTGCAGCGCGTTGTTCACATGGCTGACCGGCTCGATCGCGATGGCATCGCGCGACGGCAGGGTAAATATCACCAGTCGCGACAGGTTGGCGCTCACGCGCGTGCGCAGTTGCGCGTCGGTCAGCACGACACTGCCGCGCCAGCCGTCAAAGCAATGGTCCACGTCCAGCGTGTCGCCGTCGGCATCCATGCCTGACGACGGCAGGCGGTGCGTGGGCAGCTTGTCGGCGCCCATCTCCCAGCGGCCTTCTGCCTGGAACGACACGCGCGCGCCGGGCCGCTTGACGAACCACGGGTGCCAGCCCAGCCCCAGCGGCGCCGCGTGCTGCGACTGGTTGGTGACGCTGAGCGTGCATTCGAGCGCATCGGGCGACACACGGAAGGTCTGCGACGCATCAAACGCGAACGGCCAGCCACTGTCCCCCCGGTGCTCGTACGACAGCAGCGCAAAGTCGTCGGCGCTGTCCAGCACGCCCCAGGGCCGCTGCCAGCCCACGCCGTGGATGGCATGCGGCTCGTCGCCGTTGTTGCGCACCAGCGGGTGGCTCGTGCCCTGCCACTGCAGCGCCGCGTGGGCCAGCCGGTTGGAAAACGGCACCAGCGGGTAGCTGCCCGACTGGCGCGCCGTGGCCAGCTGCGCGGCCGGCGTGGAGCGCAGCACCGGCACCCCGTTCAGCCACAGCCCCGCGATGCAGCCGCCCAGGCCGGGCGCGATCTCGCAGCGCAGGCCGTCGCGGTGCAGGTGCAGGGCGGTGGTCATCACCCCATTGTGCATGTGCCGCACCGCAGCAAAAAAAGGGCCCGCATCGCTGCGGGCCCAACATCCAAAGGAGACTCTTGCTAACGAAAAAATCAGCGTTTCAGGTTCAGCGGTTGTAGGCCGTTTCGCCGTGGCTGCTGATGTCGAGGCCCTCGCGCTCTTCTTCTTCGGTGACCCGAAGACCGATCACGAGATCCACGATCTTGAAGGCAATGAACGACACCACAGCCGACAGGACGATCGTGGTGATGACGCCCTGCGCCTGGATCCAGACCTGGCCGCCGATCGAGTAGCCCTCGCCGACCTTGTTGGCCACGTAGTCGTACACGCCGGTGCCGCCCAGCGACGGGGATGCGAACACGCCCGTCAGCAGCGCGCCCAGGATACCGCCCACGCCGTGCACGCCGAACACGTCCAGCGAGTCGTCGGCGCCCAGCATGCGCTTCAGGCCGTTCACGCCCCACAGGCAGACCAGGCCGGAGATCAGGCCGATCACGATGGCGCCCATCGGGCCCACGAAGCCGCAGGCCGGGGTGATGGCCACCAGGCCGGCGACGGCGCCGGAAGCAGCGCCCAGCATCGAGGCCTTGCCCTTGGACAGGGCTTCACCGGCGATCCACGACAGCGTGGCAGCGGCGGTGGCGATGACCGTGTTCAGGAAAGCCAGTGCCGTCAGGCCGTTGGCTTCCAGGTTGGAGCCGGCGTTGAAACCGAACCAGCCGAACCACAGCATCGACGCGCCGACCATGGTCAGGGTCAGGCTGTGCGGCGTGAGGGATTCCTTGCCGTAGCCCACGCGCTTGCCGATCACATAGGCACCCACCAGACCGGCGACACCGGCGTTGATGTGCACCACGGTACCGCCCGCGAAGTCCAGCGCGCCCTTGGCCCACAGCCAGCCGGCGGCGGCGGTGACCTTCTCGAGCGAGGCGGCGTCGGTGATCGCGTCGGGGCCCGCCCAGTACCAGACCATGTGGGCCATGGGCAGGTAGCAGAACGTGAACCAGATGACCGAGAACAGCAGCACGGCCGAGAACTTGATGCGCTCGGCGAATGCGCCAACGATCAGCGCGCAGGTGATGGCCGCGAACGTGGCCTGGAAGGCGATGAACGACAGCTCGGGGATCACGACACCCTTGCTGAACGTGGCCGCCACGGAGTCGGGCGTCACGCCCTTGAGGAACACCTTGTCGAACGTGCCGATGAACGCGCCGTCGCCGCCGAAGGCCAGCGAGTAGCCGTAGATCACCCACAGGACGTAGATGAGCGCGGACACGCAGAAGACCTGCATCAGCACGGACAGCATGTTCTTGCTGCGCACCAGGCCGCCGTAGAACAGGGCCAGGCCGGGCAGCGTCATGAAGATCACGAGCGCGGTGGCCATGGTCATCCAGGCGGTGTCACCCTTGTTGGGCACCGGTGCAGCGGGAGCCGCAGCGGCCGGAGCGGCAGGAGCCGCCGCAGCGGGCGCGGCAGCAGGTGCGGCCGCTGAAGGAGCAGCAGCAGCTTCAGCAGCCGGGGCCGAAGCCGCGGGGGCCGGCGCGGACGGGGAAGTCTGTGCGATCACGGCCGTGCCGCCGATCAAAAGACCCAGGCCCAGGGCCAGGGAGGCAAGTAGCTTTTTCATGTGCGTCTCTTTCTTTCGGGCTTTACAGCGCTTCCTTGCCGGTCTCGCCGGTGCGAATGCGGACGACCTGCTCCAGGTTGTAAACAAAGATCTTGCCGTCGCCGATCTTGCCGGTGCGGGCCGCGCCCTCGACCGCCTCGATCACGCGGTCGACCAACTCGTCGGCCACCGCCGCCTCGATCTTGACCTTGGGCAGGAAATCAACGACGTATTCCGCGCCGCGGTACAGCTCGGTGTGGCCTTTCTGGCGGCCGAAGCCCTTGACTTCGGTCACCGTGATGCCTTGCACACCGATGCCCGAGAGGGCTTCGCGCACCTCGTCAAGCTTGAACGGTTTGATGATGGCCGTTACGAGTTTCATGTCTTCTCCTCTTGAAAAGGGCCTGGATCAGAAGGCGTACTTGACGCCCAGGACCAGCGTGCTCTTGCCCAGGTTCTTGCCGCCGGGGCCAACATAGGTGTCGTTGTCGGTGCCGATGACGGCAGCCGATGCGCTCAGGCCGTTGCCCAGGTCCTTGCCCAGCGTGAGGGCGTAGTCGGTGTACGAGGAGGCCGAGTTGTTCTTGACCTTCTGGTAGCCGATGTGCGGCGTCAGCGACCAGCCGTTGCCCAGATCGAAGGCGGCGCTCAGGTCCAGGTAGTAGCTGTTCTTGCTGTTGGCAAAACCGAACAGGTTGGTCGTGGCGTGCGAATACTTCAGCGTCACGGGACCGTAGGTGCCGGCGCCGTAGATTTCGGTCGTGTTGGGGCTGATGGCCAGGCTGTGGTCGGGGTACTGGTACGTCAGCACGCCCACGTCGTAGCCGAAGGCGCCTGCCGTGCCCTTGTAGCCGCCGTACAGGTCGATTTCAGCGCTGGCATTGCCGCCGCCGTCCTTGATCCACTTGATGGTCGAGGCCCAGGTGCCCAGGTAGAAGCCGCTGCTGTGGGCGAAGTCGATGCCGCCTTGCAGGGCGGGCTTCTTGCGCGTCTGGCTGATGCCGCGATAGCGGTAGTCGGTCACGGCGCCCACGTTGAACGACAGCGTGTAGTCAGGCGCGGGGGCCGCGGGCGCGGCGGTCTGGGCGAAGGCAGCACCCGACAGGGCCAGCAGGGACACGAGCAACGTGGTTTTCAGTTTCATGGAGTTCTCCGTTAAAGAAAAGGATGAGGGACAGCTCCACTTAGCAGGGAGCGTGCCAAACTTCACACGCGCTACAGTTGGTGCAGGGAAGCCGCTGGATTGCCGCCATTAGCCGGATCGACGGGCCTTGAGCCCCGCTTATGCACATATTTGGTGCGATCTTGGTTTTTTTCCGGCACCAGATTCCAGCGCGCACCCAAACAGGGAGGAAGAAATCAATGAGCTTGTCTTTGGTGCAAAGCCGCGCCTTGCTCGGCCTGGACGCGGCCGCCGTCACCGTCGAGGTGCATCTGGCCAACGGGCTGCCCAGCTTCACGCTGGTGGGGCTGGCCGATGTGGAGGTCAAGGAAGCACGCGAGCGGGTGCGCTCGGCGCTGCAGAACGCGGGGCTGGAATTCCCCACCAACAAAAGAATCACCGTGAACC
>JAYRLC010000100.1:0-1701 GCA_041905405.1 Ramlibacter sp. | reverse complement strand
GCCACGAATCGCAGATTTGAAAGTGAACAGGAAAGTCAATGAAATCAACGATCTACCAACACCACCTCCGCGCCAGTGCTAGCTTTTCGTACCGTCACTTATTGCACTGAAAACGAGGAGACCCCTCGTCGAACTGGCACGCGAGCACAGGCTGAAGGCAGATGACGTCGCCGACATGCACATCTCGGTGCGCGGCACAGCGGCACGGGTGCTGCGCTTCGACCGTCCGCGCTCGGCGCTCGAGGCCAAGTTCAGCATGCAGTTCGCCGCTGCCTGCGCGATGTTGCGCGGCGGCATCGGGCTGGTGGACTTGCAAGACAGTTTCGTCGCAAGCGCGCCGGTTCAGTCCTTTTTGGCCAAAGTGAGGTTCACGCATCTGCCGCACCTGGCGGACGGCTCACCGCCACCGTCCGACCGCGTCGTGATCACCACACGCGACGACCTAGTGCTCGATAGCGGCGACATATTGGGTGTCAAGCCGCACACGCGCCTGAAAGAAAAGTTCATCGACTGCTGCGTTGCAGGCGGACGTACGCACGGCGAAGCGCTTTTTGCCCGTCTCGCAGTCCTGGAGCAACTCCCCGACGCGCGCGAACTGGCGCTCGGCAGCCAGCAGGCGGTTGCCGCGTGATCACCATAAGATCGTGGATCGTCGTGGACGCCCATGGACCGCAGAAAATAAAGAGCCCTGCTTTCAAAACGAGGGCTGGCTACGGCGAAGCGGGGAGATCGGCTAAGCGCCACGCATGATCGCGCAACTTTGCGACGGCTTCATCGCGACTAGCCACGCCAAGCTTGCCAAAGACATTCTTGAGATGCCACTTGACAGTCTCTGGCGAGACGTTGAGTGCGCGGGCGATCTTCTTGTTGGGTAGCGCCTGCGCAAGCTGGTTCAGGATTTCCATCTCGCGATCACTCAGCGCGTCCAGCCGGCTGTGGATGGAAAGCCCCCCCACGGACGTTGGTGTGCGCAAGGGGCTGCTCGACACTTCGCGCGTTGCGAGTAGGCGTTCGGCGTAGAAACTAAGGACCGGATCGAGTGAGCCTTTGCAGAGGAACTCGTCCAGAAGTTCTCGAACGTCGGCGTCGACGTCCACGATGCAACGCAACAGGCCCAGACGGTGCCCAATCCTCAGGGATGCGATGGTGCGCTCCAACGCTGAAGCCTCGCGCCCGCACAGGCGGTCAATGACCGCGCCCTGGATCAGCGCCTGCGCATTCATTATCTGCCAGCCACCAGCATCGCTTTGATGTATCACCGTATGGACCTGCGCGGCAGCACCCTCGAGGTCGCCTTGACTTTTCAACCACCAAGCACGTGCGCGTGCGGTGTGGAGCCTGGTTTTTTTCAGTGTGCTTGGCAAAATGTCCTCGCGTGTCGCCACGACGGCTTGCGCGCGCTGCAGCAACTCTTCGGCCTCCGTGGTGCTACCGTCCTCCAGGCGCAAGCGCATCTGGCCAAGCAGGCTGTGGCCCAGCAGGCGGGGTAGCTTTTGCCGATGGGCATAGTCCTCCAGGCGTTCGAGGTGGTTATAGGCCTCGAGGCGGTCGCCAACCAGTCTGCGCGACCAGGCCAGCACCAACATGACGCGCAGCACAGCGTCGGGAATGGACAGGCGCTCAAGCAGGTCGACACGGCTCTCCAGCAGCTCTAGTGCGCCAGAGGCGTCGTCCGACTCGAAAAGCATCTGCCCCAGCAGG
>JAYRLC010000079.1:0-8973 GCA_041905405.1 Ramlibacter sp. | reverse complement strand
TTGGAGATTTTCGGCAGCGCCGCACTCCTGGCCGCTATGGCCGCATTCTTCAGCTTCGTCTTGCTTGGCATAAATGGTCCTGTAGATCATATTTATGCCTCAAACACAAAATTCAGGACAGGCTCTCAATTTCTAGATCAAAGATGCCTTCAAATTGGAAGTGAATGACTGCATCTCCGTGCAGTTTGCAGAAGCCAGCATCAGAGACTTCTTCTTTGAGAACCCAGCCACGCAGGTGTAGTTCAAGCGTCGGTACGTCTCTTTCAGTGGTGGTATGGGCCGCCCGATGGAGGCTCAGGCAATGAACCTCGGCATCATGAAAACTCGGCCACCGTCCGAAATGCGCAAGGAGCTTCTCGTGTTGCGCGATAAATTCGTACGCATCCATATGAAGACCTAACTCAATGTATTCCGCAAATCCTGCGGATTAATCCGGCACCTGCCGACAAACGTGATCATCGCCGTCCACTTCAAATTATTGCCAGCAACGCCTTATCCCCCACCCTTGCGGTTGAACGTGGCCACTAGTCACACCCACATCCCCCGCACCCCATCCCGCCGCATTCTAGGCACCCCACCCCGCCCGGTCCTCCTCTAATCAGAGGGCCCCCCGGCAGGCCCCGGGGAATGCCCTCACCCCCACCCTCTCTCAGAGGGAGAGGGGGCAAACCCCGGCCCCAGCCGCCGCAAATACCCCCTTTTCCCCCCCTTCTTCCCCACTTAAGTTTTCCGCCGGACGCGAACAATCGGTTCGTCAATGAGTACACCCGCGTCCCATGTCCGCATCTGAAGCTTCCCGTGAAGACCGCCAGTTACCGGCGTCGGAACGGCGCCTGCAACAGGCCCGTGAAGAGGGCCAGATCGCCCGTTCGCGCGATCTGGCGCATCTGGCGGCCATTTGCGCGCTGCTGACGCTGCTGTCCTGGCTGGGGCCCTGGGTGGCCGACCAGTCGCTCGATCTGGTGGGCACCGGTCTGCATTTCAGCCGGGCCGACGCTTTTGAATCCGAACGCATGCTGCCCCATCTGGCCCGCCTGGGCGTGGCGGGGCTGTCCATGGCAGCGCCGCTGCTGGCCGCCATGGCGCTGCTGGTGGCCGCGTCCACGCTGGCCGTCAGCGGCTGGAACCTGACCGTCAAGGCGCTGGAGCCCAAGTTTGAACGTGTCAATCCGCTGGCCGGCGCCGCCCGTCTGGTGGGCTGGCGCGGCATGCTGGGCCAGTTGCGCGTGGCCGCGCTGGCCGCCGCGCTGATCGGTTGCGCCGCCTGGTATGTGCAGGACCACGCGGGCGATGTGGACGCCCTGTCGCGCATGCCGCTGGGCGCCGCGCTGGCCACCGGCTTTGGCTGGCTCAACGGCGGCCTGGCGTTGCTGGCGGGTGTGTGCCTGGTGGCCGCCACCATTGATGTGCCCTACCAGATCTGGCATCACCGCAGCGAGCTGCGCATGACGCTGGAAGAAGCCAAGCAGGAAAACAAGGAATCCGACGGCGACCCGCACATGAAAGGCGAGCGCCGCCGCCGCCAGCGCGAGATGTCGCGCGGCCGCATGCTGGACGCCGTGCCCACGGCCAGCGTGATCGTGACCAACCCCACCCACTACGCCGTGGCGCTGCACTATGACGAGTCGTCCATGGGCGCCCCCCGCATCGTGGCCATGGGCGCCGACCATCTGGCGCTGAAGATCCGCCAGATCGCCGCCGATTCGCAGGTGCCGGTGCTGGAGGCCCCGCCCCTGGCCCGCGCCCTGTACAAGCATGGCGACGTGGGAGCCGAGGTGCCCGTGGCCCTGTACACCGCCGTGGCACAGGTGCTGGCCTGGGTGTTCCGCCTGCGCGGCGCGCTGCTGCCGCCGCCCGTGCCGCAGATTGACGTGCCGCCCGGCATGGACCCCAACGAGGTGGTGGCATGAACGCCGCACCCGGCACCCGCCCCGTGCTGTCCGGTCCCGCCGCAGGCGGCGCCAGCCCGTTCGCGCGCATGCGCGGCACGCTGCCCGACGCGCGTGCGCTGGGCGCACCACTGCTGATTGTGCTGATCCTGGCCATGATGCTGGTGCCGCTGCCGGCGTTTCTGCTGGACCTGCTGTTCACCTTCAACATCGCCACGTCGCTGGTGGTGCTGATGGTGGCCGCCTACACGCGCCGCACGCTGGATTTCGCAAGCTTTCCCAGCGTGCTGCTGGTCACCACACTGCTGCGCCTGGCGCTGAACGTGGCGTCCACCCGCGCCGTGCTGCTGTACGGCCACACGGGCACGGGCGCGGCGGGCCAGGTGATTGAGTCGTTCGCGCATTTCCTGATCGGCGGCAGTCTGGCCGTGGGCCTGGTGGTGTTTGCGATCCTGACGATCATCAACTTCGTGGTGATCACCAAGGGCGCTGGCCGCATTGCCGAGGTGTCGGCGCGTTTTGCGCTGGACGCCATGCCCGGCAAGCAGATGGCCATCGACGCCGACATGGCATCCGGCGCCATCGACGACAAAGAGGCGCGCAAGCGCCGCAATGAGGTGACGCAGGAAGCCGAGTTCTACGGCTCCATGGACGGCGCCAGCAAGTTCGTGCGCGGCGACGCCATCGCCGGCATCATGATTCTGTTCATCAACATGGTGGGCGGCCTGGTGATCGGCATGATGCAGCACAACCTGCCACTGGACACCGCCGTCAACAACTACGTGCTGCTGGCCATCGGTGACGGCCTAGTGGCCCAGGTGCCGGCGCTGGTCATTTCGGTGGCCGCCGGTCTGGTGGTGTCGCGTGTGGGCGAAGAGGACATCGGCCGCCAGATTGCCGGGCAGCTGTTTTCCATTCCGCGCGCGCTGGGCCTGACGGCCGCCGTGCTGGGCGCGCTGGGGCTGATCCCCGGCATGCCGCACATTCCGTTCCTGTTGCTGGCCGGCACCTGCGGCTGGGCCGCCTGGGCGCTGACGCGCATGGCCGCGCGCCCCGCCGCGCCCCAGGACGAGCCCGTGCGCACCCCTGCCCCCAACGCCGAGGCGAGCTGGGACGACGTGGCCCCGGTGGACCTGCTGGGCCTGGAGGTCGGCTACCGCCTGATCGCGCTGGTGGACAAGACCCAGGGCGGCGACCTGCTCAGCCGCATCAAGGGCGTGCGCAAGAAGTTCGCGGGCGACGTGGGCTTTCTGCCGCCGGCCGTGCACATCCGCGACAACCTGGAACTGCATCCGTCGGGCTACCGCATCCTGCTCAAGGGCGTGGTCATGGGCGAAGGCCAGGCCTTCACCGGCATGTTCCTGGCCATCAACCCCGGGCATATCAAGGTGCCGCTGCAGGGCACGGCCACCGTGGACCCCGCCTTCGGCCTGAACGCCACCTGGGTGGACGCGCGCCAGCGCGAAGCCGCCCAGGCCGCCGGCTACACCGTGGTGGACGCCGCCACCGTGATCGCCACCCACCTGAACCATGTGATGCAGAGTAACGCTGCGGCGCTGCTGGGCCGCGTGGAGGTGCAGGACCTGCTGGACCACACGAAGAAATTCGTGCCCGCGCTGGTGGACGACACCGTGCCCAAGCTGATTCCGCTGCAGCTGCTGCAAAAAGTGCTGCGCAACCTGCTGGACGAATCGGTCCACATCCGCGACCTGCGCGGCATTCTGGAGCTGCTGGCCGAAAGCGCCGGCACCACGCAGGACGCCGCCGAACTCACGCGCGAGCTGCGCATCGGCCTGTCGGCTGCGATCGTGCAGGACCTGTACGGTCCCGTGCGAGAGCTGGGCGTGATGGCCGTGGAGCCAGGCCTGGAGCAGGTGCTGGTGCAGGCCCTGGCGCCCGACGCGCCCGCGCCGCTGGACCCCGCCATGGGCGAGTTGCTGTCCACCCAGGCCGTGGAAGCCGCCCGCGCGCAGGAAGAGGCCGGTCTGCCCGCCTGCCTGCTCGTGCCCGACCGCATCCGCGCGCCGCTGTCGCGCCTGCTCAAGCGCCGCGCGCCGCGCCTGCGGGTGCTCGCGCACTCTGAAATTCCGCGCACCCATTCCATCCACATCAACCGAGTCATTGGAGTCACGTCATGAACGTCAGGCGATTTGTCGGCAGGAACGCCCGCGAAGCCATCGCGCAGGCCCGCGCCGTCTGGGGCGACCAGGCCGTCGTGCTGTCCAACCGTGCCATTGAAGGCGGCGTGGAAATCGTGGCCATGGCCGAGGGCGATGTGCCCGGCACGCCGGCAGCCCTGCCCGCGCCCGCTGCGCCGCGCACGGCCAACCGTCCCGTGGCTGCACGCGCGCCGGCCCAGCCACCCGCGCAGCCGCCAGAGCGCCCCGCCAATGAACGCAAGCGCCCGGCTCCCGTGGAACCGATGAGCACGCTGTCATTCCAGCAGTACGTGCGCGAGCGCAGCCGCCTGGCCGAGCCGCCGCAGGAGCCGGCCCGCTTTGCTGCCCAGGCGCTGGACGAAGAGCTGGCCGCACAGGCACAGCAACGGCCCGCGGTCGTGCCCGCCGAGGCGCCCGCCGTAGCCGCAGAGGCCGCCACCCCGGACGCGCCGTTCGCGCCGGGCGCGCGCACTTTCCACGCCGTGGCGCAGGCCGGCGCCGCCGCTGCGATGGGTGAAGAGGTGATGGAAGAGATCAAGGCCATGCGCGGCATGATCACGTCGCAGCTCGCCGGCATGGCCTGGTTCGACACCGTGCGCCGCAGCCCCGCGCAGACGCAGCTGCTGCGGCTGATGATCGGCAATGGCTTTTCGCCGCAGCTTGCCCGCCAACTGGTGCACCGCCTGCCCGAAGGGCACGACGAGACTGCCGCCGCTCACTGGCTGCTGGGCATGCTGTCGCGCAACCTGCGCTGCACGTCAGACGAAACATCCATCCAGGCCCAGGGCGGCGTGTTTGCCGTGGTAGGCCCTACCGGCGTGGGCAAGACCACCACCACGGCCAAGCTGGCCGCGCACTTTGCGCTCAAACATGGCGCAGGCAGCGTGGGACTGATCACCGTGGACACCTACCGCATGGGCGCGTCCGACCAGTTGCGCGCATTCGGCCGCATCCTGAACATTCCCGTGCACACGGCGCGCGACACTGCGTCGCTGACCGATCTGCTGAACCTGTTTGACCGCAAAAAGCTCGTGCTGATCGACACCGTGGGCGTGGGCCAGCGCGACCGCCGCGTGGCCGACCTGCTGGCGTCGCTGCCCGCGCCGCGCGTCACACGCCTGCTGGCGCTGAACGCCAGCGCACAGGCCGAAACGCTGGAAGAAGTGGTGCAGGCCTATGGCGCCGGCCCCGGCACGCGCTGCGTGTTCACCAAGCTGGACGAAGCCGTGAAGTCCGGCGCCGTGATCGACGCGGCCATCCGTCACCAGCTGGTGGTGGAAGGTTTTGCCAACGGCCAGCGCGTGCCGGAGGACTGGCACGCCGCCCGCGCCCAGCTGCTCGTGCAAAAGGCACTGATGAAGCCCGCCGCGTCCCTGTACACGCCCGACGACGGCGACCTGGGCCTGATGTTCACGGGCCCCGCCCACCCGCAGTCCACACAGGCCGCGCGCCGCACCGGGGCGCCCCATGTTTGAACCCGGACACGACCAGGCATCGGGCCTGCGCCGTATGGTGGCGCCGGAAACCGCAGCGGCAGGCGCACCCCGGGCGCTGGCGCTCATGGCCTTTGCGCTGGACGAAGGCGCGTCGCCGCGATGGATCGCGCCGCTGGCGCACGGGCTGTGCGCTCTGGGCGCGCGCCCGGTCGTGATCGACGCCGGCCCCGACGCCGCGCTGTCGCAGGCGTTTGGCGTGGACCCGCAGCTGGATCTGCTGGACTACCTGCACGGCGCTGCCGACTTTGACGCCGTGGCCGTGCGCGCCGGTGGCGTGCACGTGCTGCGCGCAGAGCGCGGGCTGGAAGCGTTTGCGCTGTCCGGCGCGCCGTCGCGCCAGTTCTTTGGCACGCTGGCCCGCCTGGACCATGGCTTTGACATCGCCCTGCTGGCCATGCCCGCGCACGAGCTGGCCAGCATGGCCGACCCGGGGCACGCCGTGCCCGTACTGGCCCTTGCGCCCGGCCAGGAAGGCCTGGTGCGCGCCTACGCCACGCTCAAACAACTGGCCGAAGGCTTTGGCTACCAGCGCTTTGCATTGGTGGGCCAGAGCGGCAACGATGCGCAGGACGCGCGCCGCTGCCACGGCCGCCTGGCCGACACCGTTCGCGCGTTCCTGAACGCCGACGTGGCGCTGGCCGGCGCGCTGCCCGCGGGCGGCGAACCCGACGCGGGCCTGGCCCGCCTGGCCGGCGCGCTGATGGACGCCGCCGCCACCCCCTGTTCACTGCACTGAGGAACCCACCATGTACACCGCCAAAGGAACCCTTGACAGCCGCACCACCGGCATCGAGAACTACCTGCCCATGGTGAAGCGCGCCGCCGCGCGCATGATCGGACGGCTGCCCGCCAACGTGGAAATGGACGACCTTGTGCAGGCCGGCATGATGGGCCTGATGGACGCCATGCAGCGTTATGACGACACGCAGGGCGCACAGTTTGAAACGTTTGCCATGCAGCGCGTGCGCGGCGCCATGCTGGACGAACTGCGCGGCACCGACTGGGTGCCGCGGTCGGTACGCAAAAGCCAGCGTGACATCGCCCAGGCCGTGCACAAGCTGGAGCACCAGCTGCAGCGCGCGCCGTCCGACTCGGAAATTGCCGCCCACATGGACGTGTCGCTGGACGACTACCACGGCATGCTGACCGACGTGCGCGGCGCGCAGCTGGTGTATGCCGACGACTATGACGCAGACGACAACGACACGCACTACCTGGACCGCCACATCGCGCCTGACGAGCGCGGCGACCCCGCCGCCCAGCTGTCGGACCGGCGGTTCCGCGAGGCGCTGGTCGGCGCGATCGAAAACCTGCCCGAGCGCGAGCAGTACGTGATGAGCATGTACTACGAACACGACATGAACCTGAAGGAAATCGCCGCCGTGCTGGGGGTGACCGAGTCGCGCGTGTGCCAGCTGCACAGCCAGGCCGTGGCGCGGCTGCGGTCCAAGTTGAAGGCTTATTAGGGAAAACCGGGAAAAGGCGGTTGCGCCCCGCACTTCGGTGACGGTTTGTTGGAACCCCAGCAGCCGGTTTGTGCCCTCCCCAATGTTCAGGTTCTGGCACCAAGCCCATGGGGTCTGTAGCCGACAGTGCGTTTCCATCTCCATAGATGAATCGATTCAAACCGCCGCCTGCCCCTATCGGGTCTGCCTGCGTATAGCCGGCTCGAATACGAGCGTCATAGCTACGCCACCTGTTTTGAAACGTCCCCGTCTCCACATCCTTCATCTGCCCCGGATACCGCAGGTCCAGTCTTTGGGCGGGTTGTGTCGACTTCAGCATCACCGGCTGATTTGTGATCGCGTTCTTCGGCCGGTCCGTCGCTTTCAGAACGCCGGTAGGTTCCGTCGCACCGAACGCGCTGTACGGCCACTGCCACACCGGCTTGTTGGCGTCGTTCGTCATCAGTCGGGGCGTGCCCAGGTGGTCGGTGTGGATCGCAAACAGGCGCCCGTTCCTGAACAGGCCCACCGGGATCGCATTGCCGTCCTGCGTGGGCAGCCAGATGTATTCGCTTCTTCCGGCTCCCGAAGCGCTTCCGTTGTCGTAGTCACCTATCAGCCACGAACAGCGTATGCAGCGACCCATAGGGCAACGCTGGCCATCGCAACCAACTGCCCCTTCTTGCATAGCCGTCGGCCTTCGTCGTCGTATCGCTCTGTGTCGACGCACCACCAGAGCGTCCAGCCTACGACCTTGTCAACCTCATCCGCCTTATGCAGATGCTTGATCGCCGAGATTCCCAACATCGAGTACCAAATGCCAAGAATCGATGCTGCGCCACCCAAGATAAGAGTTGCAGTCATCACCTTCTCAACCCGCCAAGATCAAGTGACGGGAATGGGACAGACACATGAGGTCCGATCCGCACGCAGACGCGCCCATCTGTTTTCATCGACGGACCAATGAACGCGCCGCCAAATCTCTTCGGCACCGAAAGGCCCGGGAACTGAGGTTGCGGCTTGGCTCCGTCGCCATACATACCTCCCTGGTTCCTTGGGCAAGTTTCCGGCGCAGGCTTAGGTGGCGGTGGTGCATCGCAAATTTCAATGCCGCCGCCGAAGCTGAGTTCGGCACTGAATTGAGCGCCGTCATCCTGAGTGCTGCCACTGGCACACATTAACCCCACGCAGCCAAACCCCGACACCGTCGGTGGCGGGTTGCGGTGAGCAGCGCCGCTTCCGCTGCCGCCCATCAGGCCCCAAGGGTCAATCATCATCAGCGGATTGTTCTCCACGTAGATGAAGCGGTTGGGGCCACCACGCGTGCCAATCGGATCGGACTGCGTGTAACGTCCAGTGTTTGCTGAGAGCATACGATTGATGTTGTCGCGCAAGCCCGTCTCTGTGTCCTCGTACTGGCCCGGATCTCGCAGATTCAGCACTTGCGCTGGGACTGTTGATTTCAGCATCACGGGTTGATTCGTCATCGCATTCTTCGGCTTGGCGGTCGCTTTTAGTATGCCAGTCGGCTTGCTCATGCCGAACGCGCTGTACGGCCACTGCCACACCGGCTTGTTCAGGTCGTTGGTCATCAGCCGGGGCGTGCCCAGGTGGTCGGTGTGAACGGCAAACAGGCGCCCGTTCCTGAACAGCCCCACCGGGATCGCATTGCCGTCCTGCGTGGGCAGCCAGATGTATTCGCTTCTCCCCACCCCCGAAGCACTGCCGTTGTCATAGTCACCCAGGATCGCCCAGCTGGGCAGGTGGCCGTCCGCGTACACGAACGCCGTGCCCAGGCTCGTCGTGGCCTGTTGCTGGAACAGCCAGCCGAACTGCGACTTCAGCCATTCGATGAAGCCCTGCCCCAGGTTCTGCTGGTTCGGCAGTGTCTGGCTGGCCATCGGCTCACCCTGGAACACCCGCTGCCCCAGCGCGTTGTGCATGTAGCGTCTAGGACAACCCTCTACCGTGCTATAGCCCCAAC
>JAYRLC010000078.1:0-9139 GCA_041905405.1 Ramlibacter sp. | reverse complement strand
CAGGTCGTCATGCCTCCGGTCTTGATGTCCAGCCGGCCGATGACGGCGGTGGGCTCGTTCGAGTAAAACCGGTTGTGCGTGGCGAACCACAGGTTCTTGTCCGGGCCGAAGACGATGGGGCCGCCCATGCTGGGCAGGCTCCATGTCTTGAGCGTCCCGATCGGATCCTTGGGATCGAAGCTGCCGAGCCAGCTCTCGCGGCGGCGGTCCGCGGGGCCGTTGGGAGCCATCTGCGGGCGATTGGCCCAGGAATCGGCCACCGAATTTATCAAAATTTGCTGCTTCCTGAACCTTGGGCGTCGTCCGTCTCCTGCTCCAGTTCGCGGACCATATCGTGAATGCTCACCTGCCGCTCGAACAGGCGGTGGCGGTGCATGTGGCGCGACAGGCGGATCCATGCGCGCGGATGAATCAGCTCCAGGCGGCTGTAGTGCACCCGCACCCAGCCCGCGGACTGCAGCTCCTGCAGATAGTGGGACAGCAGCGTCCGCGAGACGCCGCACATGGCGGCCACCAGCGACTGCTTGATCGGGACCGCCACCACGTCCTGCGTCGGCGTGCTCGGAAACAGCGCCTCGGCGATGTGGGCAAGGCCCAGCATCGTGCGCATGGTCGGCGAGCCGACCTTCAGCGCGATGATCAGATCCAGCTGCAGCCTGGCGCGCCGGGACATCAGGCGAAGGATGTGTGCAGAGAACGCTGGCTCGGTCGCCACGGTCTGGTTGAACAGGCTTGCGGGCATCCGCATGAGCTGCACGTCGGTGGCGCAGATGTAGTCCAGGACGCTGGGTTCCTGGTTCAGGATGCACAGCTCGCCGAACCACGACTGCGGGCCGTGCAGGCTCATGGGCAGGCGGGGATCCGTTCGCTTGGGGGACATGCCGACCACGACGCCGCTGATGATGAAGCTCCAGTGATCCGGCAACTGGTCCTTGTTCCACACGGCGTGGCCGCTGTCGAACGAGCCGATGGTGAGCTGTGTGGCGAGCTTGCGCGCCTGGGTCTCCGTCAGGCCCAGCCGCGACAGTATCTGCAGGGAATAGAAGGACACCTCAGCCGCCTTTGGGCATATGCGTCCCGGCGGCTGCCGCGCGTGGTCTGCGGCGAGCGGGAAAGCAGGGTGTCGGGGCAGGACGGGTAACCGGGGTACAGCGCATTCTGGGGGGCGGCCTGTTGTGGGCCGGCATGTTTTTTTATTGATCTGGGCCGGTGACAGGCAACCGCGCACGAGGCCCGACATGATGCGTTGCAATTCGCCTGCAACGATCCGGGGTGGTGATGCGCAGGCCTGCTATGTGTAACTGTTCGTAGGCACCCGCAGTGGAGGATGGCCGTAGCGCGGCTGGGGCGGGCTGGCGAACGTCTGCACGATCTGGAGCAGGTCCTGCAGGTTCAGCGGCCGCGTCAGATACACCGGGCAGACCTGGATCAGCACGCTGTCGCCCTTGCCCAGCTGTTCTCCGGAATCGACCATCGGCACCATCACGGGCGTGGGCCTGCGCATCCTGAGCTGCTGCGCCAGATCGCGCACAAGGTTCAGCTGCATCTGCGTCGCGTCGCGCGGAATGTCGATGAACACAATGTCGTACACCTGCTGTTCCAGCCGGCGGTATGCGCGCAGGAGCGAGCAGTCCTCGACGCGCAGATGCGCCAGCCCCTGCTCGAGCCAGCGGAATGCCGTAATGTCTTCAGGGGTGAACTCCACGAGCAGCAGATGGCGGCTGGCGTGAGCAGGCGTGGGCGCGTTCATGCGTGCGATCCCCCGCGCACGCGCCCCGGCTGAACTTTTAAGGCGGCCAGGCTTTCATCCCAAAGGCGCCACTCGCCACGACTCAACCTGGGCCGTGCAAGAGCCCTTTCGGCGTGCCCCGCTTCATGCGCCGGGTAGCCGCAAAGTTCGACGAAATAGCGAGCCCGCATGCTGTTGAAACTCCAGAAATCCCTGAGCTCATGAGCGTCACTCTGTTACCTAAAAACGTCATGTGCCTTTGTTCGGCTGAGGACAATGTCACAAAAAATTGCAATGCCGCGAGCATGGCTCGCCCGTTGGTGTAGGCAAAAACGTGTCGTTCTCCACCTGTGTAACGGAAGGTGTCCGGCGCGTCAGGCACCGTCCGGTGCGATGCGGGCGGGTCGTACGGCAGCGGAAAGGCGATGGCAGCTTCACTCACGGTGCGGCCCGCCATTTACTCCACGTTGATTTTCAGTTCCGACACCAAGGCGCGGAAGAAGGCGCTGTCGGCCTTGATCATCCGGGCGAATTCATCGGGTCCGTGAAAATCAGGGTACTGGCCGTAACGCAGAAGCTCCGCCTCCGCGGCCTTGTCCGCCGTGGCCCGCGAGATCGCCGAACTCATCCGCGCGACGATGTCGCGGGGCGTTCCGCGTGGCGCCACGATGCCGATCCATTTGGGCCCGCCGATGTCCAGGCCCTGCTCGGCGAGCGTGGGCACATCCGGCAGTTCGGGATGCCGGCGGGGGCTTTGCGCCGCCAGCGCCTTGATGGAGCCCGTGCGCACCTGGGCGATCAGCGCTGGATCGAACATGATGTCGATGCGGCCGCCAGTCAGGTCGGTGAGCGCCGTGCGCCTTCCTGATCATTACCGCGCGCCTGCTCGGGCTGGACTGCGGGCCGATGAGCGGCTTCGATGCCGCTGCGCTGGATGCAGCGTTCTTTCCCGACGGCCGGTTCCGGTCCAATTTCGTCGTCAATCGCATCATTCAGGAAATACGCAGTGGACGCTGGGGAGTGGGCGGCAAGCCCCTGACCACCGAACAGGCGCGGCCTCCCCGGGGCTGATGCGCATGGGCCCGGAGCTTTGCCGGGCTGGTTCGAGGACTCTGAAGGCCGCCTCAGTGGCGCCCCCGACAGGAATCGAACCTGTATCTAGCGCTTAGGAGGCGCTCGTTCTATCCATTGAACTACGGCGGCGTTGCGTGGGCAGGCCGTATTCTATTTGCTCAGCAGCCGCATCGCGTCTTCCAGGCCCTTGAGCGTCAGCGGGTACATGCGCTGGCTCATGAGCTGCTGGATCACGCTGATGCTCTGGCGGTACTGCCACACGCCCTGCGGCTCGGGGTTGATCCACGCGAACTTGGGAAAGGCGTTGGTCAGCCGCTGCAGCCATTCGGCCCCGGCCTCTTCGTTGTTGTATTCGACGCTGCCGCCCGGTTGCAGGATCTCGTACGGGCTCATCGTCGCGTCGCCCACGAAGATCAGCTTGTAGTCCTTGTTGTACTTGCGGATGATGTCCCAGGTGGCGAACTTCTCGCTGAAGCGGCGGCGGTTGTTCTTCCACATGAAGTCGTACACGCAGTTGTGGAAGTAATAGAACTCCAGGTGCTTGAACTCGGCCTTGGCGGCCGAGAACATTTCCTCCACGCGCGTGATGTGCTCGTCCATGGTGCCGCCGACGTCCATCAGCAGCAGCACCTTCACGTTGTTGTGGCGCTCGGGCACCATCTTGATGTCCAGCCAGCCCGCGTTGGCGGCGGTGGAGCGGATGGTGTCGTCAAGATCCAGCTCGTCGTGCGCGCCTTCGCGCGCGAACTTGCGCAGGCGGCGCAGCGCGACCTTGATGTTGCGCGTGCCGAGCTCCTGGGTGTCGTCGTAGTCCTTGTAGGCGCGCTGGTCCCAGACCTTCACCGCGCTCTTGTTGCGACCCTTGTCCTGGCCGATGCGGATGCCCTGCGGGTTGAAGCCATAGGCGCCGAACGGGCTCGTGCCGCCGGTGCCGATCCACTTGTTGCCGCCCTCATGGCGTTCCTTCTGTTCCTCGAAGCGCTTCTTCAGCGTCTCCATGAGCTCATCCCAGCCCATCTTCTCGATCTTGGCGCGCTCCTCGGGCGACAGCTCCAGCTCCAGGTTCTTGCGCAGCCATTCCAGCGGCACGTCTTTCGTGAAGTCGGCGATCATCTCCACGCCCTTGAAGTACGCGGCGAATGCACGGTCGAACTTGTCGTAGTGTTTCTCGTCCTTCACGAGCGCGGTGCGGCTCAGGTAGTAGAAGTCGTCAATCTTGTAGCCGCTGCCGTCTTCGCTGTTGGGGCCGACCACGCCTTCCTTCACGGCTTCCAGCAGCGTCAGGTATTCCTTGACCGATACCGGCAGCTTGGCGCTGCGCAGGGTGTAGAAAAAGTCGATCAGCATGGCGGCTCCAGGCTTGTGCAGGCTCAGGCGCGCGGGCGGTCGCGCAGGTACAGCAGCTGCGCCCTGGCCTCGGGCCATTCGCCGGCGCGCATGCTGTACATCACCGTGTCGCGGATGGTGCCGTCGCGGCGCAACGCGTGGCCGCGGATCACGCCATCCTTCTTTGCGCCCAGCCGCTCGATCGCGGCCTGCGACGCGAAGTTGAAATTGTCGGTGCGCCAGCCCACCACGTGGCAGCCCAGCGTGTCAAAGGCATGCCCCATCATGAGCAGCTTGCAGGTCGTGTTGACGTGCGTGCGCTGGCAGCGCCTGGCGTACCACGTGTAGCCGATCTCCACGCGCTTCACGGCCGGCAGGATGTCGTGGTAGCTCGTCGTGCCCAGCACGGTCCCGGTTGCTTCGTCGGTCACGGCGAACGCAAAGCGGTTGCCATCGGCGCGCATCGTGAGCGCGTCCTCGATGTACTTGCGGGTCTGTCCGGGCTCGGGCACCGACGTGATGCGCAGCTGCCAGAGTTCGCCGTCGGCGGCGGCGTGGGCCAGGGCCGCTTCGTGCGACAGGTCAAGCGGCACGAGCTTGATGCCGCGGTCGGACAGTTCAACGGGTTCGACGAACGCCATCGCCCCCGCCTTCAGCGGTTGTGCCTTTGCATGAAGACCAGCTTCTCGAAGAGGGTCACGTCCTGCTCGTTCTTGAGCAGCGCGCCCACCAGCGGCGGCACGGCGACCTTGTCGTCCTTGCTGTGCAGCGCCTCGGTCGGGATGTCTTCGGCCACCAGCAGCTTGAGCCAGTCCAGCAGCTCGGACGTGCTGGGCTTTTTCTTCAGGCCCGGCAGGTTGCGCACGTCATAAAACGTCTTCATGGCGGCCGTGAGCAGCTCGGCCTTCAGGCCGGGGAAGTGCACGTCCACGATCTGCCGCATGGTGTCGGCGTCCGGGAACTTGATGTAGTGGAAGAAGCAGCGGCGCAGGAAGGCGTCGGGCAGCTCCTTTTCGTTGTTGGAGGTGATGAACACCAGCGGGCGGTGCCTGGCGCGGATCAGCTCGCGGGTTTCGTAGCAGTAGAACTCCATCCGGTCGATTTCCCGCAGCAGGTCGTTGGGGAATTCGATGTCGGCCTTGTCGATCTCGTCGATCAGGAGCGCCACGGGCTGGTCGGCCGTGAACGCCTGCCACAGCACGCCCTTGACGATGTAGTTCTGGATGTCCTTGACCTTCTCGTCGCCCAGCTGGCTGTCGCGCAGGCGGCTCACGGCGTCGTATTCGTACAGGCCCTGCTGTGCCTTGGTGGTGGACTTGATGTGCCACTGCAGCAGCGGCATGTTGAGCGCCTGGGACACTTCCTCGGCCAGCATGGTCTTGCCGGTGCCGGGTTCGCCCTTGACCAGCAGGGGGCGCTTGAGGGTGATGGCGGCGTTCACGGCAAGCATCAGGTCCTGCGTGGCGACGTAGTTTTGGGAGCCTTGGAACTTCATGGATGCGGTCGAAAAAGGCCGGGGACTGTGCCCGGATATACTCGAGGGTTGATTGATCGTGTGAACTCTCACTGGATTGTGCGCGCAAAATGAACAAGTTGTTGACCACGATGTTTGGCCTGGCTGTCGCTTCCGCGACGGCTTTCTTCCCCGCGGCCCACGCCCAGGAAATCAAGGGCAATGCAGCCGCAGGCGAAAAGAAAATTGCCATGTGCATTGGCTGCCATGGCATCCAAGGCTACCAGGCAAGCTTCCCTGAAATCCACAAGGTCCCGATGATTTCGGGACAGAACGCCAAGTACATCATCGCCGCGCTGAACGCGTACAAGGCCGGGGAGCGCAAGCACCCCACGATGCGCGGCATCGCCGATTCGCTGAGCGACCAGGACATGGCCGACGTGGCCGCCTACTACGAAGCGCATGGCAAGGGCCCGGCCGCGGCTGACAAGCCCGCCCGCCAGCCCAGCGCCCAGGTGGACGCGCTGCTGAAGAAGGCCGCCTGCGCGTCCTGCCACGGCGAGAACTTCTCCAAGCCGATCGATCCCGCCTATCCCAAGATTGCAGGCCAGCATGCCGACTATCTGTTCGTCGCGCTTAAGGCGTACAAGACAGAAGGCAACGGTACGATCGGCCGCGCCAACGGCGTGATGGCCGGCATCGCCAAGCAGTTCACCAACGCCGAACTCAAGGCCCTGGCCGGCTACGTGTCGTCGGTGGAGGGCGAGCTCAAGACCGTGCCTGAGAAGAAATTCCGGTAAATCCGCCGCAGCCCGCGCGCTTGCGGTGACAGACAAAGCCCGCCTCCGGCGGGCTTTGTGCTTTGCGGGCTGGATCAGTCCTGCGTGGCCCGCCGCTGCACCGCGTCGATGTAGGCCTGCCCGTCCGGCGGGCGCCCCGACCGCTGGCTTTCCCACAGCATCCGGCCCAGGCATTCCATGGCCTCATGGTGCGCGTCATGCAGCGAGCCACGCCGGGCAGCCAGCAGTTCCACGGCCTGGCGGATGCCGCGGGGCTGGTCGATGGAGCACTGTTCGCTGATCGACAGGTGCATCGACAGGTGCAGGAACGGATTGGTGCGGCCGTCGTCACCCTTGTACTCGCGCGCCAGCGCGGCGTCGGTGTCGCCCAGGTCGCCGTGGTATTCCGGATGTTCGGCAATCCACTGGCCTGCCAGCGTTTCCAGTGCCTCCAGAGGCGCGCCGGTTTGCGACTTGGCATGGACTGAGCAGAAGAAGCGGCGGACATCGGCCTGGCTGGGGGCAAACATGGCGGGCAGCGTAGCACGCGGGCAAAGCCCCCGCGCCCTGCGGGTCACGCCGAAGTGCTACAGCGCCTGTGGGCGCGGTCCTACATCCGGCTGCACGCGCCGGCTCCACCATGGCGCTCACCACAACACTGACAGGAGAACACCATGAACGCAGCAAGAATCACCGGCATCGTCCTGATCGTGCTGGGCCTGGCCGGGTTTTTTACCGGTGGCTTCAGCTTTACCAAGGAAACGACCAAGGCCGAGATCGGTCCGCTCCAGTTGAAGGTGCAGGAGAAGGAGGCCGTGAACGTGCCCCAGTGGCTCAGCATCGGCGCCATCGTGCTGGGCGGCGTCGTGCTGGTGCTGGGCTTTCGCAAGTCCTGACGATGCCGGGGCGCTGCCGGCGCCTCAGTCCACCGGCTTGATGTCCAGCTCGGCGGCCAGCTTCTGCCAGCGCTGGGCATCGCTTTCCACCTTGCGTTTCATTTCGTCCGGGCCGGGCTGCGCCACTTCCAGCGCCATGCCCACCAGGCGCTCCCGCACGTCGGGCATGCGCAGCACCTGGTCCATGGCGGTCGCCAGCTTGTCCACCACGGGCCTGGGCATGTTGGCAGGCCCCATCACACCGAACCACTGTTCGTAGTCCATGCCCTGGATGCCCAGCTCGGCGAACGTGGGCACGTCGGGAAAGTCGGCGTTGCGCTTGCTGCCGGTGACTGCCAGGGCACGTAGCTTGCCGGCCTTGACGTGGGTGCCGGCGCTGGCCATGGTGGTGATCATCACATTGACCTGGCCGCTCATGAGGTCCACCAGCGCGGGTGATGAGCCGCGGTAGGGCACCGCCACGAACTGCAGGCCCGAGCGCGCGCGGAAAAGATCCACCACCACGCTGCCCGTGCCGGCAATGCCCATGGAGACCTTGCCCGGCTGCGCCCTGGCGAAGGCAATGGCGTCGCGGCCGGTCCTGGGCTCGAACGTGGGGCTGGCGACCAGAAATGCCGGGGAGCGACCGATCAGCGACACAGGCGTGAAGTCCTTGACCGCGTCGTAGGGCATCTTGCGCGTGTAGATCGGCGTGCTGGTATGGAACACGTCCACCAGCACCAGCGTGTAGCCGTCGGGCGCCGACTTGGCCACCGCATCGGTGCCGATCATGCCGCCCGCGCCACCCTTGTTTTCCACCACGATCGACTGCTTGAGGATGCCACCCAGCTTGTCGGCGATTTGCCGGCCGATGCCGTCGGAGCTGCCGCCGGCCGGGAAGGGGATCACGAGCTTGATGGGCTTGTTGGGATAGTCCTGCGCGGCGGCGGGCAGCCCGGCCAGCGCGAGCAGTGCCAGGGCGATGATGTGGCGGCGCAGCGGGCCTGTGGTGGTCTTCACGGGGTGTGTCCTCTTTGTTTTGGGGTCCAATTTCATTCTCACACGCCCCTGCGTGCGCGAGGCGCGGGCTTACCCGGCCCCGCGCTGGCCCAGCAGGCGCGAGATGGTGCGGGCACTGTCCAGCAGCGCGGGCAGCAGGTTGTCCTGCATGGCGCGCGCGCTGGTGCGGTTGGCCTGGCCGCTGATGTTCAGCGCGGCCACCACGCGACCCGCGCCGTTGGTGATGGGCGCTGCCATGGAGATCAACCCCTCTTCCAGCTCCTGGTTCACGATGCACCAGCCTTGGCGGCGGGCCTGGGCCACGCGAGCCGCCAGTGCGTCGATGTCCGTGACCGTGTGCCGTGTATGGGGCTGGCGGTCCGACGCATCCAGCAGCGCGCGCATGTCGGCGTCCGGCAGGTCCGCCAGCAGCACACGACCCATTGACGTGCAGTAGGCCGGCAGCCGCGAGCCCACGCCCAAGGTGATGCTCATGATTTTGTGCGTGGGCACGCGCAGCACGTAGACGATGTCGGTCGCGTCCAGTACCGCGGCGGAACATGACTCCTTGACCTGCGCGACCAGTGACTCCATGACCGGCTCGGCCAGGTTCCAGATCGGCATGGACGACAGGTATGCGAAGCCCAGGTCCAGGATGCGCGGCGTCAGGCGGTACAGCCGTCCGTCGGCCTGCACATAGCCCAGCGCCTGCAGCGTGAGCAGGATGCGGCGCGCGCCCGCGCGCGTCAGGCCGCTGCGCTGCGCCACCTCGGTCAAGGTCTGCTGCGGCGCCTGCGCGCTGAACGACCGGATCACTTCCAGCCCGCGGGCGAACGACTGGACATAGCCGTCACCGGGCTGCGGCGCATCGGTGGCGCGGGGGGCTGCGTTTGCCATGGTGGTA
>JAYRLC010000077.1:0-9209 GCA_041905405.1 Ramlibacter sp. | reverse complement strand
TGGCGGAGTGGACGGGACTCGAACCCGCGACCCCCGGCGTGACAGGCCGGTATTCTAACCAACTGAACTACCACTCCTGGTAGCCTGCGTTCGCTCTTGCGAGCCAAGTGCCGGCGCCTTGTGCCTGGTTAACCTGCTGGTTAATTTGGCGACCCTACGGGGATTCGAACCCCGGTACTTACCGTGAAAGGGTAATGTCCTAGGCCTCTAGACGATAGGGTCAAAACCTTGAACTGTTCGGTGGTGGAGGTAAACGGGATCGAACCGATGACCTCTTGCATGCCATGCAAGCGCTCTCCCAGCTGAGCTATACCCCCAAATTGACGTTGCTGCCTTTCAGCGGCCCCGTTAATTACCGAGCCTTGAATTATAGCCTTATTTTTCAGGCTGTCTTCAACCGGCTCAACACTGTTTCGCGAGAAGACAGCGCCAGCACCGCGTCCAGCGACGGCGTCTGCGCCGTGCCCATGACCAGCACGCGCACGGGCATGGCCAGCTGCGGCATTTTCAGGTTGTGGGCGGCCAGCACTTCTTTCAGCACCGCGGCAATGGCGGCCTTGTCCCAGGTGACGGTGGCCAGTTTGTCGGCCAGGGTGGCAATGGCCGGTTTGACGGCGTCGGTGACGTGCTGGGCCTTTTCTTCGGCGCTGGGCGTGACGTCGGCGTAGAAGGCCTTGGCCCAGTTCGCCAGCGCCACCGTGGTGTCGCAGCGGTCCTTGAACAGGCCGCAGATGGCCGTCAGGCGGTCGTCTGCGGTGATGCCCTGCTTGTGCAGTTGCGCGGCCACCAGCGGCGCCAGCGCGTCGTCGCTCATCGCCTTCAGGTGCTGGGCGTTGACCCAGCGCAGCTTGGCGTCGTCGAACTGCGCGGCGCTGCGGCCCAGGTGGTCCAGGTTGAACCATTCCAGGAACTGCGCGCGGCTGAAGATTTCGTCGTCGCCGTGGCTCCAGCCCAGGCGCGCCAGGTAGTTGACCATGGCGTCGGGCAAAAAGCCCTCGTCACGGTACTGCGTCACCGGCTTGGCGCCGTTGCGCTTGCTCATTTTCTCGCCCTGCTCGTTCAGCACGGTGGGCAGGTGGGCGTACACGGGCACGTCCTTGCCCAGCGCCTTGAAGATGTTGATCTGGCGCGGCGTGTTGTTCACGTGGTCGTCGCCGCGGATCACGTGGGTGATCGCCATGTCGATGTCGTCCACCACCACGCAGAAGTTGTACGTGGGCGTGCCGTCGGGCCGGGCGATGACCAGGTCGTCCAGTTCGTCGTTGCTGATTTCGATGCGGCCCTTGACCTTGTCGTCCCAGGCCACCACGCCGCCCTGCGGGTTCATGAAGCGCAGCACGGGCTGCACGCCGGCCGGCACGGGCGGCAGCGTTTTGCCGGGCGCGGGGCGCCAGGTGCCGTCGTAGCGGGGCTTTTCTTTGGCCTCCATCTGCTTTTCACGCAGGGCGTCCAGCTCGGCCACGCTCATGTAGCAGGGGTACACGTGGCCCGCGGCCTGCAGTTGGGCCAGCACTTCCTTGTAGCGGTCCATGCGCTGCATTTGGTAGAACGGGCCTTCGTCGTGGTTCAGGCCCAGCCAGGCCATGCCTTCCAGGATCACGTCCACCGCGGCCTGCGAGTTGCGCTCCAGGTCGGTGTCTTCGATGCGCAGGATGAAGTCGCCGCCGGTGGCGCGCGCAAACGCCCACGGGTACAGCGCCGAGCGGATGTTGCCCAGGTGGATGAAGCCCGTGGGAGACGGGGCAAAGCGGGTTCTTGTTTTGCTCATGAAATGCTGTTCAGGGTGTCCAGGCCGCGCAGCAGGTCGGCCTTCATGTCGTCCAGGTGTTCCAGGCCCACGGCCATGCGGATCAGGCCCTGGCCGATGCCGGCGGCCTGGCGCTGCGCCTCGGCCAGTTTGCCGTGGGACGTGCTGGCCGGGTGGGCCAGCAGGGTTTTGGTGTCGCCCAGGTTGGTGCACAGCGACATCACCTGCAGCGAGTCCAGCACGTGGCAGGCGCGCGCACGGGCCTGCTGGGGGTTGTCGGCCTTGACGTCGAACGACAGCACGGCCCCACCCACACCCGACATCTGGCGCATGGCCAGCGCGTGCTGCGGGTGGCTGGGCAGGCCGGGGTAGAACACGCGCGACACGGCCGGGTGCTGTTCAAGCCACTGCGCGATGTCCAACGCGGCGGCGCTCTGCGCCTTCAGGCGGATATTCAGCGTCTCAAGACCCTTGAGCACGACCCAGGCGTTGAAGGGCGACAGCACCATGCCGGCGTTCTTTTGCACGGGCAAAAACTTCTCGCGCACCATCGCCTCGGGCGCGCACAGGGCGCCGGCCATCACACGGCCCTGCCCGTCCAAAAATTTGGTGCCCGAGTGCATGACGATGTCGGCGCCCAGCGTCACGGGCTTTTGCAGCGCGGGCGTGGCAAAGCAGTTGTCCACGCACAGCAACGCGCCGGCCTGGTGCGCGATGTCGGCCAGCGCCGCGATGTCGCAGACTTCGGTCAGCGGGTTGGTGGGCGTTTCGGCAAACAGCAGTTTGGTGCTGGGGCGAACGGCGGCGCGCCACGCGTCCACGTCGGTCTGCGCAACGGCCGTCGATTCGACGCCGAAGCGGGCGAACTCCGAGCCAATGAGCTTCATGGTCGAGCCGAACATCGACTGCGAATAGATCACGTGGTCGCCCGCCCGCAGCAGGCTGAAGCACATGAGCATGACGGCGGCCATGCCCGACGCGGTGGCCATGGCGGCCTCGGTCCCTTCCATGGCGGCCAGGCGCAGTTCCAGGCTGGTGACGGTGGGGTTGCTGGTACGGCCGTAGGTGTAGCCGTCCTCCGTGCCAGCAAAGCGGCGGGCCGATGTTTCGGCATCGGGCTGGATGTAGCCGCTGGTCAGGTACAGGGCTTCGGAGTTTTCGCCGTACTGGCTGGGCGGCACGGCGGCGCGCACGGCCAGCGTGTCGGGGTGCAGGCCCTCAGGGAGTTGTTGGAGTTTTCTATCTGTCATCGCAGTTCAAGCAGATCGTTCAGGCCGTTTGGGCATTGGGCAGCGCCAGGCGCGACGTGTCGTCGTCGCCCTCTTCCGCGCCCACGCGGTTTTCGTTCAGGCGGGCGATGTCGTCGGGATTGATGTCACCCGTCACGTACACGCCGTCAAAGCACGACGCGTCAAAGCCGTCGAGCTTGGGGTTCAGCGAACTGATGGCTTTTTTCATGCCGTCCACGTCCTGGTAGATCAGCGCATCGCAGCCGATGATCTCGCGCACCTCGTCCACCGTGCGGCCATGGGCCACGAGCTCGCTGGACGTGGGCATGTCGATGCCGTACACGTTGGGGTAGCGTACCGGCGGCGCGGCGCTGGCCAGGTACACCTTGCGCGCGCCGGCGTCGCGGGCCATCTGCACGATTTCGCGGCTGGTCGTGCCGCGCACGATGGAGTCGTCCACCAGCATGACGTTGCGGCCCTTGAATTCACTGGCGATTACGTTGAGCTTCTGGCGCACCGATTTTTTGCGCACGCCCTGCCCCGGCATGATGAAGGTGCGGCCCACGTAGCGGTTCTTGACGAAGCCTTCGCGGTACGGAATGCCCAACAGGTGCGCGAGCTGCGTGGCGCTGGGCCGGCTCGATTCGGGGATGGGGATGATCACGTCGATCTCGTTCGGCGGGACCGTGGAGATCACGCGCTTGGCCAGCGTTTCGCCCAGGTTCAGCCGTGCCTGGTACACCGAGATGCCGTCCATGACGGAGTCGGGCCGCGCCAGGTACACGTACTCAAAAATGCAGGGGAACAGCTTGGGACTGTCGGCGCATTGCTGTGCGTGCAAGTTGCCCTGCAGGTCGATGAAGATCGCCTCGCCGGGCGCCACGTGGCGCTCGAAGATGTGGCCCGTGCCTTCGAGCGTGACGGACTCGCTCGCGACCATCCAGGTGCCGTCCTTGCTCTTGCCCAGCGACAGCGGGCGGATGCCGTACGGGTCGCGGAAGGCCAGCACGCCGTGGCCTGCGATCATGGAGATCACGGCGTACGAGCCGCGCACGCGGCGGTGCACGTGGCGCACGGCGGTGAACACGTCGTCGGGTTGCAGGGGGACGCCACGCGTGGACTTTTCAAGCTCGTGCGCGAACACGTTGAGCAGCACTTCGGAGTCGCTCTCGGTGTTGATGTGGCGGTGGTCGGTCGAGAACAGCTCGGCCTTCAGCGCGTGGGCGTTGGTCAGGTTGCCGTTGTGCACCAGCACCAGGCCGAACGGCGCGTTGACGTAGAAGGGTTGCGCTTCTTCTTCGCTGTAGGCGTTGCCGGCCGTGGGGTAGCGCACCTGGCCCAGGCCGCAGTTGCCGGGCAGCGCACGCATGTTGCGGGTGCGGAACACGTCGCGCACCATGCCCTTGGCCTTGTGCATGAAGAACTTGCGTTCCTGCTGGGTGACGATGCCCGCGGCGTCCTGGCCGCGGTGCTGCAGCAGCAACAGCGCGTCATAGATGAGCTGGTTGACGGGGGTGGCGCCTACGACGCCGACGATTCCACACATGGTCCTGTTTCCTAAGGTTGCCTGCCCGGTTGTCTCTTCTAGCCCGGCAGGTACTGTCCAAATTCTTCGGGCAGGATGGGCTTCATGCCCTTGAGCGCCACGGTCAGCACACCGGCGCCCGCGGATTCCTGCCACAACACATTGCCCTTCAGGGGCGTCATGTTCACCACCACCGCCGCGGCCAGCAGCAGCACCACGCCGCGCGCCAGCCCGAACGCCGCACCCAGCGTGCGGTCCACCGGCCGCAGGCCGATCGCCTCGACCAGCTTTTTCAACAGCCACGCGAGCAACCCGCCCGCGAACGCCGCCGCTACCAGCACCACCACAAAGCCCGCTGCATATCGCACCGGCTCGCTCATGGAGCCCAGCGGCAGCAGCCTGGCCGCATCGGGCGCCAGCCACTGCGCCAGCACAAAGGCCGCGATCCAGCTCACGACCGAAAACACTTCGTACACCAGGCCGCGCCACGCGCCCACCAGCAGGGACGCCACCAGCACCGCCAGAAAGACCCAGTCCAGAACGGCCACGCCCAAGCTCAGCCCCGCCCTACAAGGTGAGGATGGCAGCGGGCAAATCCAGCCCCTTGATCTTGTCGGCCGCGCGGTCGGCTTCGGCGCGGCTCGCGAACGGCCCCACACGCACGCGGATGCGCTTGCCATCCTTGGTCTCGGCCACGTGGGTGTAGGTCTTCAGGCCCGCGCGCTCGACCTTCAGGCGCGTTTCGCGGGCCTTGTCGGCGTCGGCAAAGGCCCCGACCTGCACGATGTAGCGGCCGCCGTCGGCTGCGGCGGGCGACGCAGGTGCGGGCGTGGCGGCAGGCGCCGTCTTGCCTTCCAGCAGGGCCTGGGCGCGGGCGCCGTCGCCGGGCTTGGGCGCGGGTGTCACAACGCCGGACGCAACGGGTGCCGGTTTGGCGGCAGGTTTGGCCGCCACGATTTCTTCCTTGGCGCTCAGGCTGTCGGTGGCTGCGACCTTGGGTGCGGGCGCAGGCGCTGCAGCAGGAGTGGGGGCTTGGGCCGGGGCAGGCGTGGCGGGCGCGGGTGCAGCGGTCACCTGCCCGGTGGCGGCAGCCGGCGCTGCGGGTGCAACTGTGGCGGCGGCCGGCGGCGCCAGCGGCTTGGCCTTGGCGCGGTCGGGTATGTCGATGGGAATGTCCACCTGCACCGGACGCGGCTGGGTGTCAAACAACAGGGGGAAGCCGATGACGGCCACCAGCACCAACGCGGCGGCACCGATGAGGCGGTGCCTGGCGCGCTTGCGCATCACCTCCACGCTTTCGGCCGGGGCGGGGGCCGCGGTGTCGTCGCCTGCCTTGCGAAACTTGAAAAAGGCCATGTAGAGGGGCGCCTTGGTTGGGCTCAATCCGCGAGGTGTCTGGCCTGAAGCCGGGGGATCCCGTCCTTCAGAACACCCCCGACGGTGTAGAACGATCCAAAGACCACGATTCTATCAGCGGGGTGCGCCGCGGCGACCGCGCCCTGCAGCGCCTGCAGGGGGTCGGCCCAGGCCGTTGCCTGCACGTCGCGGCGCTTTTCCTGGGCCTGCCAGGCCGCCTGCAGCTGCGTGGCGGAGGCGGCCCGCGCAGTAGGCAGGTCGGTGAAGTACCAGCGGTCGATCAGCGGCCCGACTTTGGCCAGCATGGGGGCCAGGTCCTTGTCGGCCATGGCGCCGAACACGGCGTGGGTGCAGGGGTAGTAGCCCATGGCGTCCAGGTTGGCGGCCAGCGCTGCGACCGAGTGCGGGTTGTGCGCCACGTCCAGCACCAGCGTGGGCTGGCCCGGCACGATCTGGAAGCGCCCCGGCAGTTCCACCATGGCCAGCCCGTTGCGCACGGCCTGGGCCGTGACGGGCAGGCGGTCGCGCAGCGACTCCAGCGCGGCCAGCACGCCCGACGCGTTCACGAGCTGGTTCGCGCCGCGCAGCGCCGGGTACGCCAGGCCCGCATAGCGCCGCCCGCGCCCGGCCCAGCCCCATTGCTGTTTGTCGCCGGAATAGTTGAAGTCGCGCCCCAGCCGCCACAGGTCGGCGCCGATTTCGGTCGCGCGGTCGATCACGCTTTGGGGCGGCACGGGGTCGCTCACGATGGCGGGCCGCCCCGTGCGCAGGATGCCGGCTTTCTCAAAGCCGATGCTTTCGCGGTCCGGTCCCAGGAATTCCATGTGGTCCAGGTCCACGCTGGTGATGATGGCGCAGTCGGCGTCGATGATGTTCACCGCGTCCAGCCGGCCGCCCAGCCCCACCTCCAGGATCGCCACGTCGGGCTGCGACGCGGCCATGAGCCGCAGGATGGCCAGCGTGGTGAATTCAAAGTAGGTCAGTTGCACGTCGCCGCGCGCCTGCTCCACCGCCTCGAAATGCGGCACCAGGTCGGCCGCTTTCACGATCTCGCCGTGCACTCGGCAGCGCTCCTCGAAGTGCACCAGGTGCGGCGACGTGTACACCGCTGTGCGCCAGCCCGCCTGCAGGCAGATGGCTTCGAGCATGGCGCAGGTGGAGCCTTTGCCGTTGGTGCCGGCCACCGTGACCACGGGGCAGGTGAAGGCCAGTTCCAGGCGCTGCGCGACTTCGCGCACGCGGTCCAGGCCCAGGGCAATGGTTTTGGGATGCAGGCGCTCGCAGTGCGCGAGCCAGTCGTCAAGTGTTTGCATGGCGCGGGCATTGTCGCGCAGCGCCCGCATCGCCGCCGGGCGTGGGATGATCCGGCGCATGAGCACCCCCCCGATCACCGTTCACGGCATTCCCAACTGCGACACCGTCAAGAAGGCCCGCACCTGGCTGGACGCGCAGGGCGTGGCCTATCAGTTCCATGATTTCAAGAAGCAGGGCGTGCCGGCCGACCGCATGGACGCCTGGCTGCGGCAGGCCGGCTGGGAAAAGCTGGTCAACCGCAAGGGCACGACCTGGCGCAAGCTGGACGCTGCCACACAGGCCGGCGTGACGGACGCCGCCAGCGCCCGCGCGCTCATGCTGGCGCAGCCCAGCGTCATCAAGCGCCCTGTCGTGGACTGGGGCGCCACCACCACGGTCGGCTTCGACCCCGATGCGTGGCAGGCGCTGGCCGCCAAGTGAGCTGCGTCAACCGCGGGCAACTTTTACCCTTGCTTTACTGAACTCCGACTGGAAAAGCGGCTCCAACTGCCTAAAATTTCAGCATCCATTCGTGGAAATTCGTGGAACAGAGGCCTCTATGAAAAAAGCAGCATTCAGCGCCGCAACCCTGGCCGGGTTGGCGGCCTTCAGCCTGGGCGCCCAGGCACAGGCTCAGGAACAGGGCCGCGTCCTCTCCAGCACCCCCATCATCCAGCAGGTCGCCGTGCCGCGGCAGGTCTGCACGCAGCAGCCGGTGGCGGTGCAGCAGCCCAAGTCGGGCGGGGGCGCCGTCATGGGCGCGATCGCGGGGGGCGCCATGGGCAATGCCATCGGTGACGGCGGCGGCCGCGCGGCGGCCACCATCCTGGGCATCGTGGGCGGCGCCATATTGGGCGACCGCATCGAAGGCTCGCCGTCCGCCCAGGTGCAGAACGTGCAGCAGTGCAGCACCCAGACGTTTTACGAGAACCGCACGGTCGCCTACAACGTGACCTACGAATACGCGGGCAAGCAGTACAGCGTGCAGATGCCGCAGGACCCGGGGCCGTACGTGCGCCTGCAGATCACGCCCGTGGGCGGCACAACGCCGCCGGCACAACCCGCGGCCACACTGCAGGCGCCCATTTCGCAGGGGCCGACCGTCATCGAATCGGGCGTGGTCACGGTGCCGTCCACCGTGGTGTACCCGGTGGCGAACTATCCAGTGTATTCGCCGCGGCCGTACTACAACCCCTGGTATCCGCCTGTGGGGCTGTCGCTGAATTTTGGCTATTCGCGCGGACATCACCGGGGCCACTGGCGCTGAGCCAGCGTCCACGGGGCCACCGGCCCCTATGACCCGGCCCGCAGCAGCGCGCCCTTGAACAGCACGGGCCCCGTCGGCCCGCCCTCGCCGGGCACACCGCCCCTGGGCTCCAGGCTGATCGCCAGCGCAGGCGCTTCACGCACGTTTTCGGCGGCGGTCAACCGCGCCACCGGCTCGCTGCCCAGCACGCCCAGCGACCGCGGCCCGCCCGATGGCGGCAATGCCCACAGCTGCAGTGATTTGTCGGCCTCTTCCTGGTAGCCGCCCACGCGGCGCAGCACCATGCGCTGGGCACGCGGATCGAACGTGACCACCATGGCGGCGTCCGATTTGCCGTCGGCCAGCACGGCCACGTACTGCACCTGGGGCGCGGCACGCAGCTCGGCGGCCAGTTGGTCACGCTGTTGCGTGAGCCCGGCCATCTGACTCCCCAGGGACCGGACATCGGCATTCAGGTTGATGCCCACCACCACGGCCGCTGCGGCGGCCACCCCGCCGGCCAGGGCCGCGCCGCGCCACAGCCCGAGCGCGCGGCGCAGTGCGCCGATCAGGCCCGCGTCGGCCGACTGGCGGGCCACCACGGCGGCGGGCGTTTCGGCGTTCAGCAGGTTTTCGATGCGCTTCCAGACGTTGGGGCTGGGCATGTCGGACGCCTGCAGCTCGGTCATGGACGCAAACCGCTCCTGCCAGATCAGGGCGGCCGCCCGCACCGTGGCGCTCTGGCGGGCCAGCGACTCGAAGCGGCGGCGCGCGCCGCCGCGCAGGGTGCCCAGCGCATAGCCGGCGGCCAGC
>JAYRLC010000076.1:0-9547 GCA_041905405.1 Ramlibacter sp. | reverse complement strand
CGGTTGCCACCCCGTACTGGCGGTGGCGATGCATCGGGTTTACCTCGTTTCCTTTGGTGCCCATCCGGCCGGCAGGCCAGACGATGGGGTCAGGGACGTTCTATCCGCCGCGCGTTCATAGGGAACAGACTGAAGTAGATGACATTCAGTCTCGGACGCGTTGCCTTTTGGCCGTAGCTCCCCGGGTTGCCCCGGGAGACAAGAGTTAGCTACTTCATTGTGACGGCGGTTCCGTCGAACGTTCACATGTGTTTCCCATTCCCTATACCTCGGCCACCCTCCCGCGTCTTGCTCGCGGGATTCATCCAACTCACGTCGGATTTGTGCGCTTGCGCGCGGGTCGTTTATCCGTGGCTCCGCACAACTCAGTTACCCGAGATGCACGCACAGACGAGGTCACTTCGTTCCAGAAGTGGTTTCGGTGAAAGAAACAAGGCACCAAAAGCGGTGCCGCTTTGTTGACCGCCAGGAGAGGCGGCGGCTGCAGTACTTTATTTTGTAACTGTAGCGTTCAGGCAACAGAAATCCCTGCCGTGAGGCCGAATTTTGTTGCGAGGAAGCCCAAGGCGGGCCCCTCCGGTCGAAAAATGCGTGGCATTTATTCGACCATTTCTGAGTGATTTCCGGGGAGGAAACCGTTGCGCTCCCAGAGGGAAAACGCACTCCTATGAAGGCTGATTAGTTCAGCTACAAGAGCGACTTCGAGTCGCACCATCCGGCAATGCTAGCGGTTCGGCCACCGGCGGGGCGATGGGCGCCGCCGCCTCTTCCGCGCGCAGCTTTTCCAGCGCCGCAAGGCAGTAGTGGGCAAACCACAGCGACGAGAACGCGAACACCAGCGTGTAGATCCAGATCGCCACCGGCACCAGGATGACGAAAGCGGCCGCGAACAGCGCCCCGGACGCCCAGACGATGCTGGGCGCGGCCCCCAGGTACCCCGTGAGGATGCCGATGCCCAGCAGCCAGCCCTTGTGCCGGCGGAAGATCTGGCGGCGCTCGGCCGTGCTGGCATGGTCAGCCAATGCGTCAAAGGCCATGACACGGTAGGTCAGCCAGCCCCAGATCAGCGGCGGCAGCACCAGGATCAGCGGCGGCACCAGCCACAGCGGCAGCGACACGACCAGTGCAATCAGCGCCAGCAGGGTCGAGCCGAAGGACCAGGCGACACTCACCAGTAGCGAGCCGCCTTTCTTGCGCTCCAGCGACGCAAAACGCCGCTCGGCCACCATGGACACCAGTGATGGCGTCATGGCCACGGCCACGACCACCAGCGACAGCACGACGATGACCGGCGTGACCAGGAAAATGACGATCAGCGGCGCCACCACGGTCTTGAGCCCGCCGGCGCCAATGCCCTGCATCCAGGCCCAGAAGCGGTTGAGCAGCTCGGACGACTCCAGCATGGCGCGCACGCCGTCGACCGCGGGCTCCCAGTACAGGTAGCCCAGGCCCAGCGCCAGCGCCACCATCACCACCAGCGGCAGGAAAGACAGCGCGATCACGCGCGGGTGAATGCAGTACGCCGCGGCGCGCCAGAAAGAGTCGATCAGCAAGCCCATGGCCGCAAGGATAGCGGCACCGGCCCGCCAGCGGGCGCTTCAGGCCCGGCCCAGCAGGCGCCGCAGCCCCTGCCACTGCTGCGACCAGAAGCCGTGGCCGTAGTCACGGCCCTCTTCCACCTGGTCGCGCACGCCGGTGGGGCCGTAGCGCTGCTCGAAGTTGGCGGTGCCGAACAGCATGTCCCACCAGGGCAGCAGCACGCCAAAGTTGTAGCCCCCCAGGGTGCCCCGCCCCCCGGTTTCATGGCCGATGCCGATGCTGTGGTGCAGCCGGTGGTAGCGCGGGCTGATCCACAGCCGTTCGCCCCACGGGCCGAACCACACGCGCAGGTTGGCGTGCTGGAAGCTTTCGCTCAACTGGGTGAACGCCACCACCGCCACGAACTGCCCCGGCGGCACACCGATGCCCTGGGCCACCACCACGATGATGCAGTCGCGGATCACGTCGTCCAGCAGGTGGTTGCGGTTGTCGCTCCACATGGTCATCTGCCGCTGCGAATGGTGCAGCGCATGCAGGCTCCACCACCAGTTGAAACCGTGCTGGCCACGGTGGATCCAGTAGTCGACAAAGTCGAACACCACCAGGTACATGATGAAGCTGACCAGCGCCACGTCCGTCACGCCGGGCCACAGCGCGTCCAGGTGAAATGTGGAGACACCGGCCACGCGCAGCGCGCCGAACAGCTCGTCGAACAAGGGCTCCAGCGTGAAAAACAGCACCACCCGGAACAGCCCCAGCCGGTGAATCAGCGTGTACAGGATGTCGGTGTGCACCGCCGGCCGGTCCACCATGGGCTCCACGGGCCGCCAGCGCTGCAGCGGGCCGATCACGGCCAGCATGATGGTGATCTGGATCAGCCCCACCAGCAGCCAGCCCGTGGCCGCGTAGCCATCCTCCAGCAGGTTGCCGAGGCCCAGCGCGAACATGAGCGGCTGCACCACGCCTTCGAACAGCCATTGCTGCGCGGTGGAAAAGAGGTAGTCGAGCCAGTCCATGGACGGTCCTGCGCGTCAGCCGCGCTGCGCGATCCAGGCCTTGTAGCCCGGGTGCTCGCGCAGCGTTTCAAAGCAGAAGCCCCGCGCCTTCAGCCCTGTGATCAGCGGCTCCAGCGCGGCCGGCGCCCAGGGGTCCTTGCGCGACCAGATGCCCAGGTGCGCCATGAGGATGTCGCCGCTGCGGATATCGCGCAGCGCCTTGTCGCGCAACGCGTCGTTGCTGAAGCGCTCGCTCGGCAGCTCGTCGCCCAGGAAGCCGGCGGCGGCCCAGCCCACGTGTTCATAGCCACAGGCGCGCGCAGCCGCCAGAAAGCGCGCGGACGTTTTGCCGCCCGGCGCGCGAAACAGCGGCAGCGGCTTTTTTCCGGTGATGTCCTGCAGGCGTTGGGACGCCTTGCCGATCTGCGCGCAGTACTGGTCTGCGTTCCATTCAAGATCGCGGCCGGCCTGCTCACCCGCCGAGGCACGCACGCGAAAATGCGGCGTCTGGCCCGCCAGGTCGGCACGCCAGTAAACGTGGTCCCAGGTATGGGAAGCGAACTCGTGTCCTTCAGCCGCACGCGCCTTCCACCAGGGCGCCCAGTGGTCGCCCAGGCTGCCGTCACCCTGCTTCGTGGCTTCGTTGGCGGCAAAGAATGTCACGCGCACCTGCTGGCGGCGCAGCACGTCGGCAATCAGCGGGGCCACTTCCATGTGGCCGGTATCCAGCGTCAGGTACACGGGTTTGCCGCAGGCCGGCGCGGTCTGCGCGGACCCGGCAGCGGCGGCCAGCGCAACGGCCAACGCGGCGGCGCGCAGGCCGGCCCGCTCAGCGCGGCACGTGATCCAGCGTCCAGACACCATGCGGGGATTTTCCGACGTTCACCTGGCGCACGACCTTTTTCTGCTCGGTGTCCACGACGGTGAGCTTGCGCGACCAGCGCGACGTCACCAGCAGCAGCTTGCCACCCGCCGTGATGTCCATGCAGTCAGGCCCCCCCGGCGCAGGAAGCGTTGCGGTGACTTCCAGCGTCTGCAGGTCCAGCTTGCTGATGGTGTTGGCCACACGGTTGCTCACGTAGACATGACGGCGGTCGCCGGCCGCGCGGAAGGCATGTGCGCCGTCACCTGTCTTGATCCTGCGCAGCGATTTCGGTTCCTTACCGCTGACGTCGAACACTTCCACGCTGTCGCTGCCGGTCAGGCCGACGAGCACCTGGCGGTCGTCAATGCCGCCGTACACGTCCGCCGGCATGGGTCCGGTCTTGACGCGCCAGCGGATCGTCTGTGTGGCCAGGTCCACCGCCACCAGTTCGTCGCTGTCCTGCATGGTCACATAGGCGGTCGCGCTTTTGCCGTCGATCCAGATGTGGCTGGGCGTTTTGGCGGTGGAAATGCGCTTGGCCAGGGTGAGATCCTTGCCGTCCCAGCGGTACACGTCCACATGGTTGAGCCGGTTGGCCGCCGTGACGAACCATTTCATGTCCGGCGAAAACCGCAGATGGTAGGGATCAACAATGCCGCGCACCGTGCGCTGCACTTCGGCCGTGCGCGGGTCCACGAAGGTCAGCGAGTCGCCCAGTGCGTTGGCGATGATGAGTGACTTCTCATCCGGCGTCAGGTAGAGGTGGTGCGGTTCCTTGCCGGTGGGAATGCGGCGGATTTCTTTCCAGGTCACCGGGTCGATCACGCTGACATTGGCTTCCAGCGAGTTGAGGACGAACACCGGCGGCGGGGGGGTCTGCGCAAAGGCGGCCGGACACAGGAACACGGCGGGGGCCACGATGGCCACCAACGCGGCCCGCACGGCCAGACGGGAAAGAAAGTTCACGGGGAAACCAGTTCAAAGGCTAACCCTCAAGTGTAGCCGCCCCTCCCTTCGTGTCGCCCCCGCGTCCCGTAACATCGCCTGCATGGAGTTGATCGACGTCAAAGGCTGCCGGCTGGAGGTGCAGCGCATCGCCGCCCCGCCGGGCACGACGGCTGCCCCTATCGTTTTCCTGCATGAAGGCCTGGGATCGGTGGCCATGTGGCAGGGCCGTGAAGGGTCCTGGCCCGCTGCGGTCTGCGCGGCCACGGGCCGCCCGGGCTTCGTGTATTCACGGCGCGGCTATGGCCAGTCCGACGCGGTGCCCGACGTTCGCGGCAGCGGGCGCCTGCAGCCCGACTACATGCACCGCGAGGCCTGGGACGTCCTGCCCGCCCTGCTTCAGATCTTGAATATTGAACGTCCGGTCCTGCTAGGACATTCCGACGGCGGCAGCATCGCGCTGCTGCACGCCAGCCGCCACCCCGTACAGGCCTGCATCGTCATGGCGCCGCATGTGATGGTCGAAGACGTGTCCATCCGTTCCATCGAACAGGCCCGCACCGCATACGAGTCCGCAGGCCTGCGCGAACGCCTGGCGCGCTACCACGCGGATGTGGACACGGCGTTCTGGCAGTGGAACGACGCCTGGCTGAGCCCGGCGTTCCGCGGCTTTGACATCCGCGCGGAGTGCCGCCGCATCGCGGCACCCGTGCTGGCGGTCCAGGGGCACGATGACCCCTACGGCAGCATGCGGCAGATTGAAGAGATCGCGCCCACCGCCGGCGTCTTCGAGATGGAAAAGATCCCTGGCTGCGGCCACTCCCCCCACCGCGATGCGGCGCTGCGGGTACAGCAACGCGTCGCGCAATTTCTGGCGCAACACACAACGCGTCCCGGCCACCCGTAACAGCCTGTGAATTTTTCACGGCATCGCCCGCGCTGAAGGCCGTTGGCTGTTACATCTGCGCATGCGTCCTACATCGACGTAGGATGAATCCCACATTCGCCTTCAGGATGCCGTCCCATGCCGGAATTGACACGCCCCACCCCGCTTGATATTGCAGACCCCGTGGACCACGCCCCGGCGCCTTCCCGCATCCGGCTGATGCGCGATCTGGCGCGCAAGGCTGCGGGGCGGCTGGCCCGGCTGTCCGACTGGTTCACACTGCAGTCCGGCGTCGTCAAGGCGTTGCTCCTCGTGACGCTGGCGCTGATCCCGGTGACGGCCGTCTACTCGTGGCAGGTCTGGCAGAAGCAGGCCGCCCTGCGGGCCGAGGTCCAGGCACTGGCCACAGCGCATGGCGGTGGCGAAGCACCCTGGACGCTCAACGACAGCTTGCCGGTGGTCCTGGGCTCGGGTTCGCTGCTGGGCTTTGTCGAGGCCAACCCCGTGGACCGGATCACCGTGGTGTACCGGCCGCTGATGTGGAACGTGTCGGAACGCGTCATGCTGGTCCAGTCGCAGGGCCGGCTGCACGCCTACTACCCGAGCGACCTGGAAACGCGCATCTTCACCGACCGCGCCGTCAATGCGCCATGGGCTTCCAGAATCGTGTTCGTGCCGCGCGGCGAGCTGTCCACGGCGGGCACGGCCCTGCTGGAGCGGCTGGACGAACGCTTTGCCAACGGCCGCCCGCAGGCTGAAAAGGACGGCTGGAAGGCCGGGCTCAGCGCTGCGCTGTCCGGCGCGCTGACGCTCGGGCTGCTGGGCTTTCTGGCGGTGCAGTTGCGCAGCCAGTTCAAGACGCTCAAATTCACGGAGCCGGGCCAGATCCAGGCATCGCTGGACGACCTGGTCGGCATGAATGACATCAAGGCCGAGATCGCCCAGATCCGCGACCAGTACCAGCGCCGCGCGGAGTACGCGCGCTACGGCATCACGCGTCCCTTCAACGTGATGTTCAGCGGGCCGGCGGGCACCGGCAAGACCCGGCTGGCCAGCTGCCTGGCCCGCGAGCTGAACCTGCCCATCCTGTTCCATTCGGCGGCCAACCTGGAGACCGGCTACGTTGCGGGCGGCTCGGGCACGCTGTCGCGCATCGTCGCGTTGGCCAAGCGCCGCAAGCGCTGCATCGTTTTCCTGGACGAAGCGCAGGACCTGTTCATGAAGCGCGGCGGGCGGCGCAAGTTTGACGACGACACGCAGAACACGCTGCTGGCCATCCTGGACGGCGTGCGCACCAAGGACGACGCGGAAATCATCTGGATCGTGGCGTCCAACTTCAACAGCACCAGCATGGAGATGGACGAGGCCATGCTGCGCCGTTTCCAGATGAAGGTGGACTTCCGCCTGCCCAACCGCGAGGAACGCCAGGCCATCGTCGGCCACTACCTGGACCTGCGTGCCGAGAAAGTGCACGGCGCGGTGCAGCTGGATCACCTGGTGGAGTTGACCGAGGGATGCAGCCCGGCCGATCTGGAAACCATCGTGAACCAGGCCGGCATCAGCGCCGCCCAGGCGGGGGAACTGATCGGCGCCGACACGCTGATGCGGGCGGCCGAACGCGTGCTGGTGGGCAACGTCAACAGCCAGGCCACCCAGGAGCGCGAACGGGACCGCCGCATCATTGCCATTCACGAATGGGGGCACTTCCTGGTGGACCTGCAGCAGGAGCGGGCACGCCTGGGCAACGACTGGGACGCGCTTCACAAGGAAGTCAAAACGCTCAAGATATCGCTCAAGGCCAACCCGCGCAGCAACGCGTTGGGCTTCGTGTTCCACAAACAGGGGGCCAACCTCCTGAAGACCAAGGCCGACATCGAGCACGAGGTCCGCGTGCTGCTGGGCGGCATGGCCAATGAGGAACTGTTCTTCGGCGAGGACGGCACCACCAACGGCGCCCACAACGACATCACGCGCGTGACCCGGCTTCTGCACCATGCCGTGGCCGAGATGGGCATGTACCGCAAGACGCGACTGAACTACGGGGCGCTGTCCGCCGATGGCCAGGGCAAGCCGCTGGACGACGAGACGCGCGCCATCATGGAGGCGCAAAGCGAACGCCTGTACAGCGAAACGCGCGCCGTACTGGCCCGGCTGAAGCCCCTGACCGAGCATCTGGCAGGCAAGCTCATGCGCGCCGGCGAGATGGGGTTGGGCGAGGCACTGGCAGAGATTCGCGCGTTCGAGGCGGACTGCGAAAGCTTCAACGGGCGCGTCGGCCTGAGCGCGGCCTGAACCAGGCCTGAGCCGTCAGGCCCGCCGCGAAGCCGCGGCGACCTGCGCCGCGGTCAGCCAGCGCCACTGCCCGGGCGCCAGATCCTCGGGAAGCTCCAGATCCCCGATGCGGGAACGGTGCAGCGCATCGACGCGATTGCCCACGGCCGCCACCATGCGCTTGACCTGGTGATACTTGCCCTGTATCAGTGTCAGCCGCAGGTGATGCGGGCTCACGGCCTCGCAGGCCGCGGCGGCCACGGGGGCCGGATCGTCGTCCAGCACCACGCCCTGCACAAGCCGCTGGACCTGCCGCTCGTCAAGCGGGTGCTTCACGGTCACCTCATACACCTTTGGGACATGGTGCCGGGGCGAGCTCATGCGGTGGATGAACTGGCCGTCGTCGGTGAGCAGCAGCAGCCCGGTGGTGTCCTGGTCCAGCCGGCCCACGGCCTGCACGCCCTGGATCGCGCCCTTTTGTGGTCGCTGGCGCAACGGCGCCGGCAGCAATGTGTAGATGCTGGGCCAGGCCGATGGCTTCTGGGAACACTCGGTCCCCGCCGGCTTGTGCAGCATGACGTAGGCCGGCGCCTGGTATTCCCAGGCCTGGCCCTGGACCGTGAAATGCAGGCCCGCCGGCTCCACCTCCACTGAAGGGTCCGTGCAGACACCCGCAGCCAGGCTGACCCGCCCCTGCTGGACCAGGCCGGCACACACCCGGCGGGTGCCGAAGCCCTGCGAATACAGCAGATCGTCCAGGCGCATCAACAGCCAGCCCCCCAATCCGCTACCACGTGCCCACCACCCGCAGTTGCAGTGTGCGCGACACCAGCGCATTGCGCCCCCCGAAACTCTGGCTCCAGTGCAGGTTCAGCGCCATATCGCGGCCCGGCAGCTTGTAGGCCACGAAAGGGCCCGCGGCATTGGTGCGGTAACGCGAATCGGCAACCGCGACGCCTGCGGCCCTGTCGTCGGTGACCTGCCTCAGGGCCAGCAGATTGGCACCGGCGGCCCAGGCACCGATCACCTTGACCACGGCGCCCTCGACCGCTGCATAGTTGCCGGTGCGGTAGTCGGTGTCGCGGTTGGTGGAGTTCACGCCATACACAGCCCGGCCGGCCAGCGTCATGCCATGCGCCCAGTGGGACTCGCCGGGGCTTTCGAGCGCATAGGTAAAGCCCACGCCCGGCTGCAAGGTATAAAAATCCCCGAAGCCGGGATTGGGTCCACGTGCGCGGTCGTACTTGCCGGTGGGCGCAAACAGGCTCACGTTGGCGGCCACGCGCAGCCGGTCCATGCGCCGCAGCCAGGCAGCCGACAGCTCGACATCGCCCAGGCCGGACACGCCGGTGTTGTGGGTGGCGGCCGTGGCTGCCAGCGCCGACTGCACCTGCGCATTGGCTGCCGCGGCAACGGCGTTGACTGCGGCGCGGGCCTGCGCCGGCAAAGCGGCCGGCAATGCAGGTGTGACGGTGCCCGCGGGCTGCGTCGCGCTGAAATCGCGGCTTTGCCGAATCAGGGGAACATTGATACGCCAGGACAAACTGCCGCCCGCGTAGTCGGCCGCCGTGACGAAGCCCCCCACAAGATTGAGTTGCGTCTGCGTCTGCGAGAAATCCACCCGCCCCGGTGGCACCTGCAAGGCATAGGTGCCGTCGCGGATCGTCCCGCCCGTCGCCGCGCCGGTGGGCAGGGGCACCGTCCGCGCTGACACCGTCAACGTGTCGCCCGAATTGCCCACCACTTCAGTGACGCGGGTGTGGCTCAGCGACACGGTGCCAAAGAAGCCTGGCGGATCGATACGGGCAGCGGCTTCGGGCCCCAGAAAACCGATGGGCGAATGCCGCAACCGGAAACCCTCTGCCGCCATGCCCGCCAGGGGCAGGCAAGCCAGCAGGCAACCGGCAGCGGTCGCAAGGCGCGGAAACTGGATCTGCTGGTGTGACACTGTGCTTCCCTCCTGAAATTTTGTAGTGCCAAAGGCACCATCCTCAGGGAAGAGCTTACCCGACCGCCATCGATGGCGGCGCAACAAATGAGTGGTGG
>JAYRLC010000075.1:0-9759 GCA_041905405.1 Ramlibacter sp. | reverse complement strand
TTGACGCCACGAATCGCAGATTTGAAAGTGAACAGGAAAGTCAATGAAATCAACGATCTACCAACACCACCTCCGCGCCAGTGCTAGCTTTTCGTACCGTCACTTATTGCACTGAAAACGAGGAGACTGTTGATTTCAACGCAATCCTGACCCCGGTTTTCCATCCAATATTGACCCCACCTGTTGGGGTGTAGCCGGGCTACGCGTCTGTGGATAAGTCTACCGTTGGTGCATCGGTTCCTCCTTTTTCAGTCGTCTCGTTCTGGGCCGCCCGGGACTTCTTTCTCGGGCCTGTCTTTGCTGCAGCGCTGGAGTGTTTGAACCGCCAGCTTTCATTGCCTGTCTCCACGATGTGGCAGTGGTGGGTCAGCCGGTCCAGCAGTGCCGTCGTCATCTTCGCGTCGCCGAACACCTGGCTCCATTCACCGAAGCTCAGGTTGGTCGTGATCAGCATGCTGGTGCGCTCGTAGAGCTTGGAGATCAGGTGGAACAGCAAGGCACCACCGGCCTGGCTGAACGGCAGGTAGCCCAGTTCATCCAGGATCACCAGGTCCATGTAAACCAGCCGGTGGGCAAGCTGTCCGGCCTTGCCTTGGCTCTTCTCCAGCTCCAACGCGTTGACCAGCTCCACGGTCGAGAAGAACCGCACCCGTTTGCCGTGCTTTTGAATGGCCTCGATGCCGATGGCCGTGGCCAAGTGGGTCTTGCCCGTGCCCGGTCCACCGATGAGAACCACGTTGTGGGCCGCGTCAATGAACTGACCACCGTGCAGCGTGCGCACCAGTGCTTCGTCCACACCGGCCTGGCCGAATTCAAAGCCCGCCAGATCGCGGTGCGCGGGGAAGCGTGCCGCGCCCATCTGGTACGCCATGGAGCGCACCGTGCGCTCGGCCTGTTCGGCGCGCAGCAACTGACCCAGGAACGCCTCGGGACTGAACTCGGTGTGCCGCGCCTGCGCGGCCACCTCGGGGTAGTTGGCGGCCATGCCGTGCAGCTTCAAGGCCTTGAGCGCTGTGACGATGGCCTGGCTCATGGCTGCGCTCCTGGAGCATCGTCGCCATCCACCGAGCGCAGCCGGTCGTAACGCTGCACATTGGCCAGCGGCTGCACCGTCAGCGTCAAGGGCGTCTTGACCTCCTGGGCATCGCCCGTCTGGCCACCAGCCTTCAAACGTGCCAGCACGTTGAGCACATGCTCGCCACTGGGCTTGCCGCTCTCCAGTGCCAGCTCGGCCGCCACCAGCACCGGCTCCAGACCATGCACCGGCACGGCCGCCAGCACCTGCGCCATCACCCGGTCACCGCCCTCGTGGCGCAGCAGGATGGACTGCAGCTTCTTCAATGGTTCGGGCAGGGTCTCGAAGGGCGCGCCGTTGCGCAATGCGCCGGGCTTGCGTTCGATCAGGCTCACGTAGTGGCGCCAGTCGTAGAAGGTCAGGCTGCGCTCGAAGCTGCGCGCGTGGCTGGCGATGCGGATGTTCTCGGCCACCACGTCCAGGCGGTCCGGGTACAGGCGCAGGCTGACCACCTCGTGGACGTGCTCGGTCGGTACGCTGTAGCGGTTGCGCTGCAGGTGCACCAGCGCCGTGCTGGAGACCCGGGCGAGCACCTCCACGTAACCATCAAACGGCTTGGGGTTGGGCATGAGGCGCAGTTGTTCGTCTTGCAGCACGTCGGCCACCTTCAGCGTGGGCCATTCGGGGTGGTTGAGTTCGGCCCACGCGGCGCGGCACTCCTGGGCCAGCCAGTCGTTGAGCGCTTCCATGCTGGGCCAGCGCTGTTTGAGCGCCTTGTGCCAGATGCTGCTGCGCCGGTCGCGCACGTTCTTCTCCACGATGCCCTTCTCCCAGCCGCTGGCGACGTTGCAGAACTCGGGCTCGAACAGGTAGTGGCCCGTCATGGCTTCAAAGCGCGCGTTGATCACACGCTTCTTGCCCGCGCCGACCTTGTCCACGGCGGTCTTCATGTTGTCGTAAATACCGCGCTGGGGCACGCCGCCGAAGGCGGCAAACGCCCGGGCATGGGCGTCAAACAGCATCTCGTGACTCTGGGTCGGATAGGCCACCAGCCAGAAGGCGCGGCTGCCACACAGCTTGGTGTGCGCCACCTCCAGGCGCCGGCGCAGCCCGCCCACCCAGGCATATTCGGTGCTCCAGTCGAACTGGAACGCGTCGCCCAGCGCAAACTTCAAAGGAACGAAGGCGGCCTTGTCGACCTTGCCCGACTGATCCTCTCGCCAGCGCCGGGCAAAGGCGGCCACCCGGCCGTAGCCGCCGGTGTACCCCTGCTCGGTCAGGGCTTCGTACAGGGCCTTGATGGTGCGGCGATCGCGTTTGCCGCGATGCTGATCGGCCTTGAGCCAGGTTGCCAGCATCTCGGTGAAACCGTCGAGCTTGCTCACCACCACCCGCTGAGGGTACTTGGGCTGGACCATCTCGCCCTTGCGCAGCCACACCTTGATGGTGTTTCTGGCCAGGCCCGTGCGCCGCTCGATTTCTTTGATTGGAAGGCCGTCGCGCAGGTGCATCCTGCGGATCTTTGCCAGTGTTCCCACGTTGATCACTCCTTGAACCCTCCTGCTCAAAAAACAAGCAGAAGACCTTACTCAAGGGGTCAAAGTTGGATGAAAAAACTCAGCTCAGAGGGGTCAGATTTACGTGGAAATCAACACTTGGCAGCTCTCGCAGGCCAAGGTAGGTTGTGTGCCAGCTTTGCATCTTGTGTCTCCGGTGATTGGGGCAGACACAATACGCCTGAAAAAGTGAACAGGAAAACCAATGAAATCAAGGGCTTATCAGACCACCCCTACGCCAGTGCTCGATCTCCTACCGTCACTTTTGACAACGAAAACAAATCGACCCCGACTCAGGGCCCGGATGAGCGACTTGTTCTTGTCTGTCCATTCCTGCTCAGACATCAGTTGATCGGCTCGACTGCGGTGTCGGCTGCTGTGCGCCAGCCAGAGCCTTCCGCCCTTGATGGCCTTGCGCAGTGCCGTCGCTGCACTGACCTTCAGTGCAGCAAGAGCGAGCTTGCGGTCTGGCCCCTGCAACAACAGATGCCAGCCAGGGTCGGCAAAAGACACATCGAGTCCCTCAGGCAGGCTGGTTGCCCCCCGTTTGGCCAGGTCGCGCAGCAACTTGAGCTGCCTCAGCGCCTTGTCCGACGCCTCACCTCTGATCTCCAGGATGCCCAGTGAATTGAGGAGCGCTGAGACACGTGGTGCTTCTTCCTTCACCAGTGCTTCGCGGACCAACTGGGCTCGCGTGCCAGCGAAGTTGGGCTCGTTTTGCGGCACCAGCTCGCGCATCGCTGCGACGATTTGCGCGGCGGTCAGCTTTTTGTCGTAAAGGACTTCCTTGAGCTTCACCCGCTCAGCGCGCAAATCGACGGAGCTGTCCGCTTGCTTCTTGAGCACCTTGCCGGAGGCCTTGCGGTAGAGATCGGTGAGGCGCCGCGCGCCCATCTCCGCGGCCAGGTCGGTCTGTTCCAGCAATGTCACGTGCAGGAATGCGACCATCTCCAGCTCGCGCTGCTCAGGGGACAGGTTCTTTGTTGCTGAAGGTGCTCGATTGACCACCTCCTGGCTGTAAGCCTTCAACCGATTCAGCGCAATTGCCGACAGCTTCCACTCGTGGACGTGCAATGCCTTTAGGCACTCGATTTTTTTGGTGACCTCGCTCAGGGTGAGCTGACCATGCTTGCCCGGCGGCGTGCGCAGCCACTCCAGCACGCTGTGCCCGCCCGGTCCAGATCGTTTTGAGAACGCGTGCAACAGCGCTCTGTGGATGTGCTCGCGCGGCACGCCTGAGCGAATAGATTCCAGCGCCGCATTCTCCTGGTCGGCAAATGCCGTGCGGGCCATGTCCCTGAGGGCCCGATCGCCAGGCAGCACGAGGCGGCGGTCGAAAAGCCAGTGCTCCGACTGACTCACCAGATCGTTCACCGAGATCGCAGTCGTGGCAAGCTCGTGCAGGGCATCCGCAAGCAGCGCTTTTGTGGTTTCGTCCACGACCGCGAAGCCAACGCGTTGCCGTGCCCAAAGCTGATGCTCGAAGCGGGTATCTCGGTCCTTGTACAGTGAAGTCACGGATGCAATGTCCGTCGCGCTCATGCCCAGTGTTGATGTCAGGTGCCGCAGCAGCACGGGTGGCAGGCCCGAGAGGGCATCTGGGTGTCGTCCAGTGGCCCGCAGCATCACCAGTTGAACGGCCGCGCCAAGGCGAGCTGTACCCCTGAAGCGGGGCGGGCGAAGCTCGTGGATGTCTTCTGCGCTCAGGCCGAAGCATTCTTCAACCTCGCGCCTGGACAGAGACTTGGGAAGGGTGTCGGATCCGACAAAACGCAGATAGAAGCTTGGCAAGCTGGTTCCCCCTGGCCTGCGCAGTTCCAAGCCTTGCGGAAGTCTACGGAATTGTTCTCGTAGGTTCCAGATGGTTTGAGCGAATGCGGGTTAACCCTCGGCTGCTAAACCGGCGTTCTGCACCGGAAATGAGGTCGCCCCTACACGCTGCAGCAGCTGGGTTACCTGGTGCAGGCGCCCGACAGCGACAAGCTGCGCATCGGCATGGCGGTCCTGGGGCTGGGCCAGTACGCGCTGGGCTCGGGCGACATCGGCGAGCTGGGTCTTCCCGAAATGGTGCAGATCGCCAAGCTCACCGGCGCGGCGGTGTCGATGGGCATCGTGGACCAGGACGACATCCTGATCGTCAACCGCGCACAAGGCGACGGCCACCTGCTGATCAACATGTCGGTCGGCTCGCGGCTGCCCATTGCCACCTCCTCGGCGGGCTGGGCCTACCTGGCCGGCCTGCCGGCCCAGGTGCGTGAAGAGGCGCTGCAGAAACTCAAATACCAGAACACCGGCAAGTGGACGGCGTTGCGCGCCGCCATCGAGTCGGCCGCCGCCAACCTGGGCACCAACGGCTACGTCCTGAACGAAGGCTTCTACCACCCCGACGTGAATGCGGTGGCCGCACCCGCGTTCGACAGGCTCGGCAAGCCGCAGTACGTCGTGTCCTGCGGGGGGCCCAACCTGAAGGCCAAGTTCATGCGCGACGACGTGGGGCCGCGCATCAGCCGCCTCGCCCGCAAGATCACCGTGGCCCTGGCCGCCCGCTCCATCTAATTGATCGCGTCAGCGCGCCAACGGGCTGGCTCTCTTTAAATTCGCTTAGCGAATTTACTATCCGCACAATTGCGCGCCCGCCGGGCTTGGGCAAGAATGCGGCGGGAGACAAACATGACCAGCAGCCTGACCCAATCCATCGCCGGCTTTGCCGCGGGCTTTTCCAGGCAGGACATTCCTGCCGCATCCCTCACGCTGGCGCGCGAGGCCTTCATCGACCTGCTGGGCGTGATGCTGGCCGGCGCCGGCGAGCCGGTGGTGCAGCTCCTGAAAACCACCACGGCGGGCGACACCGCCGGCCCCGGCTGCAGCTTGCTGCTCCAGCCCGGCCTGCGGCGCAGCGCAACGGCCGCGGCGCTGGTCAACGGGACGGCGGCGCACGCACTGGACTTCGACGACGTGCAGTTCAATGCACACCCGAGCACGGTGCTGGTGCCCGCCATCCTGGCCGAGGCCGAACGCAGCGGCGCATCGGGCCTGCAGGCGCTGCAGGCCTATGTGCTGGGCTACGAGGTCTGGGGCGAACTGCACAGCCGCGAGAAAAACCCGTACCACGACAAGGGCTGGCACCCGACTGCCGTGATGGGCCCGATGGCCGCCACCGCCGCCGTGGCCTTTTTGCGCGGCCTGGACCTTGAGGCCACACGCACGGCGCTGTCGCTCTCGGCCAGTTTTACGGGTGGCGTCGTGGCCAACTTCGGCTCGATGGCCAAGCCGATGCATGCCGGCCGCGCGGCCGCGTCGGCCCTCCATGCGGTGGACCTTGCCGAGGCCGGCTTCACCGCTGGTGCCGACGGCATCGGGGCACATGACGGCCTTTTGGCTGCCCTGTCCACCCACGGCCGCGTGAACCGGGATGCCGCCACCGGCCTCGGCACCCGCTGGTTCTCCACGACCACGCCACTCATCTTCAAGAAATACCCGGTCTGCTTTTCGTCGCACCGCCCGATCGACGCCATCCTGGATCTCGCGCGGGACCACCAGTTGCGCGCGCAGGACGTGGCAAAAATCGATGTGGCGGTGCGCGGCACACAAGCGCGTGTGCTGCGTTTCGAGCGCCCGCAAACCGCGCTGGAAGCCAAGTTCAGCATGCAGTTTGCCGTGGCCTGCGCGTTGCTGCGCGGGCGTGTCGGGCTGGTGGACCTGGACGACGCATTCGTTGGCAGCGACGCCGTGCAATCGCTGTTCGCCAGGGTTCGCTTCACGCACCTGCCGCCCAACGCCGACGGCACGCCGCCGCTGGCCGACCACGTGGTCATCACCACCCACGACGGGCATGTGCTGGACAGCGGCGAACTCGCGCGTGCCAAGCCACACACGCGGCTGAAAGAGAAGTTCCTTGATTGCTGCGAGGCGGGCGGCTTCAAGCGTGGCGAGGCGCTTTTCGCCACCCTGAACTCGCTGGATACGCTGCCCGACATGCGCCGGCTCTGCGGTGAACCGGCCGCGGCAAAGGCGGCCCGGGACACGCCGGCTGCTGCCGCGGCCTGATTTTTTTTCAGCTCAGTTCAACGGCGCAGCCAGCGGAACAGGCGCTCAGCCCCAGACATCGTCGGGCACCGGCAGGCCGGCCAGGTCTGCCGTGGTCAGCGGGCGGTCGGGCGCGATGCCGTGGGACTCCAGCATCAGCGCCAGCTGGCGCGTGTGCTGCGCCGAGTGCCAGGCGGTGCGCTCGAAAACCTCGTGCATGGATTTGTCGCCGTAGTAGGTGTTGGCGGTGAACACCAGGCTCTGGTCGGTTTGCGCCCACCACGCGGCAAGGCGGCGGCGGACTTCTTCACCCCAGGCGGCAATCTCCGGTGCGCCCCATTCGGGCGGCGCCAGTTCGCCGAAACCCTCCGGGCGCAACGGCTGTCCCTCACCCGTCTGCAGGCCCATCTCGCTCACCCGGAACACGTGGAAGGCGGTGTCGCCCAGGGTCCGGTTGCGGTTGCGGAAATTTTCCCGCAGGCGGTCCGCCGGGAACTGCCGCGTGAGGCGGATCGCCGTGTGCAGCACGTGGTCCAGCTTGCCGTAGAGCTGCGCCGGAGGCAGCGCGTCGTTCAGCACGGTGTCCAGGCCGAGAAACTTCACGACATCGCCCATCGACTGGCACAGCGTGTATTCGGTACCGCGCGACACGATGGGCACCGAGCGTGCGCCGAGGGCCCGCAATTCGGCCAGGCCGGACGGATCGGCCGCGACATTCACCGACTCGAACACCACGCCGTTTTTCTGCAGGAACTCCTTGGTGCGAAGGCATGAGGAGCAACCGGGCTGCCAGAACACCTTGATCGGGAGGGCGGGGGCTTGTTGCATCGCGAATCCTGTTTTTCTACCTGTTCGGGTTTTTACGAATTGATGATTCGCAACTGATTGGCACAATTTGATCTGCATGCTTATCATTTGTCAATGTGCGCAGATGCCGGGCGTCACGGGAAATACCTTCAACGACAACCACCCAGGATCTTCATGAACCGACGCGACTCCATCAAGGCCACGGCCTCGCTCTGCCTGGCATCCACCGTCGGCGCCGCATTTGCACAGGTACCGGCCGCCCCCATCCGCATCATCGTGCCCGCGGCGGCCGGCGGCACGGTGGACCGCATGGCCCGCATGCTGGCCGAAGCCATGCGCCCGAAGCTCGGCGTGGTGGTGGTCGAAAACAAGGCCGGTGCCGCGGGACTCATCGGGACCAAGTACGTGCAGAACGGCCCGTCCGACGGCCGCACCCTGCTCTTCGCGCAGCAAGGCTTCATCTCGGTGCCGCTGGTTCAGCCGGGCGGCTACGAGCCGTTCCAGGATTTCCGGCCGGTGGGCATCTACGCGCGCAGCCCCAATTTCCTGATGGTCCACCACAGCGTGCCGGCCACCACGCTGCCGGAGTTCATCGCCTACGCCAAAAGCCTGCCCGGCGGCATCGACGCGGCCAACGTCGGCATCAACTCGGCCGGCCACCTGCACACCGCGTGGATGGCGCGGCACGCGGGCATCAAGGTCAACCACATTCCCTACAAGGGCGTGGCCGAGACGGCCCAGGCGCTGCTGTCCGGCCAGGTGCAGATGCAGTTGACGGCCACCACGGAGGCCCTGAATGCGCAGGCACGCGAAGGCAAGGTCCGCATCATCGCCATGCTCACCTCGCGGCGCGACCCCGTGCTGGCGCCGGGCGTGCCCACGGTGAGCGAGACCCTGCCGGAGATCAAGATCGACGGCTGGTACGGCCTCCTGATGCGGGCCTCGGCACCCGCCGAAATGGTGCTGCAGCTCAACGACGCGCTGAAGCTGGCCACTGCCGACACCGCCACCCAGGCCAAGCTGCGTCCGTCGAGCATCGCGCTGGAATACAGCACACCCGAGCAGATGGCGGCTGAAATGCGCGCCTCGCACGAGAAGTACAAGGTCATCCTGCGGGAACTGGACATCCGTCCGGCGTGAGGCACACATGCTCAGAACCGGAAAACTCGAGGAATCCATGACCCGCTGCGCGCCGCGGCGACGGCCGGGCCACCCGTTCTGGAAGATCGACCTCATCGAATCGGACGAGGGGCCACAACCTGCCCCGCAGGTGTTCGCCGTGCAGATGGACCCGGGCTCGTCGCTGGGAACCCATTTCCATTTCCAGGACCAGTTCCAGCTGGTCATCAAGGGCGGCGGAACCATCGGCCGCAGCCCGCTGCAACGGTTTTCCCTGCACTACGCGTCGGGCCACACCGGCTACGGCCCGCTGGTTGCGGGAGAAGGCGGAATGACGTACTACACGATCCGCGCCATCACCGACGGCCCCGGCCACTACCTGCCCGGCGCCCGCGAGGAAATGCAGGCGGTGAAAAAGCGCAACCTGCATGCCGAGTGGGCCGCGCCGACGCAAGGCGGCCTGCACCCGCTGGTGCCGCTGCAGGACAACGGGGCCGCGGCGTGGGCCGCGTCGCTCGCACCAGGCGAATGCTTCCACGCGCAAGGCGATGCAGGCATGCGTTTTTACGTGGTGGCCGACGGATCGGTCCACGTTGCAGGCGACGTGCTGCAAACGCTCGACTGCGCTTTTCTTTCCGGTGAACATCACAACACGCCACTGCAAGCCGGCGACGCCGGCGCGCAGTTGGTGGTCCTCCAATTCAACCAGGCCACACCATGAGATTCCCTCCCATCAAACCCGCCGACATGACGCCCGAGCAACGTGAGCTTGCCGCGAGCTACCGCACCGGCTGGCGCACCGGCATCGCCAACCCGGACGGCAGCCTTGGCGGGCCCTTCGATGCCACGCTGCGCAGCCCCGGCCTGGCCAGCCGCCTGGCGGGCGTGAGCAACTATTTCCGTGACGGCACGGCACTGCCCAGGCGGCTCAACGAGTTTGCGATCCTGGTGGTGGCGCGGCAGTGGAATTCGGCCTTCGAATGGCATGCGCATTGCGCATCGGCCATTGAAGCCGGCCTCGATGTACAAGTGGCGCAGGACCTGTCCAACGGCAAGCGCCCGGCCGCCATGAAGGACGACGAGGCACTGGTCTACGACGCCGCCATGGAAGGGGTCGATTTGTTTTCGTTGTCAAAAGTGACGGTAGGAGATCGAGCACTGGCGTAGGGGTGGCCTGCCAAGCCATTGATTTCATTGGGTTTCCTGTTGATTTTTTTGATCGCCGTTTGAGGGCGC
>JAYRLC010000099.1:0-1916 GCA_041905405.1 Ramlibacter sp. | reverse complement strand
GGTCGACGGTGGCCCAGACCACCGTCCAGTCGGCCCGCTCGGCGTTGCCGGAGAACGCCTTGGCGCCGTTGAGCACCCAGCCCCCGTCGACCTTGGTCGCGCGGGTGCGGATCGCCGCCACGTCGGAGCCGCCCGAAGGCTCGGTCATCGCAAACGCGCCCCAGCGCGGGCGCTCCGGCGCCAGGAACGGCGACAGTAAACGCCGCTTCTGCTCTTCCGTGCCCATGCCCAGCACCGGCCGCTCGCCCAGGCCCGGGCCGGGCATCGCGATGCTGATGCCACGGTCCCAATAGGCCAGCTCCTCCGAGACCAGCACGTGGGCGACCGCGCTGCGTTTGTGTGGTGCCTGGCCGTCGGGCCGCCAGCTGGTGCGACCGAAGCCCAGCGCCAGCATGTGGCGGAACAGCGGATGGTCGGTGGCCAGCGGGCCACCCTGCCGATCCGCCTCCAGGCCGGCCGGCCGGAACAGTTCGCGGCCCAGCGTGCGCGTACGCACCAGCTCGGCCTGGATGTCCGCTGGAATCTCGAAATTCATGCCGTGCCCTCCGCCGCCACGGCCGGCGCCGACAGCAGGAAAGCATGGTGATGGCCGGTCCCGGCGCCGGACACCGGGCGCGGCACACCATCGGCCCGCGCGGCATCGATGCCACCGAGCATCAGCGACAGGGTTTTCAGCTCGCGCATGTATTTCTCCACCGGGTAGTCGCGCATGAATCCGGAGGCGCCGTGCACCTGCAGCGCAAACGGACCGACCAGGTCCGCGGCCTGGGCCGCCTCGGCAAAACACTGGGCCGCCTCCTCGGCCACGGCCGCACCCTGGTCGTAGCGGGCCGCCGCCTCCTGCAGCAGCAGCCGCGTGCCGGACACGGCCATGTGCATGTCGACCAGCGCAAAGGCCATGGCCTGGTGGTGGGCCACCGGCTTGCCGAACACCACACGGTCCACCGCATAGTCCCGCGCCACCGACACCGCCGCGGCCATCTGGCCGACCATCGCCGCAACGGCACACAGGCGCGCGTAGGCCAGGACCCGGCGGGCCGCCGCCGCATCCGTCATGCTGTGAGCAATGGGTGCCGCCTGCAGCACGATGCGCGAGGCGCCCGAGGCCAGCAGGCCGGCCCCCGGCACCGGCTCCAGCCCCCAGGGCCCGGTCAACAGGTGCAGGCTGTCGCCGCGCAGCACCAGCAGCCGGTCGAGCCGCGCGAGCGGCGCCCACTCGACCACCCCGCTGATCCGCCCGTCGGCCAGCACCAGCGACTGGCCGGCGTCCACGTGCAGGTAGGCCGTGGCACCGGGCTCGGCGCACCGGTCCGCCAGCCAGCGTTCGCGTCCGGCCGCACCACCAAAGGCGGCCAGCGCCTGCCAGGCCAGCGCGTTGTGGTTCAGCGCCGGCACGGCGCCGGCATCGGCCGTGGCCAGTGCCTCGAGCACCACACAGCGGTCCAGCAGGCCGAGTCCGGCGCCGCCGTCGTCGACCGGCCAGTCGATGCGCGCCAGGCCGAGCTCGTCGAACTTGGCCAGCACCTCGGGTGCCAGCGCCCGGCCGGCCTCGTGCCGGCGCTGGGCCGGCGCCAGGAATTCGGCCGCGAACTTCTTGGCCAGCTCCTGGCACAAGCGCATGTCTTCAGTGGGATTCCAATCCATGGGATACCTGTGGGTTGCACCGTGTGGGTGCCGCGCCGAACGCGGCCGCCGTCACTGCGGCTTGATGCCGACCTTGTCGGCGATGCTCTTCAGCCGGTCGTACTCTTCCTTCTGGAACGCGGCCTGCTGCGCCGCGGTCAGCGGCATCAGCGAGCCCCCGCCGAACTTCGCCTGGTAACCCCGTGCGTAGTCGGTGTCGAGGATCTTCTGCATCGCGTTCTCCAGCACGGCCGCCACCGGCTCCGGCGTGTGTTTGGCCGCGTAGACCGACA
>JAYRLC010000074.1:0-10284 GCA_041905405.1 Ramlibacter sp. | reverse complement strand
GACTACCTCCACCAACAAAATCTTCCAGAATTACAATTCTTTGAATTTTCCTGTCGGTGCAGTATTTAAGGATTTTCTCCTTACTCCCAAGTTCAGCTAACGAACGCCAATCAGGACGATGATCAGCGCCTGCTGCCAGAAAATTAACATGGTAGAAACTGTTAATTCTTAGACTGTCCGAAAGCGGACAAAACCAAGTTTGTGCAGCGGCATCCCGAAGCTTGATTTGAGCATCAGGAGCACAGATATCTATATTCGCTTGTTCAACCAACCATCTTGAGATCTGGCCGGCATATGCACATCTGTATAGCTCTAGAAATTCTTCGGGCCCGACAAAAAATAGTTCGGGAGCAAGCCTAAACAAGTCTTGCTTCTCTTTTTCATCATCTACGCCATCTAGCCATGCCTCTAGACGCTCCCAAAAGCTTTTTCTGAGCGCCAATCCCGGCTCATATGTTTTATATAGACGGCGTTCCAAGTGATCGAGCCGTCGATTGATCCGTGACAAATCCTTGTCACCGTTCTGCGTCCACTTTCGTACGAGAGACTCGATCTTCGCCGCCATATTGCCTCATAAAAGTTGCCGAACCACCTCGCCAAGTTGCTTCGCAATCGGTGGGGGCACCGCATTGCCGACCATTCGAAACTGAGCAGCCCTAGAACCACTAAATAGAAACTCGTCGTCAAACCCTTGAATTCTGGCTGCTTCTCGAACACTAAAGCCACGATGCTCGCTTGGATGGAGAAACAATCGCGGATCTCCGAACCTAGTATCAACGGTATAGCTCGGCTCGCTCTCCATCGCCCTGCGAAACTTTCCGTTATATGTATCCGCTAGGTCATGATAATGGCCTATCTTGCGCAAATAGCCTTTTTCTACCAGCCCTTCAAGCACAGCATTTCCAAAGTGCTTCCGAAGAAAATAGCTGCTAACTGGGTCCGCGTCGCCAAATGACCTGCGGCGATACTGACGCCTCCAGCGAAGCACGCTGTCCAATACTTCGCGCTCCGAAGCGGTCGTAGTACCAAAAACTTCGGGAATATGCCAAGTATGAATCGCTGCAGTTCCTGCTCTCGCATTAGTGAGCTTCTGTCCTTGCTGTATGCGCTTTGCTATGGCTAGTTCGCTACTACCTTCCAAAAGCACTACTGGCTCATGATTCGGTAGCAACTCAGCGCCCACTATGGCCGATCCCAATGAGACTGGTGATCGCTTCTCAAGGGCAACATCTACTAGCTTTCCTGTACACCACGCAATTAAAAACAGCCGCTTTCTCAGTTGCGGCAAACCATGGTCCGATCCATTTACTAGAAGGTCTTGTGTCGAATAGCCAGCACGCCGCAATCTAGAGTGCAAACCGTCCCAGTATTTTTTGTGTGCCCCAGATCGGACGGCCGGAACATTCTCTGCCACAACCACCTTCGGCCTGAACTGCGCTGCAACCTTGGCCGTGACATACAGCAGCGAGTTTCGTGGATCATCGACGATACGTTTGCCAGCGGTCGAGAATCCTTGACATGGCGAGCCAGCCAAGAGCACATCGCACTCTTTCATTGGACCTTCTGGCACGCTAGAGTTACCAAGGTCGATCTTCATCGTTGTGCAAGCCAGATTCTGTTGATGAACGGCTAATGCTGTCGCATCAATATCTGCTGCAAGTAGTCCCCTGTAACCAGCTTGAATAAAGCCTGCATCTAAGCCTCCACACCCAGAAAACAGGCTGACGAACGTACCCATCGACATAACTCAAACGTCAATATTCGCCGCCCTCAACGCATTCGTCTCAATAAAGTCGCGCCGCGGCTCCACCTCATCCCCCATCAGCATCGTGAACACCTTGTCGGCTTCGATGGCGTCCTCGATCTGCACTTTCAGCAGGCGGCGGACGTTGGGGTCCATGGTCGTTTCCCACAGCTGCTCGGGGTTCATTTCGCCCAGGCCCTTGTAGCGCTGGCGGGCGGTGGCGTTTTCGGCCTGGCCGATCAGCCAGTGCATGGCCTGGCGGAAGTCGCTGACTTTTTCTTCCTTCTGTTTTTCGCCCTCGCCGCGGGTCACGCGTGAGCCTTCGCCCAACAGGCTGCGGAAGGTTTCCGCCGCCTCGGCCAGCGCGGCATAGTCCGCGCCGTGCACAAAGTCTTGCGTGATCACGCTGCTTTTCACGTTGCCGTGGTGGCGGCGGCTGATGCGCAAAATGGGTTTGTCGGTGCGCGCGTCGAACTCACCCGCCACTTCGGCCGGCACGCCCTGGGTGGTGATTTCGCGCAGCTTGGCCTGCAGCGCCACGGCCGATGCTTCGGCATCGGCCACGGTGTCCAGGTTCAGGCTCACGCCGTCGGCAATGGCGCGCAGCGCTTCGGCGTCCATGAAGTTGCCCAAGCGCCCGATCACGGCCTCGGCCACCTGGTGCTTGCGCGCCAGTTCGGCCAGCGTGTCGCCGTTGATGGCGGTGCCCGCTGCCGTGTGCACAGCCGCATCCTTCAGCGCAATGCGCAGCAAGAAGCCGTCCAGGTCGGTCTGGCCCTGCAGGTACAGCTCTTCCTTGCCGGCCTTGACCTTGTACAGCGGCGGCTGCGCGATGTAGATGTGCCCACGCTCCACCAGCTCGGGCATCTGCCGGTAAAAGAAGGTCAGCAGCAGCGTGCGGATGTGCGCGCCGTCCACGTCGGCGTCGGTCATGATGATGATGCGGTGGTAGCGCAGCTTGGCCACGTTGAAGTCGTCCACGCCCGCCGTGCCGCCCACGCCCGTCGCCTTGCCGATGCCGGTGCCCAGGGCGGTGATCAGCGTGAGGATTTCATTGCTGGTCAGCAGCTTTTCGTACCGGGCCTTTTCCACGTTCAGGATCTTGCCGCGCAGCGGCAGGATGGCCTGGAACTTACGGTCACGGCCCTGTTTGGCCGAGCCGCCGGCGGAATCACCCTCGACGATGTAGATCTCGCATTCGGCGGGGTCTTTTTCTTGGCAGTCGGCCAGTTTGCCGGGCAGGCCCATGCCGTCCAGCACGCCCTTGCGCCGCGTCATTTCGCGGGCCTTGCGGGCGGCCTCGCGGGCACGCGCGGCCTCGACGATCTTGCCGCAGATGATCTTGGCGTCGTTAGGCCGCTCGTCCAGATACTCGGTCAGCAGCTTGCCCACGATGTCCTCGACGGGGCCGCGCACTTCGCTGGACACCAGCTTGTCCTTGGTCTGGCTGCTGAATTTGGGCTCGGGCACCTTCACGCTCAGCACGCAGCACAGGCCTTCGCGCATGTCGTCGCCGGTCACTTCGACCTTGGCTTTTTTGGCGAGCTCGTTGACCTCGATGTATTTGCCGATCACGCGCGTCATGGCCGCGCGCAGGCCCGTCAGGTGCGTGCCGCCGTCACGTTGCGGGATGTTGTTGGTAAAGCACAGCACCTGCTCGTTGAAGCCGCTGTTCCACTGCATGGCCACCTCGACACCGATGTTGGTGCCCTGGTCGCTCTGGCGGTCGCCCATGGCGTGGAACGCGTTGGGGTGCAGCACCTGCTTGCCCTTGTTGATGAACTGCACAAAGCCCTGCACGCCGCCCGCGCCCGAAAAGTCGTCTTCCTTGCCCGAACGCTCGTCCAGCAGGCGGATGCGCACGCCGTTGTTCAGGAAGCTCAACTCGCGCAGCCGCTTGGACAGGATCTCGTAGTGGAAGTCGTTGTTCTCTTTGAAGATCTCGGTGTCGGGCAGAAAGTGCACTTCGGTGCCGCGCTTTTCGGTTTCGCCCATGACCTTCATGGGGGAAACCTCGACGCCGTTCACCTGCTCCAGCAGGCGGTTCTGCACAAAGCCACGGGCGAACTCGATGGTGTGGACCTTGCCCTCGCGCCGCACGGTCAGGCGCAGCCATTTGCTCAACGCATTCACGCAGCTCACGCCCACGCCGTGCAGGCCGCCCGACACCTTGTAGCTGTTCTGGTTGAACTTGCCGCCCGCGTGCAGCTCGGTCAGCGCGATTTCGGCCGCACTGCGCTTGGGCTCGTGCTTGTCGTCCATCTTGATGCCGGTGGGGATACCGCGGCCGTTGTCCACGACGCTGATGGAGTTGTCGGTGTGGATGGTCACCACGATGTCGTCGCAGTGGCCGGCCAGCGCCTCGTCGATCGAGTTGTCCACCACCTCGAACACCAGGTGGTGCAGGCCCGTGCCGTCCGATGTGTCGCCGATGTACATGCCGGGGCGCTTGCGCACGGCCTCCAGGCCTTCCAGGATCTGGATCGCGCCCTCGCCATAGCCTTCGCTCGCGCCGGCCTGGTTGGTGTCGATCCTGGGCTGGAAGTTGGAGCTTTCAGCGCCCGGGGCCCCTGCGTTCACATTGTTTTCTTCAGACATATTCAACAATCTCTTGAATGACCAAACCCGCGAAGGCCGCGGGCTTTGGTCGTTTCTTTCTCTGTCATCCCGGGCCTGACCCGGGATCCATGGCAGCGCACCACGATGGTTGCCGGATCGAGTCCGGCATGACAGACCACGTCAGATCCGCATCGGCATCACCACGTATTTGAAGGTCGCGTTCTCGGGAATGGTCAGCAGCGCCGAGCTGTTGGCGTCGGCCAGCTCGATCTTGACCATCTCCTGCTCCATGTTGGTCAGCGCGTCGATCAGGTACGTCACGTTGAAGCCGATCTCGATGCTGTCGCCGCCGTAGTCGATGTCCAGCTCGTCCACGGCTTCTTCCTGCTCGGCGTTGTTGCTGGCCACGCGCAGCGTGCCCGGGTCGATGTTCAGGCGCACGCCCTTGAACTTCTCGCTGGTCAGGATGGCGGTGCGCTGCAGGCTGGCCAGCAGCGGCGCGCGGCCCAGCGTGATGCTGTTCTTGTGGTTCTTGGGGATCACGCGGTTGTAGTCGGGGAACTTGCCCTCGACCAGCTTGGTGACAAACTCCATGCCGCCAAAGCTGAACTTGGCCTGGTTGCTGGCGAACTGCATTTCGATCGCGCCTTCGGCGTCGGACAGCAGGCGCTGCATTTCCAGCACGGTCTTGCGCGGCAGGATCACTTCCTGGCGCGGGACTTCCACGTCCAGCGTGGCGCCGGCAAACGCCAGGCGGTGGCCGTCGGTGGCCACCAGGCTCAGCTGCTTGCCCTCGGCCACGAACAGGATGCCGTTCAGGTAGTAGCGGATGTCATGCACCGCCATCGCAAAGCTCACCTGGTTCAGCAGGTCCTTCAGCACCTTTTGCGGCACGCTGAAGGCGGGGCCGAAGCTGGCGGCCTCCTGCACCAGCGGAAAGTCCTCGGCCGGCAGCGTCTGCAACGTGAAGCGGCTCTTGCCGCCCTTCAGGATCAGCTTGGCCTGCGACGACTCCAGGCTCACCGTCTGGTCGGCCGGCATGGTGCGCAGGATGTCGATGAGCTTGCGCGCACCCACCGTGGTGGTGAAGTTGCCGCTGTCGCCGTCCATCTCCACCGTGGTGCGGATCTGGATTTCCAGGTCGCTGGTGGTCAGCTGGACCGCGTTGCCCGTTTTGCGGATCAGCACGTTGGCCAGAATGGGCAGCGTGTGCCGCCGTTCCACGATCCCCGCCACCGACTGCAGGACCGAGAGGACTTTGTCTTGTGTTGCCTTCAGGACGATCATCTGTGAACTCCTCTTTAATTCTTTAATTTAAATTAGTAGTAGCTAGTAAGGGTGGCGCGTTTCTGTGGACATCCCCATTTTCGCCTTTTTTATCAAGCACTTGCCCGCCGTAGAACACTGTGTGGAGACCCCCGGCGCCGCTGTCGCGTGATGCTGAACAACTTGCGGCTGACAGGCCGTGCTGTGGATAAGCCTGCAGTTGTTCCAGAACTATCCCCATGCTTATCCTTTGAGCGTTTGCTCGAGTACATGAAGCTGCTGGTTCAGCTCCGTCAACTGCTGACGTTCGCCCGAAATCTTGCGCACGGCATGCAGCACCGTCGTGTGGTCGCGCCCGCCAAACAGCTCTCCGATCTCAGGCAGGCTCTTTTGCGTGAGTTCCTTGGCCAGGTACATGGCAATCTGGCGCGGCCGGGCAATGCTGGCCGGGCGCTTCTTGCTGTACATGTCGGCGACCTTGATCTTGTAATAGTCGGCCACCGTCTTCTGGATGTTCTCGACGCTGATCTGGCGGTTCTGGATCTGTAGCAGGTCCCGCAGCGCCTCGCGCGCCAGCAGGATGGAGATTTCCTTCTGGTTGAAACGGCTGTAGGCCAGGATCTTGCGCAGCGCGCCTTCGAGCTCGCGCACGTTGGAGCGCACGTTCTTGGCGACGAAGAAAGCGACCTCTTCAGGCATTTCGGCGCCTTCGGCGCGCGCCTTGTTGATCAGGATGGCCACGCGCATTTCCAGCTCGGGCGGCTCGATGGCCACCGTCAGCCCGGAATCGAACCGTGACACCAGCCGTTCGTGGATGTCCACCAGCCCCTTGGGATAGGTGTCGCTGGTCATGACGATGTGGCTCTTCTTGGCCAGCAGGGCCTCGAACGCGTTGAAGAACTCTTCCTGCGTGCGGTCCTTGTTGGCAAAAAACTGGACGTCGTCGATCAGCAGCAGGTCCAGCGAGTGGTAGCGCTCCTTGAACTCGTCAAAGGTCTTGCGCTGGTAGGCCTTAACCACATCGGAAACAAATTGTTCAGCGTGGATGTAGAGAACTTTGGCGCCGGGCCTGTCGGCCAGCAGCTTGTTGCCCACCGCGTGGACCAGGTGGGTCTTGCCCAGACCGACGCCGCCGTAGATGAAAAGCGGGTTGTACAGCTGCCCGGGCGTACCGGACACGTGCATGGCGGCGGCGCGGGCCATGCGGTTGGCCGTGCCTTCGACCAGGCTGTCAAAGGTCAGGGCCGTATTGAGCCGGTTCTTGAACACGGCGGGCGATGTATCGTCGGCCGAATCGCCCGGCTCAGGCGGCATGCCCGGGTCCTGGATCGCGGGGGCCACATAAGTGCGCACGGCAGCTTCGCGGGGAGCAAGCACTAACTCAAGCTGAACAGGCTGGCCGTAAAGCTTTTCGAGCAGGCCGGTAATGCGGCCGGCATACTGCGCCCGGACCCAGTCGAGCTTGAAGCGGTTGGCCACGAAGACCGTGACCTTGGAGAAGTCGTCGGCCACCTGCGCGGCCAGGGGTTTGATCCAGGTGTTGAACTGCTGTTCGGGCAGTTCCTGGGCCAGCTGGTCGATGCAGGCCTGCCACAGGCTGCCGCCCGCCCCCGCCGCCAGTCCGGATGTGTGTCCCTCGCTCATTATTGGCTGCTGCCTCTGTGGATATTTTTCATGTGCAAAGCCGCCGGATTGTAATTTATCAAGGCGTTATCCACAAACCGGCACAAACCCTGCGGCCGGGGCTGCGTACCTCCAGCACCACCATGCAAAAACCACGTAAAGCCTTGCCGGGGTTCAGGAAAACCACGATAATCATGGGTTTCCCTGAGTATCACTGCCGGCGCGCTGCCGGTTTTCACCACCGGACTGCACCATGAAAAGAACCTACCAACCCTCCAAGACGCGCCGCGCCCGTACCCATGGCTTCCTGGTGCGCATGAAGACCCGCGGTGGCCGCGCCGTCATCAACGCCCGCCGCGCCAAGGGCCGCAAGCGCCTGGGCCTCTGAGCCTGGTTGTCTGAACCCGCCAGGCTTGCTCTGTGCAGCGGCTGAAGACGCGGGCACAGTTCCAGGCCGTGCTGGCAGGCGCCACGGTGTCGCGCAGCGCACATTTCGCGCTGCACCGCCTGGATCTGGGCGCAGCGCCAGCCGCAGCCCCCTCCCCCACAGGGCCTGAGTCCGAGCGACCGCAGGCCCTGTTTGCTGTCCGGGATGTCTGGCTTGGAGCCTTGATCCCCAAACGCTGGGCCAAACGCGCCGTCACGCGCAACGCCATCAAACGCCAGATCTACAACGTGAGTTCCCGCTTCGAACCCCGTCTTCCCGCAGCCGCCCATGTGGTGCGGCTGCGTGCCGGGTTCGACCGCGCGCAATTCATCAGCGCCTCGTCCGACCGGCTCAAAGAGGCCGTGCGCGCCGAGCTGGAACAGCTTTTTGCGAAAGCGGCCGCATGCTGAACGGCTTGCGCCGCCTGCCGGCCCGTCTGCTGATCGGTCTGGTACAGGCTTATCGCCTGCTGCTCAGCCCCTGGATCGGCGGCGCCTGCCGGTTTGAACCCACCTGCTCGGCCTATTCCATCCAGGCGCTGCAACAGCATGGTGCTATGGTCGGCAGCTACCTGACGGCGGCGCGCATCGTGCGCTGCAACCCCTGGTGCAACGGCGGACACGACCCGGTGCCGGTTGAAAAGCCCCGCCTGTTCACCCACCTGCTTTCACCTTTTTCACCAAAGAAGTCTTCATGAACGACATTCGCCGCACCATCCTGTGGGTGATTTTTGGCTTTTCCATGGTGCTGCTGTGGGACAAGTGGCAGTTGCATAACGGCAACCAGGCCACCTTCTTCCCACCCTCGCCTGCGGTCACAGCCAGCGCGCCCGCAGCTTCCGCGTCGGCGCCGGCCAGCGTGCCCTCTGCCGCGCCGGCCGCTGCGGCCAGCGGCGCGGCTGCCGTTCCGGGCACCGCCGCCCCGGGCGTGCCGCCCACGGCATCTGCCGCCGCCCCGGCCGCCGTGCCACGTGAACGCATCACCATCACCACGGACGTGTTGCGCCTGAGCTTCGACACCGAAGGCGGCTCGCTGGTGCACAGCGAATTCCTCAAGCATGCCGACCTGGCCGACAAGAACAAGCCCTTCGTGCTGCTGGACCAGAGCGCCACCCGCGTGTACGTGGCGCAGACCGGACTGATCGGCGGCAATTTCCCCACGCACAAGACGCCCATGGCCTTCACGGGCGAGCGCGCGCTGAAAGACGGCGCCAACGAACTCGTGCTGCGCTTCGAGTCGCCCGACATGGGCGGCGTCAAGCTGGTCAAGACCTTCACGCTCAAGCGCGGCGCCTACGACATTGCCGTTCGCCACGAGATCGTGAACACTGGCTCGGCGCCCGTGTCGCCGCAGCTGTACCTGCAGCTGGTGCGCGACGGCAACAAGCCGGCCGGCGAATCGTCGTTCTACTTCACCTTCACCGGTCCGGCCGTCTACACCGACGCCAAGAAGTTCCAGAAGGTCGAGTTCAGCGACATCGAAAAGAACAAGGCCGAATTCGAGCATGGCGCGGCCAACGGCTACGTCGCCATGGTGCAGCACTACTTTGCCAGCGCGTGGCTGCTGGCCGATGGCGTGCAGCGCAACCTGTTCATGCGCAAGGTGGACACCAACCTGTATTCGGTGGGCATGATCACCACGGTTGCCGACATTGCGCCTGGCGCGACCAAGGCGCTGGAATCGCGCCTGTTCGTGGGCCCGCAGGAAGAAAAGATGCTGGAGCGCCTGGCCCCGGGCCTGGACCTGGTGAAGGACTACGGCTGGCTCACCATCCTGGCCAAGCCGCTGTACTGGCTGCTCGAAAAGATCCACGGCGTGCTGGGCAACTGGGGCTGGGCCATCGTGGGCCTGGTCGTGCTGCTGAAGATCGCGTTCTACTGGCTCAACGCCAAGGCCTACGCGAGCATGGCCAAGATGAAGGCCATCAACCCCAAGGTCATGGCCCTGCGCGACCGTCTTAAGGACAACCCCCAGCAGATGCAGCAGGAGATGATGAAGATCTACCGCGAGGAAAAGGTCAACCCGCTGGGCGGCTGCTTCCCCATCATGGTCCAGATCCCCGTGTTCATCGCGCTGTACTGGGTGCTGCTGTCCAGCGTGGAAATGCGCAACGCCCCCTGGGCACTGTGGATCCATGACCTGTCGCTGCCCGACCCGTACTTCATCCTGCCGATCGTGATGACGCTCACCACGCTGCTGCAGACCGCGCTGAACCCGGCCCCGCCGGACCCGCTGCAGGCCAAGCTCATGTGGTTCATGCCGCTGGCCTTCAGCGTGATGTTCTTCTTCTTCCCGGCCGGCCTGGTGCTGTACTGGATCACGAACAACGTGCTGTCCATCGCCCAGCAGTGGATCATCAACACGCGCATGGGCGTGCCCCCGCAGTTCAACCTGCCGAAGTTCAACTGACCTCCCGGTGAACCGCGAACCCATCGCCGCCATCGCCACCGCGCCGGGGCGCGGGGCGGTGGGGATCGTGCGGGTGTCGGGGGCGGATATTTCCGCCGTCATCCAGGCCGTTTGCGGGCGCGCGCTGAAGGCGCGCGAGGCGACCTACCTGCCCTTTCGCGCCGCGGACGGCAGCGCCATCGACCAGGGGCTGGCCATCCACTTTCCGGCGCCGCATTCGTACACCGGCGAAGACGTGCTGGAGCTGCAGGCGCAC
>JAYRLC010000073.1:0-10508 GCA_041905405.1 Ramlibacter sp. | reverse complement strand
CGCCGCCGGGGCTTCCTGCGCAGGAGCCGGGGGCGCCGCAGGGGCAGCCTGCGCCTTGCGAACACCCCGTTCATCGCGCGCGGCGGCGTCCTGCAATGCACGGGCTCGCTGCTCGGCAGCCTGCTGCTGCCGTTGTGGGGACGATCGCTCGTCGATCCGCTGCTGCTGGGCAGCAGCCTTGCGTCGGCGCTCCTCGTCGTTCAGCGTGATTTCCTGCCGGCGCAGATCGGCCATGGCCTCGCGCCGTGCGGCCTTGGCCCGGTTCTGGCAATCATTGACGGCGAACTGCTGGTAGCACGCGGTTTCGGCCTGCCTGTAACGCTCGTCCGCGGCGTGGCGCTGCGCCGTGATGCGTTCGCGCTCCTGCGCCACGCGCTGGGCCGCATGGTCCTGCGCCTGCGCGCCCGCCACCATCGCCAGATGGACCGGGAGCAGCAACAACGCAGGAATGAACGCTCTCATGTCAGGCGAGTATCCACGATGCGGCGGTCCAGCGACAGGAATTCGGCGGACTGCATTTCGTTCAGCCGCGAGATCGTGCGGGGGAACTCGTGCGCGAGCGGGCCCTCGGTGTAGAGCTGCTCGGGCGACACCTCGGCCGACATGATGAGCTTGACGCGGCGGTCGTACAGCACGTCCACCAGCCAGGTGAAGCGGCGCGCCTCGGATGCGTGGCGCACGAACATCTGCGGCACGTCGGACAGCAGCACCGTGTGGAACTGCGTGGCGATTTCAAGGTAGTCGTTCTGCGAGCGTGGACCGCCGCACAGCGTCTTGAAGTCGAACCAGACGACGCCGCCTGCCTTGCGGCGGGCACGGATTTCGCGCTGCTCGATGTGCAGCACGGGGTCCTCGTCGTGCGCCTCGGCCAGCCGGGTGAACGCCTCGTTCATCTGCGCGTCGGCCTCGGGGCCGAGCGGCGAGTGGTAGAGCTTGACCTGCTCCATCGTGCGGCGCCGGTAGTCGGTGCCGTTGTCCACGTTGATGACCTCCAGCCGCTCGTTGAGCAGCTTGATGGCCGGCAGGATGCGATCGCGGTGCAGGCCGTTGGGGTACAGGTCGTCGGGCCGGAAGTTGGACGTGGTGACAAATCCCACGCCGTTGTCGAACAGCGCGGCCAGCAGCCGGTGCAGGATCATCGCGTCGGTGATGTCGGCCACGTGGAATTCGTCGAAGCACACCAGGCGGTAGCGCCGCGCCATGCGCTTGCCCAGTTCGTCCAGCGGGTTCACCGTGCCCTGCAGTTCCGCCAGTTCGCGGTGGACCTCGCGCATGAACTCATGGAAGTGCAGGCGCGTTTTGCGCACGATCGGCACGGCGTTGTAGAAGCAGTCCATCAGGAAGCTCTTGCCGCGCCCCACTCCGCCGAACATGTACACGCCGCGCGGAATGTCGGGGCGGTTGATCAGCTTCTTGAAGGCATTGGAGCGTTGCTCCTTGTACGCTGCCCATTCGCGTGCGCAACGGTCCAGCGCATCGATGGCGCGAAGCTGCGCGGGGTCACTCGTGTACCCCCGCGCAGCCAGTTCGGCATCGTAGATTTCGCGGACCGTCAGCACGAAGGTCCGGGCTTCAGAAGTTCAGCGTGCGCTTGTCCACGGCCAATGCCGCTTCCTTCGTCGCTTCCGACAGCGACGGGTGCGCGTGGCAGATGCGTGCGATGTCTTCCGCGCTGGCCTTGAACTCCATGGCCACCACGGCTTCGGAGATCAGCTCGCTGGCCATGGGCCCGACGATGTGCACGCCCAGGATTTCATCCGTCGCGGCGTCGGCCAGGAACTTGACCATGCCGGTCGTGTCGCCCAGCGCGCGCGCGCGGCCGTTGGCCAGGAACGGGAAGGTGCCGGCCTTGTACTTCACGCCATCGGCCTTGAGCTGCTGCTCGGTGCGGCCGACCCAGGCGATCTCGGGGCTGGTGTAGATCACCCAGGGGATGGTGTTGAAGTTCACGTGCCCGTGCTGGCCGGCGATGCGCTCGGCCACGGCCACGCCCTCTTCCTCGGCCTTGTGCGCGAGCATGGGACCGCGCACGACGTCACCCACGGCCCACACGCCGGGCAGGTTGGTCTTGCACTCGTCGTCCACCACGATGGCGCCGCGCTCGTCCAGCTTCAGGCCCACGGCTTCGGCGTTCAGGCCGATGGTGTTGGGCACGCGGCCGATCGACACGATGAGCTTGTCCACGTCCAGCGTCTGGGCTTCGCCCTTGGCGTTGGTGTAGGCCACGGACACGCCCTTCTTGCCGCTCTTGATCTCGCCGACCTTCACGCCCAGCTCGATCTTCAGGCCCTGCTTGTCGAAAGCCTTCTTGGCTTCCTTGGCGATCTGCTCGTCCACCGCGCCCAGGAACGTGGGCAGGCCTTCGAGCACGGTCACTTCGGAACCCAGGCGGCGCCAGACCGAGCCCATTTCCAGGCCGATCACGCCGGAGCCGATCAGGCCCAGCTTCTTGGGAACCGCGCCGATGCGCAGCGCGCCGTCGTTGGACAGGATGTTTTCCTCGTCGAACGCCACGCCGGGCAACGCGCGGGCATTGGAGCCCGTGGCCAGAATGACCTGCTTGCCCGTCAAGGTTTCCCCGGCAGCGCCAGCCACCTTGATCTCGTAGCCACCTTCGGCGGCCTTCAAGAACGAGCCGCGACCATGGAAGAAGCTGACCTTGTTCTTCTTGAACAGGTACAGGATGCCGTCGTTGTTCTGCTTCACGACGGCGTCCTTGCGGGCCACCATCTTGCCAAGGTCCAGGCCCAGGCCCTTGACCTCGATGCCGTGCTCGGCAAAGTGCTTGCCGGCATGCTCGTAATGCTCGGACGACTGCAGCAGCGCCTTGGACGGGATGCAGCCCACGTTGGTGCAGGTGCCACCGGGGGCCGGGCCACCCTTGTCGTTCTTCCACTCGTCGATGCAGGCCACGTTGAAGCCAAGCTGGGCGGCACGGATGGCGGCAATATAGCCGCCGGGACCGCCGCCGATGACGATCACGTCGAATTGCTTGCTCATGCTGTTTCCTTAGATGTCGAAGAGCAAACGTGCCGGATCTTCCAGCGCTTCCTTCATCGCCACCAGGCCCAGCACGGCTTCGCGACCATCGATGATGCGGTGGTCGTAGCTCATGGCCAAGTAGTTGATCGGGCGCACCACGACCTGCCCGTTTTCCACCACGGCGCGGTCCTTGGTCGCGTGCACACCCAGGATGGCCGACTGCGGCGGGTTGATGATGGGGGTGGACAGCATGGAGCCGAACACGCCGCCGTTGCTGATCGAGAACGTGCCGCCGGTCATCTCCTCGATGCCCAGCTTGCCGTCACGCGCCTTGGCGCCGTATTCGGCGATCTTCTTCTCGATGTCGGCGAAGCTCATCTGGTCGGCGTTGCGCAGGATGGGCACCACCAGGCCGCGCGGCGAACCGACAGCGATACCGATGTCGAAGTAGCCGTGGTAGACGATGTCGTTGCCGTCCACCGAGGCATTGAGCACCGGGTACTTCTTGAGCGCGTGCACCGCGGCCTTCACGAAGAAGCTCATGAAGCCGATCTTGACGCCATGTTCTTTCTCGAACTTCTCCTGGAAACGCTTGCGCATTTCCATCACGGGCGCCATGTTGACTTCGTTGAACGTGGTCAGGATGGCGTTGGTGGACTGCGACTGCAGCAGGCGCTCGGCCACGCGGGCGCGCAGACGGCTCATGGGCACGCGCTGCTCGGGGCGGTCGCCCAAGTCGGGGGCGGCGGGGCCGGACACCTGGGGCAGCGAGGCCTTGGGGGCGCCGGTGGGGATGTTCACGGGCGCAGCAGCGGGCTTGGCACCACCTGCCACGGCGCCGAGCACGTCGCCCTTGGTCACGCGGCCGTCCTTGCCAGTGCCGGGCACGGAGCCGGCGGGCAGGTTGTTGTCCGCCATGAGCTTGGCGGCGGCGGGCATGGCCACGCCGGCCTTGGAGCCGCCGGTGGCTGCTGCAGCAGCAGCCGGGGCCGGTGCGGCGGCGGCAGGCGCCGCTGCAGCAGCCGGCGCAGGCGCAGCGGCAGCGCCCTTGCCTTCGGTGTCGATCCTGGCGATCAGCTGGTCGGCCGTCACGGTGCCGCCATCGGCGACCACGATCTCGGCCAGGACGCCGGCGGCCGGCGCGGGCACTTCCAGCACGACCTTGTCGGTTTCGATCTCGATCAGGATTTCATCGACGGCGACGGCTTCGCCGGCCTTTTTCTTCCACTGCAGCATGGTGGCTTCGGCCACGGATTCGGACAGCTGCGGAACCTTCACTTCTACGATTGCCATTTCAATTCTTCCTATGTCTTATTTCGTGAGGACAAAGCCCTTGAGCTTGGCGAACGCGCCGTCCACCAGCGCCTTCTGCTGCTCCTGGTGCAGGTGCGAATAGCCCACGGCAGGCGACGCGGAGGCGGCGCGGCCGGAATAGCCCAGCTTCTGGCCTTCGAGCATGTTCTCGTGGATGTAGTGCTGCACGAAGAACCAGGCGCCCTGGTTCTGCGGCTCGTCCTGGCACCAGACGATGTCGGTCGCGTTCGGGTACTTCTTGAGCTCGGCCGCGAACGCCTTGTGCGGGAACGGGTACAGCTGCTCGACGCGCAGGATGGCGACGTCGTCGGCTTCCTTTTCGTCGCGCTTCTTGGCCAGGTCGTAGTAGACCTTGCCCGAGCAGGCGATCACGCGCTTGACCTTGTCGGCCTTCTTGTTGACCTCTTCCTTGTGCTCGGGGATCACGGTCTGGAAACCGCCCTTGGTGAACTCGGACAGCGGCGAGGTCGCGTCCTTGTTACGCAGCAGCGACTTCGGCGTCATGATGATCAGCGGCTTGCGCAGGTTGCGCACCATCTGGCGGCGCAGCACGTGGAAGATCTGGCTGGCCGTCGTGGGCTGGACCACCTGCATGTTGGTGTCGGCGCTCAGCTGCATGAAGCGCTCCAGGCGCGCCGAGCTGTGCTCGGGGCCCTGGCCTTCGTAGCCGTGCGGCAACATCAGCGTGATGCCGTTGACGCGGCCCCACTTCACTTCACCCGACGCGATGAACTGGTCGATCACGACCTGCGCGCCGTTGGCGAAGTCGCCAAACTGCGCTTCCCAGATCACGAGCGTGTTGGGGTCGTTGGACGCATAGCCGTACTCGAAGCCCAGCACGGCCTCTTCGGACAGGATGGAGTCGATCACGACGAACGGGGCCTGGTTGTCGGCCACGTTGCACAGCGGGGTGTAGGTGCCTTCGTCGAACTTCTCGCGCTTCTGGTCGTGCAGCACGGCGTGGCGGTGCGTGAACGTGCCGCGGCCGCAGTCCTCACCCGACAGGCGCACCGGGTAGCCACTGGCCACCAGCGAGGCGAACGCCATGTGCTCGCCCATGCCCCAGTCGACGTTGACTTCGCCGCGGCCCATGGCGGCGCGGTCGTCCAGCACCTTCTTCACGAGCTGGTGCGGCGTGAAGTTGGCAGGCACCGTGGTGATCTTCTCGGCCAGGCGTTTCCATTCGGCCAGCGGGATCGCGGTGTCGGCTGCGTCGGTCCACTTCTTGTTGAGGTACGGGCTCCAGTCCACCGCGTACTTGCTCTTGAAGTTGGTCAGCACCGGGTCGACCGTGTGCTTGCCGGCGTCCATGGCGGCGCGGTAGGCCTTGACCATGTCGTCGCCCAGCGTGTCGCCCAGGCCCTGTGTGGCCAGCTTGTCGGCGTACAGCTTGCGCGTGCCGGGGTGCTGGCCGATCTTCTTGTACATGAGCGGCTGGGTCAGCGCGGGCGTGTCCTGCTCGTTGTGGCCCAGCTTGCGGAAGCAGACGATGTCCAGCACCACGTCTTTCTGGAATTCCATGCGGTATTCCAGAGCGAGCTGCGTCGCCAGCACGACGGCTTCGGGGTCGTCGCCGTTCACGTGCAGCACGGGGGCTTCGATCATCTTGACCACGTCGGTGCAGTACAGCGTGGACCGCGTGTCGCGCGGGTCGCTGGTGGTAAAGCCGATCTGGTTGTTGATGACGATGTGCACCGTGCCGCCGGTGGTGTAGCCGCGCGTTTCGGCCAGCGCCAGCGTTTCCTGCACGACGCCCTGGCCGGCAATGGCCGCGTCGCCATGCACCAGCACAGGCAGAACCTGCAGGCCCTTGGGGTCACCGCGGCGGTCCATGCGCGCGCGCACGGAACCTTCCACCACAGGATTTACGATCTCCAGGTGCGAGGGGTTGAAGGCCAGCGACAGGTGAACCGGGCCGCCGGGCGTGGTCACGTCGGAGCTGAAGCCCTGGTGATATTTCACGTCACCGGCGGGCAGGTCTTCCTTGGCGGTGTGGTCGAACTCGGCGAACAGGTCGGCGGGCATCTTGCCCAGCGAGTTCACCAGCACGTTCAGGCGGCCGCGGTGGGCCATGCCGATCACGATTTCCTGCACGCCCTTGGCACCGGCCTGCTGGATCAGTTCGTCCATGGCTGCAATGAAGCTCTCGCCGCCTTCGAGCGAGAAGCGCTTCTGGCCCACGTACTTGGTGTGCAGGAAGCGTTCCAGACCTTCGGCCGCGGTCAGGCGGTCCAGGATGTGCTTTTTCTTGTCAGCGCCGAAGTTGGGCTTGCTGCGGATGCTTTCGAGCTTTTGCTGCCACCAGCGCTTCTGGTTCTGGTCGGTGATGTAGTTGCACTCGGACCCGATGGTGCCGCAGTAGGTTTCGCGCAGCGCGTTGGTCAGCTCGCGCAGCGTCATGGTGTCTTTGCCGAAGAACGTGTTGCTGGTGTTGAACACGGTTTCCTGGTCGGCGTCGCTGAAGCCGTAGAAAGAGGCTTCGAGCTCGGGAATGTTGGCGCGCTCGGTGCGCTTGAGGGGGTCCAGGTCGGCCCAGCGGGCGCCGACGTTGCGGTAGGCGGCGATCAGTTGCTGCACGGCCGTGCGCTTGCGGCCCAGCTCGGAGTCGGCGCCGCTGGCCACCACGACCTTGGTGCCGCCCTGCTTGGCGCGCTCGGCAAACGCATTGATGACCGGCATGTGCGGCACATCCTTGGCGTTGCTGCCGTCCACCGCGGGCACGTGCTGCAGCGCATCGAAGTAGCCGCGCCAGTTGTCGGGCACGCTGCCGGGGTTGGCCAGGTAGTTTTCGTACATCTCTTCGACATACGGCGCGTTGCCGCCGAAGAGGTAGGAGTTGCTGCCGTAGGCAGTGTAGACGGACGCCGAAGGCGTCGATTGATCGCTCATATTCCGCTGACCTCCGTTTCCCTCTGGGAAACATTAGCTGGTTAAAACAACCTTCCGCGACACGGCTGGACCGATTGGCGGATGCGACTGTGGCTGGAAGGGGCCTAAGTACAACTAGGTTATTGTACGCCCCCCGAAGCGGCCTGCGGCCGCCTCCCCCCACTGGGGGGCAATGCAGTGGGCCGGCGGAGCCGGATCCACGCATTCCCGGATGGGCCCTGTGGCCCTCACGGGAAGTTGTTCAGGCGATGCCGGGGTTACCTTGCACGCCCAGCAGGCGCGGGGTGTTGAGCTTGCGCGGGGTGATGCGGCCGTTACGGGCCTTCAGCCACTGCTCCACCACGTCCCAGACCTGTTTGTTGCCGGCCGTGCGGGCTTCTTCGGCCACCGGCGCCCAGCCGGCGACCTTGTAGCGGCGGCTGGCGTCGATGGGCTGTCCGTTCAGCCGCATGTCGGTGATGCGTTGGCCCATGCCCGCCATCGGGTCGCAGGTGTACTGCAACCCGCCCACGCGCACCATGTCGCCGCCCTGCTGGTAGTACGGGTCGGGGTTGAACAGGTTATCGCACACGTCTTCGAGCACGGTTTTGATCGTCTCGCCGGTCATTTCGGTCACCGTCGCATAGGAATAGGTGGTGGCCGTCATGTCCATGAGCCATTCGCGCGTGATCGCCTGGCCCGACAGCAGCGTCGTGCCCCAGCGAAAGCCTGGCGAGAACGCGATTTCCGCGCCTTGCACGTCCATCAGTGCGTCCAGCAGCAGCTGGTCGCCTGTGCCATTGAAGTTGCCGCGCCGGTACAGCGTGCCTTCGGTCATACCCAGCTTTTCGGCCAGTTTGGCCTCGTAGGGACCACGGATCTTGCGGATGAGCGCGGCCATTTCAGCATCGGCCGGCAGCATGTTGGAGAACACCGGCAGCAGCCGGTAGCGAAAATCGGAGACGCGCCCGCCCTTGACGTCGAAGTCCATGACACCCAGGAATTTACCGTTGGAGCCTGCGTTGGTGACCAGTGTCTTGCCGCTTCGGTTGTCCACCACGGTGGCCACCGGCACGCCGTCATGGGTGTGACCGCCCAGGATCGCGTCGATGCCGGTCACGCGCCCGGCCATCTTCAGGTCCACGTCCATGCCGTTGTGGCTCAGGACCACGACAACCTGCGCGCCCTTGCCGCGGGCTTCATCCACCATCTTCTGCATGTTGTCGTCCTGGATGCCGAAGCTCCAGTCGGCCACCATGTAGCGCGGGTTGGCAATGGGCGTGTAGGGAAACGCCTGGCCGATGATGGCGCAGGGCACGCCGTTGATTTCACGGATCACGTAGGGGTTGAACACCGGGTCGCCGAAGTCGGCCGTCTTGACGTTCTGGGCCACGAAGTCGACCTTGCCCTTGAAGTCTTTCTCGATGATTTCCTTCACGCGCTCCATGCCCAGCGTGAATTCCCAGTGACCCGTCATCACGTCCACGCCCAGCGCCTTGCAGGCGTCCACCATGTCCTGGCCATTCGTCCACAACGCCGTGCCCGATCCCTGCCAGGTGTCGCCGCCGTCCAGCAGCAGCGCACCGGGGCGGCTGGCCTTCATGCGCTTGACCAGGGTGGCCAGGTGCGCAAAACCGCCGACCCGGCCATAGCGGCGCGCGGCCTTTTCAAAGTCCAGGTAGGTCAGCGCGTGCGCCTGCGCAGTGCCGGGGCGGACCCCGGCGGTTTTCAGCAGGTGCTCGCCCACCAGGTGGGGCAACTGCCCTTTCATGCTGCCCACGCCCAGGTTCACGCTGGGCTCGCGGAAATGGATGGGGTTGAGCTGCGCGTGGCAGTCGGTCATGTGCAGGAACGACACGTTCCCGAAGCGCGGAATGTCATACAGGCCCTGCGCGCCCGTGGCGGCGTCCGCCTCGGCATGGTGACCCAGCGCCATGCCGGCCATGGTGCCGGCGCCCAGCACCTGGAAGAACTCGCGCTTGGTTAGATTCATAAATCAGCAATCAATGATGAATATGGCAAAACAAAGCCCGGCACGCGGCCGGGCTCGCAGCTTACTGGTTAACCGGTGACTTCGGGTCCAGCAACAGCGCCATCAGGTGCCGGATCTGCTGCTCGTTCAGCGTCCCCATATGGCCCGCGCGCGGCATGTTGGAGCAGGCGTTGTAGGCCTTGGCGTCGTAGATCTTGCCCCACGTGTATTCGACGATGGGCTTGGACGCGGCGCTGGCCGGATCGGTCACGCCGCGGATCTTGCCGTAGTTGTACAGGCTCGGGCCGATGGTGCCGAAGGAGATTTCCTGTTTGGAGATCTGGTGGCAGTTGTAGCAGTTGCCGCCGTTGACCGTTTGCGCGGTGTCGGTCCAGGTCTGGCCGCGGCCGCTCTGTGCGATGGCTTCGCCCTCTTTCCAGTCACCCAGGAATTTGCCGTCGGACGGCCACTTGATCTTCTTGAGCTCGGCGGTCTCGATGGCCTCGGCCGCCTTCTTGTCCAGCGGCTTGCCGGCCACGTCGGCGGCGTTGCAGGCCTTGAGCGTGTCGTCGATCCCGGTGATGCGCTCGACCTTGGCGATCCCCTTGGTCTGGAACGACGCCTTGATCATCTGGTCAGCCATCTTGTCCAGCTCGGCGGTGGGCGGCAGGCTGGCGCAGCCGGCAACGGCCAGGGCAGCAGCCAGCGACAACGCCACGGTGTGGATTTTTTTCATGGGGGTCTCCTCGTTCAGCGCTTGACGGTGGGCACGGCGGACTTGGCGCCCCGGGCGTTCACACCCAGGTACACGCTGAGCGCGGTGAGTGCGTCGCTGCCGAACTTGGGCTCCGGAAAGCGCTGCTGGCGGTAGCAGTCGTTCAGGCGCAGCTGCATGGTCCACATCTGGCCGTTGGACACGCGGTAGGCGGGCCAGGCAGCAAAGCCGACGCCGTCGCCCGGGTTCTTGGTCAGGTTGGGCAGGTCCTGCAGGCGGATGCGCTTGCCGTCCTCGCCATGGCAGGACGCGCACGAGAAGTCATGCGTGCCGCCGCGCTGGAAAAACAGGCGCTTGCCGATCTCGTACGCCACGCGCTCCTGCTGCGTGGACTGCGGCAGGTTGAACGCCATGCCCTTGGACTGCGCGGCAACCCAGGTCGCCAGCGCCGTGACATTGGCCATCTCGCCGCGGCCGAAGGCGGTTTTGGAGATCTCGTCGGCGCTGAAACCCTGCAGGGTGGCCATGCAGTGGACGATGCGGCTTTCCAGGTCCTGGACCTTCTGCACGTCGGCGAAGTAGCGCGGCAGTTCCACGAACACGCCCTTGACCACGCCGGGGCCTTTGCCCAGGTCGCACTGCTCCAGCGTCGCGGCC
>JAYRLC010000011.1:0-105829 GCA_041905405.1 Ramlibacter sp. | reverse complement strand
GTGGTGGAGAGGAGGAGGATCGAACTCCCGACCTTCGCATTGCGAACGCGACGCTCTCCCAGCTGAGCTACCCCCCCACAACAGCCGATATTCTAGCAACATCGGCGACGTGTTTGAGGCAGCCCGCCATTATGCCTGAATCACACGCGCTTTCCCGCCGCTACTGCATGCCGTTTCTGCTGGCCAGCTCCACGAACAGGCCCGCATGGTCCAGGTCCGTGAGCCCGTGCTCGATGCCGTCGGCGTAGAGGCGCTCGAACAGTTTGGTGATGGGCGCGTCAAAGCCGATTTCATCGGCGGTGGCCAGTGCGTTGCGCAGGTCCTTGAGCTGGACCGCCATGCGCGCGCGCGGTGCGAAGTCGCGCTCCACCATGCGTTGGCCGTGCACCTGCAGGATGCGGCTGTCGGCGAAGCCGCCGGTGATGGCCTCGCGCACCTTGGCCATGTCGGCGCCGCCGCGCGCGCACAGCAGCAGCGACTCCGCCACCGCACCGATGGTGATGCCCACGATCATCTGGTTGGCCAGCTTGGTGAGCTGGCCGCTGCCGTGCGGCCCCACGTGCGTGGCGCGACCGAAGACCTTGAAGACGTCCTGCGCGCGTTCAAAGTCCTCGGGCCGTCCGCCGGCCATGATGACCAGGGCGCCGGTCTCGGCGCCGACGGTGCCGCCGGACACGGGAGCGTCCAGGTGGGCGACGCCCATGGCCGCCAGACGCGCCGCATGGTCGCGTGCTTCGCGCGGCTTGATCGACGCCATGTCGATCACCAGGGTGCCGGGTTTCATGGCCTTTGCCGTCCCCTGGTTGAAGAGCACGTCTTCCACCACGGCGCCGTTTTCCAGCATGCTCACCACCACCTGGGCCGCAGCGGTCGCCTGCGCGGGCGTGTCGTGCACGGTGGCGCCAAACGGCGCAACGCGCTCGGCCTTGTCGCGGCTGCGGTTCCACACATGGACCTCGTGGCCCGCTTCACACAAGCGGCGGGCCATGGGAAAGCCCATGAATCCGATGCCCAACACTGCAATTTTCATCACTGCTCCTGCCGTTACCGTCAGCATGATCGCGCCGTCGGCGCGCAGGATTCTGTCATGCGGCTTTCAGCGGCGGCGCGGCGAACAGCGATTCCATTTCACGGCGCACTTTGTAAGCGTGTGTGCTGGTGTCGATGGCAACGTCGGCCCAGCTCAATGACTGCCCCTTTTTGACCGGCCGCACGACCTTGATGCCGTGCGCCAGGCCCAGTGGCAGGCCGCCCAGGTCCATGGAGCGTTGCGCGGGCAGCAGCTTGCCCCACACGGTGTAGCCGCCTTCGCCGTCCAGCACTTCGCCGGGCTGCAGGTCGCGCTTGGCGGTGGCCACCACGTCGGCGTTCCAGCCGGTGGCCACGCCCGTGGGTTCGCCGCGCAGCGCGACGCTGGCCACGCTCACGCCCACTTCCAGCCCGATGAGGTGCCAGCGTTTGTACAGCGTGAAGTAGCGTCCGCTCGGGTCGGTGTGGGCGTTGTATTCCTCGAAGCAGTTCTTGATGTAGTCGGTCTCGGCCTCGACCGTGACCCACACGCCCATGCGGATGTCGTAGGGGATCTTGCGGCCGTCGGTCTCCATCGAAGAGATCACCTCGACCATGCCCTTGCGCTCCAGTACGCCGCCTTCGCTGATGGGGCGGGTCACGTAGGGGATGTCCTCGACGCTGGCGGGCGGGTACAGAAGGCCGTTGGACGGCACGCCCAGGCCCGTGGCGTTGGAAACCGCTGTGCTTTCGATGGATGGCTTGGAGCCGTCCAGGAAGCTGTTGAACATCTTGGGGTTCAGGCCGCCGCGCACGGCCTGCTCGGGCGTGAGGCCGTAGTAGCCCCAGACGGTGTCGGGCGTCGATTCGCTGAAATGCGGCAACCATTTGTGGCCGCGTCCTGCAGCCACGACCGGGAAGCCGCAGGTGCGTGCCCAGTCCACCAGGTCGCAGATCAGCGCGGGCTGGTCGCCGAAGGCGAGCGAGTACACCACGCCGGCAGCGGCCGCCTTGCGCGCGAGCAGGGGGCCGCAGAACGCGTCGGCCTCGACCGTGACGTTGACCACGTGCTTGCCGTGGGCAAATGCCTCCAGGCAGTGGTCCACGGCGGCAATGGGGTGGCCCGTGCATTCGACGATGACATCAATGGCCGGGTGGCGCACCAGCGCCTGCCAGTCGTCGCCGATATGGGTGTTGCCGTCCTTCACGGCCGCGTCCAGCGACGCGGCCTGTGTCTGCGCGGGCTGCCAGCCCACACGGGCCAGGTTGGCGCGCGCGCCGTCGGGGGACAGGTCGGCAATGCCCACCAGGTGCACGCCCGGCGTGCGCGGCACCTGGGCCAGGTACATGGAGCCGAATTTGCCGGCGCCGATCAGGCCGATGCGGACGGGTTTGCCCTCGGCCTGGCGCTGGAGGAGTTTCGCGTGCAGGTTCATCGCGTCAGGCCGCTTTCTTCATTTCGTCGAAGGGCACGGACGATGTCTGCATTGCGCTGGCCGGCAACCCGTCCTTCCACGGCAGGTCCACCGGGTAGTCCTTGACCAGGCAGTCGTCGGGCAGCAGCTCGATGGGTGTGAAGTCGCGGTGCGCGATGTACTCGGGCCGCTTGGGGCGGCGGATGTGGTTGGACACAGCGCACAGGCTCAGGTACACCGCCACGCGGTGCCAGGGCGACAGGTTGCTGCCCGACGCATGCACCAGGCAGCTGTGGAACAGGATCATCGAGCCCGCCGGACCGCGCGGCGCAACGATGCCTCCATTCTTGCCACCCGCACGATCGACCAGTTGGCCGATCAGGTCGTTGTCCACGGTCCACAGCGGGTAGCTGGTGGTGGTGAGGTCGTGTTTGGCTTCAACGACGCCTTTCTTGTGGCTGCCGGGGATGAACATCAGCGGGCCGTTGTAGTCGTTCACGTCGTCCAGGAAGATCGCGACGTTCATGGCGCGCTCGGTGGGCATCATGTCGTCGTTCAGCCAGGTGCCGTAGTCCTGGTGCCATTGCCACACGTCGCCTTCGAACGCGGCCTTGCCGTTGATCTTGAACTGGTGCATGTAGACCTGTTCATCGAACAGGTCCATGACGGGCTGCACCATGCGCGGGTGGCGGGCCAGTTTGGCGAACGGCTTGCTGTACATGTGGGCCGCGAAGTTGGTGCGCACCGCGTCCTTGCCTTTTTCGCGCACGTTGTAGGCCTCGCGGCGGCTGTACAGCTCGGGCACGGCGTCCGTCAGCGTTCTGGTTTCTTCGGGCGAGAAGTGGCCGGGAAAAAACAGGTAGCCGTCGCGGTCGAACTGTTCGAGCTGGGCGGGGGTGAGTTTCATCGCTTGTCTCCTTGGTGGGTGTTCAGTACCTGCGTCAATTGCTGCGCGAGGTTGTCGCCCGCGCTGTGGCTGTGCTCTTCAATCAGGCGGGCCGCGCCGTCGGCGTCGCCACGGGCGATGGCTTGCGCGATTGCCTCGTGCTCGTCCCAGACGGTTTCGCGCTGGCGCGACTGCTGCAGCACGGCGCCCATCACGCGGCGCAGGTGGACCCAGTGCTGCCGCGCGATCTGCCCGACCAGCGGGTTGCCCGATGCGGCATAGATGGCCTCGTGAAACGCCATGTCGGCGTCGATCATGGCCTTGACGTTGCGCCCCGCAGTGGCTTTGCGGCCCTGCGCGATCAGCTTGGGGTCGATGTGAAAGCGCCGCCCCGCGGCCAGCCGCGCGGCCAGCGCATCCAGCGCGCCGCGCACCTGGTAGACGTGCAGCATCCAGCCCACGTCCAGCGGGGCGACCAGCAGGCCGCGGCCCGGCGCGTCATGCACCAGGCCGTCTTTCTTGAGCAGGCGCAGCGCCTGCAGCACCGGCTGGCGGGACACGGCCAACTGCTCGGCAATCTCTTCCTGCGTGATGCGCTGGCCGGGGGCGAGCGAGCCTTCGCTGATGGCATCCAGCAGGGCGCGGTAGACCTGGTCGACCAGGTCGGGGGCGGTTTCAAGCTTGAGCAGTTGTGCGGTCATGGCGAATTGGTACTCTGTATACAGAATACGCTTTGCGTGACTGGATGGGTTGGGGGTTTACCCGTGGTCCGGTTCTGCTGTGCCAATATCCGGCCTTCCCCCACGACACCGGATGGACCCATGGCCACCTACGACCCTGCCTGGCTGGACCGCATGTACAACAACCGCGCGCTGGTGCCGGACCATGCCGCGTATTTCGGCCGCTGGGCTGAATCGTCCGCGGCGGCGCGCAGCGCCGAGCCCTGCACGCTGGACGTGCCGTACGGCACGGGGCCGGGCGAGACGCTGGACATTTTTCCGGCTGCGCAGGCCAGCGCACCCGTGCTGGTATTTATTCACGGCGGCTACTGGCGCTCGCTGGACAAGGCGGACCACTCCTTCGTGGCGCCTGCCTTCACACGGCAGGGCGCTTGCGTGGTGGTGCCCAACTATGCGCTGTGCCCTGCGGTGACCATCCCGCAGATTGCCTTGCAGATGGTGCAGGCGGCGCTGTGGGTGCATGCGCACGTCGCCCGTTTCGGTGGCGACCCGCGGCGCATCACCGTGGCGGGGCATTCGGCGGGTGGGCATCTGGCCGCTTTGCTGCTTGCCTGCCAGTGGCAGTCGCTGGGCCCGGATCTGCCGGCAGCGCTCGTGCGCAATGCGCTGTCCATCTCGGGCCTGAATGACCTGGAACCCATCAGGCACACGCCATTCCTGCAGCCGTCGCTGCAGCTGACGGCGGCCGACGCGCTGCGCGCCAGCCCCGCCTGCATGCCCGCGCCCCGTGGCGTTCTCAACAGCGTAGCGGGCGGCGACGAGAGCGCCGAGTTCCTGCGGCAAAACGAGCTGATCCGCACAGCCTGGGGCGCCGCGACCGTGCCGGTGTGCGAGGCGCTGCCGGGCCTGAACCATTTCAGCGTGCTGGACGCGTTGGCCGACCCGGCCCATCGCTTGCACCGGCTTGCGCTGTCGCTGCTGCGCGTGTGAGCGGTGACTGAGTTCTGTGTGAGTCGCCTGTTCGTCACTGCGGCCATGGCGTTGCTGCTGGCCGCCTGCGGCGGGGGCGGCACGGATGCGCCAGCCCTTGACCCCGCGCCGACACCGCCGCAGGACGAGGCCTGTTCACTGGCCGGCCAGCGCAGTTCGCTGCGCGACTACATGGCGCAGAACTACTACTTCAGCCCCGCCGCTGGCGATGCGCAGGCGGCGACCATCGACGCCTATTTCCAGTCACTGCTGGCGCGCCCCCAGGACCGCTACAGCTTCAGCGAGCCCACGGCGGGCACCTTGCTGGGCGTGCTGGGTCAGCGGGTGGGCTACGGCTACACCGTCGTCTGGGCCGATACAGCGCAGACCGTCATGAAGGTGCGCAATGTCGAACCCAACAGCCCGGTCGCGCGCGCCGGCCTGCGGCGTGGCGATGTGGTGCTGGCTATCGCCGGGCGAAGCCCGGCGCAGATCGCGGCTGGTGATCCCCCCGCCGCCACGCAGGTGGGTGAGCCGCGCGAGTTCCGTATCCGCAACGCGGCAGGGCAGACGCGCAGCTTCACGGTGTCGTCAGAGCTGTTCCTGCAGTCGGCCGTGCCGGCGACGGCGACGTTCACCGTGCAGCGCGCGGGCCAGCCGGTGACGGCGGGCTATGTGGCCCTGCAGCAGTTCGCGACCTTCGGCTACCTGGACATCGGCGCGGCATTCCGGTCGCTGGCGGCGCGGGGCGTGCAGGAGCTGGTGGTGGACCTGCGCTACAACGGCGGCGGCAGCGTCAGCCTGTCGCGTGACCTGGCAAGCCTGGTGGCGGGTGATCGCGGCGCGGGCCAGACGTATGCCAATCTGCGCTACAGCGCGCGCAATGCGGCCAGCAACACGGGCGTGCCGTTCCTGACCCGCGCCGACACCTTGCCCGCGCCGCCGCTGCAGGGCCTGGCCCGGGTGGTGGTCATCACCGCGGCCGCCACGGCGTCGGCCAGCGAGGCGTTTATCAACGGCCTCAGGCCCGTGATGCCGGTGGTGCTGGTCGGGGACACGACCTTCGGCAAGCCCTACGGCTTCATCGCGCGCGAAGCCTGCGGCACGACCTTCAACGCGGTGAACTTCGAGCTGACCAACGGGCAGGGCGCGGGCGGCTATACGGCGGGCTTCGCGCCCGACTGCAGCGTGCCCGACGATCTGGACAGGCCGCTGGGCGACCCGCAGGAGGGACGCCTGCGCGCTGCCCTGTACTACCTGGCCAACGGCCGTTGCGAGGCCGCGGCGCCCCAGCATGAGGCCTTGGGCGCCCGCCCGGCGGCCCGGGCCTTTGGCGAGGTGCCGCCCACGGGCATGACGCGGGACTGAAGGCCCGCGCCGGTGGAGGCGCTACATCAGCAGGTGTTCGCCCGCGTTGTCGCCGCCCAGGATCACGTAGTTGACCTTGCGGATGTCCATGAGCTTCGTGCCGCCCGCGTAGCTGATGGATGACTGCACGTCCTGCTCCATCTCGACCAGCGTGTTGGCCAGCTTGCCCTTGATGGGCTCCAGGATGCGCTTGCCTTCCACGTGCTTGTACTCACCCTTGTTGAAGTCGCTGGCGGAGCCGTAGTACTCCTTGAACTTCTCGCCGTCGACCTCGACGGTCTTGCCGGGGGATTCCTCGTGCCCCGCGAACAGCGAGCCGATCATGACCATGGTGGCGCCGAAGCGCACGCTCTTGGCAATGTCGCCATGGCTGCGGATGCCGCCGTCGGCAATGATGGGTTTGGTCGCCACGCGGGCGCACCACTTGAGCGCGCTCAGCTGCCAGCCGCCCGTGCCGAAGCCGGTCTTGAGCTTGGTGATGCAGACCTTGCCGGGGCCCACGCCCACCTTGGTCGCGTCGGCGCCCCAGTTCTCCAGGTCGATCACGGCTTCGGGCGTGGCCACGTTGCCGGCGATCACGAACGCCTGGGGCAGTTTGGCCTTCAGGTAGCCGATCATGTTCTTCACGCTGTCGGCATGGCCGTGGGCGATGTCGATGGTGATGTATTCGGGCGTGATGCCGGCGGCGGCCAGTTGGTCCACGGTGTCGTAGTCGGGCTTCTTGACGCCCAGCGAGATGGACGCGAACACACCCTGGGCGTGCATGTCTTTCACGAACTTCACGTTGTCCAGATCGAAGCGGTGCATCACGTAGAAGTAGCCCGCCTTGGCCATCCAGGCGCAGATGGCTTCGTCCACCACCGTCTTCATGTTGGACGGCACCACGGGGATGCGGAAGGTCCGCCCGCCGAGTTCCACGCCCGCGTCGCATTCCGAGCGGCTTTCCACGCGGCATTTGCGCGGCAAAAGCAGTACGTTGTCGTAGTCGAAGATTTCCATTTGAGAACCAGGCTCCTGAAAGCTGTTGTGTTGAACAGGAAGAGCGCTTGGCTTGGCCGGCTTTGCTGCCGCGCGGGCAACAAAAAACCGGGCGCAAGAAACTTGGGCCCGGTGTCTGATTCTACCGGCGTCAGCGCGCCGGGGGGCATACGGATTGCGCTATGCCCTGTATACGGCCCTGCGCATCCTGGACCCAGCCGATCACGCGCAGGCGCTCGCCCTTCGTGCCTTCGGCCAGCTGCATGGGCCGGCTTTCAAAAAGGCGGGGGGCGGGCCTGGCGTTGTTCCACGGCACCTGCAGCAGGTTGCGCACCAGATTGCGCTCCACGGCCGTGCCTTCGGTGCCCACGGGGACGGTTTCCACCAGCGCCAGCCACGCCGTCCACGCGCCGCGGGGCGCGGGCTTCATTTCGATGGAGGCGGCGATGTAGTCGTTGAACGGCTGGCCGTGGGCCACGCGCAACGGGCGGGTGTTGCGCGACCGGGTCACCAGGTGTCCGGTCTGCGCGGGTTCGGCCTGGTTCAGTGCCTGCAGGCGGTGCAGGCCGTCGCGCCGGGCGGCGGCGGACAGGGGCGCATCGTCGCCGCGGCCGCCGGGAACGATCCAGTCCAGCGCCACCTCGCCGGCGCGGGCCTTCGGCGCCTGGGTGTCGGACCAGCACGAGACGCAGTCGGCGTTGATGAAGCGCTCCAGCAATGCCACGGGCCGTGGCTGGCCGTCGCTGGAACAGGACGATTGCGCAGGCACGGCGAGCGGGACCGTCAGGAGGGCGGCAGCGAACAGGTATTTCATGGCGCTTGGGTTCCTACAATGGCCGTATGTTCCCAGAAGTTCCCCTGTCAGTCGCCGACACCTCCCCGCTCTTACACAACCTCAACGGCGAGCAACTGGCCGCCGTGGTGCTGCCGCGCGAGCATGCGCTGATCCTGGCCGGCGCAGGCTCGGGCAAGACCCGCGTGCTGACCACGCGCATTGCCTGGCTGCTGCAGACCGGCGACGTATCGCCCGGCGGCGTGATCGCCGTGACTTTCACCAACAAGGCCGCCAAGGAAATGATGACGCGCCTGTCCGCGATGTTGCCCGTCAATGTGCGTGGCATGTGGATAGGCACCTTTCACGGGCTGTGCAACCGCTTCCTGCGGGCGCACTACAAGCTGGCCAATCTGCCGCAGAGCTTCCAGATCCTGGACACGCAGGACCAGTTGAGCGCGATCAAGCGGCTCATGAAGCAGCACAACGTGGACGAGGAGCGGTTTCCCGCCAAGCAGACGCAGTGGTTCATCTCGGGCTGCAAGGAAGACGGCCTGCGCCCCGGCATGGTGGAAGCGCGCGACGAGGAAACGCGCCGCAAGGTCGAGATCTACCAGCTCTACGAAGAGCAATGCCAGCGCGAGGGCGTGGTGGACTTCGGCGAACTGATGCTGCGCAGCTACGAGTTGCTGCGCGACAACGAGCCGGTACGCCAGCACTACCAGCTGCGGTTCCGCCACATCCTGATCGACGAGTTCCAGGACACCAACAAGCTGCAGTACGCGTGGATCAAGATGCTCGCAGGGCCCGAGAGCGCAGTGTTTGCCGTGGGCGACGACGACCAGAGCATCTACGCCTTTCGCGGCGCGCGCGTGGGCAACATGGCCGACTTCGTGCGCGAATTCAACGTGCGCCACCAGATCAAGCTGGAGCAGAACTACCGCAGCTACAGCAACATCCTCGATTCAGCCAACCAGCTCATCAGCCACAACAAAGCGCGGCTGGGCAAGAACCTGCGCACGGACCAGGGACCGGGCGAGCCGGTGCGTGTGTATGAGGCACCCAGCGATTTCGCCGAGGCCCAGTGGATGGTCGAGGAAATGCGCCACCTGGTGCGCGACAACGGCACCGAGCCCGGCTTCAGGCGCAGCGAGATCGCCGTGCTGTACCGCAGCAACGCGCAAAGCCGCGTGATCGAAACGGCGCTGTTCAACGCGGCCGTGCCGTACCGCGTGTACGGGGGCCTGCGTTTTTTCGAGCGGGCCGAGATCAAGCATGCACTGGCTTACCTGCGGCTGCTGGAGAACCCCAACGACGACACCTCGTTCCTGCGCGTGGTGAACTTTCCGCCGCGCGGCATCGGCGCGCGCAGCATCGAGCAACTGCACGACGGTGCGCGCGCCGCGGGCTGCTCGCTGCACGATGCCGTGAGCGCCACCACGGGCAAGGCCGGCGCCAACCTGGGTGCCTTTGTAGCCAAGCTGGACGTGATGCGCGAGCAGACGCAGGCCATGACGCTGCGCGACATCATCGAGCTGGTGCTGCAGCACAGCGGGCTGATCGAACACTACAAGGCCGAACGCGAAGGCGCAGACCGGGTCGAGAACCTGGAGGAACTGGTCAATGCGGCCGAAAGCTTTGTCATGCAGGAGGGCTTTGGCCGCGACGCGGTGGCATTGCCGGTGGATGAGTACGCACGGCCGCTGGCGCAGTCGCCCGTTAGCCAGGGGCTGGATCCGGATGCGCCCGTGCCCGACGAAGTGGCGCCGGGATTCGTGGCGCCCGATACCGGCGAGACGCTGTCACCATTGGCCGCCTTCCTGACCCACGCCGCCCTGGAAGCCGGCGACAACCAGGCCCAGGCCGGGCAGGACGCGATCCAGCTCATGACCGTGCATTCCGCCAAGGGCCTGGAGTTCGACTGCGTGTTCATCACCGGCATGGAAGAGGGGCTGTTTCCCCACGAGAACTCCATGAACGACTACGAAGGGCTGGAGGAGGAGCGCCGCCTGATGTATGTGGCGATTACCCGCGCGCGCAAGCGCCTGTACCTGAGCCATTCGCAGACGCGCCTGTTGCATGGCCAGACGCGCTACAACATCAAGAGCCGCTTCTTCGACGAGCTGCCGGAAGCAGCCCTCAAATGGATCACGCCCAAGAACCAGGGTTTCGGCTCGGGCTTCAATGCGGGCGGCGGTCACTACGGCCGGGGCGGCAGCGGATATTCGGGTGGTTACTCGGGCGGCTACAGCAGCGGTTACTCGGGGGGCTACGGCGGCGGCCAGGGCCGCGGCGACACCCAGACCTTCGCCAGCCCGCCCGTGCCCGCGCAGAAGGCTGCCCCTGCGCACGGCCTGCGGTCAGGCATGCAGGTGTTTCATACCAAGTTCGGCGAAGGCACCGTGCTCACGCTCGAAGGCGCGGGTGACGACGCCCGCGCGCAGGTGAACTTTCCGCGGCACGGCACCAAATGGCTCGCGCTGAGCGTTGCCAAGCTGACGCCGGTGACCTGATGGCCAACGCCAAGGAAGACCGCCATTTCGTCACCGCGCTGGCGCGCGGGCTGGACGTGCTCAGCGCCTTCCGTTCGCGCGACCGCATGCTGGGCAACCAGGAGCTGGCGCGGCGCTGCGGCCTGCCCAAATCCACCATCTCGCGCCTGACCTATACGCTGGTCAAGCACGGCTACCTGGAACATACCGAGGATGCCAACGGCCAGCCGGGCTACAAGCTGGGCAGCGCCGTGCTGGCGCTGGGCGGGGCCATGATCGCGCGCATGGACATGCGGGCGCTGGCGCGCCCGCTCATGCAGGACGTGGCCGAGAAAAGCGGCGCGCTGGTGGGGCTGGGCCTGCGCGACCGGCTCAGCATGATCTACGTGGAAACCTGCCGCAGCGAGGCGGCCCTGACACTGAGCCTGAACGTGGGTTCGCGCATCCCGCTGGCCACCACGGCCATGGGCCGCGCCTGGCTGGCGGCGTGCACCCCGGCCGAACGCGAGCCGCTGATGGAACGCATCCGGGCGCATGACGAATCCGCCTGGCCGCGCACGCGCCAGCGTATCGAGGAGTCTCTGGCCGAATACCAGGCCGTGGGCTGCTGCAGCTCGTTCGGCGAATGGCAGCCCGAGGTCAATGCGGTGGCTGTCGCATTCCGCAGCCCCGGCGGGCCCGTCATGTCGATCAATTGCGGGGGACCGGGCTTTCACCTCTCACGCCAGTTCCTGATGGACGAGGTGCGTCCGCAGATGGTGGCCATTGCCGCGCAGTTGCAGGGCGCGGGCGGGCCGGGTTGAGCGCCCCTGCATCCAAAAGCCGTTTCCCCGCGTTTATGCAGCAGGTCTGCCCGGATTGACGCCGCATGGGGCGGCGCAGACACTGGCCGGGCTGTTGACCGCAACCCTCAGGAGCTTTGCATGAACTACCGACACATTCTTGCGGCCATGGCTGCCGCCGCGAGCCTGGCCCACGCCGCCGACACCCCCGGCAGCAACCCCAGCGCGCCGCCCCCGCCCACCGTGGCCGAGCGCATGGCCGCCGCCCGCCAGGCCATCGAGGCGCAGGACTGGGGCCGCGCGCTGAACGAGCTGAACATCGCGGCGCGCGCGGAGCCGCGCAACGCCGACGTGCACAACCTCTTGGGCTACACGTGGCGCAAGCGGGCCACGCCGGACATCACCAAGGCATTCGAGCATTACTACACGGCGCTGCGGCTGGATCCCCGGCACAAGGGGGCCCACGAGTACATCGGCCAGGCCTATCTGATGGAAAAGCGCCCCGAAGAAGCGAACAAGCACCTGGCGCAGCTGGAGTCGATCTGCGGCAACAAGACCTGCCCGGAATACGTGACCCTGGCCAAGGCCATCGCGGACTACAGGCCTGCGCAGAAATAACGCCGGGGCTGCTGCGCCTCCGCGCGAAAACGCCGGGTGCCGCGCCTTAGCGCGGCATGGCGGCCGGGTGCGCCTGCCCCGGCTTTTCTTCCATGTAGCCCGCGCCGTCCTTGACGCCTTTGCGGCCCGCGATCTGCCAGGCCGTGCGCTGGTCGACCAGCCGGGCGAGGAATTCCAGCTCTTCGTCGGTGTGGTTGATGGCCTTGGCCGGGGTCAGGAAGCGGCCCTCCCTGGCCTCGACCTCGCCCCAGAAGGCCTGGTGGTAGTCCGCGCGGCTGATGGCCTTGTCAGGGCCTGCGCCCATGTCCACCACGCCATAGCAGTTGCAGAAATAGCTGCGGTAGCTCTGCGCGGGAAACACCTCGGTGTACACGCCAGTGCCGCGGATGCCGGCCGTCAGCGTGGGGGTGATGATCTGGCGGCTGGTGCCCTTGCCCCAGACGCTGGCGACGGCGCCGGTGATCATGCGCAGCACGCTGACCGTGTTGAGCGTGGCCCCACGCTCCACGGTCAGGCGCGAGTTCTGGCGCACCTGGAACGACGAATTGCCGATCACGAAGATCAGGCTGCCGCCCGGACCGGTTTCGACGGAGTCACCACTCTGGATCGCGTGTTGAGGTGTCAGTCGCGCACCGTTGACCAGCGCGTCGCCCTGCAACTCCACGATGTTGCTGCGCTGCTGCGCCTGGGCGGCCGCGAAGCCGCCCATTGACGTCCAGGCGGCGGCGGCCTGCAGGAAACTGCGGCGGCGAAACCACAGGACTTCTTCTTCGGTGCGGCCCTGCAGGGTGTGCTGTGTCATGAGGTCTCTCCGTTGGTGGGGGCATCGTCAGCGACAAAGCTGTCGCGGAAGCTGAAATACACGGACGTGAAAAACATGGCGGCCATCAGCAGCGCAGCCGGCACCATGGCCATGCCCGCCACCTGCGCGCTGCCGATCAACCCGGCGAACAGGGTCACCACCAGCCCGCCGAACAGGAACACGCCGATCCAGCCCAGGCCGAACAGCGTGAACGCCCGGACATTGCGCAGGCAGGCCACCAGGCTGAAGAACAGGCTCTTGACGGGCGGCACGCCATGCCAGTGCACCAGGGCGGGCGCGTGCCAGAACAGCAGCGACAGCGGCAGGTACAGCGCCATGGCCACCCACATGGCGGTCTGGAAGCTGTCGTCGTTGGCCAGCTCCCGGGTGATCTGCCCACCCACCAGGTACAGCCGCGCGAACTTGCCGCCGTCGAACAGCGCCGACACGCCCATCACGACCAGGAAGCCCAGCGCATAAAGCACGCCCAGGACGATCATGGCGCGCAGTTGCTGACGGCCGGCCCGGAAGGCCGTGACCAGGATGGAGGGCATGGGGAATTTGCCGCGCGTGGCTTCCTGCGTGGCCGCCATCAGGCCCAGGGTGGCGGCTGGCAGCAGGGCCAGCGCCAGCGCGCTGCCGATCACGGGCACCATGGTGGCGATCGACATGACGGCCATGAACATGAAGAACAGGCCGGACAGGGCCAGCGGCTGCGCGAAGAATGTCTTGATGCCGAGCTTGACCCATTGAAAGCCGGTACGTGCCGGGACGATGTTGAGTTTCATGCGATATGCGTGCGTATGGGTCGGGCTGGATGCGAAAACCTTACGCGCACCCCACGGGCTGGGCGATGCGCTGGCGCAGTACGCGCTCGAAATGCGTGGGATCGTGCGGCTTGAGCATGGACGCCTCGCGCGGCAGGTGAAAGTCCCACAGGCGCGAAATCCAGAAGCGCAGGGCGCCGGCGCGCGCCATGGCCGGCAGCAGCCCGCGTTCGGCGCGCGACAGCGGCCGCACACCCTCGTAGGCCCGCAGGAATGCCGCGGCGCGCGCGCCGTCGTGCGCGCCGGTGGGCAGGTCGACGCACCAGTCGTTCAGGCACACGGCGATGTCGAACAGCCAGGTGTCCACGCCCGCGAAATAAAAGTCGAAGAAGCCGGTCAGCTCGGCGCCGTCGAACATCACGTTGTCGCGGAACAGATCGGCATGGACCGGGCCGCGGGGCAGGGCGGCGTACGCGGAGCCGGCGGCGATATGGTTCTGGAACGCCAGCTCGGACTGCAGCAGCGCGGCCTGCGCCGCGTCCAGGTGCGGCAGCACCACGGGCACCGTCTCGTTCCACCAGGGCAGGCCGCGCAGGTTGGGCTGGCTGCGGTTGAAGTCGCGCCCCGCCAGATGCATGCGCGCCAGCATGGCGCCCACGGCGGCACAATGGTCCGCGCCCGGCGACAGCTCGCTTTTGCCGCGCAGGCGGTTGACCACGGCGGCGGGTTTGCCGCAGACGGTGTGCAGGATGTCGCCGTCCCGGTCGGCCGCCGGGTCCGGCACGGGGATGCCACGCTGCGCCAGGTGCTTCATGAGGTGCAGGTAGAACGGCAACTGCTCGGAGGTCAGGCGTTCGAACAGCGTGAGCACGTACTCGCCGTCGGACGTGGTGGCGAAATAGTTGGTGTTCTCGATCCCGCCTTCGATGCCGCGCAGCGCCTGCAGCGCGCCCAGGTTCAGGCGGTCCAGCAGGGCCTGCGCCGCTTCGGCGGACACTTCGGTGAAAACGGCCATGGCGTCAGAACCTGAAAACGTTCCAGACGCGCGATCCGTCGCGCTGGACCTGGTACTCAGGCGCATTGGTCTTGGGCTGCACGGTGATGTTCTGCGTCTCGCCCCCCACGCGCAGTTCGTCGACGCGGCTGCCGGCGTCCTCAATGCGCACGCGCTCGATGCGCTGATTGTTTCGCCCGTTCGGCTCCGCATCGCGCTGCAGGGCTTGGGCAGGGGTGGCCGGCGCCGCAGGGGCCTGCGCCTGGGCGGCGGCACAGGCCGCGAGGGCGGAAAAAAGAAAGAGGGCACGCATGCCCCCGATTGTAGGAAATCGGGCCCCCGGGCCCGATGGGACGGTTACCCGGAACGGCTTATTCGCAGTCCGAGACGATCACCTTGCAGCCGCCGCCGCATTCGTCCAGGGCTTTGGTGCGCGCGGCTTGCACAGTGCCGCCAAAGCCGATGCCGTAGCTCTTCTTGTTCGCGGCATAGGCGCCGCATTTGTCGAAGCGCACAACGACCTTGCAGTTCTTGTTGCCCTGCTTCTTGCACTCGGCCAGGGCTTCCTTGCCGGCCTCATCCCGCGTTGCATAGCCGGTCACGATGCCGTAGCCGGGATCGGACTCGCCTTCCTCGTCGTCTACGGCAATGGCTCCTGCCGCGAATGCGCCCAGGGGCAGGATTAAACTGGCAAGCAGCAGCAGGCGGGGTAGCGTTTTTTTCATGGTTTTGTGGCCGCAAGGGCGCAAGTTGTTTGAACAGCCAGCGTAACCGCAAGTAACTGACTGCCACCTATAAATCTGCTTCCATGTCTGAAACTGTTGCGCCGAAAACACTGCTGCTGGTCGATGGCTCCAGCTACCTCTACCGGGCGTTCCACGCCATGCCGGACCTGCGGGCCGTGCCGGGCGACCCGGCAAGCCCGGCCACGGGCGCCATCCGCGGCATGATCAACATGATGCAGAAGCTGCGCAAGGACGTGCGTGCCGACTATGCCGCCTGCATTTTTGACGCCAAGGGCCCGACCTTCCGCGACGCGCTGTACCCGCAGTACAAGGCCAACCGCTCACCCATGCCGGATGACCTGCGCAGCCAGATCGAGCCCATCCACGAGGTCGTGAAGCTGCTGGGCTGGCGTGTGCTGGACGTGCCAGGCGTGGAGGCCGACGACGTGATCGGCACGCTGGCCCATGTGGCGGCGCAACAGGGCATCGAGGTCATCATCTCCAGTGGCGACAAGGACCTGAGCCAGCTCGTCAACGAGCACATCACGGTCATCGACACGATGAACGACCGCCGGCGTGACGTTGCGGGGGTGGAGGCGGAGTTTGGCGTGCCGCCGCGGCTGATGCTGGACTACCAGACGCTGGTGGGCGATGCCGTGGACAACGTGCCCGGCGTGCCCAAGGTCGGCCCGAAGACGGCTGTGAAGTGGCTGACCGAATACGGCTCGCTGCAGGCGCTGATCGAGCGGGCGGGCGAGATCAAGGGCGTGGCCGGCGAGAACCTGCGCAACGCGCTCGACTGGCTGCCCAAGGGCCGCGAGCTGCTCACCATCAAGACCGACTGCGACCTGGCGGAGTACATCGCCGGCCTGCCGTCGCTTCATGCCATCACCATCAGCGGGCAGGACACCGAGGCGTTGAAGGCATTCAGCGAGAAGTATGGCTTCAAGGGCCTGGTCAAGACCTTGCAGGCACAGGACACCCCGCCTGAACTGATCGAACAGAATCAGCCCCCGCGCGGCACTACCGGCGGCCTGTTCGACGAGCCGGCACTCACCATCAACCGCGAGGCCACCAACCTCAAGTACGACACGATCTTCACCTGGGAGCTGCTGGATACCTGGCTCGCGCGCCTGCAGTCGGCGGATCTGGCGGCGGTCGACACCGAAACCACGTCGCTGGACGAAATGCGCGCCGAGATCGTGGGCATCAGCTTCAGCGTGACGCCGGGCGAGGCGGCCTACATCCCGCTCACGCATGACTACCCCGACGCGCCCGAGCAGTTGCCGCGCGACGAGGTGCTGGCCCGACTCAAGCCCTGGCTGGAGGACGGTACGAAGAAAAAGCTGGGCCAGCACATCAAGTACGACCGCCATGTGTTCGCCAACCACGGGATCGAGGTGCGGGGCTATGCGCACGACACCATGCTGCAAAGCTACGTGCTGGAAGTGCACAAGCCGCACGGCCTGGCCAGCCTGGCCGAGCGCCATACGGGCCGCAGCGGCATCAACTACGAGGACCTGTGCGGCAAGGGCGCGCACCAGATCCCGTTCAGCCAGGTGGACGTCGCCAAGGCGGCCGAATACTCGTGCGAGGACAGCGACCAGACGCTGGACGTGCATGGCGTGCTGTGGCCGCAACTGCAGCGTGACGACAAGCTGCGCTTCATCTACGAGCTGGAGATGGAGAGCAGCGAAAGCCTGTACCGCATCGAGCGCAACGGCGTGCTGATCGACGCGCCCACGCTGGCCGCGCAAAGCCACGAACTGGGCCAGCGCATCATGGCGCTGGAGCAGCAGGCGCACGAGCTGGCGGGCCAGCCGTTCAACCTGGGCAGCCCCAAGCAGATCGGGGAAATCTTCTTCACCAAGCTGGGCCTGCCCGTGGTCAAGAAGACCGCGACGGGTGCACCCAGCACCGACGAGGAAGTGCTGGAAAAACTGGCCGAGGACTACCCGCTGCCCGCGCGCATCCTGGAGCACCGCAGCCTGTCCAAGCTCAAGGGCACCTACACCGACAAGCTGGCCCAGATGGCGCTGCCGCGCACGGGCCGCGTGCACACGCACTATGCCCAGGCGGTGGCGGTGACGGGGCGGCTGTCCAGCAACGACCCCAACCTTCAGAACATCCCCATCCGCACGCCTGAGGGCCGCCGCGTGCGCGAGGCCTTCGTCGCGCCCGCGGGCAGCGTGATCGCCAGTGCCGACTACAGCCAGATCGAGCTGCGCATCATGGCGCACATCAGCGAGGACGAGGCGCTGCTCAAGGCCTTTCACGATGGCATGGACGTGCACCGCGCCACGGCGGCCGAGGTGTTCGGCGTGCTGCCCGACCAGGTGTCCAGCGAGCAGCGCCGCTACGCCAAGGTCATCAACTTCGGCCTGATCTACGGCATGAGCGCGTTCGGCCTGGCGCGCGCGCTGGCCATCGACAACACGGCGGCCAAGAACTACATCGAGCGGTATTTCCAGCGCTTCGCGGGCGTGAAGACCTACATGGACGAGACCCGCCTGATGGCCAAGAGCCGTGGCTATGTGGAGACCGTGTTCGGCCGTCGCCTGTACCTGCCCGAGATCAATTCACCCAATGGCCCGCGCCGCGGCGGCGCCGAGCGCGCGGCCATCAACGCACCGATGCAGGGCACGGCGGCCGACCTGATCAAGCTCAGCATGAACGCGGTGCAGAAGGTGCTGGACGATGAAAAGCGCGGCACGAAGATGATCATGCAGGTGCATGACGAACTGGTGTTCGAGGTGCCCGAGGGCGAGGTGCAGTGGCTGCGCGCCGAGATTCCGCGTTTGATGGCCGGTGTTGCCCAGCTGAAGGTGCCTCTGCTGGCCGAGGTGGGTGTGGGGCCCAACTGGGACAAGGCCCATTGATACAGCGGCGGCTGGGCTACTTCTTCTCCGACCACAACTCCCCGCCAGTCGCCCAGTCCGACTTCTTGATGTCGTACAGGATCACGTCCACGCCATCGGGTTTGCTGCCCAGCGTGTCCACCACGGCCTGGGTGATGGCCTTGACAAGGTTCTGTTTCTGCTCGGGCGTGCGGCCTTCAAACATCTCGACACGGATGGTGGGCATGGTGGTTCCTTGGGAAGTGCTGACGACCGCGCGACTATACGGCGGCGTGCCGCGCGGGCACGAGCAAGGGTTTTCCCTTTGTGCGGTGAATTTCCCTGCGATAGCGAAAACTTTCGCACCTGCCTAGACTCTCACGCGCATCGCTCAACCACCCAACGGAGAACAACCATGCTGCGCGACGACCACAAGGCCGATTTCGATTCCCTGCTGCCCGGCAAAACCACCGAAGACGGCGCAACGCGCCGCACCGCGCTGAAGGCGGCGCTGGGCGTGGGCTACGCCGCCACGGCCATGCCCATCATGGCGCAGACGGCCATCAAGACCTCGTCTGAAGGCCTGACGGCCGGCGAGGTGACCATTGAGGTCAATGGTTTCAAGATGGCGGCCTACCGCGCTGCGCCGGCAGGCAAGACCAACCTGCCGGTCGTGCTGGTGATCCAGGAAATTTTCGGCGTGCATGAATACATTGCCGACACCGCCCGCCGCTTTGCCAAGGCCGGCTACCTGGCCATTGCCCCCGAGCTGTTCCAGCGCCAGGGCGACCCCACGTCGTATGGCGAGATCGCCAAGCTGCAGGCCGAAGTCGTCTCCAAGGTGCCGGACGCCCAGGTCATGGGCGACCTGGACGCCGCAGTCAAGTGGGCCGGCGCCAACGGTGGCAATACGTCCAAAGTGGGCATCACGGGCTTCTGCTGGGGCGGTCGCATCACCTGGCTGTACGCCGCCCACAGCCCCAACGTCAAGGCCGGCGTGGCCTGGTACGGCCGCCTGGTGGGCGCCAGCACGCCTGTGACCCCCAAACATCCGGTGGACGTGGCCGCCGCGCTGAACGGCCCCGTGCTGGGCCTGTACGGCGAAAAGGACGCCGGCATCCCCCTTGACACCGTTGATAAGATGAAAACTGCTCTGGCCGCCGGCAATGCCGCCGCCAAGGCTTCGCAGTTCGTGGTGTACCCTGACGCGCCGCATGCCTTCCACGCAGACTACCGCCCCAGCTTCCGCCAGGGCCCGGCCGAAGACGGCTGGAAGCGCGCGGTGGAATGGTTCAAGGCCAACGGCGTGGCCTGACGCCACAGCCTTTTCAGCAGGCGGCTTGTGCCGCCCGCCGTGCAGGGGCCGCGCAAGCGGCCCTTTTTCGTGAGTTTCGTTTTGACGTCATGACATTGATTGCCATTGTGATCGCCACCCTGGCTGCGGGCATCGGCAGCGTGTGGCTTGCTGCCGCGCTGATGGGGTTGGGCGCCGTCGCCACGGGCGACCGCACGCAGCAGGGCCGCGTGGGCCCGCAGCACCTGCTGAGCCTGGCGGCCGGCGCGCTGCTGGCCACTGCCTTCATGCACCTGCTGCCCGAGGCTTTCGAGTCGCAGGCCGGCGCCAAGGAGCTGTTCGCCACGCTGCTGGTGGGCGTGGTGTTTTTCTTTTTGCTCGACAAGGCCGAGCTGTGGCACCACGGGCATGAGCACCACCACGACGACCACGGGCACGACCACCCGCACGCGCATGGCCACGATCATGGGCACGATCATGGGCACGGGCATCACCACCACCCGCACGCGCCGGCCCGGGGTGGGGCCTGGGCCGTGCTGACGGGTGACAGCGTGCACTGCTTTGGCGACGGCATCCTGATTGCGTCGGCATTCATCGCCGACATCCGGCTGGGGCTTGTGGCGGCGCTGTCGGTGCTGGCCCACGAGGTGCCGCACCACATGGGCGATCTGGTGGTGCTGCGCCAGTCCAGCCCCAACCGGCGCGCGGCGCTGGTCAAGGTGTCGCTGGCCGGTGCCGTCACGGCGCTGGGCGGCATCGTGGGCTATTTCCTGGTGGAGCAGTTGCACGACTTCCTGCCGTACTTCCTGGTCGTGGCCAGCAGCAGCTTTGTCTATGTGGCGCTGGCCGACCTGATTCCGCAACTGCAGAAGCGCCTGAGCGCGCGCCAGACCGCCGCGCAGATTGCCTGGCTGCTGGTGGGCATTGCCATGGTCACTGCTGTCAGCGGACTGGCGCACGCGCACTGATTGCGACGCGGGGCGCTGTCACGACCGGTTGCGGTTGTCGGGATGGCGGTCGTAGCGGTTGGGCACGCCATCGTTGTCCCGGTCGCGGTCGTAGCGGTTGGCGATGCCGTCATGGTCGCGGTCGCCGCGGCCGCCCCGGTTGTCGTGGGCCCGGTTCTCGTGGGCCCAGTAGCCGGCCCGGTAGTCCCAGCGGTTGCCCTGGCGAACATACGTGGGCTGGACATACTGGTAGCCGGGCCGCGCGCGCACGAACTGGCCGGCCACCCACGCGTGGTGGTTGCCGCGCCATTCCCAATGGCCGGGCAGCCAGACCTGGCCGCGCCGCGGGGTGGGGACCGCTTCGTAGTACGGCGCGGGCGGCGGGCCGATTTGCACAGTGATGGACGTGGCCGCGGATGCCGGGGTGGTGGCTGCGCCCAGCGTCGCCATAGCCAGCGCGGCGGCAGCAAGTGAGGTCTTGATCATGCGTATCTCCTGAAGTTGGAGATTTCATGATGGCCCGCCGATGTCAACGCCCGCGCCACGCGGCGCGAAGTAGTGTGTAGCGGTGTATCGCGGCAGCCCGAAACTCTTACGCGGCCGTTCAGGCGCTATTCAGCGTGTCGAGTAGCCCAGCACGCGCCATTTGCCGTCCGCGTCGCGTGCGGTGGTGACCACTTCCTGCGTGTCGGGCCTGTTGGTGAAGCGGCTGGCAAAGATGACTGTCACATAGTCGCCCGCGGGACGACCCGGCAGGGCGGATTTGTACGCAATTTCAAGCCGTTCGCGCTCCGTCAGGGTCCCCAGCGGTTCGCGCACCTTCGGGATGGCGTCCATCCAGGTGCCGATCGGCACCTGGGTGCGAAACACCTGGCTGCTGCTTTCCCAGGCCGAGCCCCAGTCCTTGCGGTCCAGCAGCATGAGCCAGCCCAGCGCCGTCAGTTCGCCGGCCTTTTCCATCTGTGCCGTGTCGCCTGTGGTGGACTCCGCGGTGGATGCTGCAGGGGCCGAAGGCGTGGGCGTGCTGGTTGCTGAGGCGGCGGGCGGCGCGGCCAGAGAGGGGCCGCCGCTGCGCGGCGCCTTCAACTGCGCGCTGGCGGCCGTCGCGGCCAGAAGGCCGCACAGAAACGCCAGGCGCACGGAGTTGCATTGAATCGTCATGCGGGCAGTCTAGCGTGCCGTGCGCCACGATGGCGCAACCCGGGGCAGCCCGCTACGATCCGTGACAACTTGAAGGAGCGGACATGAAGCATCTGCTGGGGTACGTGCTGGCCATCGGGGGCGGCCTGTTCATGGCGTGGGTGCTGGTGGCGGGAGGCGGCTTCACGGCCGTGACCACCATGGGGTGCATCGGCACGCGCGGTCGCGAAGGCTGCGACCAGGCCGGTTGGCTGCTGGGCGCCACGGTGGTCGGCACGCTGGTGGGCTGGGGCGTCTACCGTCTGGGCCGCGGCATGGTCCGGTCGGCCCGCCGCCAGCCACGGCCATCAGGGCCGGGCTGAGACCCGCTCAGCCCCTGGCGACCGGGCGGGCAGGGTCGGAGCACCATTCGCTCCAGCTTCCCGCGTACAGCGCTGCATGGCCCAGGCCGGCGAGCTCCATCGCGATGACGTTGGGCACGGCACTGACGCCGCTGCCGCAGTGGTGCACCACGCTCGCGGGGTCACGGCCGGCCAACAGCTGGTCGAATTCCTCGCGCAGCAGGGCTGCGGGTTTGAACTTGCCGTCCGGCCCGATGTTGGACTGGAACGGGCGGTTCAATGCGCCCGGGATGTGCCCTGCCACCAGGTCCAGCGGTTCCACTTCACCCCGGTAGCGGGGCGCTGCGCGCGCGTCGATGACTGTTTGCCCACCTTTCAGGCCGGCCAGAACGCCGGATGTGGTGGCAAGCGTGCGCAGCGGCTCGCCCAGGCGGAAGTTGGACTGGAAGTGCGACGGCTCATCGCCTTCGGCCACCGCGCCGCCTTCGGCCTGCCAGGCTTGCAGCCCGCCGTCCAGCACGGCCACGGCGTCGTGGCCGGCCCATTTGAGCATCCACCACAGCCGGCCGCAGTAGTTGGCGCCCTGGCGGTCATAGACCACCGCCTGCATGGCGTTGTCAAAACCCACGCTGGACAGCCACATGGCGAATTTCTCGCGGCTGGGCAGCGGGTGGCGTCCGCCGGATGCGGCGTCCGCATGCGGCTGGTAGCGGCCGTCGGCGTCTGGCGTTCCCTTGTCACTCAGGGCTGTGTCCAGGTGGGCGTAGACAGCCCCGGGAATGTGGGCCTGGCGGAACTGGGCTTCGCCCGCGGCGGGGTTCATCAGGTCGAAGCTGCAGTCGAAGACCATCAGCGGCTTGCCGCCGCCCTGCAGGGCCTGCAGTTGCGTGGCGGAGATGAGTGTCGTGTACATCGCGGTTCCTTCAGTGTTCTTCGGCCGGTGCATTGGGCGCGGCCCGTGCCCGCAGTGCCGTGGCCGCCAGGCCGCTGGCCACGATCAGGGCCATGCCGGCCCAGCCCACGGCCGGGATGGTGTCGCCGAACAGCAGCAGGCTGTAGAGCGCGCCGAAGACGATGCCAGAGTATTGCAAATTGGCGACCACCAGGGTTGCGCCGTGGCTGTAGGCGCGCGTCATGCACAACTGACCGAGTGATGCGAGCAGTCCCACGGGGATGAGCCATAGCGCATGCTTCCAGTCCCACGGTGACGCGCCAGTCAGCAGCATGGCTGCGCCGCCGGCCACGGCCGAGCCCAGCGCGAAATAGAAGACCGTTCGGGTTTCGGGCTCGCCCAGTTTGCCCAGCGCCATGACCTGCATGTAGGCGAATGCGGCCATGAAGCCGGACAGCAGCCCCACCATGCCGGCGAATGCCTGGTGCTGATCGATGGTGGGACGCAGCATCATGACCACGCCGGTGAAGCCTGCCAGCACGGTCAATACCAGCGGACCCTGGCGCAGGGCGCCGGCCGCGCCTTCGCGGGGACTCCATGCGATGAGCGCACCCCCAACGAGAAAGGCCGCGACCCAGACGCTGCTCATGTAGTTCAGCGTCATGGCCGTGGCCAGCGGCAGCCAGGCAATGGCATAGAACCAGGCGCCCAGCGACAGCACACCCACCAGGCTGCGCCAGGCGTGCATGCCGGGATAGGCGGTGCCCAGGCTCACGCGCTGCCGGCGAGCCAGCATCCACATGAACAGCATGCCCAGCAGGCCACGGTAGAACACGAGCTCGGCCGCATTGAACCAGGCCGAGGCGAACTTCACGCACACCGCCATGGTGGCGAAGAACAGCGAGCCCAGCACCATCCACAGGGCCTGCATTAGGGCCGGCCCAGACCCATGGCGCCGCGATACCACTCGTGGAAGTGCTGCATGCCGTCTTCCATGGGGCTCTGGTAGGGGCCGGTTTCGTTGTCGCCGCGTTGCAGCAGCGCGCGCCGGCCGGCGTCCATGCGCTCGGCGATCTCGTCGTCTTCCACGCAGGTTTCCATGTAGGCCGCCTGCTGCGCCTCGACGAATTCGCGCTCGAACGCGGCGATTTCCTCGGGGTAGTAGAACTCGACCATGTTCATGGTTTTCGTCGGGCTCACGGGGTGCAGCGTGGACACCGTCAGCACGTGCGGATACCACTCGACCATGATGTGCGGGTAGTAGGTCAGCCAGATGGCGCCGTACTTGGGCGGCTCGCCATGTCGGTACTGCAGCAGCGCCTGCTGCCAGCGTTCGTACACGGGGCTGCCGGCCTTGCCCAGGCGGTTGGCCACGCCCACGGTCTGCACGGAATACTGGTCCTTGAACTCCCAGCGCAGATCGTCGCAGGTCACGAAGCTGCCCAGGCCGGGATGGAAGGGCCCCACGTGGTAGTCCTCCAGATAGACCTCGATGAAGGTCTTCCAGTTGTAGTTGCACTCGTGCATGACCACGCGGTCCAGCACCATGCCGGTGAAATCCAGGTCGGCGCGCGGGCCCATGCCGGCCAGATCGGCTGCGACGTCGCGGCCGCTGCCGCCGGGGCCTTCGGGGCCTTTCTCGAACAGCAGGCCGTTCCACTCCTGCAGCGGATAGTTGCGCAGGTTCAGGCACGGGTCCTGCGGAAAATGCGGCGCGCCCAGCAGCGTGCCCGCAGGCGCGCCCTGGCCCGCGCTGTAGGTCCAGCGGTGCAGCGGGCACACGATGTTGCCACCCGAGGCCGCGCCGGCATGGACCGAGCCGCGGCCTTTGAGGATGACGGCCTGCCGGTGGCGGCAGACATTGGAGACCAGCTCGACGCCCTGCGGCGTGCGCAGCAGCGCGCGGCCTTCACCTTCCTGGGGCAAGGCATGGAAATCGCCCACGTGGGGCACGGAAAGCTGGTGCCCCACATAGCGGGGCCCGCGCTGGAAGATCTGCTCGATTTCGCGCCGGAACAGCGCCTCGTCGAAGTAGCTGGAAACTGGTAGTTGGCTTTCGGCCTGCTGCAGTTGAAGACTTAAATCAGACATGGGTGACCTGACCTAGAGACTCCCCCTATGAAGGGGCAGGGTGCGTCGTGCGATGACTGGCGCGGGGAAAGAACGGGATTTCCGGCGGTGCCGGAACAAGGGAGGGGCGATTGTACCCGCACCCCACACTGCGCGGGCGCCATACGCGCCTAAAATCCGGGCTTTGCATTCCCACGGATCTCCATGCCCAAGGCCAGCGCCCCTCCCACTGAATTGCCCGTGCCGGCCAGCTATGAGGCGGCGCTGGAGGAACTGGAACAACTCGTGGGGCGCATCGAAAGCGGCCAGATGCCGCTGGACCAGCTGCTGTCGGGTTACCAGCGCGGCGCGCAGCTGCTCGCGTTCTGCCGGGGCAGGCTGGAGGAAGTCGAAAACCAGGTCAAGGTTCTGGACGAAGGAAAACTCAAGACGTGGACGCAAGAGTGAAGACGCAGGCGTTTGACCTTGCGCAGTGGAGCGCGCAGCGCCTGGCGCGCGTGGAGCAGGCCCTGTCGCAATGGGTCGTGGCTGACGCCCCCGCGGGCCTGGGGGAATCGATGCGCTACGCGGTGCTGGACGGCGGCAAGCGGTTGCGACCGCTGCTGGTGCTGGCCGCCAGCGAGGCCGTGGACGGCAATGCGCAGGCCGCGCTGCGCGCGGCCTGCGCCGTGGAACTGATCCACGCCTATTCGCTGGTGCATGACGACATGCCCTGCATGGACAACGACGTGCTGCGCCGTGGCAAGCCCACGGTGCATGTGAAGTTTGGTGAGGCTGCCGCCCTGCTGGCGGGTGATGCGCTGCAGGCGCTGGCGTTCGAGCTGCTGGTGCCCGAAGGCGCCGAAGTGCCCGCCGCCACCCAGGCCACGCTGTGCCGGCTGCTGGCGCGCGCGGCCGGCAGCGCGGGCATGGCCGGCGGCCAGGCGATCGATCTGGCCAGCGTGGGACACGCGCTGACCGAAGACGAGCTGCGCGCCATGCACCGCTGCAAGACGGGCGCCCTGCTGCAGGGCAGCGTCATGATGGGCGCGGCCTGCGGCCGGGCGGATGCCGCCGCCGTGGCGGCGCTGGAGCGCTATGGCGCGGCGATCGGACTGGCGTTCCAGGTGGTGGACGACATCCTGGACGTCACGGCCGATTCGGCCACCCTGGGCAAGACGGCGGGCAAGGACGCCGCCCAAGACAAACCCACCTACGTGTCGCTGCTGGGGCTGGAGCGTTCGCGCGTGCATGCCCGCGAGCTGTATGCCGACGCGATCGCGGCCCTGGACGCCAGCGGGCTGGCCGACATCCAGGCCCTGCGGGCGCTGGCGGACATGGTGGTCAACCGGAACAATTGACGCAATGACACTGCTGGACACCATCAACAATCCCGCCGACCTGCGACGCCTGGCGCGCACGCAATTGCGGCCGCTGGCTGACGAGCTGCGGGCCTTTGTGCTGGACAGCGTCTCGCGCACCGGCGGGCACCTGAGTTCCAACCTGGGCACGGTGGAGCTGACCGTGGCGCTGCACTATGTGTTCAACACGCCGCACGACCGCCTGGTGTGGGACGTGGGCCACCAGACCTATCCGCACAAGATCCTCACGGGCCGGCGCGAACGCATGGGTACGCTGCGCCAACTGGGCGGTCTGTCGGGCTTTCCCCAGCGGGCCGAGAGCGACTATGACACCTTTGGCACGGCCCATTCGTCTACCAGCATTTCCGCGGCGCTGGGCATGGCGCTGGCCGCCCGGCAAAAGGGCGAGGACCGCCATGCCGTGGCCATCATCGGCGACGGCGCGATGAGCGCGGGCATGGCGTTCGAGGCGCTCAACAACGCCGGCGTGGCCGACTGCAACCTGCTGGTCGTGCTGAACGACAACGACATGTCCATCAGCCCGCCGGTGGGCGCGCTGAACCGCTACCTGGCGCAGCTCATGAGCGGGCAGTTCTATGCTGCGGCCAAGAACGTGGGCAAGAGCGTGCTCAAGCCCATGCCCCCACTGTTCGAGCTGGCCAAGCGTTTCGAGCAGCAGGCCAAGGGCATGGTGGTGCCGGCCACGCTGTTCGAGAAATTCGGCTTCAACTACATCGGCCCAATCGACGGCCACGACCTGGACTCGCTGATCCCCACGCTGGAAAACATCAAGCAGCTGCGCGGCCCGCAGTTCCTGCACGTGGTGACCAAAAAAGGCCAGGGCTACAAGCTGGCCGAGGCCGACCCCGTGGCCTACCACGGCCCCGGCAAGTTCGACCCGGCCGTGGGCCTGACCAAGCCCGCCACGCCGCCCAAGCCCACCTTCACCCAGGTGTTCGGCCAGTGGCTGTGCGACATGGCCGAAAAAGACCAGCGCCTCGTGGGCATCACGCCTGCCATGCGCGAAGGCTCGGGACTGGTGGAGTTCGAAAAGCGCTTTCCCGGTCGCTACTACGACGTGGGCATTGCCGAGCAGCATGCGGTGACCTTCGCCGCGGGGATGGCCTGTGAAGGGCTCAAGCCCGTGGTTGCGATCTATTCCACGTTCCTGCAGCGTGGGTATGACCAGCTCATTCATGACGTTGCGCTGCAGAACCTGCCGGTCGTGTTCGCGCTGGACCGCGCGGGCCTGGTCGGCGCGGACGGCGCGACCCACGCGGGTGCCTACGACATCGCTTACCTGCGCTGCATTCCGAACGTCAGCATTGCCTGTCCGGCCGACGAAGCCGAATGCCGGGGCCTCCTGAGCAGCGCGTTTGAGCAGGACCATCCGGTGGCCGTGCGGTACCCGCGCGGTGCTGGCGTGGGCGCTGCCATGGCGGCCGACCTTGCGGCGCTTCCGTTTGGCAAGGGCGAAGTGCGCCGCGAAGGCCGTGGCATTGCCATCCTGGCATTCGGCACGCTGCTGTACCCGGCGCTGGAGGCCGCGCAGCGGCTGGACGCCACGGTGGTGAACATGCGTTGGGCCAAGCCGCTGGACGTGCCGCTGCTGCTGGATGTCGCTGCGCGCCACGACGCCGTCGTCACGGTGGAAGAGGGGTGCATCATGGGCGGCGCCGGCAGCGCGGTTGCCGAGGCACTGAACGCCGCAGGCCTCGTGCGGCCTGTGTTGCAACTGGGCCTGAGCGACGAATTCATTGAGCATGGTGATCCGGCGAAGCTTCTGTCGTTGCAGGGGCTGGACGCGATGGGCATCGAAACCGCGATAAGGGCACGGTTCCTCGCGTCCGATGGACAGGAACGCCCTGTTCTCAAAGTGGTGGGTTGAGTTTTCCTGAAGGTTTGCTGACGGAGAGGTGAATACGAAAGGTTGTTCACCCTTTCTCAAGGGAAAACCCCCGAAACCTTAAGTGTTGCGCTTCCTAGAATGGTTCCTGATTTTGTTTGACAGCGGATAGTTGTCCATCAAATTCACATCTTCAGTCAGTCAGATTCCAATGAGGAGTTACAACATGGATCGTCGATCACTCATCAAGAACGCCGGTATCGCGGGCGTGCTCGCGGCAGGCGTGGCACCGGCTGTTCACGCGCAGGCCGCCATCCGCTGGCGTCTGGCGTCGAGCTTCCCCAAATCGCTGGACACCATCTTCGGTGCCGCGGACACCTTCGCGGCCAAGGTCAAGGCCATGTCTGGTGGCAAGTTCGAGATTTCCACGCATGCAGGCGGCGAACTGATGCCCGCATTCGGCGTGGTGGACGGCGTGCAGAACGGCACCGTCGAAATGGCCCATACGGCGCCTTACTACTTCTTCGGCAAGGACGAGTGCTTTGCGCTGGGCTGCGCGATCCCCTTCGGCCTGAACAGCCGCCAGATGACCGCATGGATGTATGAAGGCAACGGCCTGAAGCTCATGCGCGAGTTCTACGCCAAGTACAACATCATCAACTTCGCCGGCGGCAACACCGGCGCGCAGATGGGCGGCTGGTTCCGCAAGGAAGTCAAATCGGTCGCTGACATCAAGGGCCTGAAGTTCCGCATCGGCGGCTTCGGCGGCAAGGTGCTGGCGCCCCTGGGTGCAGTGCCCCAGAACATCCCGGGCGGCGAAATCTACCAGGCGCTGGAAAAAGGCACGATCGACGCGGCCGAATGGGTGGGTCCGTACGACGACCAGAAGCTGGGCTTCAACAAGGTCGCGCCGTTCTACTATTACCCCGGCTGGTGGGAAGGCGGTCCGCAACTGGACTTCTTCATCAACCAGAAGGCCTTCGACGGCCTGTCGGCCGAGAACAAGGCCATCGTGGAAGCCGCTGCTGCCTATGCACACACCGAAATGCAGGCCAAGTACGACGCCCGCAACCCCGTGGCGCTCAAGCAGCTGGTCGGCGCCGGCACCAAGCTGCGTCCCTTCCCCAACGACGTGATGGCCGCCGCTTTCAAGTCGGCTATGTCGATCTACGACGAGCTGAACACCAAGAACGAAAGCTGGAAGAAGATCTACGCCGACTATTCCAAGTTCCGCGCAGACCAGAACCTGTGGTTCCGCTTCACCGAAGCCACGTTCGACCGCTTCATGCAATCGCAGAAGCTGTAAAAGCGTTTGCTTTTGACCCAAAGACCGCGCCATGGCGCGGTCTTTTTTTTGACGCCCGAATTTCTTGCATGGAAACACCTAAGGGTGTTGCAAGCCAACTGCAAGGTCGCGAGCGCCACTCGCCCCGATGATCTCGGCGGTCCCATCCAACCTTAAGGAGAATTTGTTAATGGATCGCCGTTCCCTCATCAAAAACGCTGGCATTGCCGGCGTGCTCGCCGCAGGCGTTGCGCCGGCCGTGCATGCGCAGGCTACTCTGCGCTGGCGCATCGCCTCCAGCTTCCCCAAGTCTCTGGACACCATCTATGGCGGCGCCGAAACCTTCGCCCAGAAGGTCAAGGCCATGTCCGGTGGCAAGTTCGAAATCTCGGTCCATGCCGCTGGTGAACTGATGCCCGCCTTTGGCGTGGTGGACGGCGTGCAGAACGGCACGGTCGAGGCTTGCCACACGGTGCCGTACTACTTCTTCGGCAAGGACGAGTGCTTCACGCTGGGCGCCGCCATTCCGTTCGGCCTGAACAGCCGCCAGATGACCGCATGGACCTATGAAGGCAACGGTCTGAAGCTCATGCGCGAGTTCTACACCAAGTACAACCTCATCAACTTCCCTTGTGGCAACACGGGCGCGCAGATGGGTGGCTGGTTCCGCAAGGAACTCAAGTCGGTCGCCGACATCAAGGGCCTGAAGTTCCGCATCGGCGGCTTTGCCGGCAAGGTGCTGGAGCGCATGGGTGGCGTGCCCCAGAACATTCCCGGTGGCGAAATCTACCAGGCACTGGAAAAGGGCACCATTGACGCGGCCGAATGGGTGGGTCCGTACGACGACCAGAAGCTGGGCTTCAACAAGGTCGCGCCGTTCTACTACTACCCCGGCTGGTGGGAAGGTGGCCCGCAGATCGACCTGTACGTGAACCAGAAGGCCTACGACGCGCTGACCCCCGAGTACAAGGCCATCGTCGAGGCAGCTTCGGCCTACGCCCACGTGGAAATGCAGGCCAAGTACGACGCCAAGAACCCCACCGCGCTCAAGCAGCTCGTGGGCTCCGGCGCCAAGCTGCGCCCCTTCCCCAACGACGTCATGACGGCTTCGTTCAAGGCTTCGATGGAGCTGTACGAGGAGCTGAACAACAAGAACCCGATGTGGAAAAAGATCTACGCGGACATGGCCAAGTTCCGCGCAGACCAGAACCTGTGGTTCCGCTTCACCGAAGCCACGTTCGACCGCTTCATGCAATCGCAGAAGCTGTAAGACGCCTCCGGCGTTTTGCAAAGGCCGCGCACTGCGCGGCCTTTTTTATTGCCGCAGATACGCCAACAGGAGCCAACGGGGATACGGCACCGGCAAAGCAAAACGCCCGATGCAATGCACCGGGCGTTTCGAGGTTTGAGCCGCTGTCCGTGATGCCCCTGTAGCGGGGCTTGCCGGATTTACTTCTTGTTGAACAGCTCGTCCATCTTCTTCTGCTCGTCGTCGCTGGAAGCCGGCGTCTGCTCGGCGGGGTTGGGCAGCGCTTCTATCGCGGCACCGGGGGCAGCGGCGCCCGGGATGGCGTCAGGGTGCATCTGCTGCAGCTGGTCGGTCACCTGCTTCATGTCGACCTGCACCTTCTTGTCCAGGCCGCCGGACACCAGGGTGGGGAAGGCGATGATCAGACCGACCATGATGATCTGGATGATCACGAACGGCACAGCACCCCAGTAGATCTGCATGGTGGTCACGGGCTGGGTCAGCTTGTTGGTGACCTTGTCAACGTATTCCTTGGTCGGGGCCACGCTGCGCAGATAGAACAGTGCAAAGCCGAACGGCGGGTGCATGAAGCTGGTCTGCATGTTCACGCCCAGCAGCACGCCGAACCAGATCAGGTCGATGCCCAGCTTTTCGGCCACGGGCGCCAGCAGCGGCACCACGATGAACGACAGCTCGAAGAAGTCCAGGAAGAACGCCAGGAAGAAGATCAGCACGTTCACCACGATCAGGAAGCCCGTCTGACCGCCCGGCAGACCGGACAGCAGGTGTTCCACCCACTTGGGACCGTCCACGCCCTGGAAGGTCAGGCTGAAGACGGTGGAGCCCACCAGGATGAACACCACGAAGCACGACAGCTTGGTCGTGGTGTTCAGCGCCTGCTTGAGCAGTGTGAAGCTCAGGCGGCCACGGGCCACCGCCATGATGAACGCGCCCAGCGCGCCCATGGCGCCGCCTTCGGTCGGCGTCGCGATGCCCAGGAAGATGGTGCCCAGCACCAGGAAGATCAGCAGCAGCGGCGGGATCAACACGAACGTCACGCGTTCGGCCATGCGCGACAACAGGCCCAGGCGCGTGACCTTGTTGATGACGGCGATCACGAACGCCAGCATCACGCCCGCGCACATGGACACAACAATGACCTCGTCGGTGGCCACTGAAGCGACCGGAGCGCCCTTCCACCAGCCTACGACGTCCGCCCAGTGCTTGCCCAGAAACACGGCGGCGCCGGTGGACAGCACGGTCAGCACGCCCAGCGAAGGCAGGCCGCTCTTGCCGTTGTCTTCACGGATGGTGCGCGCTTCAGGCGGCAGGGCCGGAACCCATTGCGGCTTGAAGATGGCCAGCAGGATCACATAGCCCGCGTAGAAGCCGGTCAGGATGAAGCCGGGGATGAACGCGCCCTTGTACATGTCGCCCACGCTGCGGCCCAGCTGGTCGGCCAGGATGATCAGCACCAGCGACGGCGGGATGATCTGCGCCAGCGTCCCGGATGCGGCGATCACGCCCGATGCGATTCGTCGGTCATAGCCGTAGCGCAGCATGATGGGCAGCGAGATCAGGCCCATGGAGATGACAGATGCCGCCACCACGCCGGTCGTGGCTGCCAGCAGCGCGCCCACGAAGATCACGGCCAGCGCCAGGCCGCCGCGGATGGGACCGAACAGCTGGCCGATGGTGTCCAGCAGGTCCTCGGCCATGCCGCTTCGCTCCAGGATCAGGCCCATGAGCGTGAAGAACGGAATGGCCAGCAGCGTGTCGTTCTGCATGATGCCGAAGATGCGCAGCGGCAGTGCCTGCAGCAGCGCTTCGGGCAGCACGCCCAGTTCGATGCCGATGAAGCCGAAGAAAAGGCCGCAGGCGCCCAGGCTGAAAGCCACGGGGAAGCCCATCAGCAGGAACATGATGAGCCCCACGAACATGATGGGGGCCAGGTTATGAGTGAGGAATTCCATGGTGATCTCTCTGCTCAGCCGGCGTTGGCCTTGGAGGCCTTGGATTGGGTCAGGTTGCGGATGGATTCCGCCAGCTCTTCTTCAGCCGTCTTTTCGATCTTCTTGGCAGTGGGGTCCTCGATCAGACCCTGCAGGAAGGCCAGGCGCTTGATCAGCTCCGACAGCCCCTGCAGCAGCAGCAGGGTAAAGCCCAGCGGCATCATCAGGTACACGGGCCAGCGGATCAGGCCGCCGGCATTGGACGACATCTCGCCGGACTGGAAGCCCTTGACGAAGAAGGGGATGCCATACCACAGCACGGCCAGGCATACCGGCGTGAGGAAGGCGACGAAGCCGAACACGTCGATCCAGATCTGGGCCCGCTTGGACAGCTTGCCGGAAATCACGTCGATCTTCACGTGTTCGCCGTTGAGCAGCGTGTAGCCTGCCGCCAGCAGGAAGGCGGCTGCGAAGAGGTACCACTGCACTTCGAGGTAGGCGTTGGAACTGATGTCGAACGCTTTGCGCACGATGGCATTGACGCCGCTGATGATGGTGGAGGCCAGGATGAGCCAGATGACGTATTTGCCAACCTGGGTGTTCAGCCAGTCCACGCCTCTTGAGAACTTCAGTAAGCCATTCATGTTGTCTCCGGGGATAAAGAAACGGTTACTCCACACACAGCTGCACCCGGAGAATCCGCATGGCTGGCATGGGGATGGCCGGGTGCGCCAAGGTTGGGTGTATGTAAGTAGTAAATTTTATGAACGCACTTTAGAGTCAAGCTGACAGCAACGTGACGGTGGAAGCCCTTAGGACTAAGGGTTTGCCCTTGGGCTCTAGGCCGGGTCCGGGCGGGTGGGAATAATGAGCCATGCCGCAAGCGTCTGCCGTTCCCCCGGCTTCCATCGAGTCGCCCGACATGCGTTGCGCGGGCCGTGAATTGCTGTCGCTGGCGTTGATGGACGCGCGCAACCATACGCTGCACCTCCTGCACCAGTACGAGCAGGCGCTGGGCGCCGGTGGTTTTCGCGTTCCGCAGGGGGTGGAGTTCATCCCGCCGCTGTGGCTGGCCGGGCACATTGGCTGGTTTGCCGAGTTCTGGATTGGGCGCAACACGCAGCGCGCTCTGGGGCCGCAGTGTCCCGCCGAGCCTGCGCGGCTGGCCTCAATCGAGCCGCACGCCGACCGCTGGTTCAGCCCGCTGCTGGTGCCGCACGAGGCCCGCTGGCTGGTGGACATTCCGCCTTGGGATGCCATCCGCAGCTGGCTGCTGGACGTGCTGGAGGGCACGCTGGACCTGCTGGACAAGACCCGGGACGAGCACGACGCGCTGTATTTCTACCGGCTGGCGCTGTTCCACGAAGACCTGCGTGGCGAGCAGCTTGTGACCATGGCGCAGTCGCTGGGCCTGCCCTTGCAGGCGGAACTGCCGCCGGGCGCGAGGCCACGCGACGCGGTGCTGGTGCCGGCCACCCGCTGGACGTTAGGCGCGCCGCCCACGGGTTTTGCATTCGATGTCGAGCGATGTGCCCATCCCGTACAGGTGCCCGAATTCGAGATCGACGCGCAACCGGTGACCTGGGCGCAGTTCACGGAATTTGTCGACGACGGTGGCTATGACCGGCCCGACTGCTGGTCGCCTGAAGGCTGGGCCTGGCTGCAGGCGCAGGTCGAGGGGCGCCGCGGGCCGCGCCATGTGGACCAGATTGGCTCGGCCGGCGGCGCGGTCATGCAGGCGCTGTTCGGCAAGCCGGTGCGCATGGCGGCCAGCCAGCCGGTCATGCATGCGAGCTGGTGGGAGGCCGACGCCTGGTGCCGCTGGGCGGGGCGGCGCCTGCCGGCCGAAGTGGAATGGGAGGTCGCGGCCCACGTCGCGGCACGCCAGGGCTGGCGCTGGGGCGATGTGCACGAATGGACGGGCACGACGCTGCAGCCGCTGCCGGGCTTCAGCGCCGACCCGTGGACCCACCAGTCGGAATGGGGCGCCCAACCCTGGTTCGGCCGGGCCCGGGTGCAGCGGGGCGCGTCGTTTGCCACGCGGGCGCGCATGAAGCATCCGAAGTTCCGTGGCTTTGCCATGCCCGGACGCGACGACTCGTTCGTGGGCTTCCGCTCTTGCGCCGTGTAACGGTGGTGGGCACCAGCGGCATCGGCCGCTAAACTGGCCCCGGCCCGCGTGAGACGCTGGATCAATCGCAGGGCCCGCTGGCGCGACGCACAGCCTAACGCTGCGAGGGGCAGCTTCCTACAATCAACTGCGAACGGAAGGACACCACCATGGGTGCAAAAGGACCACTTGCCATCGTCTCCCCCACCGAGTGGGTACGGCGGACCTCTCTGACCTTCAAGAAGCGCAGCGCCGACACGCTCAAGCTGGACGAGGCCTATGCCGCATGGTCGGCCAATCCGAGCCGCACGGCCGCGGCGATCAACCTGCACAAGGTCCTGAAGGAATACGTCGGCGCCAAGGGGGGCAACTGGAGCAAGGTCGAGCGCAACAAGGTCAGCGGCGGCCTGCTCGAATGGGTCCACCAGGAAGTCCAGAAAGTGCCCGGCGTAACGCCCGCGCCGGTCAGCCCGGCTCAGGCGGCCCTGCAGAACGTGGACATTCCCCATTCACGCTATGGCGTGCTGTACCTGCTGGGCAACATCGAGATCGACATGAGCGCGCTGGCGATCACGCTGGAAGGCGTTTCCGCGCTGGGCAACATCGCGGGTCAGGCGCTGTCTACCAACTTCAATCACCTGGGCGACGAGAAGCTGGCCGCCAAGACGGTGAACGTCATGGGGCAGTCGATCAAGACAGGCAGCATTTCCAGTGCGGGCGCCATGGGGACCAAGCTGCTGGGCACCAAGCTGGAAGGCAAGACCGATCCGGCCCTCAACGCCCGTCACCACAACCTGAAGCCGCCGCCGCCCAAGCGGCCCGAACCGGGCTTTCCGCTCACGCTGGGCATGTACGAGCTGGTCAAGGAGGATCCCATCCTCATGCTCAACCCGTTCATGCTGGGCGCCACGGTGGTGGGAACGGTAGGGGCCGCCGTGATCGATGCGCTGAACAGCCTGCGCATTGTTCTGATGAACGCGGTCACGGACCTGGCGCACTACATCCTCGAGAAGGTAGCCAATCCGTCGGCCAAGAGCCTGGCGACGCTGGGGGCCACCATCAAGGGGCTGGTGAAGTTCGTGGTGGCCAAATGCCTGTCCAGCGCCGCGCCGTTCGTGGGCGGCGCGCTGGATCTGGCGGGCGGTCTGGTGCAGACGTTCAAGGCAGCCAAGGAGCGCATCGGCGCCTGGATGGAGCGCCGCAAGATCGTGCTGAACCCCGGCCACCCCGAGCTGCTGGCCAACGGCATCGAATGGCAGATGAATAAAGGTGTGTTTGCCGGCCTGTGGTCCATCCTCAAGGGCGTGGCCAACACGGCGCTGTCGGTCCTTCTGCCCGGTGCGAGCGCGCTGGTGGCGGCGGTGGTGACGGGCATTGAATGGCTGGTCAAGATCATCTGGCGCCTGATCGAGCAGTACCAGATCGGCGAATTCCTGAAGGAAGCCCGCAAGATGTTCCTGAAGGAGCGGGCGCTGGCGACCAAGACGGTGACCAGCGGCGTGCGCAACTACACGGACTCCATGGGGCGCAAGCAGCACGCGGCCGTGAGCTACACGCGCTACGAGCCCAACCTGGACAAGAGCAGCGGCGGCATCATCCACAACCTGAAGGAGTTCACCGAATTCTTCCAGCGCGGCTGCGATGCGAGCCCGCTCATCCCCATGATCGTGCTCAACAGCGGTATCTGCGGCAGCCTGATGGTGCTGCTCAAGATGTTCGACGACCTGAACCGCCCGCTGACCACGCAGGCCATGTTCGACACGGGAAACGAGTATTTCACCCGCCTCAAGAAATACAGCCGCGGCTACATGGTGGGGTCGGGCTTCAATTTCAGCGTCAAGCTGTCCACGACAGAGGGCAACTACGACTTTGAAGCGCATGGCCGCGAGCGCAAGTTCCTGCAGGGTCTGCTTGACCATTCGGTGCGCGATCACGGCGGCCAGGAAACCAAAACCGACAAGGCATTGGCCTTTATCGCCGGCAGCGTTTGAACATTTGAGGGAGCAGGAAAAACATGAACACCAGCATTGCCGCCGGCGCCGTTGTGCCGGTGGAGGACACCGAGATCGTCAAGGCCATGGTCGCCGCCGGCCAGGCCAGTGGGGCATCGGCCCGCGACAGCGGCGTGCAGCAGCTCGTGGGCGTTCGCAACGACGCCACGGGACAGATCTACCGCAATGCGCTTTTCAAGTCGCGCACCCAGGTGCTGCGTCTGCGGCACCGGCTGGCGCGACTGGGCTATGCCGACGAGCTGACGGGCCGGCAGGGCCGCTTCGAAGGGTTTGACGCCATCTTCAGCCGGGCCGCGGCGCGCACGGCCTGAGGCTCAGTGCCCGCCGGGCTCGCGTGCGGCCCGCGCGGCGGCGTCCTGCGCACGCGCCTCGCCGGGTGTCACGCCATAGTGGCGCTTGAACATGCGGTTGAAGCCCGCCTGGTCCGTGAAACCCGCCATGAAGGCGATATCGGACAGCGAATGCCCCGCAAAGCTGCTGCCCGCGATCATGCGGCGCGCGCGCTGCAGCCGGGCATGCCAGATCAGCGCGGCGACGCTTTCGCCTTCCCGGGAAAACAGGCGGTAGAGCGTGGCCCGCGAGCAGCCCAGCGCCGACGCGATGGACGCCGGGTCCATCTGCGGGTCCGCGCAATCGCGTTCGATCAGCATGCGGGCGGCCTGGTAGAACCCGCCGACGAACTGCTCGGCATCCGCCGTGCCGTCGCGCGCGGTCTGCAGCGTGGTCAGCGCCATCTCCACGCAGGCTGACACCACGACCACGCGCTGCTGCGGTGTCATGTGGGCTGCCTGGGTCAGGATCATGCGCATGTGCGACTGCAGCACCGCGCCGATGCCCGTGCGCGCCTGCAGGATGACGGGAATCAGTCTGGGGTCGCCCACCGCGGCCTGAACCCTGCTGCGGGGCAGGAAGATCGAAAGGCTGTGCGAGCCCGACTGGCGGAATTCCACCGGCTGCGCGGAATCCACGAAATACAGCGTCCCCGGCGCCAGCTCGTGCTGCCCGCCGCCGTGCTCCGCGAACGACTCGCCGCTGTCCAGCATGAGGTTCACGCTCACGTAGTCGACGCCGTCGCGGCGGCATTGCTGCTCGCTGCGCACGGCATTCAGGGCGCTGGACTGGTGCTCCACCAGGTGGGCGTCCGCGCCCATGATGCGGCGCACGCGGCCTTCGAAAGCCGACGGGTCCGCGTCCGGTTGCGACAGGACCATGCGTCCCAGGTGGGCCTGGTGCCAGAAGTCCAGACGCTCTTGCGGGCGCACACCACGGGTGGACACCTCGGCGATCGAGCCCGGGGTGCCGGCGTGTGAGCGGCCCGGGGCGGGCGTCGACGGCAGTTGGGTCGGCGGCAGCGTGGGCGGGGCGGGGGATGACACGGACAACAACTCCATCTCTCGCAGGGGGGCAGCGCCTGATTGTCGCGCAGGCGTCGCTTGGCGTGTGGGCCGCTCAGGGCCGGCTGTGGTCCGAGTCGGTGCTGGACGGAAAGCAGTTGCCGTGCAGGTTGCCGCCGGGGCTGGCCGGATGACCGGGCAGCGGGGCCACGGCGGCCAGAAGCTCGCGCAGTTCACCCGGCGCCTTCATGCGCTCGGACGCATGCAGCCACAGTCCGGCAAAGTGGCTGTAGTCGGCCAGCCAGGTGGCGCGCACGGTCTTGCGGATCTTGGCCTCCAGCAGTGGCAGGCCCAGCATGACGCGCAAGGTGGAATCGCGGTCCCAGCGGACCAGGCGCAACATGCCCGCGAACACGTCGTAGCCGTCGGCGCCCTGGCCCACGCGGCGCACCTCGACCGTGATGCACTGGTTGGAAACGCCCCAGCGGCGCAACTGCGCGGCGATCAGGCTCTGGTATTCGGTCTCCAGGCCTTCGCCCTCGCCGTTGACGGGCAGGTAGTCGGTGTCGGCGGCGTCTTCAAAGCCGCTTGTTGCCGTTTCACTGCCGCCGCCGGCAAAGATTCTTCGCAGATCGAATTTCAAGGCGTTCTGAAGCGCCGCAGGGCGCCGGGGTTGTCTCTTAAGGGGAATCAGGCCTGTGGTGCACCGGTACGGTGCGGGCTGATGACTTTTTCCCTAATTCTAAAGGACGCCTTGGCGACAAAAGAAGCCGTTGGACTGAATTTTTGGCTGCGCTCAGGCCCCGCGCCGGCCGCCGAGCTTGCGGTACACCGTGGCGCGGCTGATGCCCAGGCTGCGGGCCGCCTGCATCACGTTGCCCCGCGCTTCCTGGACGGCCTTGCGGATCAGCTCGGTCTCCAGGTCCTTCAGCGGCAGCCGCGCGGCTGCCGTGCTGCCGGGCCCCTGGGTGCGCACCGGTGCAGCCGCCTGGCCGGGCGTCAGCGCCTGGGCGGCCAGGCGCAGGCCCGACCACAGCGGCAGGTCGGTGGCGCCGTCGCGCCCCGCCAGATCGAACAGCGACTCCCAGGGCATCGCGAACAGATCGCTGCAGTGCACGGCGGCGCCGTCGGCGCGGACCAGTTGCGACACCATCTGGCGTGCGGTCTGGTTGGCGGCGGCCACCCAGCCATCGGCGTCCAGGCAGACCAGTCCGTCCGACTCGTCGCCCAGCGTGCGGCCGGGCCAGTTCAGCCGCAGCAGCAGCTGATGGGGACGGCCCAATGCCAGCGCGTTCTCGATGCTGCGGGCCGACTGCGCCACCAGATGCCTGAGTTCGGGCCGCTCGGCGGTCTCGATGCCGGTCAGGTCCAGCATGCCCACGCAGTGTCCGTCGGGCCCGAACAGTGGCGCGCCCGCGCAGCTGTACACGCTGGTGTCGTTGAAGAAGTGCTCGCCGCGGTGCAGCCACACCGGCTGCTGCTCGGCCAGCACGGCGCCGATGGCCGTCGTGCCCACGGCGCGCTCGGACAGGTCCACGCCAATGCGGGTGATGAGCTGTGCGCGCCGGTCGCTGCGGTCGATGGGACCGTTGACGTCGATCACCACGCCCTGCGCATCGGTGAGGATCGCAAAGTAGCGCGTGTTGGCGATTGCGCGGCCCAGGCGGTCCAGAACGGGACGCGCGGCCGCGACCAGCTCGTGCCCCGTTTCCTGGGCGCGCCGGCGGGCGGCGTCCGGCACCATGTCAAAGCTCACGCGCTGGCCAGGCTGCTGGCCGGCCGCCAGGCAGCGCCGCCACGACCGTTCCAGCCAGGCGCGCTCGAACCAGGCATCCACTGCCACGTCGGTCATGGAGCGGCCCTCCTGCATGACGGCCTGGCGCGCCTGCTCGATCTGGAGCAGGCGCTGCTGGGCGGTTGAGGGCAGGGGAGCGCTCATGGAAAGCATTGTTGCCGGCTCATTGTTCCATTTTGAGAATTTCCTGCGCGGTCTGACCCAACCTAGGGTTTAGCCTAGGTATCCGGTCCTGTCGCAGTCCAACAATGACCCGCGCAGTACGACACCAACCCACAGATGGAGACAGTTCCCATGCAGGTTCAACTCAAGGTCAACGGCAAGACATCGACCGTCGATGTCGCGCCCAACACGCTGCTCGTGCACGCACTGCGCGAACACCTCAAACTCACAGGCACCCACGTGGGCTGCGACACGGCCCAGTGCGGCGCGTGCACGGTCCATGTGAACGGCCGCGCCATCAAGTCGTGCAACACCCTGGCCGTGCAGCACAACGGCGCCGAGATCACCACCATCGAAGGGCTGGCCGCTGCTGACGGCACGATGCACCCCATGCAGGCCGCATTCAAGGAATGCCATGGCCTGCAATGCGGCTTCTGCACGCCGGGCATGGTCATGAGCGCGGTGGACCTCTGCAAGAACCACCCCAAGGCCAGCGAGACCGAAATCCGCGAGCTGCTCGAAGGCAACCTGTGCCGCTGCACGGGCTACCAGAACATCGTCAAGGCCGTCCAGCAGGGACAGGCCGCCATGGCTTCGGCCTGAGGGGAACGTCATGGGCGCAGCAGATTTCCCCAACCTTCCCCACATCGGTGAATCGGTCCGCCGCAAGGAGGACTACCGCTTCCTGACCGGCGCTGGCAACTACACCGACGACATCAACCTGGCCAACCAGCGCGTGGCCGTGTTCGTGCGGTCGCCGCATGCGCATGCGGTCATCAAAAGCATCGACGTCGCCGCCGCCGAGGCCATGCCCGGCGTGGCCAAGGTCTTCACCGGCAAGGACGTCGAAGGCAAGATGGGCGGCCTGCCGTGCGGCTGGCTGATCACCAGCACCGACGGCCAGCCCATGAAGGAGCCGCCGCACCCCATCCTGGCGCAGGGCAAGGCGCGCTACGTGGGCGACCACGTGGCCATGGTGGTGGCCGACACACTGGAGCAGGCAAAGAACGCTGCCGAAGCCGTGCAGGTCGACTACGACGTACTGCCCGCCGTGGTGAGCGTGAGCGACGCCGCCAAGGCCACGGCGCTGCACGACGCGGCGCCCGACAACCACTGCTACAAGTGGGCGATCGGCGACAAGGGCCAGGTGGACGCGGCGTTTGCCAAGGCGGCGCACGTCACCAAACTCGACCTCACCAACAACCGCCTGGTGCCCAACGCCATGGAGCCGCGCGCAGCCATCGGCAGCTACAACCGGGCGAGCGACGAGTACACGCTGTACGTATCCAACCAGAACCCGCACGTGGAGCGGTTGCTGATGACCGCGTTCGTGCTGGGCCTGCCCGAGCACAAGGTGCGCGTGATCGCGCCCGATGTGGGCGGCGGCTTCGGCTCGAAGATTTATCTGTACGCCGAGGACGTGGCGCTGACCTGGGCCGCCAAACAGCTGAATTGCAGCATCAAATGGACCGCCGACCGCAGCGAGGCGTTCCTGAGCGACGCACACGGCCGCGACCATGTGAGCCATGCCGAGATGGCGATGGACAAGGACGGCAAATTCCTGGCCATGCGCGTGCACACCGACGCCAACCTGGGCGCCTACCTGTCCACGTTCTCCACCGCGGTGCCGACCATCCTGTACGCGACGCTGCTGGCAGGCCAGTACACCTGCCCGCAGATCTACGTGGAGGTGGACGCGTGGTTCACCAACACGGCGCCGGTGGACGCGTACCGTGGCGCGGGCCGGCCCGAGGCGACCTACCTGCTGGAGCGGCTGGTGTCGCGCTGCGGCTGGGACCTGGGCCTGTCGCAGGACGAGATCCGCAAGCGCAACTTCATCAGCCAGTGGCCGTACCAGACGCCCGTGGCGCTGCAGTACGACGTGGGCGACTACCGCGCCTGCATGGACAAGGCCGAGAAGCTGGCCGACGTGGCCGGCTTTGCCGCGCGCCGGCAGGCCAGCGAGGCCAAAGGCCTGAAGCGCGGCATGGGCTACAGTAGCTACATCGAAGCCTGCGGCATTGCGCCCTCCAACATCGCCGGCGCTCTGGGCGCGCGCGCGGGCCTGTTCGAATGTGGCGAGGTGCGCGTGCATCCCACGGGCAGCGTCACGGTGTTCACCGGCTCGCACAGCCACGGCCAGGGGCATGAGACGACCTTTGCGCAGGTGGTGGCGGCGCGCCTGGGCATACCGGTCGAGAACGTGGACGTGGTGCATGGCGACACGGGCCGCGTGCCGTTCGGCATGGGCACGTACGGCTCGCGTTCCATCAGCGTGGGCGGCGCGGCCATCATGCGCGCGCTGGACAAGATCGAGACCAAGGCCAAGAAGATTGCCGCGCACCTGATGGAGGCGAGCGACGCGGACGTGGAGTTTGCCAATGGCGAATTCACCGTCAAGGGCACTGACAAAAAGGTGCCGTTCGGCCAGGTCGCGCTCACGGCGTACGTGCCGCACAACTACCCGCTGGACAAGCTGGAGCCGGGCCTGAACGAAACCGCGTTCTACGACCCGACCAACTTCACCTTCCCGGCCGGTACCTATGTGTGCGAGGTCGAGATCGACCCGGCCACCGGCGTGGTGCGCGTGGACCGCTTCACGGCAGTGGACGACTTCGGCACCATCATCAATCCGATGATCGTCGAGGGGCAGGTGCACGGCGGCATCGTGCAGGGCATCGGCCAGGCGCTGCTGGAAAACTGCGTGTACGACAAGGACACGGGCCAGTTGCTCACCGGCAGCTTCATGGACTACGCCATGCCGCGCGCCGACGACTTCCCGACGTTCAAGCTGGACACGGTCTGCACACCCTGCACCCACAACCCGCTGGGCACCAAGGGCTGCGGCGAGGCGGGGGCCATCGGCTCGCCGCCGGCTGTCATCAACGCGGTGCTGGATGCGCTGCACGGCCTGGGCGTGAAGGAGTTCGACATGCCCGCATCGCCTTCCCGCGTGTGGGAAGCCATCCAATCCGCCAAGGCATAAGGAGACGCCACCATGTACGCATTCACCTTTGAGCGTCCCGCTTCGTCCGCGGACGCCGTCAAGCTGGCCGCGGCCGGCGGCAAGCTGCTGGCCGGCGGCCAGACCCTGCTGGCGTCGATGAAGCTTCGCCTGGCGTCGCCTGAGCAGCTGGTGGACCTGGGCGGCATTGCCGACCTGGCCGGTGTGAAGAAAGACGGCAACAGCCTGATGATCGGCGCGATGACGCGCCATGCCGACGTCGCGAAGAACGCCGACGTGAAAGCAGCCATTCCCGCGCTGGCGGACCTGGCCGGCGGCATTGGCGACCGGCAGGTCCGTGCCATGGGCACCATGGGCGGCTCCGTCGCCAACAACGATCCTGCGGCCTGTTATCCCAGCGCCGTGCTGGGGCTGGGCGCGACCGTGCACACCAACCAGCGCAAGATCGCGGCGGACGACTACTTCCAGGGCATGTTCGCCACCGCGCTGAAGGACGGCGAGCTGATCACGGCGATCAGCTACCCCGTGCCCAGGCGCGCGGCCTACCTGAAGTTCAAGCAGCCCGCGTCGCGCTTTGCGCTGATCGGCGTGTTCGTGGCCCAGACCGACGGCGGCGTGCGCGTGGCCGTCACGGGCGGGGGCAACGGCGTGTTCCGGCACAAGGGGCTGGAGGACGCGCTGAACAAGAGCTTCACACCCGAAGCCGCAGCCGCGGTGAAGATCGACGCGGGCGAACTGTCCAGCGATCTGCACGCATCGGCCGCTTACCGCGCCAACCTGATCAGCGTCATGACGCAGCGCGCCGTCGCCAAGGCGCTATCCTGAACGCGTGTCCATACCGTTCAACTCCATCGATGCCGTCACCCAGTCACTGCAGCAGGCCGGCTACTTTGCCGACCGGCGTCTGGCGACGGCAGTGTTCCTGGCGCTGAAGCTGCAGCGCCCGCTGCTGCTGGAGGGCGAGCCCGGCGTCGGCAAGACCGAGCTGGCCAAAGCACTTGCGCAGGCGCTGTCGCGCGAACTGCTTCGGCTGCAGTGCTATGACGGGCTGGAGCAGCGCGAGGCGCTGTACGAATGGAACTACGCCGCCCAGTTGCTGCACATGCGTGCGGTGGAAGGGCGGGCGGATGCCGGCGACGTGGAGCGCGAGGTCTACCAGGACCGCTATCTGATCCGTCGCCCGCTGTTGCAGGCGCTGCAGGCGCCGGCGCCCGGCGCCGTGCTTTTGATCGACGAGGTGGACCGCGCCGACGAGCCGTTTGAAGCCTTCCTGCTCGAATACCTGGGCGAGTACCAGGTGAGCATCCCCGAGATCGGCACGGTGCGCGCCGCGCACGCGCCGGTCACCATCCTCACCAGCAACCGCACGCGCGAGCTCAACGACGCGGTCAAGCGCCGGTGCCTGTACCACTGGCTGGACTACCCGCAGCGCGAGCGCGAGCTTGCCATCGTGCAGGCGCGTGTGCCACAGGCCAGCGCCGAACTGGCCAGGCAGGTAGCACAGTTTGTCGGGCGGCTTCGCAGCCAGCCGTTTGCCGATGCGTTCCAGCGGGCGCCGGGCATTGCCGAGAGCGTGGAGTGGGCCAAAGCCTTGGTGGCGCTGGATACGCTGGTGGTCGATCCCGAGGTTGTGGCTGACACGGCAGGCATCCTGTTCAAGCAGCGGGAGGACGTGGCGGCGCTGACGGCAGACCTTGTGAACGATCTGCTCAAGCCCGAGGTTGCGGATGCTTGATTCGCTTTGCTGTCGTGTCACCGCAGGCGCAGCTTTGCAGTGGCAGTGTGGGCGCGCCACCGGTGGCGTGGCTGGGTCCGGGGTTCGCGGTGGGCGCAGAGCGGCGGGGCGATTTCTGCGGTGGCGAGAAGCGCAGGGGGGAGTGTCGGCGCGCGCAAGCGCGCATCGTGAACATGCTCGCTGCGGCTGTCTGAGCGGAACGAAGCGAAGCGTAGTGCAGCGAGTTCCGCAGCGCGACCGACCCCCGAGCATCGCAGCGGAGTTTTTGCGAAGCAAAAACCACCGCAGCATGAGCCCCGCCGCACTGCGCCCGCCGCGAACCCAGCGCGTGATACACAAACAGGTATTCACATGCAGCTAGGCGACGCCAGAACCGGCAAGCTCGCCGACAACATCACGGGCTTCGGCAGAGCGTTGCGCCGTGCGGGCGTGCGCACCGACAGCGCGAGGATCGCACTGGCGCAAGAGGCCGCCATGCTCGTCGGGATGAGCGACCGCCACGACCTGGGCGCCGCGATGGAGTCCGTGCTGGTCAGCCGCGAGCAGGATCGCCTGGTGTTCCGCGAACTGTTCGACGTCTACTTTCGCAACCCCGACGTTGCCAACAAGCTCCTGTCGCAACTGCTGCCCAGCGCCGAAGGCAAGGCGGAACCCAGCAAGCGCCGTCCTCGCGTGCGTGAAGCCCTGCAGCCGCAGAAGGCCTACGGCCAGCAGGCTGCGCCAAAGAAAGAGGACCAGAAAGTCGACTTTGACGCGGCCATGACCGCCAGCGACCTGCGGCGGCTCAAGCATGCGGACTTCAGCGCGTTGAGCGCCAGCGAATACCACCTGGTCGAGCGGTTGGCGCGCGACGTGGCGCTGCCCGTGCCGCGCGTGCCCTCGCGCCGCGTGCAGCCGGGCGCGCGTGGACAGCGCATGCACTGGGCGGGCGTCATGCACCGCGCGGCCCGCACGGGCGGCGAACTGCTGCAACTGCCCCGCCTGCAGCGGCGGACGCAGCCTCTACCGCTGCTCGTGCTGGTGGACGTGTCGGGCTCCATGGAACGCTACGCGCGGCTGCTGCTCGCCTTTCTGCATGCCGCCACGCGGGACGTTAACGGGCGGCGCGCACGACGCGACGTGTTCGCGTTCGGCACGCACCTGACCGACCTGACACCGGCCTTCCGCCTGGCCGACACCGACGCCATGCTGGCGGCGGCCAGCGCGCTGATCGACGATTTTGCGGGCGGTACGCGGCTGGGTGAATCGCTGGCCACGCTGCGCCAGCAGCACGCGCGGCGCCTGGTGGGCCGGCGCACGCTGGTGCTGGTCATCAGCGACGGGCTGGACACGGGCGAGCCGGCCGCGCTGGACGCCGAGCTGGCCTGGCTGCGCCGGCGCTGCCGCCGGCTGCTGTGGCTGAACCCGCTGCTGCGCTTTGACGGCTACCAGCCGCTGGCGCGCGGCGCCACCGTGCTGCACCGCCATGCGCATGCCATGCTGGCGGTGCACAACGTGGCACGCCTTGAGGAACTGGCGGGCAGCCTGGCAGCTCTGATGAAACATTGACCCCGGAAAAAGCACAGAAAGAAACCCCCATGGAAATGCAAGGAAGCCGCGCGCTTGCCATCACCCAGCAGCAGGCCTGGGACGCGCTGAACGACCCCGCCGTGCTCAAGACCTGCATCCCCGGCTGCGACAAGGTTGAAGCCACGGGAGACAACCAGTACGCCGTGGGCGTGTCCGTCAAGATCGGCCCCGTGGCGGCCAAATTCAACGGCAAGATCACGCTGTCCGACATCAACCCACCCAACAGCTACACCATTACCTTCGACGGCCAGGGCGGCGCGGCCGGCTTCGGCAAGGGCACGTCGCAGGTGCGGCTGTCGCCGCCCGAAGAAGGCCAGGGCTGTGTGCTGGCCTACAGCGTGCAGGCGTCGGTGGGCGGCAAGATCGCCCAGATGGGCCAACGGCTGATCGACGGCGTGGCCAAGTCCATGGCCGAAGACTTCTTCAAGCGTTTTGACGAAGAAATGCAGCGCCAGCATCCGCAGGCCTACACCGCTGCCGCGGCGCCCGACACCACCGCCCCGAGCGGCGGCAGTGCGTCAGGCGGCATTCCGGTCTGGGCCTGGGTGGCGGGCGCTGTCGCGGTGCTGGCGGCCATCTGGCTGCTGCGCTGACGAGCGGGGAGGTGGCCATGGAAAACCTGGACGTCATGGTGCTGCGTACGCTGCGTGACTGGCGCGCGGCCGGCCAGCGGGCGCTGCTGGCCACCGTGGTGCGTACCTGGGGATCGTCCCCGCGGCCCATCGGCTCCATCATGGCGCTGAGCGAAACCGGTGCCGTGGTGGGCTCGGTGTCGGGCGGCTGCATTGAAGACGACCTGATCTACCGCTTTACACAAGCCTATGCGCAGGGCGGCAACGCGCCCGGCGAGCACAAGCAGATTCCCAGCGGCGCGCCGGGCTTCGTTAAATACGGCATCACGGCCGACGAAGCCCACCGCTTCGGCCTGCCCTGTGGTGGCACGCTGGAGCTGCTGCTTGAATACGACCCCGATCCCGCGCTGTTGTCGGCGCTGGTGGCCGCCCTGGAAACGGGCCGGCTCATGCGGCGCACCGTGCGCCTGTCCGACGGGGCGGTGACCCAGCAGGAGGCGCTGGCGCCCGAAGAATTGTCGGTGTCCGGCACGGCGCTGACCAACACCTTCGGGCCCGAATACCGCATGCTGCTGATCGGTGCCGGCCAGCTCACCGAATACCTGGCAACGATGGCGCTGTTCAGCGGCTTTGCCGTGACGGTGTGCGATCCGCGCGAGGAATACCGCGGCGCCTGGAGCGTGGCGGGCGCGAAGGTGGTGGCCGACATGCCCGACGACGTGGTGACGGCCTTCAAACCCGACCGCCGCAGCTGCGTGGTGGCGCTGACGCATGACCCCAAGCTGGACGATCTGGCGTTGCTGGAGGCGCTGAAGACCGACGCCTTCTACGTCGGTGCCATCGGCAGCCGCCGCAACAACGACGCGCGCCACGCGCGCATGGCCGAGCATTTTGACCAGACCGACGAGGACCTGAAACGCCTGCGCGGCCCCATCGGCATCTACATCGGCAGCAAGACCCCGCCCGAGATTGCGGTGAGCGTCATGGCCGAGATCCTGGCCGTGAAGAATGGCGTCACGCTGCCGCGGGAAATGGAGGTGGCGCGGGCCAAGAACGACAGGGCCGTGACGCCCAACGACTCCGGCGATATGGTCTGCGTGCCGGTGGGGCGCTGGTAGGCGCTACAGGCAGGCCGCGCGGATGATGCGCTGCGTGGGGTTGGGTTCCACGTCCAGGAAGAGCATGGGGCGTTGCTGCTCGCGGGAGAAGATCGATGTGCGGTACGCCGTGCCGCGCCACAGCGGCTCCCGGTGGAAATTCAGCGACAGGTACTGGGCGCGGCCTTCGGTGCAGTTGACCACGACGGTGGCCGTGTACGAACGGTAGGCGATGCCGTCCCAGCTCGTCCGCTCGGTGGATCGGCTGACGCGGATGCGCATGGTGCGGCCGGCATCTGTCACTTCCAGCGGTACCGGATTGACTTCAATCGTGTTGAGCTCCGGGTTCGCCGGGTCGCCCATGACGGTAAACCAGTTGCTGCGCGTCGGTGCAGACGCAGGCGCAGTCTGCCCTGGCACCGCCAGGGGCAGGAACGACAGCAGCAGCGCGGCAATGTATTTCATGGATGGTGTCGCCTGCTGGTACTTTGGTGTCACTGTCGCGCCATCAGGAACAGGGCCGCAGACTTCATCCCGGCCACAGTCAATACCAGCGAGCCAGCCAAGTGTAGCAATGCCGTTACACCGGCCAGCCAGTAGCGTTGCTGCATCAACATGCCCACCACCTCGGCGCTGAAGGACGAGAACGTCGTGAGCGCGCCCAGAAACCCGGTGACCAGGGCAAGCCGCCACACCGGGTCCAGGTGGGGCAGGGCCTGGAACACGGCCACGCACACGCCCACCAGATATCCGCCGATCAGGTTGGCCGCGAGCGTCCCCCAGGGCAGCAGGCCGCCCGGGTTGAGCCCGAGCGACAGGCCCCAGCGCAGCAGCGCGCCGCAGCAGGCGCCCAGGCAGATGGCTATGACGGCGGGCATGGCGTTCAGCAGGGACCTTTCATTTCATCATCTGCTGCGGCAGCCAGGTCACGATGCCTGGAACCAGGTAGATAAGCATTACGCCTGCGCACATCAGAATGAACATGGGCATGGTGACTTTGGCAATCCAGGTCAGCTCGCGGCCCGTCATGCCCTGTAGCACGAACAGGTTGAAGCCCACGGGCGGGGTGATCTGCGCCATCTCCACCACCAGCACGATGAAGATGCCGAACCAGATCGGGTCGATGCCGGCCTTCATGACGGTGGGCATGATGACGCCCATGGTCAGCACCACCATGGAGATGCCATCCAGAAAGCAACCCAGGATGATGTAGAACACCGCCAGCGCCAGGATGAGCTGGCCCTGCGTGAGCCCGAGCGACGCGATCCATTCGGCCAGGTGGCGCGGCAGGCCGATGTAGCCCATGCTGAGCGTGAGGAACGCGGCACCAGCCAGGATCAGCGCGATCATGCAGTACAGGCGCGTGGCGCCCATCAGCGACTCCTTGAAGGTCTGCCAGCTCAGCGACCCCTGGACGGCCGAAATGACCAGCGACCCCACCACGCCCACGGCCGCCGCCTCGGTCGCGGTGGCGATGCCCGTGTAGATGGAGCCCAGCACGGCCGTGATGAGCAGCACCACGGGGATCAGGCTGCGCGATTCGGCCAGCTTCTGCATGAACGTGAGCGTCTGGTCGGCCGCGGGAATCTTGCCGGGGTTGGCCAGTGCCCAGGCGGCGATGTAGCCCGAGAACAGCAGCGCCAGCATCAACCCGGGCAGTACGCCCGCGATGAACAGACGGGCAATGGACACTTCAGCCGTCACGCCATAGACGATCATGATGATCGAAGGCGGAATCAGCAGGCCCAGCGTGCTGGCACCCGCCAGCGTGCCGATCACCATGTGCTCCGGGTAGCCGCGCCGGCCGAGCTCCGGCAGCGTCATCTTGCCGATGGTGGCGCAGGTCGCGGCGCTGGAGCCCGATACCGCGGCAAAGATCGTGCAGCCCGCCACATTGGTGTGCAGCAGCCGCCCCGGCAGCGCCTGCATCCAGGGCGCCAGGCCCTTGAACATGTCGTTGCTCAGCCGGGTGCGGAACAGGATTTCGCCCATCCACACGAACAGCGGCAGCGCCGTGAGCGTCCAGCTGGACGCCGAGCCCCAGATGGTCACGGCCATGGCGTCGCCCGCGGGTCGCGAGCTGAACAGCTGCATGCCGATCCAGGCCACGCCCGACAGCGTGAGCCCGATCCACACGCCGCTGCCCAGGATGAGGAACAGGGACAGGATCAGCAGCCCTGTAATGGCAAGGTCACTCATTGCGCAGGGCCTCCCCCGATTCGGACACCACGCGCCGGCCGCGCAGCTCCAGCACCAGTTCGTCGATGAAGGCGATGGCCAGGATCACCGTGCCCAGCGCCATGGACACCTGCGGGATCCACAGCGGCGTGGCGTCGCTGGCGGTGGAGATGTCGTGGAATGTGTACGACTGGTACGACAGGCGACAGCTGTAGAACGCGAACAGCACGGCCAGCAACGTGGCGGCGGCCAGCGCCCAGACCTCGAAGGCCTTTTTCCAGGAGCCCTTCAGGTTGTTGATGAGCAGCGTCACGCGGATGTGCTCGCCGCGCTTGAGTGTGTGCGCCAGTGCCAGGAAGCCGCTGGCTGCCATGAGGTAGCCGGCATAGGCGTCCGTGCCCGGCACGTGGAAATGGAACTGCCGGCTCACGATGGACAGCAGCACCATGATCAGCAGGCCCACCATGAAAAGCGCCGCCAGGGCGGCGGCGCTGAGGTAGAGCGCGTCAAGGGTCTTGCGCATCGGCTTATTTGCGGTAGGCGTCGACCATTTGCTGGCCTTCGGGGCCGGCCTTGTCCAGCCATTCCTTGAGCATGGTGTCGCCAACTTTCTTCATGTCGGCCTTCAGCTGCGGCGACGGCTGCAGGATCTGCATGCCGTTGGCCTTGAGCTTCTCCAGCACTTCGGTGTTGACCTTTTTGCTGGATGCCCAGCCGCGTTCCTCGGCGGCGGCGGCGGCCTTCATGACGGCGTCCTGCGTGGGTTTGTCCAGCGCGTCGAAGGCCTTTTTGTTCACGAGCACCGCGTTCTTGGGCAGCCAGGCCTGGGTGTCGTACCAGTACTTGATGTGTTCGTAGGTCTTGGTGTCAAAGCCGGTGGAGCCCGAGGACATGTAGCTTTCGACCACGCCCGTGGCCATGGCCTGGGACAGCTCGGCCGCCTGAACCGTCACGGGTTGTGCGCCCACCAGTTCGGCGATGCGTGCGGTAGCGGGGCTGTAGGCGCGCCATTTCACGCCCTTGAGGTCGGCGCCGGAGCTGATGGGCTTCTTGACGTAGATGCCTTGCGGCGGCCACGGCACGGCATACAGCAGCGCCATGCCATCGGCAGCCAGCTTCTTGTCCATGAACGGCTTCTGGGCCTTGTACAGCTTCATCGACGCGTCGTAGCTGTCGGCCAGGAAGGGCAGGCCGTCAGCGCCGAAGAGCTGCCATTCGTTCTGGAAGTTCGCCAGCAGGATTTCACCGGCCTGGGCCTGGCCGCCCTGCACGGCGCGCTTGATCTCGGGGGCCTTGAACAGCGCGGCGTTGGGGTGCACGGTGATCTTGAGCTTGCCGCCGGTGGCCTTATCCACGTCGTTGGCGAACTGCACGAGGTTTTCGCTGTGGAAGTTGGTGGCCGGATAGGCGGCGGGCAGGTCCCACTTGGTCTGCGCAAAAGCACTGCCGCTGAAGGCGATGGCGGCGGCGATGAGTCCGAATTGGTATTTCATGGTCTCTCCGGGACAATGGCATGGATGAATGAGAACAGCAGCATAAATGCAAGTACCGGGCCAGCCGCAACGGTGTTTCCCCCGACACCTGTCCCGCAGGCGCCTGTGCAACCGGTGTTGGGCATCGTGATGCTGGATACGCGGTTTCCCCGGCCGCCGGGCGACGTGGGGCATCCGGAGACCTGGGGCGTGCCGGTCAATTTCAACGTGGTGCGCGGCGTCTGGCCCGAGCGTGTCGTGCAGTCCGCCAAAGGGCTGCGGGCAGGGCGCGTCACGCCGGCGTTCCTGGGCGTGGTGCGTGGCCTGGAAAAGGCCGGCGTGTCGGCCATCACCACGAGCTGCGGTTTTCTGGTGCTGCTACAAAAAGAACTACAGGCCGCCGTGAAAATCCCGGTGGCCACCTCCAGCCTGCTGATGTTGCCGCGGCTTCTGGCCGCGCAGGCCCAGGTGGGCGTGCTGACCATCAACGCGACGGCGCTGGGCAGCGAGCACCTGCGCGCCGCCGGTGTGCCGCGCGAGCGCGTCAAGGATGTGCTGGTGCAGGGGGTGGACCGCAAGGGCGAATTCGCCACCGCCATCCTGGGCAACCTGGCGCAGATGGACCTGGCGCGTGCCGGCGCGGATGTGGTCGCCGCGGCCCTGGCGCTGCAGGCGCGGGCGCCGCAATTGCGCACGGTGGTTCTGGAGTGCACCAACATGCCGCCCTATGCGCAGCAGGTGCGGGCGGCCACGGGCTGGGACGTGCTGTCGCTGCGGGATGTGCCGGCGCTCGCACGGTTCGCGGCGCAGGCACCAGCCGCGGCGGAGGCCGCGCCATGAACCTGCGGTTCGTCGAGGCGTTTTACTGGGTCGCGTCGCTCAAAAGCGTGACGCGCGCGGCCGAGAAGCTGTTCCTCACCCAGTCGGCCATGTCCAGCCGCATCGCCGCGCTGGAGGAGGAGCTGGGCGTGCTGCTGCTGGACCGTCGTGACAAGCAGTTCCGCCTGACCATTGCCGGCACGCGGTTCTTTACCTACGCGCAGCGGCTGCTGGAGCTGCAGCGCGAGGTCAAGGCCGAAATGGGCGCTGGCACTCCGCTGGCGGTGTCCATGCGCATCGGCGCCATCGAGTCGGTGCTGCATTCATGGCTGATTCCCTGGATCGAAAAGCTGCGGGCCGACCACCCGGCGCTGGAGCTGGAGCTGACGGTGGAAACCACGCCCATCCTGGTCGAGCAGGTGCAGCGCGGCACGCAGGACCTGGTGTTCGCCGCCATGCCGGCGGCCGCCGACGGTGTGCGCAGCCGCGCGTTGCCGCCGATGGAGATGGTCTTCATGGGCAACCGCGAAGTGCACCGCAAGCGCCGCTACACGCTGGCCGACATGGGCGAGCAGGAGATCCTGACTTTCCAGCGCGGCTCGCACCCGCATGTGGCGCTGGTGGACCTGTTCCGCCAGGCGAACGTGGAGCCCAAACGGGTGCACACGATCTCGTCGATCTCCGCGATGGTGCAGCTCGTGCAGGGCGGCTTCGGTGTGGCCACGCTGCCGCGGCGCGCGGTGCAGCGGCTTCTGACCTGGCCCAACCTCAAGCAGCTGGCCTGCGACACCGCGCTGCAGCCCCTGCCCATCCATGCGAGCTACCGCGCGGACCCGACGTCGCATGCCGTGGAGACGGTGGTGAAGTCGGCCTTTGCCTTCATTGATGCCGAGTCGCGCACCAAACCAGTTCATCGAAAAAATCGATGACGTAAGCAAAAAATTTTGAATTTGAAGAAGGTCTGACACCTCACCACAATCCGCCCATCGTCATGCAAATGACACATTCGAACGACAAGGAGATGCGGTGGGATCAGCTCTGGATCTGGCAAAGGCGGTGTTCGGCCACTCGGGCACGCAGGACGCGGCGCATGTGCGCTCCCTGATCCGCCAGGGCCTGTGGACGCACCACACCAGCGGCCTGGCCAACGACCATGTGCAGGGCAATGTGGTCATCCTGCCGCGGGCGCATGCCGATGACTTCCTGCGCTACTGCCAGCGCAACCCCAAGCCCTGCCCGCTGCTGGCGGTGTCCGATCCCGGCCATGCGCTGCTGCCCGCGCTGGGGGCTGACGTCAACATCTGCACCGACGTGCCGCGCTACCGCGTCTGGCGCGACGGCGAGCTGGTGGAAGAGCCCTGCGACATCACGCATCTGTGGCGCAATGACCTGGTGACCTTCGTCATCGGCTGCTCGTTCAGCTTCGAGCAGGCGCTCATGGCCGCCGGCCTGCGGTTGCGTCACGTGGAGCAGGGCGTCAACGTGGCCATGTACCGCACCAGCATCCCGACCGAGGCGGCGGGCGAGTTCAGCGGTCCGATGGTCGTGTCCATGCGGCCCATGAAGGCGGCCGCGGTGATCCGTGCCGTGCAGATCACGTCGCGTTTTCCCAGCGTGCACGGCGCGCCGGTGCACATCGGCGACCCGTCGCTGATCGGCATCGCCGACCTGGGCCGGCCGGACTATGGCGACGCCGTGCAGGTGCTGCCCGACGAGCTGCCGGTGTTCTGGGCCTGCGGTGTCACGCCGCAGGCGGCCATACGCCAGGCCCGCCCCGATTTCTGCATCACCCACGCGCCCGGCGCGATGCTGATCACCGACCTTCTCAACAACCAGCTTGCCAGTTTCTGAAACACAAGGAGCCAACGATGAAACGACTGATGTTCAGCCTGTCCGCGATCGCAATTGCCTGCGCCGCGCAGGCGCAGACCAAGTGGGACCTGCCCACCGGCTACAGTGCCAACAGCTTCCAGACCCAGAACGTGCAGCAGTTCGCCAACGAGGTGGACCAGCTCACCAGCGGCAAGCTCAAGATCACGCTGCACCCGGGCGGCTCGCTGTACAAGGCCAACGAGATCAAGCGGGCCGTGCAGACCGGCCAGGTGCCGTCTGCCGAGTTCATCCTGTCGGGCGCCGCCAACGAGAACCCGCTGTTCGGTGTGGACTCCATTCCCTTCCTGGCCACGGGCTATGCCGATGCGAAGCGCCTGTACCTGGCGGCCAAGCCGGCGCAGGACAAGCTGCTGGCGTCGCAGGGCATGAAGGTCCTGTTCAGCGTGCCCTGGCCCGGCCAGTCGCTGTACTCGCTCAAACCCATCAACGCGCCTGCGGATTTCGCGGGTACCAAGATGCGCGCCTACAACCCCGCCACCACGCGCATTGCCCAGCTGCTCAAGGCCCAGCCCGTGACCATCCAGCTGGCAGAGCTGGGCCAGGCACTGGCCACCGGCGGTGTCCAGAACTTCCTGACCTCCAGCGCCAGCGGCGTGGAAAGCAAGCTGCACGAGCAGGTCAAGTACTTCTACCCCGTGAGCGCCTGGCTGCCGCGCAACGCCACGGTCGTGAATCAGAAGGCGTTCGACGCGCTGGACAAACCCACCCAGGAGGCCGTGCTCAAGGCCGCCGCCGCCGCCGAGGCGCGGGGCTGGGCCACCAGCGAAAAGCTGGACGGCGAGTACATCAAGGAACTGGGCGCCAAGGGCATGACCATCGCCGCGCCGTCCGACGGCGTGAAGAAGGTGCTGGCCGACATCGGCGAGACCATGACCGCCGAATGGCTCAAGACCGCGGGGCCTGAAGGGCAGGCCGTCATCGACGCCTTCCGCAAACCCTGATGCCCTTTGCGGCGCGCTGCCGGGTCTGACGCAGCGCGCCGCTTCATTGCATTGTCAATACCGAACCAGGAGCGTACGGTGGCCAAGCTCGTCCTCAATTTCTACAAACTGCTGATGTTCCTGTCGTGCGTGGCCATGGTGGCCGCGTTCGGCACCGTGCTGCTGGGTGTTGTGGCCCGCGAAGTGCATTGGGAGATTGGCGGGCTGGATGCCTATGCGGGCTATGCGATCGCCGCGGCACTTTTTCTGGCGTTGCCCGGAACCCTTCAGCACGGTGATCACATCCGGGTGACGCTGCTGCTGGAGCGCGTTCCGCACCGCCTGCGCGGTGCGCTGGAATGGTGGTGCCTGGCCAGCGCGTTTGCCCTGGCCGTGTACATCGCCTGGTATTCGCTGCGGCTGGTCTGGGTGTCGTACTCCACCCATGACATTTCGCCAGCGGCAGATGCGTCCCCGCTGTGGATTCCCCAGATCGCCATGGCACTGGGCTGCATCGGTTTCGCGCTGGCGTTCGGCCATGCGCTGGCGCTTCGCTGGCGGGGCGGCAGCTTCATTGCGGCAGCCGGCGAGGCGGCCCACGTCGAATAACCCGTGACCCACGCAAGAGGAGAAAAAACATGGACGTCGTGATTGCATTGGCCCTGATCGTGCTGCTGTTCGCAGTGCTGGGCTCAGGCCTGTGGATCGGGCTGTCGCTTCTGGCCGTGGCGCTGCTGGGCATGGAGCTGTTCACCAGCCGGCCCGTGGGCGACAGCATGATGCTCACCATCTGGGGCTCCACGTCCAGCTGGACGCTCACGGCGCTGCCGCTGTTCCTGTGGATGGGGGAGATCCTGTTTCGCAGCAAGCTCAGCGACGACATGTTCAAGGGGCTGGCGCCCTGGCTGGACCGGTTGCCGGGCCGGCTGCTGCACACCAACGTGGTGGGCTGCACCATCTTTGCGGCCATCTCGGGCTCCAGCGCCGCCACCTGCGCCACCATCGGCAAGATCACGCTGCCTGAGCTGAAAAAGCGCGGCTACCCCGACGACATCGCCATCGGCACACTGGCCGGCGCGGGCACGCTGGGGCTGCTGATCCCGCCGTCCATCATCATGATCGTGTACGGCGTCGCTGCCAACGTGTCGATCGCCAAGCTGTTCCTTGCCGGCGTCATTCCCGGCCTGATGCTGGCGACGTTGTTCATGGGCTACATCATCGTGTGGGCGCTGCTGAACCAGGACAAGGTTCCCGCCGCCGACGCGGCCATGAGCTTCGGACAGAAACTGTACGCGTCGCGCCACCTGATTCCCGTGGTGTCCCTGATCGCGCTGGTGCTGGGCGGCATCTACAGCGGCATCGCCACCGCCACCGAGGCGGCGGCGCTGGGCGTGGCGGGCGCGCTGGTGCTGGCCAAAATCGAAGGTTCGCTCGACTGGGCGCGGTTCAAGGACGGGCTGGTGGCCGCATGCCGCGTGTACTGCATGATCGGCCTGATCCTGGCGGGCGCCGCATTCCTCACGCTGGCCATGGGCTTCATCGGGCTGCCGCGCCATCTGGCGGAGTTCATCGGCGCGCTGCACCTGTCGCCGTTCAGCCTCATGCTGCTGCTGATCGTGTTCTTCATCATCCTGGGCTGCTTCCTGGACGGCATCTCGATGGTGGTGCTGACCATAGCCGTGCTGCTGCCCACGGTGCAGGCCGCCGGCTTCGACCTGATCTGGTTCGGCATCTTCATCGTGCTGGTGGTGGAGATGGCGCAGATCACGCCGCCCGTGGGCTTCAACCTCTTCGTGCTGCAGGGCCTGACGCGCCGCGAGGTGACGTGGATCGCGCGCACGGCCATGCCGCTGTTCTTCCTGATGATCGCTGCCGTGATCGCGACCTACTTTTTCCCCGACGTGGTCCTGTGGCTGCCACGTCAGATGCAGGGCTGAGCCACTCCCCACCAGGAGCTCCATCATGAAGGCTTTGTTGATCGCCGCGCTCGCAGCGGCTTCGCTCTCCCACGGCTCGATGCTGCACGCCCAGACGACCTGGCAGCTCGCCACCGGCTACCGCGCCGAATCGTTTCACACGCAGAACATCGCGCAGTTCGCCCGCGATGTGGAGCAGGCCAGCGCCGGTGCGCTGCGCATCGACGTGCGGGCCAACAACGAGCTCTTCAAGCTCAACGACATCCGCCAGGCGGTGCAGGACGGCAAGGCCCAGGCCGGCGAAACCATCATGACCAGCATGGTCAAGGAAATCCCGATCGCCGGGGCCGACGCGATCCCCTTCGTGGTGAGCAGCTACGACGACGCCCGGCGCATGTGGGACTTGCAGCGCCCGCTGATCGACAGGCACTTCAGCCAGCGGGGGCTGAAGGCGCTGTACGCGGTGCCCTGGCCGCCGCAGGGCCTGTATGCCAGCGCGCCGGTGCGCTCGTCGGCGGACTTCCGCGGCACGCGCATGCGCACCTACAACCAGTCCACCGTGCGCATTGCCGAAATGCTGGGCGCCACGCCCGTGGACGTGCCCATGGTCGAGGTGAACAAGGCGCTGGCCAGCGGCCGCATGGACAACATGATCACCTCGGCCGTGACCGGGGTGGAAAACCAGGTCTGGGGCCAGATCAGGCACTACTACGAGATCAACGCCTGGTTTCCCAAGAACATCGTCTTCGTGAACCTGAAGGCCTTTGACGGCCTGAAGCCTGCGGTGCAGCAGGCCGTGCTCAAGGCCGCGCAGGACGCCGAGACCCGCGGCTGGGCCATGAGCCGCGACGTTGCCGCCGGCTCCACCAACGACCTGAAAGCCAAGGGCATGAAGGTCGACCGCATTCCCGCCGAGTTCGAGGCCGAGCTGAAGCGGATGGGCGAGAAATTTTCCCGCGAATGGGTACGATCCGTCGGGAACGAGGCGAACAATATCTTTGTGCCGTACTACATCCAACGCTAACCTCAAGCACCATGCAAGAACAAGCTTCCACCGACCGCTGGCAATTCTGGATTGATCGCGGCGGCACGTTCACCGACATCGTCGCCAAACGGCCCGACGGCACGCTCACGACCCACAAGCTGCTCAGCGAGAACCCCGAGCAGTACAAGGACGCGGCCGTGGCGGGCATCCGCCACCTGCTGGGGCTCAAGCCGGGCGAGCCCGTCACCCCAGGCCTGGTGGAATGCGTGAAGATGGGCACCACCGTGGCCACCAACGCGCTGCTGGAGCGCAAGGGTGAGCCCACGTTGCTGGTCACCACGCGCGGCTTTCGCGATGCGCTGCGCATCGCCTACCAGAACCGGCCGCGCCTGTTTGACCGCAACATCCAGTTGCCCGAGCTGCTGTATGCCGAAGTGATCGAGGCGAACGAGCGCATCGGCGCCCACGGCGAAGTGGTGCAGGGCCTGGACGAAGCGGCGCTGCGTGGCGACCTGCTGGCGGCGTATGGCCGCGGCCTGCGCAGCGTGGCCATCGTCTTCATGCACGGCTACCGCTATACCGAGCACGAGCAGGCGGCGCGGCGCATCGCGCGTGAGGCGGGCTTCACGCAGATCAGCACCAGCCACGAAACCAGCCCCATGATGAAGTTCGTGAGCCGGGGCGATACGACCGTGGTGGATGCCTACCTGTCCCCGATCCTGCGGCGTTATGTCGAGCAGGTCGCCGGCGAGATGCCCGGCGTCAAGCTGTTCTTCATGCAGTCCTCCGGCGGCCTGACCGACGCCCATGCGTTCCAGGGCAAGGACGCGATCCTGTCCGGTCCCGCGGGCGGCATCGTGGGCATGGCACGCACGGCGGCGCTGGGCGGGCACGACAAGGTGATCGGCTTCGACATGGGCGGCACGTCCACCGACGTGAGCCATTACGCGGGCGAATTCGAGCGCGAGTTTGAGACCCAGGTGGCCGGCGTGCGCATGCGCGCGCCCATGATGAGCATCCACACCGTGGCGGCCGGCGGCGGCTCCATTCTGGAGTTCGACGGCTCGCGCTTTCGCGTGGGGCCCGAGAGCGCCGGCGCCAACCCTGGCCCCGCCAGCTACCGGCGCGGCGGTCCGCTGGCCGTGACCGACGCCAACGTCATGACCGGCAAGATCCAGCCGCGCTACTTTCCCAAGGTGTTCGGCCCCAATGCCGACGAGGCGCTGAGCTATGAGGCCGTGCAGGCGAAGTTCAACGAGCTGGCCGGCAAGACCGGCCGCAGCGCCGAAGTGGTGGCCGAAGGCTTCATCAACATCGCGGTGCAGCAGATGGCCAACGCCATCAAGAAGATCTCGGTCGCGCGCGGCTATGACGTCACGCGCTACACGCTGCAGTGCTTTGGCGGCGCGGGCGGCCAGCATGCCTGCCTGGTAGCGGATGCCCTGGGCATGACGCGCGTGTTCGTGCACCCCCTGGCCGGCGTGCTTAGCGCCTACGGCATGGGCCTGGCGGACCAGAACGTGATCCGCGAGCAGGCGGTGGAAGCGCCGCTGGCCGCCGACTCGCTGCCGCTCATTGCCAGCCGGCTGGATGCGCTGGCCGCGTCCGCGCAGGGCGAGCTGCAGCGCCAGCAGGTCAACGCCGGGGCCGTGGCCGTGCACCGCCGCGTGCACGTGCGCTACGAGGGCAGCGACGCCGCGCTGGTCGTGCCCTTTGGCGACCTGGCGGCGATCAAGGCCGGCTTCGAGGCCGCCTACCGCCAGCGCTTCGCGTTCCTGATGCAGGGCAAGCGCCTGGTGGTCGAGGCCGTGTCCGTCGAGGCCGTGGTGGCGGGCGACGCGCCGGCCGAACCGCGCCACGACACGCACGAGCCGCGCGACGTGCCGCGCCGCGAGACCGTGCGCATGTATTCGGGCGGCCAGTGGCATGACGCTGCGCTGGTCGTGCGAGAGGACCTGCGCCCTGGTGACGTGGTGCCGGGCCCGGCCATCATTGCCGAAAAGAACGCCACGACCGTGGTGGAGCCCGGCTGGGAGGCCGAACTCACGGCGCTGGACCACATCGTGCTGGACCGGCGCGTGCCGCGCGCCGCGAAGTTCGCCGTGGGCACCACGGTGGACCCGGTGCTGCTGGAGGTGTTCAACAACCTGTTCATGAACATCGCCGAGCAGATGGGCCTGCAACTGCAGAACACGGCCTACTCGGTCAACATCAAGGAGCGCCTGGACTTCAGCTGCGCGCTGTTCGACGCTGACGGCAACCTGATCGCCAACGCGCCGCACATGCCCGTGCACCTGGGTTCCATGGGCGAGAGCATCAAGACCGTGATCCGCGAGAACACGGGCAAGATGCAGCCGGGCGACGTGTACGTGCTGAACGACCCGTACCACGGCGGCACCCACCTGCCGGACGTCACGGTCATCACGCCCGTGTACCTGGGCGCCGCGTCGCACGACAGGCCGCTGTTCTACGTGGGCAGCCGCGGCCACCATGCCGACATCGGCGGCACCACGCCGGGCTCGATGCCGCCGTTTTCCACGCGCATCGAGGAAGAGGGCGTGCAGATCAACAACGTCAAGCTCGTCGCGCAGGGCGTGCTGCGCGAGGCCGAGATGGTTGCCCTGCTGCAAAGCGGGCAGTACCCCAGCCGCAACCCGCAGCAGAACATGGCCGACCTGAAGGCGCAGATCGCCGCCAACGAAAAGGGTGTGCAGGAGCTGCGCAAGATGGTCGAGCAGTTTGGCCTGGACGTGGTGCAGGCCTATATGCGCCACGTGCAGGACAACGCCGAGGAGTCCGTGCGCCGAGTGATCACGCGCCTGAAGGACGGCGCGTTCACGCTGCCGCTGGACAACGGCGCGCAGATCCAGGTGGCGATCCGCGTGAACACCCCGGGCCGCAGCGCCGAGATCGACTTTGCCGGCACCAGCGCCCAGCAGACCAACAACTTCAATGCGCCCACGGCCGTGTGCATGGCGGCGGTGCTGTATGTGTTCCGCACGCTGGTGGACGACGATATTCCGCTGAACGCGGGCTGCCTGAAGCCGCTGAAGGTCATCATCCCGCCGGGCTCCATGCTCAACCCCAACCCGCCGGCGTCGGTGGTGGCGGGCAACGTGGAGACGTCCAGCTGCATCACCAATGCGCTGTACGGCGCATTGGGTGTCATGGCGGCCAGCCAGTGCACCATGAACAACTTCACCTTCGGCAATGCGTCGCATCAGTACTACGAGACGATTTCGGGCGGCAGCGGTGCTGGTGCAGTGACCGACGCCAGCGGCGCTGTCGTCGGGGGCTTCAACGGCACGAGCGTGGTGCAGACCCACATGACCAACTCGCGCCTGACCGATCCTGAGGTGCTGGAGTTCCGCTTCCCCGTGCGGCTGGACAGCTACGAGATCCGCCGGGGTTCCGGCGGCGCAGGCCAATGGAAGGGCGGGGACGGCGGCGTGCGCCGCGTGCGCTTCCTGCAAGACATGACGGCCAGCATCCTGTCCAACGGCCGGCGGCACGGTGCGTTCGGCATGGCCGGAGGCGGCGCGGGGCAGGTGGGCATCAACCGCGTGGTGCGCGGCAATGGATCGGTGGAGGAACTGGGCCACATCGGCCAGGCCGAGATGAAGCCGGGCGATGTGTTTGAAATCCACACGCCGGGCGGTGGAGGCTACGGAGCGGCATGAAACGGCTGACAATGGCGCGCATGAGCAGCGCCTTTGTCGACAACTACCAATTCCTTGCCCGCTACAACCGCTGGTTCAATGAGCGGCTTTATGAGGCTTGTGAACCGCTGGGCGATGAAGCGCGCAGGCGCGACGGCGGGGCGTTCTTTGGCTCCATCCATGGCACGCTGAACCATCTGGTCTGGGGTGACACGATGTGGCTTCAGCGCTTCGCCGCGCAGGACACCGCATTCACCGCGCTGCAGGGCGACTTTCTGGCGCTGCCAGCCGGGGCCAGCTACGGCACGCTCTTGGAGCCCGGGTGGCTCGCGCTGAAAGCCCGGCGCGCGCGGCTGGACGCCGCCATCGAAGCCTGGATCGGCCAGATGCCCGCGGACTTTCCGCTGCGCACCATGCGCTATGCCAATACGCGTGGCGTGCAGCGCGAACACCCGGCCTGGCAGGCCATGACGCATTTCTTTAACCACCAGGCACACCACCGGGGCCAGGTGACGACGCTGCTGAGCCAGGCGGGCGTGGACGTGGGCGTGACGGATCTGATCGCGCTGGTGCAGTAGCCGCGCCTGCGCAGCGCTGCCCAAAAGAAAAGGGCCCGCCATGCGGGCCCTTGCCGTTGGCGGATGCCGACTGGCTTACTTCTTGGCGGCTTCGGCCTTCTTCTCGGCCTTGGCGGGCTTGTCGGCGGCCGTGGCCGCGGCGGGCTTGAAGGCTTCGCCGTTGACCGTCAGGCCTTCCTTGGAGAATTTCTCGGCGTTGGCCGGGCCCACGCCCTTGACGCGCTCGACCAGGTCGTTCCAGTCCTTGAAGTTGCCTTTCTTGCGCTCGTCCAGGATGCGCTTGGTCATGGCGGGGCCGATGCCGCGCACACCGTCCAGCTCGGCTTCGCTCGCCTTGTTCACGTCGGCGGCGAAAGCGGCGGTGCAGCCCAGCAGGGCAGTGATGGCCAGTGCGTGGACCAGCAGTTTCTTGAGCATGTGATTTCCTCCTGAGTTAGTAAAAACGCCCAGACCGTTGCCGGGCTGGGCGAGTGTAATAAATCAAAAGTAATCAATCAAGAATTCATGAGTACTTTCATGTAGCTTGCTACGCCGCTGGCCACATCCGCAAACGCATGGCCGCATCCCGCAGCGCGCAGCGCCGTCAGGTCCGCCTGGGTGTAGCACTGGTACTTGCCCCGCAAGGCATCGGGGAAGGGGACGTATTCGATCAGCCCCTGGGCCACGGCGGCCGGCAGGTCCACGGCCGGTGCGCCTTGCGCCGCCCGCATGGCGTTGACCGTGGCCAGCGCCACGTCGTTGAACGGTTGCGCCCGGCCGCTGCCCAGGTTGAACAGGCCCGACTGGCGGGGGTGGTCGAAGAACCACAGGTTGACCGCCACGACATCGTCGACGAACACGAAATCGCGCTGCTGCTCGCCGGCCGCGTAGCCGCCATAGTCGCCAAACAGCTTGACCTTGCCCTCGGCGCGGAACTGGTTGAACTGGTGGAACGCCACGCTGGCCATGCGGCCCTTGTGCTGCTCGCGCGGGCCGTAGACGTTGAAGTAACGGAAACCCACCACCTGGTGCGTGGCGTCCTGGAACTTGTCACCGATCTCGCGGCGCAGCCGTTGGTCGAACAGCAGCTTGCTGTAGCCGTAGACGTTCAGCGGCTTTTCGAACTCGGGCGATTCGCGGAACGTGTCCGAGCCGCCGTAGGTGGCGGCCGACGATGCGTACAGCAGCCGCACGCCGCGCTGGCGGCAGGCGTTGAACAGGCCGACGGACAGCGTGTAGTTGTTGTCCATCATGTACTTGCCGTCGGTTTCCATGGTGTCGCTGCAGGCGCCTTCGTGGAACACCGCTTCGACCTTGCCGAAGCCGCCTTCGGCGAACAGGTCGTAGAACAGATCCGCGTCCACGTAGTCGGCGATGCGCAGGTCGGCCAGGTTGCGGAATTTGTCGCCCTGCGTCAGATCGTCCACCGCGATGATGTCGTCGATACCGCGCGCGTTCAGGCCCCTGATGATGTTGCTGCCGATGAAACCCGCGGCGCCGGTCACTACCACCCGTGTCATGCAAAAAGCTCCTCGTACGACACCGTGGCGGTGCCGAATTTGCCCACGACGATGCCGCCCGCCCTGTTGGCCAGCGGCATCGCGTCGCGCAGTGTCATGCCCGCGGCCACCAGGGCCGCCAGTGTGGCGATCACCGTGTCGCCCGCGCCGGTCACGTCGAACACCTCACGCGCCTGGGCCTTGACGTGCAGTTCGCCCTGCGCATCGAACAGGCTCATGCCTTCTTCGCTGCGTGTGACCAGTAGCGCGTCCAGGCGCAGCGATTCGCGCAGGTTCTGGGCCTTGGCGCGCAGGGCTTCGTCGCTGCTCCAGCTGCCCACGACCTGCTGAAGTTCCGCGCGGTTGGGCGTGATGACCGTGGCGCCCGCGTAGCGCGAATAGTCCGAGCCCTTGGGGTCCACCAGCACCGGCTTGCCGGCCGCCCGCGCCGTCCCGATCATGGCGGCGATGTGGGCCAGGCCGCCCTTGCCGTAGTCGGAGAACAGCACGGCTTCATGCGCCGGCGCAAGCCGCGTGAAGGCTTCTGTCTGCGACGCGAGGGCCTCGTGGTCGGGCTCGTTCTCGAAGTCCAGCCGCAGCAGTTGCTGCTGGCGGCCGATGATGCGCAGCTTCACCGTGGTTTGCAGGCCCGGGTCGCGCGCCAGATGGGTGTCAATGCCGGTGCGCTGCATCAACTGCTCCAGCCGGCGTCCGGGCTCATCGTCGCCCACCACGCCGATGAAGGCGGCCTTGGCGCCCAGCGTGGCGATGTTGTAGGCCACGTTGGCGGCGGCGCCGATGCGCTCTTCTTCCCGCGTGACCTTGACCACCGGCACCGGCGCCTCGGGTGAAATGCGTTCCACCGCGCCGTGCCAGTAGCGGTCCAGCATGGCATCGCCCACGACGAGCACGCGGGCGGCGGCCAGGGCTTGTTTGGAGATGGGGCTCATAACTCTTCCACCCGGCGCGCGGGGTAGCTGTCCCAGGCCTGGCAGCCGGGGCATTGCCAGAAATGCTGCTTGGCCTCAAAGCCGCAGGCCGCGCAGCGGTAGCGACGCAGCGGCTTGGCCGCGTGCTCCAGCGCGTTCTGCACATGGGCATGCGCCTGTTCCGGCTCCAGCTTTTCGCCGGCCATCCAGCGCGTGGCCGCGACCAGGGACGGCTCGCGCTCCAGGTGGCGCAGGTACCAGGCGCGCGCGGCCTGCGGGTCGGGTTCGAGCGCGGCGATGGCGTCCAGCACGTCCAGCGACGGGTGCAGTTCGTAGCTGGACTGCAGCACCTGCATGACCTGCTCCTGCGTGGCTTCGGCCTGGATCGAGGCGGCCGCCAGCCGCGGCGCCATGAGGGGGATGGAGCCGGGGGAGCGATGGGCCAGGCCCAGCAGGGTCTTGACCGCTTCGTCATGCTGGCCGCTGCGGCTTTGGCGCGCGGCCAGTTCCATGCGAGGGCGCGGCGCGTCCTTGGCCACCGTCATGGCCTGGCGCAGCAGGGGTTCGGCTTCGTCGTCGGCCACCTGGGTTGCCTGTTCGCACAGGTAGTGCGCGATGCGCGGACCGAAAGCCCCCGCGCTGCCGGCTTCCAGCTTGCGCGCGATGTCCGTGGCCCGCGCCCAGTCGCGTGAACGTTCGTAGATGGCCAGCAGGGCGAGCCGTGCCTGCGTTTCGTGGGCCGTGCCTTCCAGCTTGATCAGGGCTTCTTCCGCGCGGTCCAGCAGGCCGGCCTTCAGGTAGTCCAGCGCCAGCGCGTGTTGTGCCCGGTCACGGTCGGCGCGGTCCAGGTCGCCGCGTGACAGCAGGTGTTCGTGCACCCGCACGGCGCGTTCATATTCACCGCGCCGGCGGAACAGGTTGCCCAGGGCAAAGTGCAGCTCCGACGTGTCGGGGTCGTTTTGCACGGCTTCGATGAAAGCGTCAATGGCCTGGTCCTGCTGTTCGTTCAGCAGGTAGTTCAGTCCCTTGAAGTACGCCTTGGGGGCCTGGCGGTTTTCGATGCGCCACTGGCGCAGGTCCAGCCGCGAGGCCAGCCACCCCAGCACAAAGGCCACGGGCAGGCCCAGCAGGATCCAGCTCAGGTCAAAGTCCATGGGGAGCGGGCGGCGTGGGATCGGTGGTGCGCGGTGCGTGCGCGGGCTGCGTCTGCCTGTTGGCTGCTGCACGCTGGCGCCACCATCGCGGCACCATGCCCAGGACGCCCACGACGAGCCCCAGCGCAAAAGCGGACAGCACGACCAGCACCAGTGGCGCCCGCCACTGCGTGCCGAAGAAGAAATGCACCGTCGCGTCCTGCTGGTTGTTCAGCGCGAAGGCGAACAGCGTAAAAAAAATGGCTGCCTTGAGCAGCCACATGAGGTACTTCATCCATCTCCTCAGTGACGAGGGGATTCTATCGGTGTGTTTCAGGCGGCGGGCTTGCTGCCGGACTCCAGTTCCGCCGTGCGGCGGTCCACCGCTTCACGCAGGGCCTTGCCCGGCTTGAAATGGGGGACGCGCTTTTCCGGAATGTGCACGCTCTCCCCGCTGCGGGGATTGCGACCCATCCGCGGGGGCCGGCGGTTGATGGAGAAGCTGCCGAACCCGCGGATCTCGATGCGGTGCCCGCGCACCAGGGCTTCACTCATGGCATCAAGAATCGCCTTGACGGCGTATTCAGCATCGCGATGGGTGAGCTGGCTGAAGCGGGCGGCCAGTTCTTCAACGAGGTCTGATCTGGTCATATCGGACGGGACAGGGCAGGGCTTGCGCCCCGCCCGGTCCCTCAGGGCTTACTTGTCCGAGTTGTTGTCCAGCTTGGCGCGCAGCAGGGCGCCCAGGCTGGTCGTGCCGGCGTTTTCACGCGCGGACTGCTGGCTCAGGCTGGCCATCGCGCCTTGTTCGTCAGCCATGTCCTTGGCCTTGATCGACAGCTGGATGTTGCGCGTCTTGCGGTCGATGTTGACCACGACGGCCGACACTTCGTCGCCTTCCTTGAGCACGTTGCGGGCATCTTCCACGCGGTCGCGGGAGATTTCCGAGGCGCGCAGGTAGCCCACGATGTCCTCGCCCAGGTCGATCTCGGCGCCCTTGGGGTCGACGGTCTTGACCTTGCCGCTCACCACGGAGCCCTTGTCGTGCACCGAGGTGAAGGTGGCGAACGGGTCGCCGTCCAGCTGCTTGATGCCCAGGCTGATGCGCTCGCGGTCCACGTCCACGGCCAGCACGATCGCGTCGACTTCCTGGCCCTTCTTGTAGTTGCGCACGGCCTGCTCGCCGGGCTCGTTCCAGGACAGGTCGGACAGGTGCACCAGGCCGTCGATACCGGCCGCCAAGCCGACGAACACGCCGAAGTCGGTGATCGACTTGATCGGGCCCTTGACGCGGTCGCCGCGCTTGGTGTTCTGCGCGAATTCCTGCCAGGGGTTGGCCTTGCACTGCTTCATGCCCAGGCTGATGCGGCGCTTGTCTTCGTCGATCTCCAGGACCATGACTTCGACTTCGTCACCCAGCGAGACGATCTTGCTGGGGGCGACGTTCTTGTTGGTCCAGTCCATTTCGGACACGTGCACCAGGCCTTCGATGCCGGGCTCCAGTTCCACGAACGCGCCGTAGTCGGCGATGTTGGTGATCTTGCCGAACATGCGCGTGCTGGTGGGGTAGCGGCGCGACACGCCCATCCAGGGGTCGTCGCCCATCTGCTTCAGGCCCAGGGACACGCGGTTCTTCTCGGTGTCGAACTTGAGGATCTTGGCAGTGATTTCCTGGCCGGCCTGAACGACTTCGCTCGGGTGGCGGACACGGCGCCAGGCCATGTCGGTGATGTGCAGCAGGCCGTCGATGCCGCCCAGGTCCACGAACGCGCCGTATTCGGTGATGTTCTTGACCACGCCGCGGACGATGGAGCCTTCCTTCAGGGTTTCCATCAGCTTGGCGCGCTCTTCGCCCATGGAGGCTTCCACCACGGCGCGGCGGCTCAGCACCACGTTGTTGCGCTTGCGGTCCAGCTTGATGACCTTGAACTCCATCGTCTTGTTTTCGTACGGAGTCAGGTCCTTGATGGGACGCGTGTCGATCAGCGAGCCCGGCAGGAACGCGCGGATGCCGTTGACCAGCACGGTCAGGCCGCCCTTCACCTTGCCGCTGGTGGTGCCGGTCACGAATTCGCCGGATTCCAGGGCCTTTTCCAGGCTCATCCAGGAAGCCAGGCGCTTGGCCTTGTCGCGCGACAGGATGGTGTCGCCGTAGCCGTTTTCGATGGCGTCGATGGCCACCGACACGAAGTCGCCCACCTGGACTTCGATTTCGCCCTTGTCGTTCTTGAACTCGTCGATCGGCACGTAGGCTTCGGACTTGAGGCCGGCGTTGACCACGACAAAGTTGTGTTCGATGCGGACCACCTCGGCGGTGATCACTTCGCCAGCGCGCATCTCGGCACGTTGCAGCGATTCTTCAAACAGGGCGGCAAAAGATTCAGACATTGAGTTTCCTTGCACGTCGCACAGGTTTCCAGCGGCCAAGGCGGAATTGCACGGGCTGCTGTTGCTAGGACTGAGGACGGCGTTTTGTGCGGATCGCTCCGCGGGTTACGTGGATGAACCGCACAACCGGGGCGCTGACGCGCGAGAGGGGCTGTGCGGGCCGGCAGCTGCTCAGGCGGACCTGAACGGCTGTTTGCCCTGCCACCACTGCAACACCTGGGCGACCGATTCATCGATCGTCTGGTCGGAGTTGTCGAGGAGCAGGGCGTCTGCGGCAGGCTTCAGAGGGGCAACACTGCGGGATGAGTCCCGGGCGTCGCGCGCTTCCAGATCCTGGCGAAGACTGTCGAGTGTAGTCGAAAAACCCTTTGAAATCAATTGCTTATGCCGGCGCTCGGCCCGGCGCGCCGCGGTGGCGGTCAGGTAGACCTTCAGGGCCGCTTCGGGAAATATCACCGTGCCCATGTCGCGTCCGTCCGCGACCAGGCCCGGAAGCTGCCGGAAAGAATGCTGCAACCCCACGAGCGCCTGACGCACGGCGGGCAGGGCCGACACACGGGATGCGTTCATGCCGGCTTCCTCGGTGCGGATTGCATCGGTCACGTCCTGCCCGCCCAGCAGCACGTGGCCGCCCGTGAAGCGCACGGGCAGGTTGGCGGCCAGTGCCGCGATGGCTGCTTCATCGCCCGCATCCAGCGCCAGCCCGGCGCGCAGGGCCGCCAGTGCCGTCACGCGGTACAACGCGCCGGAATCCAGGTAGTGGTAGCCCAGCGCTTGCGCCAGCGATGCGGCCAGCGTCCCCTTGCCGGACGCGGTGGGGCCATCCACGCAGATGACGGGAACGCGCCCCGCTAGCGGCGTCACGACGCCGAACAGGGTTTCGAAATAGTCCGGAAAGGTCTTGGCAACGCACTTGGGGTCTTCGATGCGCACCGCAACGCCGCCCGCGTTGAAGGCCGCCAGCGAAAAGCACATGGCGACCCTGTGGTCGTCGTAAGTGTGGATGCTTGCCGCCCGCCAGGTTGCCGGCGGCTCCACGCGCAGCCAGTCCGGGCCTTCGGCCACCGTGGCGCCGAGCTTGGCGCACTCGATCGCCATGGCTGCAATGCGGTCGGTTTCCTTGACCCGCCAGCTCGCGATGTTGCGCAGGGTGGTGGGCCCGTCGGCGAAAAGCCCCATCACGGCCAGCGTCATGGCTGCGTCGGGGATGTGATTGCAGTCCAGGTCGATGGCTTTGAGCGGCCAGGCGCCGCGCGAAATCTCCAGCCAGTTCGGTCCGCTGGTGATGCGCGCGCCCATCGCCTGGGCCGCTTCCACGAAGCGGATGTCGCCCTGGATGGATTGCGCGCCGACGCCCTGGACCCTGACCACGCCGTCCGTGGCCGCCAGGGCACCCAGCGCGATGAAGTAGCTGGCCGACGAAGCATCCGCCTCCACGTGGATGGACCCCGGGGAGCGGTAGGCGCTGCCCGCGGGAATGGTGAAGCGCTCCCAGCCATCGCGCTGGACCGCGATGCCAAAGCGTGCCAGCAGGTTCAGCGTGATTTCGATATAGGGGCGCGAGATCAGCTCGCCCACGACCTCGATCACGATGTCGTCTCTGGCCACCAGCGGCAGCGCCAGCAGCAGCGCCGTCAGGAACTGGCTGGACACGTCGCCGCGCACGCGGATGGGCGCACCCAGCGCCAGTTTGGGTTGCCCGATGTGCAGCGGAGGAAAGCCGTCGTTGCCCAGGTAGCGGACGTCGCAGCCGAGCTGGCGCAACGCATCCACCAGATCACCGATGGGGCGCTCATGCATGCGCGCCACGCCGCTCAACTCGAAATCGCCACCCAGGACCGCCAGTGCCGCCGTCAGCGGCCGCATGGCCGTGCCGGCATTGCCCATGAAAAGCCTGGCGGGCTTTGCCGGCGCTTGCCCGCCCAAACCCGTGATGCGGACCGTCGCGCCGTCCTGCACCACGCCGCAGCCGAGCTCGCGCAACGCGTCCAGCATGACACGGGTGTCGTCGGAGTCGAGCAGGTCATGAACCTCGGTCGTGCCGCGACACAGGGCTGCCAGCAGCAGTACGCGATTGGAGATGCTCTTGGAGCCGGGCAGCGTGACCGTGCCTCCCGCGCTGGCCAGAGGGGGGATATCCAGAAACGCCGTGTTGAACATTATTTTTTGGGAGCGGCGCCCATGCGCCAGTGGGCCCGGGCCGTGCTGGCCTGGTTGATGAGGTTCTCCAGCGCGTCGCCATTGCCGCTTTCGATCGTGCGCTCGATGACCTGCAGCGCGTCCTTGAATACCCGTGCCTGGGACAGCAACTCTTCGCGGTTTGCCAAAAGGACGTCCCGCCACATCTTGGGGTCGCTGGCCGCGATGCGCGTGAAGTCGCGAAAGCCCGGCCCAGCCAGCGACAGGAAGTCCTTGCCGTGGGGCTGGCCCGTGATGCCGTTGATCAGTGCAAAGGCGATCAGGTGGGGCAGGTGGCTGACGGCGGCAAATGCGGCGTCGTGCGAATCAGGCGACATCTGCACGACCTTGCAGCCCAGTGCAGTCCACAGGTCCACGGCCTGCTTGAGCTTGGCCGTCAGCGTACGCTCGATGGGCGTCAGAATGACCTGTTTGCCCGCGTACAGATCGGGATCCGCGTGCTCCACCCCGGACACTTCCTTGCCGGCGACAGGGTGGGCCGGAACGAAGGTTGCCACGTGCACGCCCAGCACCCGACGCGCCGCGTCCACCACATCGCGTTTGGTCGACCCCACGTCCATGATCAGCGTATTGGCCGTGACGAGGTGGCGGATGGCCTTGAGCGTTGCCTCGGTGGCAGATACCGGCACAGCCAGCAGCACGATGTCGGCGCCCGAAACAGCGAGCAGGGCGGACGGTGCCTCGACGTCGATCACCCCCATCTGGCGGGCGCGCTCTGTGGTGGACGGGGACTTGCTGTAGCCCACCACGCGTTTGACCAGGCCGGCCCGCTTCATGGCCAGCGCGAAGGAGCCGCCCATGAGGCCGCAGCCGATCAAACCCAGCTGTTCAAACATCAAGCCTCCCGACGGGCCGCCCCTAGGGAGGCTTGCGCCCCCTCGGGGGGCAGTGAACGAATGTGAACGAGGGGGCTCATTTACTCGCCTATCGGATACGTGCCCAGCACCTTGTAGAAGGCGCAAAGGGATTGGAGATCGTGCAGGGCCGCCGATACATGCGGCTGCGACGGATGGCCCTGGACGTCGATGTAGAAATAGTATTCCCACTGACCCGAGCGGGCCGGGCGGGACTCGAAACGTGTCATGGACACCCCATGCTGCTTGAGCGGCACCAAGATGTCGTGCACCGCGCCCGGTTTGTTGGGCACTGACACGACCAGGCTCACGCAGTCCTTGCCCGACGCCTGCGGCGCGGACAGCGTCTGCGGGAGGCACACGACGGCAAAGCGCGTGCGGTTGAAGGCGTCGTCCTGGATGGCGTTGGCCACCAGGTGCAGGCCGAATTCGCTACCGGCGCGTTCACCGGCAATGCCGGCCCAAGCGGGGTTGGTGGAAGCCAGCCGGGCACCTTCGGCATTGCTGGAGACCGCGCGGCGCTCGGCCTTGGGCAGGTGCTTCGTCAGCCAGCCCTGGCACTGGGCCAGGGCCTGCGGATGGGCCAGCACAACTTCGATACCGTCCAGCGAGTTGGACTGGCGCAGCAAATGGTGGCGCACCAGCAGGCTGACCTCGCCCACGATGTGCAGCGGAGAGTGCAGCAGCAGGTCCAGCGAGCGCGTCACGACGCCTTCGGTGTTGTTTTCGACCGGCACCACGCCGAAATCGGCCGTGCCCGAGGTGGCTGCGTGGAAAACCTCGTCGAAGCTCACGCAGGGCACGTGCTGGATGCTGGAGCCAAAGAACTGCATGGCCGCCTGCTCGCTGAACGTGCCCTTGGGGCCCAGGTAGGCCACGCGCTGCGGCGCTTCGAGTGCGCGGCAGGCCGACATGATCTCGCGCCAGATGGTGGCAACGTTGGCGTCCTTGAGCGGCCCGGCGTTGGCGGCCTGCAGACTGTTGATGACCTGGGCCTCACGCTCGGGACGGAACACGGCCGAACCTTCGACCCGCTTGATCTCGCCCACTTCGTTGGCCAGCGCGGCCCGGCGGTTGAGCAGGGCGAGCAATTCACCGTCCACGGCGTCGATCTGGGTGCGGAGTTCCGCAAGGGTCTTGGGCATGTCGGGGAATGTCTCAGGCTTGCTTTTGTTCAAATTCTCTCATGTAGCCCACCAGCGCCTGCACGCCGGCCAGGGGCATGGCGTTGTAGATGCTGGCGCGCATGCCGCCCACCGACTTGTGGCCCTTGAGCTGCAGCAGGCCGCGTTCGCGGGCACCTGCCAGGAACGCGTCGTTGCGTGATTCGTCGCGCAGGAAGAATGGTACGTTCATGCGCGAGCGGCAGTCAGCTGCGACCTTGTTCACGTAGAACTGTGAGCCGTCGATGTAGCCGTACAGCAGTTGTGCCTTCTCGATGTTGCGGCGCTCCATCTCGGCAACGCCGCCCTGGCGCAGCAGCCACTGGAACGTCAACCCTGCGATGTAGATGCCCCAGGTGGGGGGCGTGTTGTACATGGACTGGTTGTCGGCCACGATCTTGTAATCAAACGCGCTGGGACAGATCGGCAGGGCATGGCCCAGCAGGTCTTCGCGCACCACCACCAGCGTCAGGCCGGCGGGGCCGAGATTTTTCTGGGCACCGCCAAAAGCGACGCCGACGCGCGACCAGTCCACCGGACGGGAGGCCACATGCGATGAGAAATCGATCACCAGCGGCGCGTCGCTGCCCAGCGCCTTCAGGTCGGGCAGGGTGTGGAACTCCACGCCATGGATGGTTTCGTTGGTGCAGACATGGACGTAGCTGCTGCCAATGCCCAGTTGCCAGGTGGCCGGATCGGGCAGGGTGGTGTGGTGGTCGGCTTCGTTGCTGGCGGCGGTGTTGACCTGGCTGCAGTACTTGGCGGCTTCCTTGCGCGACTTCTGGCTCCAGCTGCCGGTCACCACGACGTCGATGGCAGCGGCGCGCGACAGGTTCATCGGCACGATGGCGTTCTCGCCCAGGCCGCCGCCCTGCATGAACAGGATGCGGTAGTTGTCCGGCACCGAGAGGAGCTGGCGAAGTGACGCTTCGGCCTGCTCGTAGATGCTGATGAACTCTTTGCCGCGGTGGCTCATCTCCATCACGCTCATACCGCTGCCGTGCCAGTCCAGCATTTCATCGGCGGCCTGCTGCAGCACCTCGGGGGGGATGGCGGCGGGGCCGGCCGAAAAATTGTAGGGACGTTCCATGGAGTCAGTTCACCCAGACAGACACAACAAAAAAGCTTCGCCCGGCCGCCTGGTTACCGGCCGGGCGCGGGAGATGCGGCGATCAGGCTTCGGACGGTGCGGCGGCGTCGGGCTCTTCGCCTTCGGGCGCCGCTGCATCGTTCTCGACGATGCGCTGCAGGCCGCTGAGCTTGGAGCCTTCATCCAGGCCGATCAGCGTCACGCCCTGCGTGGCGCGGCCCAGCTCGCGGATCTCGCTCACGCGGGTGCGCACCAGCACACCCTTGTCGGTGATCAGCATGATCTCGTCGTCGGCATGCACCAGCGTCGCCGCCACGACCTTGCCGTTGCGCTCGCTCTGCTGGATGGCGATCATGCCCTTGGTGCCACGGCCGTGGCGCGTGTATTCGGTAATCGGCGTGCGCTTGCCATAGCCGTTTTCGGTCGCGGTCAGCACGCTCTGCTGTTCGTCCTCGGCAACCAGCATCGCGATGACCGATTGACCTTCCGGCAGGTCCATGCCGCGCACGCCCCGGGTGTTGCGGCCCAGCACGCGCACATCGTTCTCGTCGAAACGCACGGCCTTGCCGCCGTCGCTGAACAGCATCACGTCATGCTTGCCGTCGGTCAGCGCGGCGCCGATCAGGTAGTCGCCTTCGTCCAGGTTGACGGCGATGATGCCGCCCTTGCGCGGGTTGTTGAACTCGTCCAGCGCGGTCTTCTTGACCGTGCCCATGGACGTGGTCATGAACACGTAGTGATCGGCCGGGAAGCTGCGGAATTCACCGGTCAGCGGCAGCACGACGTTGATCTTTTCGCCGTCCTGCAGAGGGAACATGTTGACGATGGGGCGGCCGCGCGAACCGCGCGAACCCGCCGGCACTTCCCAGACCTTGAGCCAATACAGGCGGCCGCGGTTGGAGAAGCAAAGAATCCAATCATGCGTGTTCGCGATGAACAGCTGGTCGACCCAGTCGTCTTCCTTGGTGGCGGTGGCCTGTTTGCCGCGACCGCCGCGTTTCTGTGCGCGGTATTCGGACAGCGGCTGGCTCTTGATGTAGCCCGAGTGACTGAGCGTCACCACCATGTCGGTGGGCGTGATCAGGTCCTCGGTTGCCAGGTCCTGCGCGTTGTGTTCAACGATGCTGCGGCGCGCGCCGAGCTTGGTCTGGCCGAACTCCTGCTTGAGGGCAGTCAGTTCCTCGCTGATGATGGTGGACACGCGCTCGGGCCGGGCGAGGATGTCCAGCAGATCGTCGATCTCGGCCATGACTTCCTTGTACTCGGCCACGATCTTGTCCTGCTCCAGCCCGGTCAGTCGTTGCAGGCGCATCTGCAGGATTTCCTGGGCTTGCGTGTCCGACAGGCGATACAGGCCGTCGGCGCCCATGCCGAATTCCTTTTCCAGGCTTTCGGGGCGGTAGTCGTCGGCATTCACCACGCCGCCGTCGGCACGCGTGCGGGTCAGCATCTCGCGCACGAGCTTGCTGTCCCAGGCCCGCGTCATCAGCTCGGCCTTGGCCACGGGCGGTGTGGGCGACTCGCGGATGATGCGGATGAACTCGTCGATGTTGGCCAGTGCCACGGCCAGGCCTTCGAGCACGTGGCCGCGCTCGCGCGCTTTGCGCAGGTTGAACACCGTGCGGCGTGTCACCACTTCACGGCGGTGCTCCAGGAACACCTGGATCAGGTCCTTCAGGTTGCACAGGCGGGGCTGGCCGTCGATCAGCGCCACCATGTTGATGCCGAAGGTGTCCTGCAGTTGCGTCTGCTTGTACAGGTTGTTCAGCACGACCTCGGGCACCTCGCCGCGCTTGAGCTCGATCACCAGGCGCATGCCCGACTTGTCGGACTCGTCCTGGATGTGGCTGATGCCTTCGATCTTCTTTTCGTTGACCAGTTCGGCCATGCGTTCCTGCAACGTCTTCTTGTTGACCTGATAGGGCAGCTCGTCAACGATGATGGCCTGGCGCTGCCCGCGGTCGATGTCCTCGAAGTGGCACTTGGCGCGCATCACCACGCGGCCGCGGCCCGTGCGATAGCCATCCTTCACCCCGTTGATGCCGTAGATGATGCCGGCGGTGGGGAAGTCGGGCGCGGGAATGATCTCCATCAACTCGTCGATGGAAGCTTGCGGGTTGCGCAGCAGGTGCAGGCAGCCGTCCACCACTTCGTTCAGGTTGTGCGGCGGGATGTTGGTGGCCATGCCCACCGCGATGCCCCCCGAGCCGTTGACCAGCAGGTTGGGCAGGCGGCTGGGAAGAACCTTGGGTTCCTTTTCGCTGCCGTCGTAGTTGCCCTGGAAGTCGACCGTTTCCTTGTCGATGTCGGCCAGCATCTCGTGCGCGATCTTGGACAGGCGGATTTCGGTGTACCGCATGGCGGCGGCGTTGTCGCCGTCCACGGAGCCGAAGTTGCCCTGGCCGTCCACCAGCATGTGGCGCATGGAAAAGTCCTGCGCCAGTCGCACGATGGTGTCGTACACCGACTGGTCGCCGTGCGGGTGGTACTTACCGATCACGTCGCCGACGATACGGGCCGACTTCTTGTAGGGGCGATTCCAGTCGTTGTTGAGCTCGTGCATGGCGTACAGCACGCGCCGGTGAACAGGCTTCAGGCCGTCCCGCGCATCCGGCAACGCCCGCCCTACGATCACGCTCATGGCGTAGTCAAGGTAGCTGCGCCGCATTTCCTCTTCAAGACTGATGGGCAGGGTTTCTTTGGCGAACTGGGTCATGAGAGGGGAGGGATTGCGGCCGGATGAGCAGGCAATTTTAGGGCCAAGCGCTTGTCGCGATCCCGCAACAGAAGACCGCGAAGCGGTTTTGTCCTACGTAGGCCTTAGCCAATAACCGTTGCGGCCCAAGGGACGTATGGCACAATTGCTTCAACGTTTTTGGTGGTGGTCACCTTAATCGTCCAACAACGCAGCGCGGCTGCGGCTTTTTCCCCAAGAGGAGAACCATGAAGAAACTGAACAAAGTGGCGATGTTGTTTGCCTCCGCTGCGCTCGCAACCGCCGCTGGCGCCCAGACGATCGACAACTGGCGCAATGGCACTTCCGAACTCGTTTGGAAGAACGGTACGAACGAACTGTGCTGGCGCAACGCCAACTGGACGCCTGCCACGGCCGCCGCCGGTTGCGATGGCGCGATCCGCCCCGCCGCTCCGGCACCGGCTCCGGCCGCTGCTCCGGCACCGGCTCCGGCAGCTGCCCCGGCGCCGGCTCCTGCTGCCGCACCCCGTCCGGCTCCTGCTCCCCAGCCGCCCGCCGCCACCAAGGTGACCTACGCTGCCGACGCCTTCTTCGACTTCGACAAGTCGGTCCTCAAGCCCGAAGGCAAGGCCAAGCTCGACGACCTGACCAGCAAGGTCAAGGACATCAACCTGGAAGTCATCATCGCCGTGGGTCACACCGACTCCGTTGGCTCTGATGCCTACAACCAGAAGCTGTCCGTGGCACGCGCCGAGTCCGTCAAGGCTTACCTCGTGTCCAAGGGCATCGAGAAGAACCGCGTGTACACCGAAGGCAAGGGCGAGAAGCAGCCCGTGGCCGACAACAAGACCGCCGAAGGCCGCGCCAAGAACCGCCGCGTGGAAATCGAAGTGGTCGGCACCCGCGCCAACAAGTAATCGCCTGGCGATTGCTCCCGAAGAAAGCCCCGGCAACGGGGCTTTTTTCATGGGCGCGCCATTTCAGCCGTTGCGGCCGCGCACAATAGAGCCATGAGCCAATCCGTGAATGCAGACCCTGCCGAGCTGGCCAAATTTTCCGAGCTGGCCCATCGGTGGTGGGACCCCGACAGCGAGTTCAAGCCCCTCCACCAGATCAATCCGCTGAGGCTGGAATGGATCAATGGCTTGGCGCCGCTGGCCGGCAAAGAGGTTCTGGATGTGGGCTGTGGCGGCGGCATTCTGGCCGATGCCATGGCCCGCAAAGGAGCGAGCGTGACGGGCATCGATCTGGCAGGCAAAGCCCTGAAAGTTGCCCAGCTGCATGCGCTGGAGGCACAGACCCCCCGCGTCCAGTACCGCGAAATCAGCGCCGAAGCGCTGGCGGCCGAAGCCCCGGGCAGGTTCGACGTCGTGACCTGCATGGAGATGCTTGAGCATGTACCCGATCCGGCATCCGTGGCGCGGGCGTGCGCGACCCTGGCCAAGCCAGGTGGCTGGGTGTTTTTTTCCACGATCAACCGCAACGCCAAGGCTTTCATGTTTGCCATCCTCGGCGCCGAATACGTTCTCAATCTGGTGCCGCGCGGTACGCACGAATATGCCAGGCTGATCCGGCCCAGTGAACTGGCCGGGTACGGTCGGCAGGCGGGCCTGGACATTCAGGCCACCCGCGGCATGGAGTACAACCCCCTGACGCGCCGCTACCGCCTGTCGGCCGACACCAGCGTGAACTACCTCATTGCCACACGGAAGCACTGATGTTCCAGAACATTGAAGCCGTGCTGTTCGACCTGGACGGCACGCTGATCGACAGCGCGCCCGATTTGGGCGCGGCGGCGGACAAGATGCGTACGGACCGTGGGCTGGCATCGTTGCCCGCAGACAAGTACCGGCCCATGGCGGGCGCGGGCGCGCGGGGCATGCTGGGCGTGGCGTTCGGTATGCAGCCCGACCATCCGGACTATGAGGCCATGCGCGAAGAGTTTTTTGTGAACTACGAACGCCGCATGACGGAGTTGACCTATGTGTTCGACGGCGTGGCGGAACTCGTCGGGCAGCTCGTGCAGCGCGGACTTGCCTGGGGTGTGGTGACCAACAAGTCCATGCGCTTCACCGCGCCGCTGACACGCGACATGCCGCTGTTTGCCACGGCGCGTGCAGTGGTGGGCGGTGACAGCACGCCGCACGCAAAGCCCCATCCGGCGCCGCTTCTGGAAGCTGCCCGCCAGTTGGGGGTACTGCCGGCGCGCTGCATCTATGTGGGCGACGACGAGCGCGACGTGAAGGCGGGTCTGGCGGCAGGCATGGGGACGGTGGCCGCGGCTTACGGCTACCTGGGGAGCAACGCGGACACGCTGCAATGGGGCGCGCAGGCTCACATTGGCTCACCGCTTGAATTGCTGGCGCTCTTGCAAACGGCCCGGCGGGCCTAAAATACGATTTCCTGGGGCTGCACTGGTTTCGACGTGGGTTCGGACACGCAGCAGGGCATGTCGAGCTGAATGCGCTCGTAAAACAGATTCAAACAAACTAACTGCAAACGACGAACGTTTCGCACTCGCCGCTTAATAACCGGTGAGCCTCACAACAGCAGGCCGATGGGCTGGGCAAGGGTCGCGCAAGCGGTCCAGGCTGTGGGGTAATTTTCATCGGCTGGTCCTGTGCCGGGCAGCTTGGCATGGGATGAGATCCAAGGTTGCTGGCGAGGTGGGCAGCGTGTCGCTGCGCGGCCCACCGAGCGAGATCCAAATCAGACGACTACACATGTAGAACTGCGCGAAGAAGGCTTGCGGACGGGGGTTCAATTCCCCCCAGCTCCACCATATGCAAAATCTCGACTCTTATCAGTCGGGATTTTTTTTGCCCGCTCCCCCTGTACTGGCGGGGTTTGGCGCATTTTCCTCTTGAGCGGCCTTGCGTCGAAAACCCAGTTTCCCGCCCCAAGGACCCGGTTTTCTGTCTCTATTCTCTGCCGGGCTCTTGAGCGTTCAATGCATACGGCCTCGCAAAATCAAGGGGTCGCAGTGGTCAGGTTGCGAAAGCAAAGCTCTACCCGTCACAGATCTGAGCAATGAAATCGCGGCTGCCAGACACCGATTTCGCACAAGTGTCCTGCGCATGGCCACAGGGATCTGGGCGCCGTCAACCGTCAACTTGACTCCACAGGCAATGCTATATACAATCGCCATATATTAATGTGCAAGGGGGTCCAGCATGTCCATCGGTACCGTCTTCGTCAACAACCGCACCCAAGCCGTCCGGCTGCCGGTGGACGTCCGTTTGCCCGAGGGCGTCCACAAAGTCGAGATCCGCGTCAAAGGGCACGAGCGCATCATCGCGCCTCTAGGTCAATCCTGGGACAGCTTCTTTCTGGACGGCCCGCGTGTGAGTGATGACTTTTTGCCCGAACGTGCCTCTCAGCATCAGCCGGAGCGGGAAGCCCTTTGATGTTGCGCTACCTGCTCGACACCAACATCGTCATCTACGTGTTGAAGCGCCGCCCGCTAGCGGTGCTTTCCACGTTCAATGCCAACGCCAGTCGCATGGCCATTTCATCGATCACCCTGGCCGAATTGATGCACGGCGCCGAGAAAAGCCAACGCGTCAGTGAGAACCTGGCGGCCATCGAGGACTTTTGCAGCCGCCTGGAGGTGCTGCCCTACGGTGCCAAGGCCGCCCAGCACTACGGCGCCATCCGCGCGGCCCTTGAAAAGCTCGGCCAACCCATCGGGGTGAATGACCTGCACATTGCGGGGCATGCCCGCAGCGAAGGCTTGGTGCTGGTCACCAACAACGTCGCGGAGTTCGAACGTGTGCCAGCGCTCGAACTTGAGAACTGGGTGAACACCGCGTGATAGAGGTGGTCAATCCAGCCCAAACCAACTGACAGCAATGCAACACCAGCACTCCCGACGAATTCCATTTGGCGCCCAGTCTCGAGTTCGTCGCAAGGCGGCGTTTATTTCCGTCAAAAACAATATTCGCCGCCATGCTGGGATTCTCGGCGGCCTCTTCTCCACCCAAGACTATCTGCACGGAGAGAACGGGTGGGTCGACTGCTTCTTCCTCGGCAACAAACCGCCGGTGTTTTACAACTGCGTGATCGATACCACGCGCAATGCCTACAAGGAACAAGTGCGGGAGCTGGCCTATGAGCAATCGTATGCGCTGGTTTCCGCTGGTGATCACCGTCTGTTTGACCATGCCGTCAAGGATCCGAGCTCCGGCTTGTGGGCGATGACGCTCCCGGAGGAAAAACGCTTTGATGCTTTGGATGGTTTAACTCGGAGGGAGTGGGTTGAGCGACAAATTCCGCGCATCGCCAATGACGGTGCGATCAAAGTCCACGAAGGCTGGACGCTGCATCATGGCTACCGATTTGGCATCGGACTGCATGTCACGCTCGATGTACCTTACCTGACCATCGAGGCTGTCAACGCGTTTATCCTACGGTTTCTTGCCGTCGAGGCGGCCTATGCCAATCCGAGCCCTATTTCATACAGTTATGACGAGATGGAAAACTGGCACATAGAGTCGAACGCCATGGCCGATCCGGGCGAGTGGCCGAAGCCGTTGTCTTGAACACGCACGACATCCTTGAACTATGAGTACTGCTAAGGTTTATCGCACCGAGGATGTCATGCCAATTCGGTCGGACGCCGAGTACAAGCATGTACTGGAGACGATTCGTACGTTGTCTGCAGCAGTTACGGATGAAACTCGAGACGGGCAACTTTTGGCACTGCAACAGCGAGCCCAAGTTTACGAACAAAGGCAACGCGTTGATCCTCGACGCCTGCAGGCACTTGATGAACTTGCGGCGCAGGCGCAAGAGTTGAAGATGGGTTACGACTAGAGTTTGCTCGGCGGAGGCAGCCGATGCGTTTACGAAGAAAAAATTGGTGACTATCGTGCGAGCCATGCTTGGCTTTTACGGCAAACAGCGCGTTCATGGAGACCTGGCAACACCTGCGGAAGGACACCAAAATGGACGGACGATGCATCTCCCAAAACGAACTGGCCCAGCGCTGGCAGGTCAGTGAATCAACCCTGGAGCGTTGGCGCTATGAGGGCATTGGACCGGTTTTTATGAAGCTCCGCGGCAAGGTTCGATACCGGTACAGTGACATCCTGGCCTTCGAGGCCCAGGCTTTGCAGGCATCCACACGACAGCGCTCCTTCACAGACCACAGCAATGCGAGCGATGGTGTGTGAGGACTGGATCAGCCTCGTGCTGGCCCGAGGCAGAGGTTGGCATCGATGTGGCGAGTGTGAGCCCCCTATTGCGACGACCCCAGCCTCGCATGCTGTGCTGTCCATTCCGTTGGTAAACCACCGCCGCGAATGAAGTGCTCCAGAGCCATCTTGCTGTCGGGCCGGAGGCTGGCGTGGATGATCTTGGGATCCAGGTAGGCCAGTTTGGCAATCCTGCTGGCCTGGCTGAGGTTCATTTCCTCAGCTGCAGCAATCTCGGTCAGCGAGCCAAATCGACCGTCGTCAAGTAACTGTTGCCAGTGATGGGCCAAACCCAAGGCTCGCAGCAACGGACTGGGCTGCTCCAGTTCACGTTGCCGGCGCTCCCGGGTCGCCTCGTCGATGAACTCGATGGGTGTGTCGAATGGCGTGATCACTTTGCGCCGTACGCCCCGTTTGACCAGGGTCCAGGGGATGTAGGTTTCCATTTGCACGCCGCCTGCCGGACTCGGAATCTGAAATGTCACCGGGGCCCCGATCACTTTGCCAAGGTCTTTCTTGCCCACGCTCGCTCCTATCGAAATTTTTCAAAAAGTGCCCGCTGGTCGCTCCAGAGGCTGGGGATGCGGTTGCGGATCAGCCAATGTGCCGTCAGCCCTCTGGGCTGAGCGCCGGCCATCAGTTCTTCAATCAGGTCAGGGGCTAGCAGTCCCATTCGCACCAGCCGGTTCACCGTCGATGGTGTGACGCCCTCAACCTTGGCAATGTCGGACCCACTGGCGTACACGCCGTTGTCTAGCAGGTCCTGCCAAAAGAACCCACGAGCGACGACGTTAAGGATGTTGACGTTATGCGCAGGAGCACCCGTGTTCGTGATCAATCTGCCCGCCCGCCGCTTCAAATTCAGCGGCACAAAGGTGGTGGTCTGGTCAGTTGGCTCGTTGGAATTCATGCCGCCTCCATCTCAACCAATTCAGCGCCAATGCTGTCCGGTGCAAACTCTTCAATCAGAGCTCTCCAGCCCAACTCGCGCCATTTCACCTTCAGGCCACCGGGCACGATGTCCACACGCTCGATCATCAAGTTCACGATGCGGTGCTGCTCAGCCGGGTAAAGTTGCTCCCAGACACTGCTCAGTTGACGCATGGCCATCACCGCCATGTCCTCGCGCACGGCTGCACCGTTTTTTCGGATGAACTGGCAGACGCCCGTCACAGATTCCGGGCTTGAGAGCACGGTTTTGATCTGGGCCACTGTGGCTGCCTCGACTTCGTCGGCAGGCAGGCGCGAGTAGGTCTTGCTCTCGGCACCGAACCTGGCTTCTGATTTCGAGACGTAGTAGCGGTACGTGACCTTCTTCTTTTTGGAGTAGGTCGGATACATCCGCTCGCCGGTGGGTGCGTACAGCAAGCCACGCAGCAGGGCATCTGTGCGCGAGCGCACTTTGGTTTCCACCGATCGCGTGTGTCCATCGCTGGCCAAGATCTCGTGGACCTGTCCCCACAAGCCGTGATCAATGATGGCGGTGTGCAGACCGGGGTGCCAGCTGCCCTTATGCGAAATTTCACCCAGATAAAGCCGGTTGCGCAACAGCTTGTAGAGGTACTTCTTGTCAATGCGCGTGCCGCTGTGCATTTGGCCGCTGCGCGTCACCCATGACTTGGTGGTGAATCCTTCGGCCGTCAGGCCGGCTGCGATTTGTGTTGTCGACCCGTTGGTCAGCATTTCCTGGAAAATCCGCCGCACGATGGCGGCTTCCGCATCATTGACGATGAGTTGGCGGTTTACCACGTCATAACCCAGTGGCGGCACACCGCCCATCCACATGCCTTTGCGTTTGCTGGCGGCGATCTTGTCGCGAATGCGCTCGCCGGTCACCTCGCGTTCAAACTGGGCAAACGACAGCAGCACGTTGAGCATCAGCCTGCCCATCGAGGTCGTGGTGTTGAACTGCTGGGTGACGGAGACAAAGCTCACTTTTTTGCGTTCGAACACCTCGACCATTTTTGAGAAGTCGGCCAGACTGCGTGTCAGGCGATCGATCTTGTAGACCACCACGATGTCAATCAGGCCGCGCTCGATATCTGCCATCAGGCGTTTCAGCCCTGGGCGTTCGGTATTGCCACCCGAGAATCCAGGATCGTCGTAATCGTCGGCCACGGGAATCCAACCTTCAGCGCGCTGGCTGGCGATGTACGCATGACCGGCTTCTCGCTGCGCATCGATGGAATTGAATTCCTGATCCAGCCGCTCGTCGCTGGAGACGCGGCAATACACCGCGCAGCGCTGGCGTACCTTGTTGCTCGGGGTGTCGTTCATTACAACGCCTCCCCTGGGCGACGCAGGCCAAAAAACAGTGGGCCAGACCACGAGCTGCCAGAAATGTGGCGCGCCACCGCGGACAGGCTCTTGAAGTACCTGCCCTCGTATTCGAAAGTCCCCTCGGCGGTCACTTTCACGTAGTGATCACGCTCGGCCCATTCACGAACTAGGACGGTACCGGGCGCAAGGGTGATTTCTGGCCCCTTGCGGCGGGCGTGGATCTTTGACTGCCGGGCACCGATGTTGGCCAGGCGCCGGCGCGTATCAGGGTCCAGCCCACCCAAGGCCTCTTCCTGAAGCTTGTAGGCGATCCTGGACTCCAGATAGACACGGTTGGTCTTTTCCGGGCGGCTGTTGAAATAGCGATCCCAGAGCGCCCACAGGTCTGGCAGCGGGATCGATGGCAATGAAGCCACTTGTTTGGCTACGGATGGTTGACTGTCGTTCACGACAACTCCTCTTGTTGAGACGGGGTTGTATGAACGCGCTGGTCGGGCAGAAAGCCAAGGCGTACTTCGCTATTACGGGGCTTTTGTTCAGGCTTTTCCTGGAGGGCCGCGCTTATGCGTAGCAGGCAGGCGGCCAGAATGCTGGTGATTTCGGCCGCGCGTTCTTCGGCGCTCATGGCGTCTGGATTCGGTAATGTCGGTATTTGCATTGGTCTCGGATCGGGAAGCAAACGGTGTATGTGAATTTTCAAAATTCCCGCTCATTTGCACCAGAAGGGAGTCAGTGAGGGCTGATGACGCATGAGGACGGCTGCGGAAAAGACGCCAAACTTTTTTCGTTCCATCCGCCGCCATGGCTTGGTTTGAGAGTTGCTTGCATGGCGAACGATCGTTCTCTATAATCAAGCTCATCATGAAAGCCCTCCACGACCACGAGCACCTGGCGACCCTGCAGCGCTACTACGCCCAGCACCGGGTGCTGCCTTCCTACGCCCGGCTGATGGAAATCCTGGGCTACGCGTCCAAGTCGGCTGTCAAGAAAGTGCTCGAGCGCCTGGAGACCGCCGGCATGCTGGAGCGCACGCCCGACGGAGACTGGGCGCCCACCGAGCGGTTTTTCGAACGGGTGGTGGCCAACGAACCCGTGCCGGCCGGCATGCCTATTACCACCCTGGATGACGGGGTCGAGCAGATGACGATTGACCGATTCTTGATCCAGGATCCCGGCGAGACCGTGCTCATCCGCGTCAAGGGCGATTCCATGATCAACGCAGGCATCCACAACGGCGATCTGGCCGTGGTGGAGCGCCGCAAGAACGCCAACGTGGGCGAACAAGTTGTGGCCATAGTCGACGACCAGTTCACCCTTAAGACCCTCGGTCGGGATCAGGATGGCTACCACCTCATCCCGGCCAACCCGGACTACTCCGTCATACGTCCCAACGGCAAGCTGGAGATCTTCGGTGTGGTGGTGGGTCTGGTGCGTCGATACACGTAACCCAGCCCTGGAGGAGACCAACAATGAAGATCTTCAACCCCCGCCACTTCCTGCGCCACAGCGCGCCGACTGTCCTGCAGGACTTTGTGCAGTCCCATCCCTTGGGTGCACACCTGTCAGTCGACTGGACGTTGTCGGAGGCGAAGTTGGCCCATGCGCTCATTGACGCCGTCGAAAACCTGCATGCCCAACTGCTTGAAGACATCGCCTTGACCACCGCCGAAAAAGTCGCGCTCGAGGAAGACTTGTTCAGGTGGAACGAAGACCTCCGACGCGCCCACATCACCGGTACGGAGGCCGGGGCCCGAGAGTTTTCGCTGGCGCTGGCGCATGACACCGCCGCTCAGGAACATCTCCAAGGCATGGATCCACGCGAGCAGGCGCTATGGATGCTCTCCCACCACGAACAGGTGTTTCGGGACGTCGAGCTGCGCCTGGCCTTTCGAGCCAAGACCCATGGTCGGACGTGGAAGCCCAGCCAGATCCTTCCTGACCTCGTGCCACACCTGGATCAGGAGTCCCTTGAGGCCTTCAAGCGGGACGTAGCCGCGCTTTACCAAAAATCGGGTGGCGGCATCGGTTCACACATCGAGGTCAGTCGCTACGGCACCGACGGCAGCATCCAGTTCACGCTGTACGTCGAGGGGCCTATCACGGCCATCGCTCAGTTCCGTAAACACGATTTCAAGCGCATCGCCACCCGCGTCGCCCTGGAAAACGCGCTGGTCTACCACCCCAAATCGGGCGTGGTGGAAACTGTGGTCAAGGGTGGTGCCAAAAACCACGCCGCCGTCCTCACCCTGTTTGCCAAGCACCTGGCCAAGACCGAATTGAAACCCGAGGCGATCACGCCCAGCCGGTTCAAGCTCAGCGTGTTGAACGACGGTCTGCTGGCGCCGAAGGAAGATTGGTCAACGCAAGGCATCCAGAAGGTTCGCCTGCGCCGGGCGAAATTCACGCCAGCCGACCAACGCAGCAGTGCCATCCAGATCGAAGCCAGCCCCGAGGCCAATCGCGAGGATGCCATTTGCGTGGCCCGCGACAAGCTAAAAGTGGCGCACTCTTTCGACAGCGAATTCGAAATGGACCGTGCCACGCTCATGGTCTACACCCGTGACCAGGTAAGCAGCCGAGAGGGGCACTTCAGCTTCGACGTCTACGCCAGCGGCTCGACCACCATCAAAAACCTGTCCCACCGCAATCAGCAACTGGCGCAGTGCGTGATGCGCAGCCTGGGCATCGTCGAATCGTCTGGTGCAGCGGCATGAGCCAGACGCAGATCGAGGCCACGGCCCTGTTGTGTCGGATGTTGGAGAGTACCGCCAAGGAAATCTCAGGGCCCCTGTTGTCTGACCCGGGTAATCAGGTCGCTCTGGCGCAACTGCGGCGTGAACACCTGGTGGGTTTTGGTGAGCCTCTCAACTGGTTGCAGTGCCCTGAGTGCCGCGATGATATGGCAAGCGTGGTGCGTGAACTGCCCGGTGACAAGGTGCTGCTGTTGTGCGGTGGTGACTGTGAAGACTTCGAGGCGCCCCGCAGCGTGTGCCAAACCACGGTGGTCAACACCGAACGTGTGGTCGGCCATCTGGCCACGGGGCTGGATCTGAACCGGCATCAGGTCGAATGCCTCGTGCCCGACCTCGCCTGGCGCATTGGACTGGTCGAGGAGCGGCGCGGAAAGCCGGTCACCTGGTACTTTGCTCGCCACCTCAACCGTGACAACACGGCACAAAAACTGCTGATCCATTTGACTGGCCACCGCGCCGATCGCAGTGCGCGCATCTTGACCAGCAGTCAGGTGCCACTTCCCGCCAGTTCCCCGCTGGCGCAGTACGAGGTGGTGCATTTGGCCGATCTGATGCGCGTGTCGCAAAACCGCTTCGAGTTCTTTGCCAACCGCGTCATGGAACCAGCCGCCGTGTACCAAGTGCATGATTCGGCGACGGATCGGGGCACGACGCTGCGGTATGTCCGGTCTGAGCGCAAGGCCTACATCGACGGCGTGGCCTATCCGTTGGAAGCCATGCAGGTCAACATTCTGCTGGCGCTGATGGACGACTTCGACCACCGAATGGAGGGCAGCGCACTGCGCGATGCCTGTGGCTCGTCAGCCAGGAATTTCCGGCCGGTCAAGCAATTCGACCGCAACAAAATCGTCTACGAATCTTTCATTCGGTACGTCCCAGGTGACAAGGAATACGAATTGGTGATTCCTGCGAACGACCTTGCGTGGATTTCCAAGCGGGCCTGGTTGACGACTTGATTCAGGCGCGTTGGTTGACCAGTTTTTCGATGGCTGCACACGTCTCTATCAAGACATCGAATTCTGGGGCATCGATTGGCAAAAGCCCGTCCTCCAGCATGGCACTGTAGTCATTAGCCAGAGCCTTGCGGGACGCGCCTTCTGGGGTCAGCTTCAACGCGCCTGAGGTCGCTTTGAAGTAGTCGACCTTGTTGCCGGCGGCGTCCTTCTCTGCGAAGAACATCGATTTGTGTTCGGCCACCTGATTGGCGAGCACACGGTCTTCGGCCGCCTGTGCCAGGATCGGAGACTTTGTAAATGACGCGATGTCGTACCAATGACGGGAATACCGTTCGCCGCGCAAACGACCTTGCGCGCAGTACACATGCGCAGCCGTTGCCTTCTCCCAGAAGGTTCGCTCGGCCTTCATCACCCTTGGGGCGGCGATAGGGAACACCACCCCGTTGATCACATCGGCCATGTAACAACTGACTGGCCGGATTTGATTTGGTTCGCCTGTCGCTCGGGCACCAAATTCCAGCAGCACACTGGCAGCGGCGTAACCGGTGCCTGTCTTGAGAGCTGGATAGGTCAACAGCAATTTGTCTTGAGCTTCGCCGCCGATGACCAACTGCGCGTCGATTTCAGCCTTCTGCAGCGCATCGTGCAATATCGGAAAAACGGTTTCAGTGATCCATTGTGGTAATCGCGCCCGAACGGCTGTGCTGATCTTTTTTTCTTGACTCGCCGTCAACGGGATAGGGTTGCCTTCGCGCAGCAGATCGGGGACCAGAGCGCGAATGTCATAAGTGAGATCGATATCCTCGGAAAACCGTTCAATCAGCTTGTAAGCCTTTGACAGCGATGTGCCACCCTTGAAGGTCAGAGCCTCGCCCAGCGTGGATTGATAGATGGCATCCAAGGTCCAAACAACCCAGATGTCTTTTTCCAGCAGGTGAGCTGGCCTGCCCAGCTCGCTGGCAGCGACCTCAAGGGCTTCACTCTGGTCGTTCCGGCCAAGTTTGAACCAAGACTCAGCCATGTTCGGTCACTTCGCTGACGGCTTGAGCCATCCATCCTGGCAGGGTTGAGCGCGCCGCACGCATGGCCTGCCATTCCGCGGTAGATAGTCGACTGGACAAGGATTTCAGCGCCGCGCCTGCTTGTTCAGGTCCCAGCCATGACAAAGCTCGAATGACCCGGCCAGCAGGGCGCTTGCCCAACGCCAGCTGCCAACGGTTACCGTGCTTGAGTTCGATCTGCCGCTTGCCAAGGTACAGCTTACGTGTCGGCCCGGAGGTCAGAAACACCTCGCGGGTGGGTACCTGGGTAGTCAAGCCCAGTGCATTCGCCTCGGCTGCGCCGTGGCTAACAACCACCTCGCCGCTGGTCGATTCAATGGCTTCAATGATTGCCTCTGTTGAGGGGGGGCGCACGCCAAACCGTCCGCTGACTGGACGCGTGTAGGCGCCGCGTCCCACACGCAGGAGATGCCCCTCGCGGGCCAACCGGGAGAACGTCTGATCCACAGCCGCACGGCTGGCCAAGTGCAAAAACTCCTTGGGCGAGAGCAAGCCTCCCTCAGGCAGGGCCTCGGCGGCAGACAGGATGGACTCGTTCAAGGTGCTCATGGGATCACTCCAGATGTCAGAAGTGTATATCCATATCTGACAACCTGCAAGATCTGCCTAAGCCCTCTGGGGATGGGGCGGATTCGCACGCTGCAGGTTTGTGGACTGTTTCTGTGGACTCTGCGGACTGGTTTGTGGACTCCCGATTGATGCAATGCCAGCACTGGTTAGCGCCGCTCACAAGTGGCTTGAAACCAGGGCTCATCAACCATCAAGGAGATTCACGTGAACACTTCCGTTGTTGTTCCGCTCATTTCACAAAGTCAGCTGGCACATCGCTGGCGACTCAGCCTGTCCACCATTGAGCGGTGGCGTTGTGAGGGCAAAGGCCCCGTCTATCTGAAGCTGCGTGGCCAGGTGCGTTACCGCCTGGAGGATATCGAGGCTTTCGAAGAAAAAAGCACTCGCAACAGTACCAGTGAGGCGGTGTCGTCATGAACACCGTTGCCACCACACCTATTGCCGAATCCTCGGCAATCGAGGCTGCCTTCCAGCGCAGCGGCATTTCATTGCCTGTGCCATTCATGGACTTGTCGGCTGCGGTCATCCGTGATCTGCCGCTGACCCATGTCGCCGACCTCAAGCGTTTCGAAGCAGCTGCCAAATCCGAACTGGCGGCGCTGTCCAACATGATCCAGACCGGTCTGGACATGCGATACGGCGAACAGGCCAAGGCGCAACTCCTCGCAGAAAACAAGGACACCGGCACCACGCATGTGTTCGACGGCGAGTTCGATGTGGCCGTCGAGATCAGTAAGGACGTGTCCTGGGATCAGAAAGCGCTGCAGACCATCTGGAGTCGCATGGTGGCCGCCGGCCAGGATCCGACCGAATTCATCACGGCCAAGTACAGCGTGAGCGAATCTCGCTTCAAGGCCTGGCCCGAGGTGTTCCGTCAGCCCTTCATGGCCGCTCGCACGATCAAGCCCAAGGCTGCGAAGTTCACGCTGCGCAAGCCCACGGCGGCAGAGGGAGCACAGTGATGTTGCCCATCATCTCTGCCGAAGAACGGCTCAAAGAGCGCCACAGCGCCAAGGTTGGCCTGGTCGGGTTCCCTGGCGTGGGCAAAACCACCCAGCTGCGAACCCTGCCGCCAAAAACCACCCTGTTTGTGGATCTGGAAGCCGGCGATCTCTCGGTCAAGGATTGGCCGGGTGACACCGTGCGGCCACGTACCTGGCAGGAGTTCCGCGACCTCGTGGTGTTTCTGGCTGGGCCGATGCCGACCGCATCAGCTGACCAGGCTTTCTCCAAGGCGCATTACGACCATGTCTGTGCCACCTACGGCGACCCGGCGCAGTTGGCCAAGTACGACACCTATTTTGTTGACAGCCTGACAGTGCTCTCCAGGCTGTGCTTGGCCTGGTGCAAGACCCAGCCGCAGGCCTTCAGCGAGAAAACCGGCAAGCCCGACAACCGGGGTGCTTACGGCCTGCTGGGCCAAGAAATGATCACGGCGCTCACGCACCTGCAGCACGTGCGCGACAAGCACGTCATCTACGTCGCCATCCTGGAAGAGAAGACCGACGACTTCAACCGCCGCTACTACCAGCTGCAGCTCGAAGGCAGCAAGACCGCGCTGGAACTGCCCGGAGTGCTCGATGAGGTGGTGACGCTGGCCGTGCTCAAGGCCGACGACGGCTCGACCTACCGGGGCTTTGTGACGGGGGCCGATAACAGCTTTGGCTTTCCCAGCAAAGACCGTAGCGGCCGGCTTGACCCCATCGAAGAACCCCATCTGGGTCGGCTTATCGCCAAGTGCTTAGGCCAGACCAACACCTCAGACAACACGAATTGAAAGGATACCCCATGAATACCTATGACCATGCCACACCCGCTGCCAGCTGGAGCGACTTCAACGACGCCGAAGCCCAGCAAAGCGGCTTCGATCTGATCCCGCGCGGCATCGCTGTGCCCGTGCGCATGACCATCAAGCCCGGTGGCCATGACGACCACACCCAAGGTTGGACCGGTGGCTATGCGACCCAATCGTTTGACACCGGCGCTGTGTACCTCGCCTGCGAGTTCGTCGTCACAGACGGCCCCTTTGCCAAACGCAAGATGTGGTCCAACGTCGGTCTGCACTCGCCCAAGGGTCCGACCTGGGGACAGATGGGGCGCAGCTTCATCCGGGCCGTGCTCAACAGTGCACGCAATGTGCAGCCCCAGGACAACTCCCCACAGGCGGCAGCTGCACGGCGCATCAACAGCTTCGCTGACCTCGATGGCATCGAGTTCCTGGCCCGCGTCGATGTGGAAAAAGACGGCAAGGGTGAAGACCGCAACGTGGTCAAGGTCGCCATTGAGCCCGACCACAAGGACTACGTCCCCCTGACCGGTATGCACGCCCCGGGTGGCGGTCACAGGGGCGGTGGTGGCCACTCTGGCGCACCAGCGCAACCCACGCCCGCCTACGCGCAAAAGGCGCCCCAGGCGCAAACGTCGCGCCCTGTGGTGCCCACCGGCAAACCCGCCTGGGCTCAGTGAGGGAGGCGCCATGCATGCGAGGCAAATGCTGGGTGTGCTCGCGCCAGGCGCGCGGGCTGGGGCACACCGACAACCGCCACCCGATTGGGGATACCAAGCGCTATCCGCTGGACTGGGTGTTTTGCAGCCGACGCTGCCAGGACATCTTTCATCAGATGTACGGGCGCTGGGTCGATGCAAAGAAATTCGGGCAGGAGGTCGAGATGATCGATGCCACGGACATTGAACGCTCGGCCATGCGTTCCTGCCTGCGAGCCTTTGGTGAGGTGGCCGGTGACATCGGATTCGACAAGCCCCTGGGCGCGTACTCAGAAAAGGAGGCCTTGCGGGTCATCGAATCCATCGTCACCCGGTACACCGAGTCCATGGTGGCCCATCACGCCGAGGCCAAGTACCCGCCGGTGCGTGGCATGAAGCCCACGGTCGACGATCCCCTCGCCGATCTGGAAAGCGATTTGCCCTGGGAGACGCCCTGATGCTGGACTTCAACGCATCAGCCAGTCTTTCAGGCCGGATCGAAGCCTTGGTCGACCAGGCGCTGGAGGAAGAGCGCGATGCCACGCCACCACGCCAATACCTGGGCGGCTCACGCCTGGGTGTGTCATGCGAGCGGCAACTGCAGTTCGAGTATGCGAAAGCGCCGGTCGACCCAGGCACAGGCTTCGGCGGCCGGTTGCTGCGCATCTTCGAGCGTGGGCATCAGACCGAGACCATGGTCATCCGCTGGTTGCGCATGGCCGGTTTCATCCTCAAAACCGAGGACGCCGATGGTCGGCAGTTTGGCTTCAGCGTGGCCCAGGGGCGACTGCGCGGTCACGTTGATGGCGTGTTGGTGGGTGGCCCCGAGGGCTTCGCCTACCCAGCGCTCTGGGAAAACAAGTGCCTGGGGTCCAAGTCCTGGCGTGAGTTGCAAAAGCACAAGCTGGCCGTGGCCAAGCCGGTCTACGCCGCCCAGATTGCGGTCTACCAGAGCTACCTGACCCTGCACGAGCACCCAGCGCTCTTCACGGCGGTCAATGCCGACACCATGGAAATCTACGCCGAGCTCGTGCCCTTCGATCCGGTGCTGGCGCAGCGCATGTCCGATCGGGCCGCCAAGGTCATCCAGTCCACCGAAGCAGGCGAGCTGCTGCCACGCAGTTTTGCCGAATCCACCCACTTTGAATGCAAGTTCTGCGCATGGGCAGAGCGTTGCTGGAACCTGAATCGATGAACCCACAAGAAGAACACCCACACCCTTTGCCCAGACCACCTGGTCTGGATTTCAATGACGACGCGCCGGTTCAACAACCGGTGCCAACCAACCCATCATCTGACAGAGAGGAAGTCCGGGCTGCGCTTTTGGAACGACTCGAATCGGTCCTGCTCAGCTTGTTCCCCGCCGGCAAGGTCAAGCGCGGCAAGTTCCTGATCGGGGACATTCTTGGCAGCCCGGGTGACAGCCTGGAGGTTGTGCTCGCGGGCGAGAAAGCCGGTCTGTGGACCGACCGTGCCGATGACTCAGGCGGCGACATCTTCGATCTGATGGGCGGCCACTTCGGCATCGATGTCCATGCTGACTTCGCGGCGGTGCTGTTGCGATGCGCTGACCTGGTCGGCCGCAGCCCAGCAACATCGGCACGCCGAAACAAGCAGGAGGCCCCTGTCGACGAATTGGGGCCGGCCACCGCCAAGTGGGACTACCTCGATGGCGAGGGCAAATTGATCGCGGTCGTGTACCGCTACGACCCGCCTGGCGGCAAAAAGGAATTCCGTCCCTGGGATGCCAAGCGCCGCAAGATGGCGCCGCCGGAGCCTCGGCCCCTTTACAACCAACCCGGTATGCGGGCGGTGGACAGCGTGGTCCTGGTTGAAGGCGAGAAATCGGCACAAGCCTTGATCGAGTTGGGGCTATGCGCCACCACCGCCATGCATGGCGCCAACGCCCCGATCGAGAAAACCGACTGGTCGCCGCTGGCGGGTAAGGTCGTGCTGATCTGGCCTGACAAGGACAAACCCGGGTGGGAATATGCCGACCGCGCTTCTCAGGCCATCCTGATGGCCGGGGCTCGAACTTGCCACATCCTGTACCCGCCAGAAGACGCACCAGAAGGCTGGGACGCCGCCGATGCGCGTGCTGAAGGCTTTGATGTGGGTGGCTTCATCACCCACGGCCCGCGGATGCAAATGCATCTGGTCGACGACGACCCGGACACCCTGGCCAATGCGGCGGGGCCGGAAGAGGCGGTCTGGGGGACGGAGGACGCGTTGGCGCTTTCCTTCACCCGTCGATATCACAAGGACTGGCGTTATGTGGCCGGTTGGGGCAAGTGGCTGGTCTGGGATGGGCAGCGCTGGCGCTCGGAAGACACGCTCGCTGCCACCGACCTGATCCGTCATGTATGTCGGCACGCCTCGCTCAACACCCGCAACCCGCGCATCGCGTCCAAGTTGGCCGCCTCCAGCACCGTGGGTGGTGTGGAGCGTTTGGCACGCGCTGACCGCCGCCATGCCGCCACCACTGAGGAATGGGACGCCGATCCCTGGCTGCTCAACACCCCGGGTGGCGTGGTCGATCTGCGCAGCGGTCGCCTGCGACCACACGAGCGTGCCGACCGAATGACCAAGATCACCACGGCCACGCCGCGCAGCCAGTGCCTGCAGTGGCGATCGTTTCTGAACGACGTCACGGGTGGCGACCAGACCTTACAGGATTATCTTCAGCGCATGGTGGGCTATGCACTGACTGGTTCCACACGTGAGCACGCGCTGTTCTTCCTGTACGGCACTGGTGCCAACGGTAAGTCAGTATTTGTCAACACGCTGGCCGACATCCTGGGGGACTACGCGACCAACGCGCCCATGGACACCTTCATGGAGACACGCACCGACCGGCACCCAACCGACATGGCGGGTCTGCGCGGCGCGCGCTTCGTGGCGGCCATTGAAACCGAGCAGGGCCGGCGCTGGGCCGAGTCCAAGGTCAAAAGCCTGACCGGGGGCGACAAGATCGCGGCGCGTTTCATGCGCCAGGACTTCTTTGAGTTCTTCCCGCAATTCAAGCTCTTTGTGGCGGGCAACCACAAGCCGGCCATCCGCAACATCGATGAAGCCATAAAGCGGCGGCTGCACCTGATCCCGTTCACGATCACCGTGCCCCCTGAAAAACGCGACAAGCACCTGCAGCAAAAGCTGCTGGCAGAACGCGACGGGATCCTGGCTTGGGCTCTGGAGGGCTGTCTGGCGTGGCAACGGCTGGGACGGCTCGATCCCCCGCAGCAGGTCTTGGATGCCACGGATGAGTATTTCGAAGGCGAGGACGCTCTGGGGCGTTGGCTCGATGAGCGTTGTGTTCGCGAACCCAATGCCAAGTCATTGACGGCAGAACTCTTCTCCGATTGGAAGCAGTGGGCCGAGGCCGCTGGGGAATTCGTCGGCTCGCAAAAGCGCTTTGCTGATCTGCTGCTTAACCGAGGGCTGGAGAAGTGGCGCAACGGCATTGGCTTGCGCGGCTTTCGTGGCATCGGTCTCAAAGTGCAACCGACGCCTGCTTATACCCCGTATTCGGACAACTGATCGCCATGACAACACCCCATCTGACAGGTTGGACGGGTCTTGTCGAAACCCCTATATCCCGCGCGTCACGCGCGCGTGTAGAGAGTTACGACATAGCTCGTCGTATCTGTCAGACCGAATAAAAAACAAGGACTGACAACATGAAAACGACCATCCTCGCCCTCGATCTGGGCACCCAAACTGGCTGGGCACTGGCCAGCCGTGACGGCAGCATCACCAGTGGCAGCCAATCCTTCAAACCCCAGCGCTTCGAAGGCGGCGGCATGCGCTTCCTGCGGTTCAAACGCTGGCTCGCCGACATCAAGCAGTGCAACGATGGCATCGACCAGGTGGTCTTCGAAGAAGTCCGTCGCCACGTTGGTGTTGACGCAGCCCACGCCTACGGCGGATTCATGGGCCAGCTGACGGCCTGGTGCGAACACCACCAGATCCCGTACCAGGGCATTCCGGTCGGCACGATCAAGAAACACGCTACCGGCAAGGGCAATGCCAGCAAAGACGAGATGGTGGCATCCGTCCGTGGACGTGGCCATGCCCCGGCTGACGACAACGAAGCGGATGCCATCGCCTTGCTGTACCTGGCTCGTGAGATGGCCACGGAGGGGGGTGTGACATGAAAGTGCCCCAATACCGCTACCGCTGCCCACTGGGCAATCTGCAGCCCACCACGCCTGATCTGGACGCTGTCAAGCGCGAGGGCTGGCGCACCGATCACATTCTCGTGGTCAGCGAGCACGATGAACGGCTCGACTGGGTGGAGAAACAGTTCGTGCGCAGGCTGGGCGAACGCCTCTATGGCGAGGGAGGCAAGCGCCATGACTGACGCCCGAACCGAATGGACCGTGGATGAGGTGGCCGCCCGGTTTGCGGAAGCTGCCGAGACCGCTCATAAGCTCCCCCGGGTCCGCCCGGGCGGCTACTTCAACCCATGGATGACGCTGGCCATGCAGGTGCCCGAGCGTTACCCCGACCCCGAGCGTCTGTATCGGCCCATGCCGCCCAGCCCTCAGGCGGTGGAGCGGATGCTTGAGACCATGCGCTGGGTGCAGTGGCTGGATGTCGAGCAGCGGCACCTGGTCTGGATGCGCTCGAACCGGTATCGGTGGGAGCAGATCGGTCGGCGCTTTGCATGTGCGGCCCGCACTGCGCAGCGGCGCTACGACGCAGCCATCCACCTCGTCACCCTTCATCTGAACAGGGGGCATTGATAGAAGTTGGGGCAAGTTGGGGAAACGTGATGGCAGGTGATGGCGGCTGAGGGTAAGTGACAAAACACCCCCTGTCGCGTTTTGCCCTATTCGGGGGTACATTTTTAGCTATGGTCAGGACAGCGGCGTGAGCAACGAGCAGATCGTTTGATCGCCGACGGTCATGGCAACAGATGCGGATCGCTGCGCACCGCTGATGACTGATGCGTAGAGGGCTGTTGAGGAGCCCTGCGGAAATCTGATGGGTCCTTCCTGCCCATGAGGGTATGCGGGGGGCAACAGCGCGAGATTTCGATAGCGTCTGCCCCTGAAATGAGGTTACCACCCGGCGAGGTTACCGGCCTGTGGTTACCACCGCCCCCGACAGTTACCACCCCTTCAAAATTTCTCACCCGCCCGGCGGCAACGCTCGGCGGGTTTTTCAATTCCATGACGCCAAACCTGCAGATCGAATACCGCCCGATCGATGCGCTGCTGCCGTACGCGCGCAATCCGCGCACGCATTCCCCGTCGCAGATTGCCAAGATCGCAGCCAGCATCGTGGAGTTTGGCTGGACGCAACCGATCCTGGTCGATGGCGACAACGGGATCATCGCCGGCCACGGACGCCTGGCGGCTGCGCGCAAGCTGGAACTGGGCGAGGTCCCTGTCATTGAACTGGGGCACCTGACCAGTGCGCAAAAGCGCGCTTACGTGATCGCCGACAACCGTCTGGCCCTGGATGCGGGATGGGATGACGAGTTGCTGGCGCTGGAACTGGCGGAGCTGTCCGAAGCCGGCTACGACCTGCTGCTCACCGGATTCGACGATGACGAATTGGCCCAGATGTTGGCCGACATCGGAGAGGCAGATGGTTCGGATACCAATGAAGAACCGGCTAGCGATGAGGATGATGAGGTCCCCGAGCCACCCAAGCAGCCGATCTCCCGCCATGGCGATGTCTGGCAACTGGGCCCGCACCGCCTGATCTGTGGTGATGCCAGTGATCCAGCCGTGGTCGCTACTCTGATGCAGGACGAACAAGCGAGCCTGTGCTTCACCTCACCGCCCTACGGCAACCAGCGCGACTACACCTCCGGCGGCATTTCCGACTGGGATGGCCTGATGCGCGGCGTGTTTGCGCAAGTGCCCATGGCCGCCGACGGCCAGGTGCTGGTCAACCTTGGTCTGATCCACCGTGACAACGAGTTCATACCGTATTGGGACCAGTGGCTCGATTGGATGCGCACCCAAGGATGGCGGCGCTTTGCCTGGTACGTCTGGGATCAGGGACCGGGCATGCCGGGAGACTGGCAAGGACGCCTGGCGCCCAGCTTCGAATTCATCTTCCACTTCAACCGGCAGACGCGCAAACCCAACAAGACCGTGCCCTGCAAGTTCGCTGGCCAGGAGACTCATCTGCGTGCCGACGGATCCTCAACTGCCATGCGTGGCAAGGATGGCCAGGTCAATGGCTGGACCGCTGCGGGTCAGCCCACGCAGGACCACCGCATCCCTGATTCGGTCATCCGGGTCATGCGTCACAAGGGAAAGATCGGCAAGGACATCGACCACCCAGCAGTCTTTCCGGTGACGCTGCCGGTGGAGGTGATCGAGGCCTACACCGATGAAGGCGAGATCGTCTACGAGCCCTTTGGCGGCAGCGGTACCACGCTGATGGCCGCGCAGCGCACCGGTCGCATTGGCCGTGCCGTGGAGATCGCTCCGGAGTATGTCGACGTGGCCCTGATCCGATTCCAACAGAACTTCCCGGGCGTGCCAGTCACCCTGGCCTCCACAGGCGAGACCTTTGAGGCCATCGCCCAACAGCGACAAAGCGAATCCATCCATGTCTGAACCTTGGCTTTCCACCGACATCGAGCGCTGGCCCACCGAGAAACTGGTGCCCTACGCCCGTAATGCGCGCACCCACTCCGAAGAGCAGGTGGGACAGATTGCGGCTTCCATCGTCGAGTTCGGCTTCACCAATCCGATCCTGGCTGGGTCCGATGGCGTGATAGTCGCCGGTCACGGTCGCCTGGCCGCCGCGCAAAAGCTGGGACTGGACACCGTGCCCGTGGTCGTGCTCGATCATCTGACGCCTACCCAACGCCGTGCCCTCATCATCGCGGACAACCGCATTGCCGAAAACGCTGGCTGGGACGACGCCATGCTGCGCATCGAACTGCAGTCACTGCAGGAGGATGGTTTCAACATGGACATCACCGGCTTTGATGCCGATGCCCTGGCCGAGATCATGGCCGGCGAAGAGACCACGGTGGATGGGCAGACGGACGATGATGCGGTGCCCGAAGTGTCGGCCACTCCGATCTCCCGTCCCGGCGATGTCTGGGAGCTGGGCAATCACCGGCTGGTGTGTGGGGATGCCACCGACCCCAAGAGCTACGAGCTGCTGATGGCCGATGCCAAGGCAGACATGATCGTGACAGATCCGCCCTATAACGTGGACTACGCCAACAGCGCCAAGGACAAGATGCGCGGCAAGGACCGCCCGATCCTGAACGACAACCTGGGCGATGGTTTCTACGATTTCTTGCTGGCAGCCTTGACCCCGATGCTGGAGCGCTGTAGCGGAGCCGTCTATGTGGCCATGTCGTCCAGCGAACTCGACACGCTGCAGTCTGCATTCCGCGCTGCCGGTGGCAAGTGGTCCACCTTCATCATCTGGGCCAAGAACACGTTCACGTTGGGCCGTGCCGACTACCAGCGCCAGTACGAGCCCATCCTCTACGGATGGCCCGAGGGGCAAAATCGCCATTGGTGCGGTGACCGTGACCAGGGCGACGTGTGGAACATCAAGAAGCCACAGAAGAACGATCTGCACCCGACCATGAAACCGGTGGAGCTGGTCGAACGGGCCATCCGCAATTCCAGTCGACCCGGTGACATCGTTCTGGATCCCTTCGGTGGTTCTGGCACCACGCTCATCGCAGCAGAAAAATCCGGCCGCATCGGCTGGCTGATCGAACTCGATCCGAAGTACGTGGACGTGATCGTGCGCCGTTGGCAGGACTGGAGTGGCCAGGAAGCCTACCGGGAAGCCGATGCGGTCAAGTTCAATGACCTGGCTGGTGTTGTCGATGTTGCCGGGGATGACGCGGAGGTGGCCGCATGAAGCAGTCGCGCCTGATGTCGCTGGTGGAGTCGCTCGCCAATGTGCTGGTGGGCTATGGGGTGGCGGTGATCACGCAGATGGCGGTGTTCCCCCTGTTCAGTCTGACGGTCACTGTCACAGAAAACCTGCTGATTGGCTTGATCTTCACGGCCGTCTCGATCGTGCGCAGCTACGCTCTGCGCCGGGGCTTTGAAGCCCTGCGGGTGCGTCAGTCTGCCCTACCTTCAGACGGACGTGCGGAGAATTCGCTATATTAGATACGCAATAAATGCGGTGATTGTCTTGACCTTGCGTCGAAGGTCGCCCATAATCTCCGCATGAAAAGCGAAGATAAACGGTATGTCTGGCAACTCAACGACTGGCCGCACTGGTCGTATGACCGCAAACGGTTAGCACCATTGCTGGCCCAAGTGCATCGTGCACAGGGTCATCTATTGGGGCGCATGCACGATCTGGGTTTGGATTTGCGAGGCCAGGCCACGCTGCGCGTTTTGACCGATGATGTGCTCAAGACCAGCGAGATCGAAGGCGAGAAGCTCAACCCCGATTCGGTTCGCTCATCGATTGCCCGCAGATTAGGCGTCGACATCGGAGCCCTGGCACCGACAGACCGTCAGGTGGACGGCGTGGTGGATATGGTTCTCGATGCCACGCAACGTCATCATGAGCCGCTAACGGCTGACCGCTTGTTCGGCTGGCACGCCGCGCTTTTTCCTACAGGCTACAGCAGCCTGACCAAGATACGCATTGGCCAGTGGCGCGACGACGCGCAAGGTCCTATGCAGGTGGTCTCTGGTCCCATCCATCGGCAAAAGGTCCACTACGAAGCACCGCCGGCGCACTTGCTGGACGCTGAAATGTTGGACTTCCTGAACTGGTTCAACGTGGATCAGCATGACGACCCAGTGGTCAAAGCCGGGCTGGCGCACCTGTGGTTTGTCACCATCCATCCGTTTGAAGACGGCAATGGCCGTATCGCACGGGCGGTGGGCGACATGGCGCTGGCACGCGCCGAGCAATCGGCACAGCGCTACTACAGCCTGTCGGCCCAGATACAGCGCGAGCGTAACGACTATTACGACCGCCTCGAAGCCACCCAGAAGGGGAGCCTGGATGTCACCGATTGGCTGGCGTGGTTTTTAGCCTGCTTGCTTCGGGCCGTTCAAGGGGCCGAGCAAACGCTGGCGCAGGTGTTGGTCAAGGCGCGTTTTTGGCAACACTGGGCGGGCGTTCCGATGAACGATCGGCAGATCAAGCTGCTCAACAAGTTGCTCGATGGCTTCGATGGCAAGTTGACCAGCAGCAAGTGGGCGGCAATTGGCAAGTGCTCGCAGGACACCGCGTTGCGCGACATAACCGACTTGGTGGAACGTGGAGTGTTGAAAAAGTCAGAGGCCAGTGGTCGCAGCACGAGCTACGAGTTGATGCCGATGGATGGACCAACCTGATCGTTGCCATGTTCACGCTTCACTGCACCCAAAAACTGCTCGATCGGATGGGTCATCCGGTCGGTACGCCCGTGCCTGCATCGACACTTCTGGGCAACTGGTACGCCACAGCCCTGTTCTGGAAGCCACAGATTTCGCTCTTGGTGAATGAGCGGACGCTGTTGCCTGTGGTGTTGTCCCTGGCGCCATCGGCCAGATTAGCCCAGCGATTTCCGGGAGCGTTGAAAGAGATATTGCAGGCACTGGAATTGCCCGCTGAATTCATCGATACAGAAATCGGGGGCATGAACGAGGTGGTTTATGCCAAGACATCAAACCGCAGTGTGGTAGGCATGATGAATGAATTTGCGTTCCTCGCCGAGGCTTTCCGAGATCGTGGCGGTCTCGTCGATCCTCTGGCGTTGTCACTGAAATTGGCTGCCGTGCCTTGCGGGCCACTGAGCAAGGGCGCTGGATCCCCAGACAGAACGGTTCGTGAGTTGGTGTCTGGCCGTGGCGTTCATTGAGCGGATCCTGTCAGTCGGCCATGGACTCCTCGACGATCTCGCAGTGAATCACAAAGCCGGTCAGGTAAGGCAGACCTTTGGGGATACCGTGCTGCTTGCTGGTCTGGCGGCCAATGGTCCAGCCCATCCAGCGTTGGATGGCCTGCTCGATGGCGTCCTTGAGGTTGGCGCCGGCGTACAGCCCGTTGTGCACGTCGTCGGCAAAGTGGCGGCCGTGGCGACTGTCGAGAAAGGCACGCACGGATTCGAGTGGCTGGTGGGTGGCGTCTGAAATCGCCGTCATGGCGATGGGCCAGGCCACCTCGGCTTGGTCGCGCAGACTGCCAAAAAATCCCCAATCGGGGTTGTTCGTTGCTGGTATCTTGGTGGTGTTCATCATCGGCTCCGTATCTGTGTTGGCCATGACTCCATTGACGCGCTGCTGCTATGCAAAGCCAAGGCTTTGATGGAAGAAGATGAACAGCGTAGCGTCACAGCCACTAGCCCAGGCGGGCCGCGTAGCGGGCGTAGTCGCCGCCAGACGGATCGACATACAGGTACGGGCGACCGGGGGCGTGGACTTCCACGCACAAACGTGCCTGGCCGACATAGCCCCCCTTGCCCGCCAGCCAGTCGCGCGAAACGAGCAGGTTGGCAGCAAAGCCATCGAACTCCTCGGGCGTCATGATCCGGGTCTCGGTGACGTAGACGATGTAGTCGCCGCTGGCGCTCATGTCCTTGAGGTTCTCGGGCTTGCGCGCAAAGGGCAACCGGATGCCGAGCTGCTCGACCTGAATCTCCTGGCCCTCCCACATGAGGGTCAGCGGGGTGCGTTCAATGGTGATGGACATGCTGGGCATGACGGGCCTTTCTGGTTGGTGTGGTGGTTGGGCTGGTGGATCGGTACTTGGGGCTCACGGCCTTGGCCTGCAAGGCTTCGACGCCGGCCAGTGCCAGGGTCAGCACAGCGTTGTGAAACGCCGCTTCGGCCAAACAGGGCGCGAGCCGCGCGTCTTCGAGCAGGCTGTCGATGGCAGGTGCCACCTTGGCCCGCATCGCGGCACACACCGCCTCTTGGCGCGCCGGGCTGGCGCTGCGGATTTCAGGGCACAGGCTGATCAGGGTGCGAAACGCCTGATCGGCCAGGCGCTGCCCCAGCTCATCGATCCGAGCAAGGTTGGGGCGAGCGTTCATGCGGCCTCCGAATCGGTATCGGTGATGGTGGTCATGGTCTCGATGCGGTAAACCCGCTGACCACCGGCCTCCTTGGCTGATGTGATGGTCAGTCCCAGGCGCTTCTTGAGCGTACCGGCCAGGGTGCCGCGCACGGTGTGCTGCTGCCAGCCCGTGGCCTCCATGATCTGCGCGATCGTGGCGCCCTCGAGGCGCTGCAACAGGCCAATGACCAAAGCCTGCTTGCTGTCGGCCCGTGTACGAACCGGCTTGTCCTTGGCGGTCTGCTGCCAACTGGCCTCGGCACTGGCGACTTCGGCCTCGAGTTCCGGATCATCCAGTGTGATGGTCGGCGGCAAGGCGCCTGGTCGGGGCAGGCCCAGGGCGTCGTAGCCCTCGGCGGCCACCACCCAGTCATCGCCATCGGGCGTGATCAGGGCACGTTTGAACAAACCTTCGAGCACCTTGGCACGGGCGCCGCCCTTGATGTGTTCGGGGAACCAGGCGATCTTGCCGCCGCTGTGTTGCACTGCGTGTTCCAGGATGGCCTGCTGGTTGGGGTTGAGTGCGTTGGTCATGGCGCCCTCACGCTTGCAGGGCTGCGGTGCTGCCGTTGCCGCTGGTTTGATGTGCTGCGGTGACTTTGCGCACGCGGTGCACGGTCTGCTTTGGCGCGCCACCTGCAGCACGCAGCCCAGCATCAAACGCGGCTTGCAAGGCGCTCTTGACACCCCAGACGCTCACGTCGTGGAAGTCCAGGCTGTCGCGGTGGCGGGTTTGCAGGGTTTCGATGAACAGGTGGTCCAGGGCGATCGAATCGAGCAAGAGCTCGATCTCGTAGGGGGAGAGTGCGTTGGGTTGCTTGGGTTTGGTCATGTGGGGCTCCTTGGTGGGTTGCTTGTCAATCGACATCCGCATTCACGCGCTGTGCGCCCCAGAAGCCAAGTTCTTTCTTATCCCGGGTGATTCACTCGCCTTTGCCTGACCCATACCTCCAGGAGGCCACCCACTTGCACTGAGTAGATCAACACCATGGGACTGTCCATTCGCGCCTACGCGCGCCATCGCGGCGTGTCGCACGTGGCCGTCAAGAAAGCCATCGATACCGGGCGGATTAGCCAGCTGCCGGACGGCACCATCGATCTGGCGTTGGCCGACGCCCAGTGGGCGGCCAACACCACACCGACTCGGCGATCGGTAGCAGATGTCACCAGTGACAAACCGGCCCCGCAGGTCTCCGCGCCTGCCCGCGAGACGCCGCAAGCTTCCGCACGGCCACCACGGGAAACGGCAGAGCCACCCACCCCGGCCCTCTCGAGTGGTGGTACTTCACTGCTCCAGGCCCGCACCGTCAATGAGGTGGTCAAGGCGCAAACGAACAAGGTGCGCCTGGCCCGCTTGAAGGGCGAATTGGTCGATCGCTCGCAGGCCGTGGCCCATGTGTTCAAGCTGGCCCGTTCCGAGCGGGATGCCTGGCTCAACTGGCCGGCGCGCATCTCGTCGCAGATGGCCGCAGGGCTGGGCGTTGATGCCCATGTCTTGCATGTGGCGCTGGATGCCGCCGTGCGCCAGCAACTGCAGGACCTGGGCGACTTGCAGGCCAAGGTGGATTGAGCATGGACGAGCTGTATTACGAAGGGTGGGACGCCATTGAGCGCGCCTGGCGCGAAGGCCTGACCCCTGATCCGCTGCTCACGGTGTCTGAGTGGGCTGACAAGCACCGCGTGCTCTCCAGCAAGGCCGCCTCCGAACCAGGTCGGTGGCGCACCAGCCGCACGCCCTACCTGCGAGAGATCATGGACTGCCTGTCGCCTATGTCGCCGATCGAGCGAGTGGTGTTCATGAAGGGTGCGCAGGTGGGCGGCACCGAACTGGGCCTGAACTGGGTGGGCTATGTGATCCACCACGCTCCGGGCCCGATGATGGCAGTCTGGCCCACGGTGGAGATGGCCAAGCGGGCTTCCAAGCAGCGCATCGACGCACTGATCGAAGAAAGCCCCGCCATCCAGGAGCGCATCGCGCCCGCGCGCAGCCGCGATTCGGGCAACACCATCCTCGCCAAAGAGTTTCACGGCGGGGTGCTGGTGATGACCGGAGCAAACAGCGCAGTGGGATTGCGAAGCATGCCGGTGCGCTACCTGTTTCTGGACGAGGTCGATGGTTACCCGCTGGATGTGGAAGGCGAAGGCGATGCGATCTCGCTGGCGGAGGCGCGTACCCGAACCTTTGCCCGACGCAAGATCCTGATCGTCTCGACGCCCACTATCGCCGGCGCCAGTGCAGTGGAGCGCGAGTTCGATGCATCCGACCAGCGACGGTACTTCGTGCCGTGCCCACACTGCGATCATCGCCAGTGGCTGCGGTTTGAACAACTGCGCTGGGAAAGGGGCCAGCCGGAGACGGCGGCCTACATCTGCGAGTCCTGCAGCCAGCCGATTGCCGAGCATCACAAGACCTGGATGCTGGACAACGGCCAGTGGCAGGCCTGCGCACCAGAACAAGCTGGACGCACCGCTGGATTTCATCTCTCCAGCCTCTACAGCCCGGTGGGCTGGCGCAGCTGGATCGAGATCGCTCGGGCTTGGGAGTCGGCCGCCATGTCCGATTCCCGCTCAGCCTCGGCCATCAAGACCTTCAAGAACACCGAACTGGGTGAGACCTGGGTTGAAGAGGGCGAAGCGCCCGACTGGCAACGATTGCTGGAACGTCGCGAGGACTACCGCATCGGCACCGTGCCTGCGGGTGGCTTGCTGCTGACTGCCGGTGCCGACGTACAGAAGGACCGCATCGAAGTCTCGGTCTGGGCCTTCGGGCGTGGCAAGGCCGCGTGGCTGGTGGAGCACCGGATCCTGATGGGCGACACGGCTCGTACCGAGGTCTGGTCAGCCCTGGCCAAGCTCATGGGTGAGACTTGGACGCACAGCAGTGGTTGCCAACTGAGCCTGGCGCGCCTGGCCCTCGACACCGGCTACGCCACCCAGGAGGCTTACGCCTTCGTACGCAGCGTGCGCGATACGCGGCTGATGCCGATCAAGGGCATTGCTGGTGGCGCGGCGCTAATTGGCACGCCCACTGCTGTGGACGCCACGGCCAGCGGCAAGAAGCTGCGCCGGGGCATCAAGGTGTTCCCGGTGGCGGGCGGCATCGCGAAGCTGGAGTTCTACAACAACTTGCGCAAAAGCGCCGAAGTGGACGAAGACGGCATGACGCCGATCTACCCGGCTGGCTTTGTGCACCTGCCCAAGGTCGACGCGGAGTACCTGCAGCAGCTGTGCGCCGAGCAGTTGATCACTCGGCGCGACCGCAACGGCTTTGCCCACCGCGAGTGGCAAAAGATGCGCGAACGCAATGAAGCCTTGGACTGCTACGTCTACGCCCGGGCGGCCGCAGCGGCGGCAGGCCTGGATCGGTTCGA